>JBBIIG010000013.1:0-81854 GCA_037446635.1 bacterium
CTGTTGACCATTGCGGTGGTTTTGTTGTGGAAAGATATTCTTGCTCACAATTTCCAAAATGAATACGTGGCCAGTTATTCCAATCGTGCGATGCCAACATTTTATGTTTGGGCCTCCCTCTGGGGCGGACAGAAGGGCTCGCTGTTGTTTTGGGGCTGGCTGCTGTCGATTTATTCGGCGTTAGCGGTTTATTTACACCGGGACAAATACGCTGAGTTGATGCCCTATGTCGTGGCATCGCTGATGCTCAGCACGGGCTTTTTTATTTCCCTCAATGTGCTCGTCTCCCCGCCATTTGAGTATCTCTGGCAGGTCGGTGAGCGGGTGGTAATGAACGTCTTTCAACCCGCTAACGCGATGCCCTTTATGCCGGCGGATGGCCGCGGCTTGAACCCGCTGCTTCAGCACCCGGCAATGGCCATTCACCCACCGATTCTTTATTTGGGATTTGTGGGATTTGCCATTCCATTTTCGTTCGCCATTGCGGCGCTCGTCACCGGGCGTCTCGATAACCAGTGGCTCATGACGATTCGGCGCTGGACTTTGGTGCCGTGGTTTTTCCTCGGCATCGGCATGCTGCTGGGCGGCAAATGGGCATACATGGAATTGGGTTGGGGCGGCTACTGGGCCTGGGACCCGGTGGAAAACGCCGCGTTGATGCCGTGGTTAATTGGCACCGCATTTATCCATTCCGTCATGATCCAGGAAAAGAAAAACATGCTGCGCGTCTGGAACATGGCGATGATTTTGGGAACCTATACCCTGTGTATTTTCGGGACGTTCATCACCCGCAGCGGCGTCATCTCTTCGGTGCATTCCTTCGCCCGTTCAGATATTGCCCCCTGGTTTGTGGGATATTTGATTTTACTTATTAGCGGATCGGCGGCTTTGTTGATATGGCGATTGCCTTTACTTAGAAATAAGAACCATTTTGAGTCCGTGGTTTCGCGGGAATCGGCCTTTTTGATCAACAATCTCCTTTTTTTGGGCGCGCTCCTCGCGGTGTTCTGGGGCACGGTTTTCCCCATGATTTATGAAGCGCTTTACAACGAAAAGGCCACCGTGGCGGAGCCCTGGTTCAATCCTCGCATGATTCCGATTGGGCTGCTGTTGTTGTTTTTGACGGGCATCGGGCCGCTGGTCGCTTGGCGCAAAACTTCGTGGAATCTATTGAAGAAGATTTTTATGAAGCCGGTGGCGATATCGTTGGTTGGACTGGCCATCATGCTCGCCTTTGGCATTCGTCATATTTATGCTTTGATTTCGCTCACGCTGTCGATTTTTGTGACCGCCACGATTATCGCCGAATTTCACCGCGGGGCGCGCGCCCGTATGCGTACGAATTCCGAACGTTATTTCCAGGCCGTTTACAATCTGCTGATGAAAAACAAGCGCCGATACGGCGGCTATGTCGTCCATTTTGGAATTGTGGTGATGTTCGTCGGCTTCACTGGCAAAGCATTTGACGCGGAAAAGGAGGCACACCTCAAAATCGGCGAATCCATGCAGATTCGGAATTATACCTTGACTTATCTTGACCTGCAAACGCTGGAGGACGCAAATAAAATTGTCTGGCAGTCCAAAATGGACGTCTCTGTCGATGGCAAAAAAGTCAAAACCATTTATCCCAACAAGCACTTCTACAAAGTGCAGGAGCAGCCAACCACCGAGGTTGTACTTCGTTCAACTTTGAAGGAAGACTTATATGTGGTTTTGGCTCAGCCCAACCAGGATAACAGCGCCATCTTTAAAGTCTTTATCAATCCGTTGGTGAATCTGGTTTGGGGCGCGGGGTTGATTGTAACTCTCGGGACGATTATTATCCTGCTTCCAGATCACAAAGAAAAAGCTAAAAAAGTTCGTCCGACACCAGCCCAAACCAGGCAGACGACCACGACCGCCTGAGCATTTCTCTTTCTAATTTTACCCCCGCAACTATTTTGTGAAAAATATTTGTGGGGTTTTTTATTTTTTCCGAAAAACCCCTTGACATAACAGGCATTTTTCTTTATATTAAACCCGACTAAAATGGTCGGATTTTGGGATTTCTTATGTTGCGTTTGACCAAAAAATCAGAGTACGGCATCATTGCGCTAAAATACATGCTGAATCAACCGCCCGATTCGATTATCAGGGCAAAGGAAATTTCTGACTTCTATCACATTCCCACTGAGATCATGGCGAAGATCATGCAGAAGCTGGCGCGCAAAGGCATCATCAAATCTTGCCAGGGCTCTAAAGGCGGATATGTGTTAGCCAAAGACGGGGCGCAGATTTCGCTTTCTGAGATTATCGAAACCATCGATGGGCCGGTCAAGCTGGTCGAATGCATGGACGACGACAGCTGTGCCTGCACGCAGTTGAATTACTGCAACATCAGCGACCCGTTTAAGGTGATTCAGAAGCAGTTTACTCAATTTTTGTCTGGAATATCATTGGCCGATATCAACAACGAACTCGAAATTCAGCGGGTGGTTTGGCATTAGGAAGATTGATTTTTACGGAGGTATTTAGATGATTCAGGTAACCGAAAAAGCCATCGCGGAACTAAAAAAGCTCATGAGCCAGAATGCCAACGAGGTCACGGGGCTGCGAGTCGGCGTCAAGGGCGGAGGCTGTTCCGGGCTTTCTTACTTTCTTGATTTTGAAAAGACGCCGCGGCCCGATGACAACATCCTGCAATTTGGAGACCTCACAGTCTATTTGGATCCAAAAAGTGCGCTCTATCTCAAAGGCACGCAGCTCGATTTTTCCGATGGCCTGAATGGCAAAGGCTTCACCTTCACCAATCCCAACGCCCAGCGTACCTGCGGCTGCGGCAGCAGCTTTAGTGTCTGAGGATCAAAATGAGCGCCATCAGACAAACGAAGTATCGCAACAGCAAACAGCGCGCAAGAATTCTGGAAATTCTACGCTCTACTAAAGTTCACCCAACTGCGATCTGGGTTTATGAGCAACTGCGGCAGGAATTCCCCTCGCTGAGCCTGGGAAACGTATACCGCAATTTGAACATACTTGTGGAGATCGGGGCGGTGCAGGAGCTGCGGTTTGGCAGCACGTTCGACCGCTATGATGGCAACGTCCAGCCCCATTATCATTTCATCTGTGACCTTTGCTCCGAAATTCAGGATCTGAATATGGAGCACAATCAGCTCTTGAACGAACAAGTAGAAGAATTGATCAACTGTCGCGTGAACCATCATCGGCTTGAATTTTATGGCGTTTGTGCAAAGTGTTGTGACAGAGAAAACCATCGTGAGATGAAAGGAGAAATCTTTAATGCACACCGAACAGTCCACTATTGAACAATATACCAAACGCGAGTATAAATGGGGTTTTACGACTGATATTGACACCGAAATCGCGCCCAAAGGCCTCAACGAAGATATCATTCGCTACATCTCTGCAAAAAAGAACGAGCCCCAGTTTTTGCTGGAATGGCGGTTGAAGGCTTTTCGCCATTGGTTGACAATGGAAGAGCCGAAGTGGCCCAACGTGAAATATCCGCCCATCGATTATCAGGATGCCTACTACTACGCCGCGCCGAAGCAGCAAAAGCAGCCCAAGAGTTTGGATGAAGTTGACCCCAAGCTGCGCGAAACCTTTGATAAACTCGGCATTTCGTTGGACGAACAGAAGCGCCTCACCGGCGTGGCCGTGGACGCGGTGATGGACAGCGTCTCGGTGGCAACCACTTTCAAAAAAGAGCTGGCCAAGTTAGGCATCATCTTTTGTTCGTTTTCTGAGGCCGTTCAAAATCATCCGCAGTTGGTGCAGAAATATCTGGGCTCCGTTGTGCCTTACACCGACAATTTTTTCGCCTCGTTGAACTCAGCGGTGTTCAGCGACGGGTCGTTTTGCTACATTCCCAAAGGCGTGCGCTGTCCTATGGAATTGTCCACCTATTTTCGAATTAATGCCGCCAAAACCGGCCAGTTCGAGCGTACGCTCATCATCGCGGAAGAGGGCGCTTACGTTAGTTACCTCGAAGGCTGCACCGCTCCCATGCGCGACGAAAATCAGTTGCACGCGGCGGTGGTGGAACTGGTCGCCCACAAAAACGCCCAAATCAAATATTCCACTGTGCAGAACTGGTACCCCGGCGATGAAAAAGGACGCGGCGGCGTTTACAACTTCGTCACCAAGCGCGGCATTTGTCTCGATGAAAACGCGAAAATTTCGTGGACGCAGGTGGAAACCGGCTCCGCCATCACCTGGAAGTACCCCAGCGTGATTCTAAAGGGCGACAACTCGGTCGGCGAGTTTTATTCCGTAGCGCTGACCAACAATTACCAGCAAGCCGACACCGGCACCAAAATGATCCACCTCGGCAAAAACACCCGCAGCACCATTGTCTCCAAAGGCATCTCCGCCGGACGCAGCAACAACTCGTATCGCGGACTCGTGCGCGTGGCTAAAAAAGCCGACAACGCCCGCAATTTCTCGCAGTGTGATTCGCTGCTGATTGGCGACAAATGCGGCGCCCACACGTTTCCGTACCTTGAAGTGTACAACAAATCGGCGCGCATCGAACACGAAGCCACCACTACAAAAGTCGGGGAAGATCAAATTTTTTACTGCAACCAGCGCGGCATTGACACCGAAGACGCGGTGGCTTTAATCGTCAACGGCTACTGCAAGGAAGTTTTCAAAGAGCTGCCGATGGAGTTTGCCGTGGAAGCGCAGAAGCTGCTGGCGATTAGTTTGGAGGGGAGTGTTGGATAATTATGACGCGAGAAAAAGAAGTATTTGAAGCTCAGTATGAAATGAGGTAACGACATGTCGAATGAAAAAGCAGCGGCAGATTTAGTCCATATCGATGAAGGCGAGGAAGAAAGTCTATTTGAAATGGCTAATCTTCGGCAGAGTTCGACGGGGTTGCCCATGGTGATTTGGGTGAGTGAGAAAGGCCATGCTCAACATGGACCGCGCATCAAAGTAAGCAAAACTCATAGCCACAAGGCAAATGTCACAGATGCGATATCTGTCTCTATAAGTGATGAACCAGAAATTGTTGCAGGAGAAGGCTTGAGTACGAGAGATTTTAACTCTGTAAAAAACTATATTAAACTCAACAAAGACGTACTTCTCGATTACTGGTATGGAGAAATTGATACCGCAGAACTAATAAGTAAGCTAAAAAAAGTATCGTAAGGAGAAAGAAAATTTATGCTGGAAATTAGAGGATTACGAGTAGCAGTCGAAGGTCACGAGATTCTTAAAGGTGTGGATTTGAAGGTAAATCGCGGAGAGGTGCACGCCATCATGGGGCCGAACGGCTCCGGCAAAAGCACGCTCGCCAATGTCTTGGCCGGCCGCGAGGAATACGAAGTTTTGGGCGGAGAGATCATTTATAATGGAAAAAACTTGTTGGAGATGAGCCCGGAAGACCGCGCCCGCGAAGGATTGTTCTTGGCGTTTCAATACCCGGTAGAAATTCCCGGCGTCAGCATGTCCAATTTTTTGAAGACCGCGCTCAATGAAATTCGCGAATACCGCGGCCAGGAAAAATTGGACGCGATGGAGTTTTTCGCATTGGTGCGCGAGAAGCTGCAGCTGGTGCGTATGGACGAGAAATTTCTGAGCCGCTCGATCAACGAGGGCTTTTCCGGCGGCGAGAAAAAACGCAACGAGATTTTTCAAATGGCGGTGCTGCAGCCGCAGTTGGCGGTTCTCGACGAGACCGACTCCGGTCTCGATATTGACGCCCTCAAAATCGTGGCCAATGGCGTCAATACCCTGCGCAGCAAAGACAACGCAACCATCGTCGTAACCCACTACCAGCGTTTGTTGAACTACATCGTCCCGGATTTCGTCCACGTGTTGGTGGATGGCCAAATTGTTAAATCCGGCGATAAAAAACTAGCATTGAAGCTGGAGGAGTTAGGATACGACTGGCTGAAAGAAGACGCCGAGGAAACAGAAATGGCCGTCGCGTAAATCAGCGGCTTGAATTTCAGATTAGGCGATAGGAAGAAAAAATGAGCGATACAAAATTCGATGCCAAACAATGGTATCTATCAACTTTCGAGACCTTTGAAAGCAGCTTGAACGGCCGTAAGAACGTTCCGTTTCACAAAATTCGCAAACAGGCCATCGCGCGTTTTGCTGATTTGGGATTTCCAACCACGCGCAACGAGGAGTGGAAGTACACCAGCGTCGCGCCAATACTTGAGCACAAGTTCAATCTCTCTACTCGTGCGGTCTCCGTTTCTGAAAAGATAGTAAGACGGTTTCTCTTTGAGGGAGTGGATAAAAACATTTTGGTTTTCGTGAATGGGCATTTTGACGAAAAGCGGTCTCGCATCGAGAGCGCGCGTAAGGGACTGGTGATCGAAAATTTGAAGAATGTCATTTCGAACGGAAATAAGCTGCCGGAAAAATATCATCACGGTTTCGAATCGAATCAAAACGAAACCTTTGCGGCCCTCAACACGGCGTTTGCGCACGATGGCATTTACCTCAATATCCCCAAGGGGATGGTGGTCGAAGAACCGATTGTTCTGCTCTATTTGTCCGATGCCCTGAACGATTCGTTTGTGGCGCACCCGCGCAATCTGATTGTCGCGGGTGCCGGCAGCCAGATGCGTTTGCTGGAATGTTATCACGCGATTTCGGATGCCCCGTATTTTAACAACGTGGTGACGGAAGTTTTCGTCGAAGAGCAGGCGGTGGTGGATCACATCAAAATTCAGGAAGAAAGCCTGCGGGCGTACCACATCGCCAACACGCAGATCAATCAGGAACATCGCAGTGTGTTCAACTGCATCAACATCGATTTGGGCGGCGCGCTGGTGCGCAACAATTTGAACGTACGGCTTAACGCCGAAAACTGTGAGACGCACCTGTTCGGATTTTTCCTCGGCAGCGGCGCGCAGCTCATCGACAACCACACCTTCATCGATCACGCCCAACCGCACTGTTTCAGCAACGAATTGTACAAAGGCATTTTGGATGACAAATCCCGTGGCGTCTTCAACGGCAAGATCATGGTGCGGCGCGATGCGCAGAAAACCAACGCCCTGCAATCCAACAAAACACTATTGCTCACGGATGACGCCGCCATTTTCGCCAAGCCGCAGCTCGAAATTTTTGCCGATGATGTGAAGTGCACGCACGGCGCTACCATCGGCCAGTTGGATGACGAGGCGCTGTTTTATTTGCGCGCTCGCGGCATCAGCGAAAATGTCGCGCTGGCCATGCTGCGCTACGCTTTTGCCGGCGATATTTTCGAAAACATTAAAATCGATTCGGTGCGGGAAGGATTGGCCCGTAAAGTTTTCGAACGCCTGAAATAACGGAGAATCTAACGTGGAAGACCTAATCGATACTGTAACCGTGCACGCGCCAATTGTAATCGAGCGCAACGGATTCGATGTGGAAGTCGTGCGCGAAGATTTCCCGATCCTGCAGCAGAAAGTTCACGGGCGGGATTTGGTTTATTTAGATAACGCCGCCTCGACGCAAAAGCCGCGCTCCGTGATCGACGCGATTTCATCCTATTACAAAGGCTACAACGCCAATATTCATCGCGGGGTGCACTATTTGAGCGAGCTGGCCACGCAGCGCTACGAGGAAGTGCGGCTGCAAATCAAAAACTTTCTTAATGCCGAATCTCATCGTGAAATTATTTTTACCAAAGGCACCACCGAGTCAATCAATTTGGTGGCTTCATCCTTTGGAAGAAAATTCATGCGGGCCGGCGACGAGATTATTATCTCAACGATGGAGCATCACTCGAACATTGTGCCGTGGCAACTGCTTTGCGAAACCACCGGCGCAAAATTGCGGGTGATTCCGATTAACGATGATGCCGAAATTCTTCTCGATGAATTCGAGAAGCTCTTTAATTCGCGCACGCGATTGGTATCGGTGGCGCACGTCTCAAATTCGCTTGGCACCATCAACCCGGTAAAAGAGATGATTGCAGTGGCTCATCGCCACAACGTACCGGTAATGTTGGACGGCGCGCAAGCGGCGCCCCATCAAGCTGTGGATGTGCGCGAACTCGACTGTGATTTTTATGCCTTCTCCGGCCACAAAGTTTTTGGTCCCACAGGCATTGGCGTTTTATACGGAAAAGAGCGTTGGCTGCACGCCATGCCGCCATACCAGGGCGGGGGAGATATGATCGAATCGGTGACGTTTGAGAAAACCACTTTCGCCCAATTACCCAACAGATTTGAAGCCGGCACCCCGAATATCGCTGGCGTGATCGGTTTGGGCAAGGCGCTCGAATACGTCAGCAAAATCGGCTACGACGCCATTCATGCACATGAAACGGAATTGCTTAGTTACGCCACCGCGGCTCTGGAATCCATCAAAGGCGTGCGCATCATTGGCACGGCAAAGGAAAAGGCCAGCGTAATCTCGTTTGTGGTGGAGGGCATTCATCCGCACGACATCGGAACAGTGCTGGATCGCGAGGGCATCGCCATTCGCACGGGACACCACTGCGCGCAGCCGGTGATGCAGCGTTTCAACGTGCCCGCCACCTCGCGCGCATCGTTCGCATTGTATAACACGATCGCTGAAGTTGATAAATTGGTTGCCGCCCTTCACAAAGCGATTGACATACTCGGGTAGGGCAACCAGACTGGTCGACCAACAAAACGCGAAATGGACGAACTCAGAGAACTCTACCAAGAGATCATTTTAGATCACAACAAAAATCCCAAAAATTTTCGGGAGATTGCGGGGGCAACCCACAACTCGGAGGGCTACAATCCCCTCTGCGGCGACCGCGTGCACCTTTTTTTGAAGGTCGAAGATGGCCGCATCGCGGATGTGGGGTTCACTGGCTCCGGCTGCGCGATTTCCAAAGCCTCGGCCTCAGTGATGACGACTGAAATCAAAGGCAAGACGGTCGAGGAGTCAAAAGAGTTGTTCAAAAAATTTCAAAACGTGATTACCGGTGGCGACGCCGATGTTTCAAAATTGGGAAAGCTGGCGGTGTTTGCTGGCGTGCGGGAGTTTCCAGTGCGTGTGAAATGCGCGGCGCTGGCGTGGCACACGCTTTTGGCGGCTTTGGAAAAGAAAAACGAAGCGGTTTCAACTGAATAACTTGATGTAGGCAACACATACGATGCGTTCCCTACATTTGGATTGCTAAATATGGAAACCAATTCACAACCTGACCTCAAAGAACAAATCGTCGGGGTTTTGCGGACCTGTTATGATCCGGAAATTCCGGTGAATATTTACGAATTAGGTTTGATTTACGACATTCACGTTGATGAGCAGAATAACGCTTACGTGAAAATGACGCTCACGTCGCCGGCCTGTCCGGCGGCAGGCACGCTGCCCGGCGAAGTAGAGGATAAAATCCGCCGGCTGCCCGGAATCAAAGACGTGCGCGTGGACGTAGTTTGGGAACCGCCATGGAATCCGGATATGATGAGCGATGTCGCGCGTTACGAACTGGGGATGATCTAATCCTAAGTGCTTTTAATCCGTGTGAATTTGACTATGCTCTGTTGTAATCTCTAAATAGAAAGTTTTTATAAGGCTCTTTTCATTCAAACATGAGAGCCTTTTTTGTTTTCAGACGAGCGGGAAAAACGCTTGAGTTTTCAAACTAAATTAATTAGATTTTTGCCGCTCACAAACCAGAGGAGAGAGGAATATGAAGGCAGATTTCAAGCCGTACCTCGCTGAGGCTGTAGCAACATTTGCCCTGTGCTTCATTGGCGCCGGCGCCATTGTCACCGATGCCTACACCGAGGGCAGCGTCACGTTGCTGGGCATCGCGGTTGCGCACGGCCTTACGTTGGCGATTATGGTTACCGCCACGGGACACATTTCCGGCGGCCATGTCAATCCTGCCGTCACCATCGGTTTTCTGGTTACCGGACGAATTCCGGTGGGCAAAGGAATCGGGTATATTTTTTCACAGTTATTAGGCGGCGTGCTCGCAGGATTTGCGCTGCGCGCGATTTACAATCCCGATGCGTGGTCGGTCGTGAATTTGGGAACCCCGGCCCTCAGCGCTGGCGTGCCGTTTCTACAGGGCGTTTATCTCGAAGCTATTTTAACGTTCTTCCTAGTATTCACGGTTTTTGCCACCGCCGTCGATTCGCGCGCGCCGAAAAATGTTTATGGTTTCGCCATCGGCCTCGTGCTGGTTTTTGATATCTTGATGGGCGGCCCGCTCACCGGCGCCGCGATGAATCCGGCGCGAACCTTCGGGCCGGCGGTTGCATCTGGATTTTTCCAAAACCACTTGGTTTATTGGATTGGCCCCGGCATTGGCGGCGCGGTTGCGGCTTTGCTTTATCACCATCTGCTGATGCCCAAATCCGAATCAAACTAAAATTTCATTTGCACATTCACCAATTCTGCAAGGAGGTAAGATGCCTGAGAATTTAGTTGACTACCGCGTAGAAAGTGGAATCGCAATACTCGAATTGAACAATCCTCCGGCCAACAGCTACAATCACGAGATGATGAAACAGTTGGATGCTTGTGTTCTGCAGGCACGATTTGACGAATCCGTGCACGTGCTGGTCATCACCGGCAAAGGTGACAAATTTTTCTCCGGCGGCGCGGACATTAAAATGCTGCAAGAGAATTCCGCAAACTATCTCTACAATTTTGGACTGCACGGCAACGAAACGTTACTGCGATTGGAGAACACGCCGAAGCTGGTCATCGCGGCGTTGAACGGCCACGCCATGGGCGGTGGATTGGAAATTGCCATGGCCTGCGACCTGCGCGTCGCCAAAAAAGGCGGCAGCAAAATCGGTTTGCCAGAAGTTAATTTGGGAGTGCTGCCGGGAATGGGAGGAACTCAACGGCTGCCGCGATTGATCGGCCGCACGAAAGCCATGGAATTGATGGCCTCGGGTGCCGCCATTTCTTTTGAAGAAGGTCTGCAATTAGGACTCATCAATCACATTTTCGATGCAGAAGGTTTTTGGGACAAAGTGCTGGAGTACGCCCAGCAATTCGTCGCGCCGAAAAAAGCCAGCCTGTCGGTGGGATTGATCAAGCGCTCTCTGAAATCCGGGGTGGAGATGTCGCTGCCGGATGCTCTGGCGCTGGAACGCGAACTTCTTCAACGCGTGTTTGATAGTGAGGATTCGCAAGAGGGTTTGAAAGCATTTATTGAAAAAAGGACAGCGAATTTTAAAGGGAAGTGATCATGAAAAAGAAATTGAGCCTTGAGGAAGTTCAGAAAAATCTGAGTGAAATCATTGAGCAGCTAAAACAAAACGGTGGCTATGTTGAGGTTGTGGAAAACCATCATATTGCCGCGGTGATTTTGAATTTTGATCAATTCGAGAAATTCAAAAAGTTCATTCCGGATTTGTTGACAGCGGACACAAAAGCGAAACCAGACTGGAAAATACGGGGTTCAGTCAGGATCACCGAAGATTTTGAGGAAGCGTCTGCAGAAATATCGAAGTCTATCTGGGAATCAATTGAAAAACAGGAACTGTAACGTCAAGGATAATTCTCGTGTACGTTACGGACACCCATCCGCTGGTCTTCTACACCGCGAACCAATCCAAAAAGTTGAGTAAGAAGGCGTTACAAATTTTTGAGGAGTGTGAGCGGGGCAATTTAGTCATTTATATTCCCGCGGCGGTGCTTTGGGAATACTCGGTGTTGGTGAAAACGGGCAAAATCATCCTTGAAGAAGACCAGACTTTTGAAGCTTGGTGCCAGAGAGTAGTGCGAGTGCCAAGCTTTGTGTATTTGCCTTTGGAGGTTGACCACATAAAGCAAGCTCACAACTATAATTTCCACAAGGATCCTTTTGATTTGTTGATTGTGGCGACGGCTAAAATTCTAAACATGCCCTTGATCACCAAAGACAGCATCATCACCGATGCCAACATTGTTGAAGTAATCTGGTAACCCAAATTCAGAAAGGAGAAATCTGAATGGCACAGATGTTTATTAACGGAAAGTGGACGAACGCAAAGAGTGGCAAAACTTATGAAGTCAAAAATCCGGCTAATAGCGAAGTAGTTGATACCGCGCCCGCCGGCGACGCAGCCGACGCTAACGCCGCGGTGGAAGCCGCACAGGCCGCATTCAAAAGTTGGGCCGCCATGGCTCCCGATGCTCGCGCGGAAATTTTGCACAAAGGCATCCTGAAAGTGAAAGAGCAGGCGGCTGATCTCACCGCCAGTCTCACCAAAGAGCAGGGCAAGCCGTTGATGGAGGCGCAGGGCGAGTTAAATCATTTCCTGCACGGCATGGAATTTTATGTCGGACTCGCTGGTAAAGTTCGCGGCGTGCAAGTCCCGCTGCCGCCAACGATGAACCCGAATTGCTACGGCGTGATCATGAAACAGCCAGTGGGAATTTGTGTTGGCATTGTGCCGTGGAATTTTCCCATCACCTTAATGGGAACGAAAGTTGGCCCGGCGTTGATTGCCGGCAACCCTATCATCATCAAACCGGCCTCGACAACTCCGCTAACAACTCTTAAAATCATTGGCATTCTGAATGAGGCCGGGCTGCCGCCGGGCGTGTTGAATTGCGTCACCGGCGCCGGCAGCAAAATTGGTAATGCGCTTATCAGCCATCCGGCGGTACGGCGTGTGGCGCTCACCGGCAGCACCGAAACCGGCAAACGCGTGATGGAAATTGCCGGGCCGGATTTTAAGCGCATCACTCTTGAACTGGGCGGCTCGGATCCGATGATCGTCTGCCCGGATGCTGACATGGACAAAGCCGTCAACGGCGCGATGATCGGCCGTTATTGGAACGCCGGTCAAGCCTGCCTCGCAGTGAAGCGCCTTTATTTGTTTGAAGAAATTTACGACGCGTTCCTCGAAAAGCTCGTGGAAAAAGTTAAGCGCTATGAGCCCGGCGATGGCATGACCAAAGCCGAGAAACCGAAGATTCGCGTGGGGCCGCTGCACACGGCATTTCAGCGCGACGAAGTCGAAGCGCAACTGAAGGACGCCACGGACAAGGGCGCAAAAGTTTTAGTGGGTGGTAAACGCACCGGCTCTGAGAAAGGATTCTTCTTTGAGCCGGCTGTCGTCACCGATGTGCCGGAGAACTCCAAATTAGTCACCGAAGAAGTGTTTGGCCCGGTGCTGCCGGTCTTCAAAGTGAAGACGCTCGATGAAGCCATTGCCAAAGCCAACAGTAGCCAATGGGGGCTCGGCGCCTCCATTTGGACGAACAACATGAAATACGCCAATCAGGCCGCGCGCGAAATTCAGTCCGGCATGTTGTGGATTAACCAAATTCACTACGGCTACGACGAGATGCCGTTCGGCGGCGTGAAGGCTTCGGGCATCGGACACGAGCATGGTCCCGAAGCGCTGGAATATTATTTTGAGCCGAAAAGCGTGGTGTTTGGTGGATTGGAGTGATAAAAAAGGGCCGCGATCTGGCGATAAGCCGGCATCACGATAAAATAGTTAATGAGATTTGGAGGAAAAAATAAGATTCATGGCTAAAATGTTCATCAACGGTGAATCTGCCGATTCCGTTTCCGGACAGATCACGGAGATCAAAAATCCGGCGACGGGCGAGGTCGTTGATACCGTCCCCAACGGCACGCGTGAAGATGCTCGTGCTGCCATCGAGGCCGCTCATTCAGCATTCAAGATGTGGAGTGAGACGCCATTTGCCAAGCGCGGCGAGATTCTGTTTGCCGCGGCGCATCTTATAAATGAACACGAGCGCGAATTGGCAACGCTGCTCACTAAAGAGCAGGGCAAACCGCTGCGAGAATCCGTTCTTGAAATCCGCCGCTTCGTGCACACAATCGAACATTATGCGGGACTGGCCAAAAACGTTCGTGGCGGATATGTGCCGCTGCTGCCGACCGGCGCTCACGGGATGATCCTCAAACGTCCCATTGGCGTTTGCGGGGCGATCGTGCCGTGGAATTTCCCGGTTTCGCTGATGGGAAATAAGATTGCGCCGGGCTTGTTGGCGGGCAATACGTTTGTAGTGAAACCGGCGGGTACGACTCCACTCACCGCTATCAAAACGGTCGAGCTGTTTTTTCAAGCCGGTTTGCCGAAAGGGGTGATGAATATTGTCACCGGGCCGGGCGGAACCGTTGGACAAGAAATCATCGAGAACCCCAAAGTTCGTAAGATTGGTTTCACCGGCGCCACTGACACCGGCAAACGCGTGATGGCCTCCGCTGCCAATGAAATCAAGCGCGTTACCCTCGAACTCGGTGGCAGCGACCCGATGATCGTCTGCGACGACGCCGACATCGACAAAGCAGTCAGCGCGGCGTCCGTTGGCAGGTTCTTCAACTGCGGACAGGCGTGTTTGGCGATCAAGCGGCTTTATTTGTTTGAAAGCATCGCCGACGAGTTTATTGCAAAGTTAGTCGAAAAAGTGAAAAAGCTGCGCGTTGGAAATGGATTAACCGAAGGGACGATCATGGGGCCGCTGCATACGGCTGCCCAGCGCGAAGAGGTGGAAGCACAAGTGCAGGACGCCGTGGACAAAGGCGCGAAGATTTTAATTGGCGGCAAACGGTTGACAGGCGGCGAATACGACAAAGGCTTTTTTTATCAGCCTACGCTTTTGACCGAGGTCGATGAAAATTCGCGGATGATAAAAGAAGAAGTCTTCGGCCCGGCGCTGCCCATCATGCGCGTGAAAGATTTTGAGGAGGCTATCGAGAAAGCCAACCATTCCATTTTCGGCCTCGGCTCTTCGGTCTGGACACGCGATCTCAAACGCGCCCACGAAGCCGCTGAACGTATCGAGTCGGGCTACACGTGGATCAACTCTGCGCAAATCATTTTTGATGAATTACCGTTTGGCGGTTTTAAGCAAAGCGGCCTCGGCAAAGAGCACGGCTGCGAGGCGTTGGAGTATTATATGGAAACCAAGTCGGTAGTTTTCGGCAGGGAGTAATGACGACTCACAATTTCAACACGATCAAATTCGAACTGAGTTCGGACGGCATTGCCACCATCATGCTCAACCGCCCGGAAAAACTCAATGCCATGAATGCCGCGATGCGTGAAGAGTTTCGCGCGCTGAACGATGAGTTGTATTCGAATCACGCCATCAAAGTGATCATCTTCACCGGCGCCGGACGCGCCTTTTCTGCCGGCGGCGATATCGATTTTCTCGATCAAGATTGGAACACGTCAGAATTTCGGCGCGAGACCCAGAAATTCACCAGCTTTTTCGATGCCCTCGAACAATTAGAAAAACCAGTGATCGCGGCGATTAACGGCCCGTGCACCGGCGCGGGTTTGCAGATCACCCTCTCGTGCGACCTCCGCATCGCCTCGGAGGAAGCGCAATTTGGTTTTCGTGAAAATCAAATCGGCTTGATTCCCGGCGCCGGCGGCTGCTCGCGACTGGTGAAGTTGCTCGGCTATGGCAAAGCAAAGGAACTCATCTTTATCGGCGACATGATTTCGGCGGATGAAGCATTGCGAATCGGATTAATCAACCGCGTCGTTCCGCATCAGCAGTTGCTGGACGAAACCTACAAAATCGCGCGCCACCTTTTGACGCGCGCCCCTGTGGCATTGGGTCTCGCGAAACGCATTTTGTGGAATTGCATCAACGTGGATTTGGCGACGGGGCGCGCCATCGAAAGTCTCGCGCAAAGCATTTTAATTAAAACCGAAGATCACCAAGAGGGCATCCGCGCGTTTCGGGAGAAGCGAACGCCGAAATTTACTGGAAGGTAATGAGAAAAACCTCGCGACAAATTTATTTGGCGGCGCCGGTACGCACCCCCATTGGCAAATTTGGCGGCGCGTTGAGTTCGTTGAGTGCGCCCGATTTGGGGACCGTTGCCGTAAAGGAATGCATTAAGCGAGCCGGCATCTCCGCCAATCAAATCGACGAAGTAATTTTCGGCCACGCGCGCCAAGCGGGTGGCGGACCCAATCCCGCGCGGCAAATCGCCTACAAAAGCGGATGCCCGGAAACCGTGCCCGCGTACACCATCAACAAAGCTTGCGGTTCAGGAATGAAAGCAATTGTCAACGCCTATCAAGCTATTGCGCTGGGCGACGCCGACATCATCCTCGCCGGCGGCACGGAAAGCATGAGCAATACGCCATATCTTCTGCCTAACGCGCGCTGGGGATATCGTCTCGGACACGCTGAAGTGGTGGATGGCATGTATCGCGATGGCTTTCTTTGTCCGCTCTGTGGCGAAGTGATGGGGGAGACCGCGGAGAATCTCGCTGACAAATATAAACTTTCTCGACAGGAATCGGATGAGTACGCGCTGATGTCGCAGCAGCGCTGCGCCGCCGCGCAAGCGCAAAATCGTTTTGCGGATGAAATTATCCCGATTGAGATTGAGTCCAAAGGCAAAAAAACTTTGATTGATTTCGATGAGCATCCGAAGCCGGAGACGACGCTCGAGGGTCTCGCCAAACTCAAACCGGTTTTCCGCGAAAACGGCACCGTCACCGCTGGCAACGCTTCGGGCATCACCGATGGTGCGGCCGCGGTGCTGGTGGTTTCGGGAGATCGCGTGGCCGATTTGCAATCCAAGTCAGTAGCGAAGATCATCGATTACACGGTTGCCGGCGTGGACCCGGCTCTCATGGGCATCGGGCCAGTGCCAGCCATTCGGAAGCTGTTGGAGCGCAACAGACTCTCTTTGCAGGATATCGATCTCATCGAACTAAATGAAGCCTTTGCTGTGCAAGTGTTAGCGTGTCATCGCGAGCTGAATTTTGATATGGAGAAACTCAACGTGAACGGCGGCGCTATCGCCCTCGGCCACCCGATTGGCTGCACCGGCGCGCGCATCACCGTTACGCTGCTGCACGAAATGGTGAAACGCGATGTTACCCTCGGCCTGGCGACGCTGTGCGTTAGCGGTGGCATGGGCATGACGCTGCTTTTGGAGAGAGTGTGATGGCAAGAGTACCGAAAGAATTTCATTATGTTTTTCAGGAAGCAGATCCGAAGCAACTAGATACGGAGAGGGATTCCGAACCTATCATGGAAACAATTTTGGAGGAAGGGCCTCTCGAAGGCGTACATTGGCTTCGGAAAACATTTGGAGATGAACAAATCAAACAATTCATCATAACCAAAGGCCGTCACACACTTTCTGCCATGAAAATTGTTGGCAAATAATTCTTGACTCCCAACCGCATGAGAGAGTCGAGATCCCGATGGATTGCCCGAAAACAAAAATGATAAGAAAAAAGTTGTCATTCTGGGAATTTCCAACCAAACCTTAGAGGACACCGCCATGATCGATTTTACCCTTACCGATGAGCAAAAGCAGCTGCAGGAATTAGCCCGCGAATTCACCCAAAAAGAAATCATCCCTGTTGCTGCGGAGTACGACAAAAAATCCCAATTCCCGATGGAGGTGTGCCGCAAAGCATGGGAGCTCGGATTGATGAACGTGCAAATTCCAGAAGCCTACGGTGGGCCGGGTCTCGGCGTGCTTGAAGACTGCCTCATCGCTGAGGAGTTTGGTGTGGGCTGCACCGGCATCGGCACTTCGATGATGGCGAACATGCTGGCGGAAGGTCCGCTGCTGGTGGCGGGCACCGAAGAACAGAAAAAGAAATTTCTCGGGCAGATGGTGGAAGAGTTTGCGTTCTCCGCTTATGCGGTCACCGAGCCCGATGCCGGCTCCGACGTGGCGGGAATCAAAACCACCGCCAAAAAAGTCGGCAGCGATTACGTCATCAACGGTCAGAAAATGTGGATCACCAACGCCGCACAAGCCAAGTGGTTTTTCGTTTTGACTTACACCGATCCCAAAGCCTCTTACAAAGGGATGACGGCATTCATCGTGCCGGCCGATACGCCCGGCATCAAAATCGGAAAACACGAAGAGAAATTGGGACAACGTGCTTCCGACACCCGCGGTATTAGTTTCGAAGATGTCAAAGTTTCAGAATCTAACCGGCTTGGCAAAGAAGGCGATGGCTGGAAAATCGCCATGCTGGCGTTTGATCATTCGCGCCCCGTGGTGGCCGCAGCCGCGGTGGGGTTGGCGCAGGGCGCGATGCAACATGCCATTCGCTACGCCACAGAGCGCAAAACGTTCGGAGTGCCCATCGCGCAACATCAAGCAATTAATTTTATGATCGCGGACATGGCGATGAACATCGAAGCGGCGCGGCTGCTGGTTTGGAAATCCGCGTGGAAAACCGATCGCGGCGAACGCAACACTCTTGAAGCCGCGTACGCCAAAGCCTTTGCCGCCGACATGGCGATGAAAGTCGCCACCGATGCGGTGCAGGTATTTGGCGGCTATGGCTACTCCGCCGAATATCCCGTTGAAAAGATGATGCGCGACGCGAAGATTTTCCAAATCTATGAGGGCACGAGTCAGATTCAACGTGTGATCATTGCGCGTGAGTTGTTTGGTCGGAAATGATGTTTACTCAACCTTCAAGGTTTTGTAAACATGGGAGTAATCATGGCTCGAAAGTTAGTAACTCTAAACATCAACGGTTCAAACTACGAAACCGCCATTCGCGAGTATGACGTGCTGCTCGATGTCATCCGCGAGAATCTCAATCTCATTGGCACCAAACGCGGCTGCGACATGGGCACCTGCGGCTGCTGCACCGTCATCATTGATGGCCGCGCGCGGCTCTCGTGTTTGACGCTGGCGATGGAGTGTCTCGGCAAAAAAATCACTACAATCGAGGGCTTGAAATCTCCACTCATTCATCCGCTGCAAAAAGCGTTTGCTGAGTCCGGCGGCTCGCAGTGCGGATTTTGTACGCAGGGCTTCATCATGACGGCCAAAGCTTTTCTTGATGAACACCCCAATCCGACACGCAATGAAATCAAAGAAGCTATTTCCGGCAACATGTGCCGCTGCACGGGATATATCAAAATCGTCGATGCCATCGAAGATGCTGCAGCAAAAGTTCGAGGCGAGGCGAGGTGATAGGATGCAATCAGGAAAATTTTACGGATGAATGGGTGGTACAAATCACTAAGTCGGACAGGCACAACAACCCTGTCGCCGGAGTCGTACTTTTTCACGGCTCGGAAGAAGAAGTTTCCGATAGGGGGGAATATCGCGAGCAGAATCCTAATGCCGAGGTGATTTAGTTCCAAAGGCATGGGGGTATTGCTTGGCGCGAGGGGATAGGATAAAAGGCAGATTTCAACATTTCGGAGTGCATCGCCGCTTTGATTCTCAGAAAGATTCCGAAAGAAAGTGAGAGACTATGCAAACAGTAAAATCAGCGACCAATATCATCGGCAAGCGCGTACCGCTCGTCGATGCCATGAAGAAAACCACGGGCGAAGGATTCTACACCGACGACATCAAACTCCCCGGCATGTTGGTGGGAAAGATTCTGCGCAGTCCATTTTCACACGCGCGCATCGTCAAAATCAATACGGCGAAAGCAGAGGCGCTGCCGGGCGTTCACGTGGTTCTCACCGGCGACGAGCGCGGTGCGCAAAATCGCTTCGGCGTTTTGCCCATCTCCAAAGATGAAATCAGCCTTCCGAAACCGGGCGCCGCGGGACGCGCAGGCAAAGCGCTGTACATCGGCGATTGCGTTGCGGCCGTGGCGGCGGATGATGAGGAAATCGCGCTGGAAGCGTTGCGGCTCATTGAAATTGAATGGAAGGAGTTGCCGCCAATACTGCGTGTTGAAGATGGTCTCAAAAAAACCGACGAGCCGCTGCAAGACAATACCGAAGACGGCACCAACATTCACAAATCTGTTGAACAGCATTTTGGCGACGTGCCGGCAGCGATCAAAAATTCCAAATATGTGAAGAGTGGCGAGTTTGAATTTGTGGGGTTGAACCACGCGTTTACCGAGCCCATTGCCACCATCGCCCATTACGATGCTGATGACCGGCTGACGGTGTGGTCGGCGCAGCAGGTGCCGCACTACCTGCACCGCGCGCTGGCGGAAGTGATGGAGATGCCGATGCACCGCATCCGCGTCATTCGTCCGATGGTGGGCGGCGGCTTCGGCGGCAAGAGCGATCCGTTTCCCCATGAAATGATCGCCGCGCTGCTGTCGCGAAAGTGTCGGCGGCCCGTAAAGATACTTTTTGATCGCGAAGAAAATTTTTACAACAATCACGGCCGCCATCCCACCAAAACCAAAATCACGGTTGCCGCAGATGCAGATGGCAAAATCACCGCGCTGGATCTGGACGCCACCATCGACGGCGGCGCGTGGGGAAGTTTTGGCGTGGTGACCACCTACTACAACGGCGTGCTGGCGATGGGGCCGTATCAAATTCCAAATTTCCGTTACGCCGGCCGGCGCGTTTACACCAACAAAGCGCCCTGCGGTGCCATGCGCGGTCACGGGGCGGTGAACACCCGTTTTGCTTTCGAGGTATTGATGGATCAATTGGCCGAAGAAGCCAACGTCGATCCCTGCGATTTTCGTCTCGCCAATCTTTTGCCCGCGAATTGTGAGACTGTCAACGGCTTTCGCATCACCAGCAACGGCACCCGTGAGTGTATTTTGCGGACCCGCGAGCGATCCGAGTGGAACAAAAAATTTCGTCGCTTGCCGTATGGTGAAGGCATTGGCATTGCCTGCGGATTTTATATCAGCGGCAGCGCGCATCGCATTCATTTCAACGAGCTGCCGCAGTCCACTGTGCACTTGAAGATTGACATGGATGGCGGCATCACCGTGCACTGCTTGGCTGCGGAGATCGGACAGGGCAGCGACACCATGCTGGCGCAATGCGTCGCCGAGCCGCTGGGCGTGAAGCTGGATCGTATTCGCATTTTCTCAGCCGACTCCGATACCGATCCCATCGATCTCGGCTCGTACTCCAGTCGCGTGACCTTTATGGCTGGCAACGCCGCGATTCAAGCCGCGGAGAAGATTCGAGAAAAATTGGTCAATGCGGCTTCACGTGTTACAGGGCGACCCGCTGACGGTTTCATTCTGCAAAAGGAAAGAGTCGTTTACGCCCCCGATCCGAAAATCTCGCTTAGTTTTGATGAAGCGCTGCAAGCGGCGTTGGCAAAAAACGGCGCACTGATCGCCAAAGGGATTTACCAATCGCCGCCGCCCATTGGCAAGCGCGATCAATTCAAAGGCTGGCGCGCGGGACTTTCGCCGACGTACAGCTTTCAAGCCTATATCGCACAAGTCAAAGTCGATCCCGATACTTTTGAAGTTCGTGTGGAAAAAGTTTGGGCCGCGCATGATTGCGGGAAGGCGCTGAATCCGCTGGCGGTGGAAGGACAAATCGAGGGCTGCATTCACATGGGACTGGGACAGGCGCTGTGCGAGGAGATGCCGTACCTCAAAGGCGCGATTGCCGGCCCGAATTTTCTGGATTATCGCACCATTACTCCGATGCAAATGCCTGAGGTGGACGTCATCATTGTCGAGAGCAACGATCCTGAAGGGCCGTTTGGCGCGAAGGAAGCAGGGGAGGGTCCACTGTTGCCAATTCTTCCGGCCGTTGCCAACGCCATTTACGATGCCATCGGCGTGCGGATGTATGAGCTACCCATGACGCCCGATAAAATTTGGCGTGAGGCGCAGCGGCAATTGCTAACCGCGGAAAAACTCAAAGCAGGATTCGTCCTCACAAAATAGTCTCTGAACGAAAACTCGCAAAGGGGTTGTCGCTGCGAGCGTTTTTCAGCGAAGCAGTCCGCAGGTCACCCATGAGAAATGCTTTCTGACTTTTCGGTCGGAACCAAATAACTGGTTTGATTTGAAAGGAGGTAAATGTGTTTCGGAAAAGCTGGCTACTGTTTTTCATCGCTATCATTCTATTTCGCGATGCTCAATCTCAAGAGCAAATTGGTGCTCGAAAATTCGCCCGTCCAGTTCACACCTATTCCATTGTCGCGCGCGAGCCCCAAACCGGCGAAATGGGCGTGGCGGTGCAGTCGCATTGGTTTTCGGTTGGTTCAGTCGTAACGTGGGCGGAGGCGGGAGTTGGCGCTGTCGCAACCCAATCTTTGGTTGATGTCACCTACGGGCCGCTGGCGTTGGAATTATTGCGCGCGGGCCGAACGGCAGAGCAAACGTTGGCGGCGTTGACCACCGCCGATCCGCATCCTGAAATTCGGCAAGTGGCCATCATCGATGCCATGGGAAACGTGGCGGCGCACACGGGCGAGAAGTGCATTCCCGACGCCGGGCACATCGTCGGCGACAATTTTTCCGTACAAGCCAACTTGATGCTGAACGACAAAGTTTGGCCGGCAATGAAAGAAGCGTATGAAAAAACCAGCGGCGACCTCGCTGAAAAAATGCTGGCAGCGTTGGATGCGGCGCAAGCGGTTGGCGGCGACATTCGCGGCAAGCAATCGGCAGCGATTCTGATTGTGAAAGGCGAATCGACGGGACGTCCGTGGGCCGACAAAGTGATGGATTTGCGGGTCGAAGATCACCCCGAACCCCTGAAAGAGCTGCGGCGATTGGTGCAGGTTCATCGCGCGTATGAACACATGAACAAGGGCGACTTGGCTTTGGAGCATAATGACATCGAAGGCGCGCTGCGGGAGTACGGTGCCGCGGAAGCCATGTTTCCCGACAACCTCGAAATGAAATTCTGGCACGCCGTTTCACTTGTGAACGCTGGCCGAGTTGATGACTCGCTGCCGATTTTCAAAGCCATTTTTGAAAAAGACAAGAATTGGGCGATTTTGACGCCGCGGCTTCCGGGAGTCGATTTGCTTCCGGACGACCAGGCTGTAATCAACAAAATACTGTCCGTTGCACCAAAGGATGTCAACAAATCAACCAAATAGAAAATGATTTTACCAAAATTCCATTTTCATCAGCCAGCAACTGTAGAAGAGGCTGTAGTCATCGCCAAACAGTGTAACGGTGATTTTGACTACATCGCCGGCGGCACCGATGTGCTGCCCAATTATAAAAACCGGCTGAACAATCGCAATAATGTCATCAGCCTGAGTCGAATCAAAACGCTTTTTGAGGTCTCCGAAACCCAAATCGGCAGTATGACGACGCTGGTGGAATTGGAGCGGAGCACGCTTCTCAATAAGCGGTATCCGGTAATCCCACAAACCGCAAAATTGATTGCCACACCGCTGATTCGAGAGTCTGCGACGGTGGGGGGAAATATCCTCCTGGATACGCGCTGCTGGTTTTTTAATCAGTCCTTTTTGTGGCGGCAGTCCAAAGGGTTTTGTTTGAAAGCAGATGGCGATGTGTGTCTGGTGGTGCCGCAAAAGGAAACCTGCTACGCAACTTACTCTGGGGATTTGGCGCCGGTGTTCATGGTGCTTGATGCCAGTTTCGCATTGGCTGGTCCCGAAAGAACGCGTTCTGTTCATTCCAGCCAATTTTTTACACACGACGGCATTACCCGTAATGTCAAATTACCGGAAGAAATCTTAACACATATCACTATTCCGAAGTCTTCGCGGCAATTACGGGCCGGTTACAAAAAGCTTCGCATGCGCGACAACATGGATTATCCGGTGATGGGTACCGCCGTCGCCTTGCAGCTTAATCAAAGGACTATCGAAACCTTGCGAATCGCGGTGACAGGCACGGGCACCACCCCGTTTCTTTATGACGAAATCACTTCGCAATTCATCGGCGACCAATTGACACAGGAACTCATTCGCCAAATCAGTCACGAAATTATGGAGCAGGTTAAGCCCTATCGCAACGTTCATTTTTCTCCGCAGTATCGCAAGGCCATGGTGGGGATTTATTTGCAGCGGCTATTAACAGAACTTTCTGGTCTTTCCTGAACCCGATCACAATGAAAAAAACGATGAAAGCCGTTGTCATCCATGAGCATGGCGGCGTGGATAAACTTTCCTATGAGGATTATCCCGTTCCTGAAATTCGAGCCGATGAAATTTTGGTTGAGGTAAAGGCCATTGCCTTAAACCATCTTGATGTTTGGGTGCGCAAGGGCGTGGCTTCCACGAAATTGCCCATGCCGCATATTTTAGGCTCGGATACCGCCGGAGTTGTGGCTGCCGTGGGCGATATTGTAAAGAATGTACATGTCGGCGATAACGTTTTACTGGCGCCCGCCTGGGGCTGCGGTTACTGCGAATACTGCCTCGCTGGCGACGACAACTTGTGCCGCGATTATAAAGTTTTGGGGGAAAATACCACGGGCGTTTATGCGCAGTATGTCAAAGCGCCGGCGCAAAATGCGTTTCCCATCCCCGATGGCTTGAGCTTCGAGGGAGCCGCTGCGATTCCGCTGGTTTTTTTGACGGCCTGGCACATGTTAGTGCACCAGGCTAAAGTTCAGCCGGGCGAGCTTGTGTTAATTTTGGCAGCGGGCAGCGGCGTTGGCAGTGCTGGCGTTCAAATCGCAAAACTGTTTGGAGCGCGCGTCATCGCCACCGCAAGCACCGATGCAAAACTTGAGAGGGCGAAAGAACTGGGGGCGGACCATCTTATCAATCATCAAACGCAGGATGTTTTGGAGGAAGTGAAACGGCTCACCAACAAACGCGGCGTGGACATAGTGTTCGAACACGTTGGCAAATCAACTTGGGAAAAGAGTATTAAGGCGCTGCGCAAGGGCGGCCGGCTAGTCACTTGCGGCGCAACCACCGGCTATGATGCCGTAACGGATTTGCGCTACGTCTTCTTCAAGGAACTTAAAATTTTAGGCAACTTCATGGGTCGCAAAGAGGGCTTGCGAAGAGCGCTGCAGTTTTTTCCGGAGCGACTGAAGCCGGTCATCGATACCACGTTTGCCCTGAAAGACGCAGCCAAAGCCCATGAGCGGCTGATGAATCGTAAACAATTTGGAAAGGTCATTTTGAAACCATAAACCTATTATGAAATGAGGTATGCACTTATGAAGAAGGGGTCGCGAAATATTAACAAAAACTTTGTTCGAAAAGCTGAGGAGTTTTACCAAAAGCATTTGAAGGACAAATTAGAGAAAGAGCATTTTGGGGAGATTATTGCAATTGAGCCAATTTCTGGGGAATATTTTTTTGGAGACAAAGATATTGATGCGGCATTAAAAGCAAGAGAAAAATATCCGGAGCGATTAGTCTATATTAAGAAAATTGGGCATAAGGCCGTGCACTTTGTTGGATGCAATATAAAATGACCCTCTCTGGCGAAGTAAAAGACGGACGACCTATAGTTGACTTAGAAATCGAGGGTGAAAAAGGTTTGGCTAAAATCCCTGTGAACCTTGATACTGGATTTAACGGCGAACTAATGCTGACATACGAAACGATTCGTTATTTGAAGCTTGATCTCTTGGGTAAAGAAAGTTTTTTTGTGGCAAGTGGTGATTATGTCGAAACGGATTTTTACCGTGCATTCCTCCATTGGTTCGGCCAAAGAAGAATCGTCGGGGTTTTGGCCACGAAAGGTTCGCATAACTTATTGGGAACGGATTTACTATCGCAATCGATTATTATGATCAACATGCCACAATCATCCGTGATTGTAGAACTCGTAAGGTAAATTCAAACGGAGCTTGCTAATTTGAACGTCAGAAAAATTTCCGTGGTTGGCGCCGGCACCATGGGGCGTGGTATCGCGCACGTGGCTTGTGTTGGCGGATTTGAAACCGTGCTGCAGGATATTTCGGAGGAGATGCTGCAGAAATCGAAAGCGCAGATTCAGGAAAATCTGAATAAGGCGGTGGAGAGAAATTTGCTGAGTCGCAACGATGCCGAAAAAGCTTTAGCGCGGTTGACCACCACGCGCGAGCTGAGCGCCGGTGTGCGCCACGCCAATTTTATCATCGAAGCCATCCCGGAGATTCTTGAAGCAAAACTCGAGCTGTTTTCAAAGATTGACAAAATATGCGCGCCGGAAGTGATTTTTGCATCCAATACTTCCGCTTTAAGCATCACCGAAATGGCCGCGGTAACCACTCGCCCGCAGCGGTTCATCGGCATGCACTTTTTCAATCCCGTGCATAAAATGAAACTGGTGGAGATCGTGCGCGGCTTGGAAACGGGCGCCGAGACCATCGAAACCACCAAAGCGGTCGCTGCGCAGATGGGGAAGGAAACCGTTGTCATCAAAGAATCGCCGGGGTTCATCACCAGCCGTCTCAACGCGCTGATTGGCAACGAGGCATTTTACCTGTTGCAGGAGGGTATCGCCAGCGCCGAGGAGATCGATAAGGCCCTCAAGCTGGGATTGAATCATCCGATGGGTCCGTTTGAAATGGTTGACCTCGTCGGCCTTGACACGCGATTGAGTATCCTCAAATTCCTGCACCAGACGCTTGGAGAAAAATATCGCCCCTGCCCGTTGCTGGAGCAGTATGTGAAAGCGGGAAGGTTGGGGAGGAAAGTAGGGCGGGGGGTGTATGAGTATGAAAAGTGAATGAGTGTTACTTGTCAGAAGCCTGAGATAGGCTGGCGGCTTGAATTCGGCGCAGCGTCGCCAGCAATTCATCAAGGTTTGGGAAACGCATTGCGGGTTCGCTGTGAGAGGCCTTGCCGATTAATTCTTCCCATTCGTTTTTTAACCGTGAATTTTGGACGCCGCCGTTTGCTGCCAGCGTTTTGTCAAGAATGACGCCGAGGGAAAAAATATCGCTGCGCTCGTCGCCGGTTTCGCCCGCTGCCATTTCCGGCGCGAGATATTTTGATAAATGCGCTTGACCGCGATTCGTAAAGTTATCGCAGAAAAAATCCGTTAGTTTTAAAATGCGGCCTTCGTTCACCCAAATATTTGATGGCTTGAGATTGAGATGATGAAGGCCGTGGCTGCGAGCGTAGAGCAGCGCGCGGACGATCCTCAGAAACAACTCCAACATCTCCCTATCGAAATCTTCCTCTGGAATTTTGATGTCGGTGATGGCCTGCCCCTCAATAAACTCGCGAACGAAGTAGATCATCCCGTCCTGCACTCCAAGATCGAAGATGGTGGCAATATTCGGATGACTTAAGCGAGCGATCGCTCCCAGCGCATCGAACATTTTTTGTCTCTCGTCTCCCTCTTTCAAAAACGGCCAGGCTTGCTGCGGCGGCATTATTTTGATAATCAACCTTCGTCGCAAACGGCGATCGGCGCCGAGAAATACAGCATGGTGCTCGTGGTTCGCCAACTGCTTTTCCAATAAAAATTCTGACAGCTTGTAAGGATGATCATCATCAACATAATCGAGGGGATTAAACCAAAAAACTTCAGCGATTTTTCTTTCATCGCCGGGTAGGAGTGCGCCATAAGTTTTTTCTTCAAATCTGATATTTGCGGCGCGCAGTTGCTGGTGTATTTGCTCATCGGCGATGAGCAGCAACCGGCTTGAGTTGGGTTTGTCAAATTTTGGATCTTCGACAACGTGCAGCAGATGCGTCGCGGCGGCGCAATCGTGAAGAACTTCGCCGCTTTTTCGCGAATTGGACGAGGCCACGATTCCACAATTTAAAGTGCTTTGGAAATCATCGGAGAAGCGGTTGTGCGCCGTGATATTTTTTAATAGTCGCTGCGCACACTCAATCTGTCGCAGTGGATCCGTTGCCAGACTGATGAACCCGCCGCCGATAAGCCGCACAACGCTAGCCGGCGGGTTCGACAGATTAGAAACCAACTCCTGAATTTTTTGCGGTTGGAGTGCAGCGCCTTGGATTTCCGCAACCAGAACGCTTTGCCAGCGATCGCAGTCTGCGAGGGGCTGATTGCACTGATCCCCCTGCGCCAGGAGGTTGAGAATTTCTATGTTGGGATCGAATTTGTTTAAGATGAAGCGTTCTTTGCGCGCGCCATTTTTGAGGCGGCTGAAATAATCTTCCATTGCCACCAGCCCGAGAATAAACTGGTATTCATCGGCATCCTCGTTCTCGCTCACGTTACTGTGGATGATTTCAGGCAGCGCCAGGCGCAGGGTTAAATAATCGCGCAAGCGGTCGAGGGATTCGTCGGGTGCGATTTGTTCCAATCCGTCGAGAATTAGGTTGACCATTTGGTCGTCGCCAATCTTCTGATTTTGGGAGATGGCCTGGTACGCGTGGGTTAAGGCCAATTCGATGGTAACATCGCCTCCGTTGTTGTTTTCAATCTCGCGCAGCCGAAGCAGCGCCTCTTCAAACTCCCCGCGCCGCCATAATTTTTCCAACTCAGCGCGATCGAAATTTTTCAGAGGGGTAGGCGATGGCAACGCCGCCGCACCGGTGGCGTCGGAGGGAAAAATGATTTTGCGGATGGCGTTAGCCCTGTCGCCCCCCAAAACATCGAACTGTGAAAAAAGCTCGGCGAGTCCGTTTCGCAATGCTACCGAATTTGGATTGAGCGCTGCGGCTTTTTCATACAATTTCAACACCGGCTCGGAAACGTCTTGCAGGGCGATCGCCGCCAGCGCCGCCTGCAGCGCGGCCTCCGAATGTTCGCCATCTATTTCTAAGAACTGTTGAAATTTCTCCAGCGCTTGCGAATATTGCTGGCGTTCGAAGTAAGCTTTGCCGAGCGCCATTAATAGTTGCTGAATTTTACCGAGCGCGTTGTCAGGTTCGATCTGGGTCATTCAACCTCGACGGAAAAATTATTCAGGATTTGTTTTGCTCGAGCTTCAACGCGCTTTCCAAAACCAGGTTGCTTTGGGTTGTCTGGCGGCTCGCCGCCGGTGGTTCTGCGGACGCTGTCGCGGCGCGGTAGATCAGCAAAGCCACTACGGTGAAAATGATGACGATCATGATCTTTAAAAGAGTTTTTTTTCGGCTGATTTTTTTCTTTTCCGTGGACGCTTGATAAATGGTTTTCACCGCTTGATCGAGATATGAGGTGACCTCCGGCGTTTCATCTAAGATGGTTTGCTTGTGGGCGGAGTAGGGCGCCGCTGGCTCGTTCCCAGAAATGTAGATGAGTCCGCCGGTGATGTTGTCTGAGCCATCGACCCGTTTGGCGTTGCGAATCAAACTGCTGATTTTATTTTGCAGCGAGCCGTGAAATTGGCGGAGCTCGCTTTGAATAAAATCCTCGGATAAGGCGTTATACAGACCGTCGGAGCAAATGAGGTAGAGGTCCTCATTGAGCAAGCTTTCGATGTACAGATCGATTTTAACGGTTGGCGCCAAACCCAGGGCGCGCGTGAGAACATTTTTTTTCTGGAAAATTTTGATTTGCTCCTCGCCAATCTCTTTGTCTTCGATGAGCTCGTTCAGCCAGGAGTGATCGCGGGTGAGGCAGACAAGCCGGCCGTCGCGCAGGCGATAGACGCGAGTGTCGCCCACGTGCGCGATGATAATTTTTCCGTTGTCCAGCGTAACGGCGCTGATGGTTGTGCCCATGCCGCGGGCGGCGGCATCGTGCGCGGCAGCATACAAAACCCGGCGATTGGCCAATCGGATGGCCGCGATCAATTTTTTAGCGGCCGGTGGAATTTCTGTTTTTAAATCGGGACATGCTTTAGTGAGATCAAAAAATTTGTTTTGTACCACGAGGTTGCGCAGGGTCTCGTTGGCAAGCATCACGTCGCGGAGGGTTTCCGCGGCGATTTGGCTCGCTAGCGCGCCTTTGCGGTGCCCACCCATGCCGTCGCAAACCACGAAAAATTGTTTGGGCTGCGAGAAAAAAAAGAAATCCTCGTTTTGCTCGCGCACGGTTCCGACGTCGCTGTCGGCCGCCATGAGGACTTGTTCGTCGATGTGTGTCTCAGCGATCATAAATCCTTCGGCGCCTCCATTGCGCCCAAAATGTTGCCGCACCGGTTCCAATAAACATTAGCAAACCCATCGCGATGGCAACATCGGCTTTGAACGTTGGCGGTAGCGGGGAGGTCTGCACCAGCGTAAGACTGCTCTGGCCATATTTTTGTCCCCACAAAACGCTTGCCGGTGGAATTTTACTGTTGGATTGAAACTGATAAACCAAGCCAGCTTTGTTGGCCAGAAAAAGATCGAGGCGGCCGTCTTTGCTTAAATCTGCCACCAGTGGCTGGTGGAAATTATTAAACGGCAAGGGTTCTGGGGGCAGCAGCTCCTCGCCGTTCCGGCCATCGAGAACTTTGAGTTTTGCCGCCTCCACAAACGTCACATCAGTCAGGCCGTCTTTGTTGACATCCACCGCCGCTAAGTCGGGGAACGGAGGAGCCGTCTGTTCCAACTCGGTGCGCCAAATGATTTTTGGCTGCTGCTCATCGCCGGCGCCGCAATACGCGCGAATTTCACCGAGGCTGGTGCAGGAGACCACGTCCGGGCGCGCGTCGCCATCGAAATGGCCAAACGCGAACGGCAGGGTTGGGCCGCCATTTAGGGTCAGCTCATCGGTGAACACCTCGAACCACAGTCGGCTGTTGGCGGCGCCGTCGATGGCGAGGATGCGGCCCTGAAGCGTGGTGACGACGTAGTCGAGTATTTTGTCGCCGGTGAGATCCGCGGTTCCCACGGGATGGCGAATTTGATTGTCTTCGAAAAACGTTCCGCGCGCTCGATTTAGCTCTTCATTGACGTCGATGGTTTTGGCGATTTTGCGCTCGTGCCCATCGATAATCAAAACCAGCCCACGTTCCGTTCCCACCAACAACTGGCGCCGGCCCCGGCCATTATTTTGAAGTTCCGCGCTGGCGAGAGGACATTGCAGCGAAATCTCGGTTGCCATTTGGAACCACTCCATTTCCGTTACACGATTGTAGCCCAGATGCAACACGCCTTCGGAATTGACAATTGCCACGTCGTTCAAGTCATCGCCGTCGAGATCGTCCACCAGCGCCGGGCCAATGAGTTGGCCGGTTAAAACGGGACTCATCCAGATTTCCGCGCCATGCAGGCCGTCGATGGCGGCCAGCCGGCCGTCGCTGGTGATGTAAACAAGATCGGCATTGCCGTCCTGGTTGATGTCGGCGCACGCAAACGGCAAGCGCGGATCGGCCGGCGCCGTGTCGATGATCCATTTCGGCTGTTTCGATTCGCCGTCAATGAGCAGCGGCTTGTGGCTGATGTTGGTGGTGATGATATCGACAAAACCGTCGCGATTGCAATCGGCGGCGGCCGCAGGTTGTGGGGCAAGCGCGGCGGACTGGCCCTGGTCAGTCGAAGGCAAGGCGCCGCTTTCCTCCGCGCCCCAACGCGAAAGCTCGAGGGTGAAGGGCTGTGGTTTTTGAGTGATCAGGCGGCGTTCCAAAAATCCACTTGTCAACAAGAAGATGCCGAGAATCAGCACCGCTGTCGCCAGTGCACGTCTGAAATGGGTTTGATAGCGAACCCACCACACGCCCGCGCGTTTGGGCGGACTGAAATCAAGTTTGTCTTCGCAGCAAAAACGAAAAATGGTGCTCTGCTGATCGCTGACAATTTCAAGCTCGTCGCCCGGGAAAATTTCCACATCGTCGTCCACCGGCACGATGAGCTGATTCACGTGCGTGCGCGTCTTGCTGCGTTTGTCGCGCACAAAAAATGAGTTGTTTTGAAAATAAACGGTGGCGTGCCGCCGCGAAATGCTTTGATCGGTTTCGCCTTTGGGATTCTTTTGCAGGACGATATCGTTGAGTTTTTCGTCGCGGCCAATTTTGGTTTCCCCGCAGCGCAGTTGATAGCGTTTGCCTCTATACGGACCATAAATTGCGATCAGGTAGTACGGAGTTCCGTCGGTTTCGGTTTTCTTTAAAGTTTGCAGCGCGATGGAGTTTTCTGTTTCGGCGTTTGCGATGGCCGGCGGCGGCGACGCCGCGCCGGCGTGGGGGTATGATGAGTGCGGGAGCGGGGATTCCCAAAAAGGCGCTGGGGTTTCATCAGGCGGTTCAGCTTGCACCCACGCCATCTCCAGCGGCGACTGCTCGAAGACGATGGCATGTGCGCCAAGTTGGATGAGATCGCCGTTTTTGAGCGCCGCGATGTCTTCAATTTTTTGGCCATTCAAATAGGTGCCGAAGGCGCTGTTCAAATCGCGGATGAAATAGCCCCGGCTGCGGCGCTCGATGCTGGCGTGGGTCATCGAAACCAGTTTGTCGTGGATCACGATGTTGTTGAATTTATCAGAACCGATAGTGCACGAGTTTTGAGTGGATTTCATGGTGAACTCGTCAAGGACTTCCGCTTTCTTTTTCAAGATCAATTTTGGCATCGGGCCTCCTTTTGAAACTCAAGGAAATGGATTCACCGGGCCAGGGTCAGGCGAAAGGTCAAACGATTTTCCTGATCGCTGCGCACGCGCAGCATTTTGACCTGTTCCTGATACCCCTCTTTCACAAGCGTAATTTCATAGAAACCGGGCATGAGCCGCACCTCCAATTGGCCCGCGGCGTCGGTGACTCCCAACACGGCGGCGCCGTTGGCCGCGCGATCTTCGCGGTACAAGATTTTCGCCGATTGGATGGGATCGCTGGTGATAGCGTCCAGCGCCTTTATGGTCGCTGGAGTAAGTGAAGGATGCATCCTCGCAATCACCGTGGTCTCGCTCGGCGGGATTTCGACGAAGGTTTCGAGGTAACCCTCTTTGCGCAACTTTGCGGTGTAGGTCCTCGGCAGCAATTCCACTTCTGCCGGCGTTTTAATGTTATAAACAATGGTTTTGCGGTTTACCGTCAGTTCCACCAGCTCTGCCTCGAGCTCGGGTTCGTCGGGCGCGCCGGCGTCGTGCGTGACGAGTTTGACCATTCGCCCCAACTCATGATGGATGCGGCTCGGCGTCGATTCGTTGACGTGCACCGTAAAGCTGCGCGGCAGGTAGCCCGTTTTGCTGAGGGTGATGTGATGTTCGCCCATTTTCAAAAACAGCTCGCCATTGAGCCCGGTGACGCCCACTGGTTTCGGGCTGTGGTCGAGGTAAATATCCGCGCGTTCGGGGTTGGAGGAAATGGCGACGCTTTTATGAAACGTGCCTTTGATGTTGAACTGCGCTTTTCCGCGAACGATTTTCTCGACGTTCCAAAAGCGGCGATCTTCGATGAATTCTTTGCCTTGAATCGTGTTGACGCGTAAGCCGCTCAAACGCGGCAGTCCGGGCAACTCCAGCTCGATCGTCAGCGGTTTTTCTGAGACTTCCCAAAAAATTGTGGCCGGCGTTTTGTGATTGGTTTTGACGCCGTCAAAAAGGATCTCCGCGCCCGCTGGTTCTGAGGCAATTTCAAATTGATTTTTGAAACGAAAAATGTAGGGCTGGCTGGCGTGGCGCTGGCTTTCGCCGGCGACGCGAACGCCGCCGGCGCGCGGCACGGTGATCGCTTTCACAATGGGCTCGAACTGCGGCAGGGTGAGCTTCAGTTTGTGCACCCCCGGCGTAATTTTTTCCAAACGCAGCGGCGTGGTCGCGTTTACCATCTCGTCGTCGAGGTAAACTTGCGCACCCGCGGGAACGGAAACAATTTTGATGGCCGGGGGGAAAAGAAAATCATAAATACCGGCGCCGACTTTCGTGAAATGCGCCAACGTATCCACCGCCGCTAAAAGCAGCGCGAGCAGGAGCAGGCCCAGCGCGCCCAGCGTAACCGCCTTGCGGTGCGTGCGCGACGAAAGCCGAATCACGTCGATAATCGTTCGCTGGCCGTCCTCTTCGCTTTCTTCTATGATGCTATAAAATCGCGAGGCATAGTCTTTCGCTGCCGATGGTTCCAAAATTTCGAGCGCGGTCGAGTCTTGCGCGCCGGGCCAGTGGCTGTTTGAGTTTAAGGTTTCCGCAGGGGTTGGTTGCCCCACGTTCATTTCCACCAATCCCTGTTCGCGCTGCTCCACTTCCGATGAGACCCACTGCGTTTCGCTTTCGGGATTTTTGATGTAGTCCAATTTTTGGATGAATTGAGCGAGCTCGCCCATCAAATCCGCGGCCGGCGCGGCGAGTTGCAGATAACTCATCAAATCTTTGTAAAAGGCGCCAGCGTCGGGGTAACGATTTTTGGGATGATATTCCAGCGCCCGCCGCAGCGGGCCCCGGAGTTTTTCGGGAATGTTTTCGGAGTCGAAGCGAATCACATCCCAACCGCCGGCGACCAGCGTCTCCAAAATTTCCCGCGGCTGGCGCGCGGGGATCAGCCGCTCGCCGGTGAGAATTTCAAACAGGATCGCCGCGCTGGAAAAAATATCGCAGCGCCCATCGAGAACGGCCGCGCCGTTGACTTGTTCGGGCGCCAGGTAATGAATGTTGCCTTGCACGAACACCTGATTGCCAATCTTGCTCTGCTGCCGGCGCAGGTCGGCCATCCCAAAGTCGATGATTTTCACTTCCCCCGAGCGCATAATCATGATATTGACCGGCGAAATATCCTGGTGGACGATGTTCATCGGCTCGCCGCGCAAACTATCGCAGCGATGGTGCGCGTAATCGAGGCCGGCGCACACTTCGGCGATGATGTACACCCCAAGATGTTTTGGAATGGCGACTTGATGGCGGCGCGCCGCCAAAAGCACGCTCAACAAATCCGGGCCATCGATGAACTCCATAATGATGAACAATTGATTGGCGGCGCCGCGCTGGATGTCATAGATTTGGACGATGTTATGGTGGTTGAGCTGCGCGATGCTCATGGCCTCGCGTTGGAACATATCGATGTAACGAGCCTCGGACAAAAACTGCGGGTCAATGGATTTGATGGCCACCGTTTTCCCGAGCCGGCGATCGCGGCCTTTGTAAATGACGCCAAAGCCGCCGCGTTTGATTTCGTGGAGAATCTCGTACTTGTCGCTAATCTCAACGTTCATGTCGATCTCGAATCTCCTTCCGGCCAAAAAGGAATGCCGCAATCAGCGAATTTGCAAGTGGCAACTCCCAGTGAAGTCTTTGCAAAACGACTCACACCAGGATGCCAATTCGCTAAGGTTCGTAAAAAATTTTAGCGGTATCTTGCGTCTCTGCGTACGTTCTTTTGGGTATCGGCTCGCCTGCCTGTCCGTGTTAGGGTATATTTGGTTTGAATCAGTTATTTTATAGATGAAAAAGAGAGGGATTGCTGAAAACTTTTTGAGTTAGGCAGAAATTTAGAGAAAATTTTTACGCATAAGGCGCGTCTTATGGCTAAATTGCTAAGTTGAGGGTCAGAATAAATCATCGAACAAACGGGATAATGGCAATGGTTGCTCGGATTGTTTTATCTTTTTTGATCACGCAACTGATCGCTGCTGATTTGACAAGCGCCCAGAGCGGCACGCCGGCGAGCAAAAAGTTCAAAGAGAAGTGCTGGTCCAAAGACGACGACTCCACTCTGTTAGGTTTGATGGAGAAGGTGACCAAAAAGCCGCTGGAGCAAATTTACGTCAACAACGATTATATCCAGACGTTTGGCTGCGCGTACGAAGACGATGATATCGAAGAAAACTCCATTCGCGCGGTGTTTCGCGCCATCGACCAATCGCTGCGCAACCGCCGCATTACCGCACGCGACAACGTCCTGGGCCTGCTGCGCTCGCATCCTCCCCGGCCAGATAATTTAACCCGGGATTATACCCTCTACGTCAACCTCGTGAAAAATGAAAAAGTCCAGCAAGCGCGCTATGAGGTGAAAATTTTGGATCTGGAAATGGCGCCGACCTTTGAGTCGCGACGCGCCGTTTGGACGCGGGTGATTACTCGTTATGCGTATCAGGAAGATTTTAAAAATGCCCCGATCCCGCAAAACAATCTTTCCGAGTTCGTGCAGGTGATGGAATTGGCGGAACAAATTTTAGAAGCCGCCGGCAAAGGTAATTTCAAGGAAGTGAATGAAATGATCGCCAGCACCAAAAAGCCGACCTTTCACCCCACCGACATCCGCGATTTGGTTTTTGGAGATTTCCTGACCTTGTTTTCAGAAAAAGATCCGACGTTAGGAGAGATTCCCGCCATTTACATCGGCAAGGGCATCTTCATCGCCAAGATTCCCAAATTCGGATCAACGATTTTAAAGTTTGGTGAGGAGCGGTTGTTCGGTTTGAGGTTAGACACCAGTATGTTTCATCGCGCCAGCAGCTTGTTTGTCAATCTGCAGTATCAAGGCCCGGAGTCGGTGCTGCAGTGCGTCTTGCTGCGATTCGGCCACAAAAAGCCGCTCTATCTTCCCGATTTGGCCAGCGACAGCCGTTGAGTTGTTTTGGTGTGTTCAATCGCTGTTCCAATATGGATCAAAAAATACAGCAGCGACTTAAACGAATCGGATTCCCCTAACTTCAAGGGAATCAGCTCAGAATATATCCGGGGAAAATTTTTGAGGAGGCTGGCACGGGGTTTGTGAAATGCTGGCTTCGACTTGCGCCAGTGTACAACTCAGAATTACTAACCAATCATGCTAAGCATCTAAGCACGTGTTTCAAAGGAAAGCGAAATCTAGACGATTTGTTCTGGGCAGAAGCTCGGATAAAACAAATTTAGCGGCGGTCAAACACCGTTACCGGCGCAATATGGAATTGGCGTTAGCCATCAGCTTGGCCGCGGCCATTGTGACGATACGTTTGCTCTCAATGGTGCATTTCGACCAGCTTTTCGTGTTTGAGGATCGGGCCAAGTTCGAGTCGATTGACATTATCGAGATTCCGCCGGTGATCGAAGAGCCGCCCAAGTTGAAAATGGAAGAGGTCGTCGAAATTCCCCCGGAAGAAGAGAGCGAAAAAAGCGCGATTGAAAAAGACCTCGAAGAATTAATCGAAGAGAAAAAAGACGAGGTGCAATTGAGCTTGAGCTCGAATAATTTGGGAGAGTTGTTGCTCACCAATTCCCCGTTAGGCGATATCGCCGGGCCTGAATTGAATTTCAGGAAGGTGCGCGCCGACGACGCCAGCCGCATCGATCTAAAAAGCCGCAAATTTTACGGCGACGCCAACAGTGGTTTGGATATCGGTAAAACCGAAAGTTCCTCCCGCAAGATCAGCAATGATAACGTCGGTTTGGATTTGAAAACCAAACCGGTGGAGTTCGGAAAGGCCGCCGAGGCCCAAAAAAAATCGGACCCGAAGCTCGGCATCTCCGATGTTCCCGAGCGCATCATCTCTTTCGCGTCTTCGACCTTCGGCACGGAAGATTACAAACTTTGGAATAAAATCAATGCCGAATTGGATCGCTTGAACAAAGGCCGCTACGGTTCGGTGCCGAAGGAAATCGAGAGGTTCAGAGGCGGGTTCCGCATTCACTTTTCGTTTCCCGACGGCACGCGGCAAGAAATTCATTGGGAAAATGCTGGCAACGTTTGGATCAAAATTATTGGCAAGAGCAATCGAACGCAGGTGCAGGAGCTGCGCCGCGCGCTCGATGGCCTATTAAAACTAACCCTGGGCAGTTAGCGGAGATCGGTTATTATGAAAAAATTCTGTCTTTTGCTTTTGATAATAGGCTTTGCAAACGTCGGGGGAGTTCTCGCACAGCCAGTCAGCACATTGTACGACGAAATTCAACAGAGCTACCGCAATCAAGATTACGGCCGCACCGTGGACCTGTGCCGGCAGATCATCGTGCGCTGCGCCGAAAGCGTGCCGGACGTGGAGTGCCGCTTCACCGACGTCATGAAAAACGTTTATCGGCTCAAAGGATTCGCCGAGTACAATTTGTATCTGAAGGATCGCAGCATCGTCACCCTCGACGCCGCTATCCTCTCCCTTAAAAAAAGTTATGAGCTGTTTGGCGATCCGGAAATCGCCTTTAACTTCGGATACATGGAATCCCTGCGCGCCATCGAGATGCAGGACGGCGCCTACCTCGACGGTCTGGTGCACGCCTGGCAGGGCATCCTCGGCCTCTATGCCAAAGATGAGTGGACGGTTTCGCAGGAGCTGGTGGAAAAAATCAAAACTTTTATCAACCAGTCGGTGGAGCTGACTATCACCCCAGCCGACAGCGCCGTAACCAATGGCATTTTCACCAGCTTCATGGTGCGGCTGGCCTGCGACCTTGCGGAGAAGGCCTATCTTGGCAGCCAGGACAGCCTGTTTTTCCGAGTCTATCGCAAACGCGCGGTGGAGGATGAGTTCAATTTACGCGGCAACGAGTGGCGGGCGCGCGGCTTCAGCGCTCAAAAAGATTTGAACAATTACCCCGACGATTACAACTACCGCACCACCCGCCGCTATTTAGAGCTGGCTTACAAACACGCCAAAAGCACGGAGCGGCAGGCGGAGATGCTCAAAGAGCTCACCAAAGTCGCGCTCTTCATGGAGAAAGAAGGTATCAACAATCAACCCGAGGCCGATCTGCAATACGCCCGGGAGAAGGCGCAGCAGGCGTATAAAATTTTGGTGGATCGCGGTGCCGATATCCCGCTTTCGCTGGCCACCGAAATCAAGAAGGTTTATGGCAACTCCATTTTCCGATTGGTGAATTACTATTTTAGTTTCGCGGATTCCACCAACCGCTTGAACGCTTACGCGCGCGCTAAACGCGTTGGCGAGGAGCTGCTGGTTCCCGATGGCTTCGGCCGCCGGCAAAAATTTCAATGGGATGGCTACGAAGATTTGTACTTGCGGCTTTCCGAGATCGGTTATGAAATCGGCGAAAAGGAGTTTGCGGTGGACATGGTTGATAAAGCCTGGAAAGCCGCATTGGAAGCCAACGCTCTGAACCAGGGAAATCTCTGCGCCCATTTGGATTCCCATTCGGCTTCGGAGCTGCTGCCGTTTGCGCGAGTCTATCGCCAGATCGCCGAGCGCTTCGGCTTGCAGCCGGTGCTGCACTGGCTGCGCCCAATCATAAAATGTATCGCGGAGAACGCGCGCAACCTGACCTCGAAGGAAGGCGCTTGAAATGAAGGTTTTCTTTTTAGTCGGACTGCTAATAATTATTTGGGGGAATAGCGCTAACGTACGTGCACAAGCGATTGAGATGAAGTTAGAAGAGCAGATGGTGGCGCTGGAGCGCGACGTCGTGCGCATTTATAATGAGCTGCAAAAATTTTTGAGCGATGATCCCGCTCGCCGCGGCAACGAGCTGCTCGCTTTCGAGTCGCTGATTACGATCTATGTCGATGAAGTGCTCAACCTCTACGACACCTTCTGGCGCATGAAAGGCACGACGCTGGAGTCGCAGCAAAATATTGCGGCGCGCTGCTTGATGTTCCGCGCGCTCACCTATCTCGAGCGTGCCAATAAAAATTCGACTAATTACGCCAAAGCCTGTGAGGATTATAAAAAGGCGCTCTATCTCTCGCAAAACAAGTTAGAGGAACCTCTTCTCAGCTCAAAGCTGCCCCACGAAGTCTGGGTGGGGAAAAAGCTTTACACCCGCCTCGCGGATCTCTTAGACAGTCGATCCAAAAATTTTCAAATGATCGAATGCTTTCGTATGACCAATGGGGTTTCGCAATTCGGAGACGGCAAATGAAAACGGTTGCAGGATGCAGTTTAAGTTTGATCATCTACTCGATTCTCGCGGCAGTGGTCTATTCACAACAAGACCAAAGCATACTGGTCAATCGCATGAAGCAGCACGAGAACGACATCGTGAACACCTACCTCGAATACCAGAAACTTTATTATGAGGACAAGGCTCGCGTCAACGAACTGCACGCCTTCGAGGATTTGTTGACGGTTTACATCAATCAGGTCGCGGAGATTTACGAGACCCTCAATCTCTCTGAAAAGAAAACGCAAACGCCGCGTGACATCGCCGCCCGCGCGCTCATTTTCAAAGCCTTGATGTATCTCGAAAAGGCGCCGCTCAATCCGGAATATTTTGAAAAGGCGTGTTACGAATATTACGAGGCCCTCAACCTTTACAACGGCGTCGATGATCCGCCGGTCATCTTCAAAGACCTGCCGCAGACCATTCAAAGCGGCGATAAAATTTATTACCGCCTGATGGACATTCTCGATGATAAAGGCAAAGGGTTGTTTGAATTCGGCAAAGTGGTCATTTCATTCAGAAATTTTCGAGTGACCGCGAATTTTGATCCGCAGATGATCGAGCTAATCAAAGTCGAGGACGCGCAAACGCTGAGGTCGCCCAATACCTATCGCCTGGCCAGCCCGAGAATCGTTCATGCTTTCGACGAAGTTTTCCGCCGCGCGCGGGAGGTCGAGACCTACGTGGCGCTGCCGCAAGGCACTTATATTTTGCGGTTGAACAATCCCACCGCCAATAATAACGCCTACACGCCGCTGACCAGATTTTATGTCAGCGCGAACCAGGAACAGTTTTATATTCTCGAGCCGCTGGCCGATTGGATCATTCTCTACGAAAACCCCACCAGCAAGCGGCCGGATTTCTACAAATTTCGCCGTACCAGCCAAAGTGGCAATTCCCCAAACGCCACCAACAACATCGGGTTTCCCTCTCAAACGAACGGCTCATCGCACAAAAGCGCCTCCAGCCAGCAAGCCGGCGCCAACACTCACGAACAATTGGTGGCGGAAATCGTGTCGGTTTATCTGCCGCAGTTCGATATCAAGCTTATGTTTGATCTGAACGATCCGAATATCAGCGGCAACGCCGTTCAAATTATTTCCCGCGCCGTAGTGGAATACGTCGAAAGCCGCGCTTTTTATAACGAATGGAATTTGTGGACCGCCAGTTGGGACATTTCCAAAAAAGTACGGGAGATTATCAGCCCCGGCAGCTTTATTCCCATCGAGCTGGTTGAGTTGATTTACAAAGTTCTCCGCGAGCTTTAGCCGTTTGCCCTCCAAAATCTGATTTTTCCACAAGATTTTTTTCTTGCTTCTTTGCGAGCGCTTTTTTATTATCCAACTCTTAATAATCCAACCGCTAAAACATGAGTGAGAAGCCTGTTGCCAACGAAGAAACGCGCAAGAAATTGAAAGAGGCGTTTCAGAAGTTGCAGGGGACGCCCTTCGTAAAAACCGATGGCAAGCAAAACGACGAGGAAAAGACTGATTTTCCGAGTAAGAAATAGCGTTTTCGCTTTAAGTTATCGCATCCTGTTTTTTCGCCATTTCTAAAAATATTTATTCCCTTTCGTTTTCACATGCCGGCGCTCGCTTTTGAAAAACGAAAATTTCCGCGCATCGATACGTCAAAGCAAGCGGGTTGTCAAATTAGAGTCTTTGGCGTAAAGGGCAAACCCCTGGTGGGTAAGGTCGTCAACATTAGCCTGGGTGGGGTAGCTTTTGTCAGCAGTTATAAAAATATTTCCCAAGCGCTGAAAAAGTACTCGACCAAAGTGAAGATTCAATTGCCCGAACTTGATCCCATTGAAGCTAGCACCACGTTGTTGCGTATTCGCCCAGAGCCAGCCGGCGAGGACTGTCTCTTCGTGATGAAATTGACCGATATGAATGGCAACAGCGCCACCCGCCTGCAAAAATTTATTTCGATCTAACAGAGGAAATCCCGTGTCAAATACAAGAGTTGGGTGAAACTTGATTTTGTTCCAAATTTCTCTATCTTTGGGCAGACAAATTTCAAATAACGGAGGACAAATATGGATCGACAGGTTATCGATGATTTGGTTTTGAAAGGTAAGAAAGTTTTGACGCGCGTGGATTTCAACGTGCCACTCGAGAACGGCAAAGTCAAGGATGATACCCGCATTCGCGCCGCGCTGCCCACCATCAAAAAAATTATCGACGACGGCGGCAAACTGATTTTGATGTCCCACCTCGGCCGGCCCAAAGGCCAGGGCGCGGAACCGGCTTATAGCCTGCAGCCTGTGGCCGCGCATCTCTCCCAGCTTTTGGGAAAGGAAGTCAAAATGGCGCCCGATTGTGTTGGCGAAGAAGTGGAGAAAATGGCCAATTCTTTGAACGAAGGCGAAATTCTCATGCTCGAAAACACTCGCTTTCATAAAGCCGAAACCAAGAATGATCCGGAGTTCTCCAAAAAGTTGGCCAGCCTCGGCGAAGTTTATGTCAACGATGCCTTTGGCGCGATTCACCGTGCGCACGCTTCCACCGAAGGCGTCGCAAAGATTCTGAAAGAATCGGCTGCGGGCTACCTGTTGCAAGCGGAGATCGAGAATCTCACCCAGCTCATCGAGTCTCCCGAAAAACCGTACGTCGTCATCCTCGGCGGCGCCAAAGTGAGCGATAAAATTCAGGTGATTCACAACCTCATCACCAAAGTCAGCGCCATGCTCATCGGCGGCGGCATGGCTTATACTTTTTTGAAGGCGAAAGAAATCGCAATCGGCGACTCGATCCTCGACGCCGAACATCTCGCCATGGCTTACAACATGCTGGTGGTGGCACGCAATCCGCATCCCTACAAAAAACTGAAATTCATTCTGCCGCAAGATCATCTCATCGCCCGCACTGGTAACGACGCTGAGCATAAAGTCTGCGAAACCATTGCTATCCCCGCCGGCTGGAAGGGCGTGGACATCGGCCCCAAAACCATCGCTGAGTTTAAAGAGCAGATCGCCACGGCGAAGACTGTTTTTTGGAACGGCCCGATGGGGATTTTTGAAAACGACGCCTTTGCGCGCGGCACCGTCGAAATCGCGAAAGCCGTGGCCGCGGCCACAGAACGCGGCGCGTTCACCGTGGTTGGCGGCGGCGATTCCATCGCAGCCATTGAAAAGGCCGGCGTGGCCGATAAAATTTCCCACGTCTCCACCGGCGGCGGCGCGTCGCTCGAATTTTTGGCGGGCATCGATTTGCCGGGAATCACGGCGCTGGCCAAAGCCAAGAAAAAGCCGGAGCCGGCGAAGGCGGCGTAGGTCATGGCCATGTGCTACGCACTTTAAAAGTGTGTAGCACGTAGTGAATTTTGTTGGAATGTTCTCTCCGATTCTTTGGTTTTGAATATTTGAAACGAAATGGGCGTGAGAGAATGCTAAAACAATTTTTCATAACAGGGGCGATTTTGCTGACCCTGCTTTCGGCCGGCGAAGCACTGCCACAGATTTCTGAAGCAGAAAGGTCCGTTGCAGCGAATTGCCAACCCGACACATTGAGCAAACCACACGACCAAAACGCCGCGGCGGTGGCACCACGTTTGTTTCCAACGCCGAATCAATTTCAAGAATATCGAATACCGCTTGATGTTTTCAAATATGATACGTCCAAAGAAAATCCGGAGCATCGCTGTTATGAAATCGTCAAGCCAATTTCAAAGAGCTACCATTTCGTTTTCAATTTGATTTTGATCGAAAAATTTACCACGGGCGGCGCGCGATGAACAGAAAGCTTGTTCATGGTAACCTCCTATAACAAAAGCCCCGGCCAAAAGCTGGGGCTTTTTATTTAAAAATAGATTGACAAAGTTGGCAAACATTAATATAATTTCTCTGCAAAAAATGACTACGATTTTATGCCCACGCGCTTAAATAAAACCCGCCAGAAATTAACCCTCTTCAAATTTGATCCCAACCGCCGTTTATCAAAAGACATTTTAATCAACGAAGACGAAATTTTCTGCCACCCCCTCGGCTCAACGGAGCCGGCTTGTTTTTTAGGCGTGGTGGCGCCGGAACAATTGGAGTCTCTGTTTCAGCGCTTCCAAGTTTTTGCCGGATTGAGGAAAATGGGATTTGAGAACGTCGTTCTCGAATCCCATTCGAAAGATGGCTACAATCACGTCTTCCGAGTTTTCTGCAACGATACCATACTGATTGAGGCGGTGCTTCATAAAGCAACGTTGCCGCTGGGCAAGTCAGCAAAAAGGTCTGCGGCACAGGATGTCCTGTTTGTGGAATGGCTGCTCCTGCAAAATCCCTTTCGTGATTTTGACGAACAGCGGCCGCAGCTTCCCGGCCAGCGCCGGCCAGGGCTCGGGTTGGCCAAAGAGGTTATGAACGTTCTGGTTGAGCTGACGAAACTGTGTGGATTGGGAGGTCTGGCGGCTGTGCCCGGACACTATCACAACGCGGTGATTTTTTCGAAATCCTTCAAGTATTTGAATGCGGACTGCGAGGGCAAACTGCGCGCCCTGCGTCGCGATCTTTCGGAGTTTCCGCTGGCAATGGTTTCCTGGGCGGTGGAATTGAATTGCGTCAAGAACGCCGACACGGGAGACTACTTGAACTGGTTCGTCGATTGGCAGGTGTTGGGAATGAGCGAGCGTTTAAAAAAATATTTTGCGTCCGGCGAGTACCGCAATTGTGTCAATCGAACGTTTCGAGAGTCGCACTATATTTTGGATGAAGCCAAGTTCGAAGTTGAAAAGGAGAAGATTCCGCGCCTGGCGGAGGTGATTATTTGAAACCGAGAGCGGAAGCGAGTGTCATGAAAATTGGATTTGTCGGGTTGGGCATCATGGGCCAGTTCATGAGCTTGAATTTGATTAAAGCCGGATTCAAACTCACCGTTTGGAATCGCACCAAAGATAAAACCACTTCATTGAAAGCAGCCGGCGCCAGCGTTGCTGAGACCCTCGCCGATTTAGCGGCCGCCAGCGATGTTATCATCACGATGGTGAACGACACGCCGGACGTCGAGGAAGTGATATTCGGACAACAAGGTCTGATCACGGGATTGGCTAAAGGAAAAATCGTGATCGATATGAGCACCATCAGTCCAGAAGCCACGGAAGATTTTGCAGCGCGTTTGCGAAAGCTCGGCTGCGAAATGTTGGATGCCCCGGTCTCCGGCGGCGACACCGGCGCACGCAACGCCACGTTGACCATCATGGTAGGAGGAAAGCAGAATATTTTTGAGAAATGCCGACCCATTTTTCAAGCACTGGGAAAAAATATTTTTTACTGCGGCCATCACGGCAACGGCCAACGCACCAAAATGATCAATCAGGTTTTGTGTGGACTGCACGCGGTGGCGCTTTCGGAAGCGTTTATCCTCGCGGAAAAAGTGGGGCTCGATTTGCAGGTCATGCACCAAGTTGTTTCCAGCGGCGCGGCCGGCTCGTGGGCGTTGAGCAACTACGGCCCGCGCGTTCTCAACGGCGACTTTGCCCCCGGTTTCAAGTTGAAAATGCAGCACAAAGACCTGCGCATTGCTCATGAAACCGCGCAAAGATTTGACGAAGATTTTAAAGGCATCGAGTTGGCATTTCAACTCTACACCGAGGCCGTGAAAAAGGGATTGGGAGATTTTGGATCGCACGCGCTCATCAAGCTATATCAAAACGACGCGGGGAAAACGTGAAGCCAGTCGCCAGTCGCGCCAAACGATTTTGGGTGGTGTACGCAGCGCTAATTGTTTTGGCGGCGGTTTTTATCGTGCCACTTTGCGGGTGGCTCTATCAATGCGGTTGCACATTTTTGTGGGCGGGCGCCGCGCGTTACTGCAACATCCATCACGCGGAGGGGCCGCATTGTCCGTGGTGCGTGGCCGGAGGAGAACCTTTGCCCACAACTGCGCTGGGATTCTTACTATTTGCACCGCCGGCCATCGCCATTCATTGGTTCAACAAAAAGCCGGAAGCCTCGATCCCAAAGCTGTTTGTCGCCGGCTTGCTGACCTTTTTGCTCGCCGCGATTATTAGCGGATACATTTTTAAGTTGGTTTACGATTATCCCTATTTCTTTTTTAAGTGAACGGGTCCGCTGTCAGGCAGTTATCATTAGTCAATAGACAATAATCAATAGTCAATTCAAAAAGTGAATTCGAAAACTCGTTCCGAGCGGTTGGTGGTGATTGGCGGCTGCGCGGCTGGCATGAGCGCCGCCAGCAAAGCCAAACGCATGAACAAAAATCTGCAAGTCATTGCATTGGAGAAAACGCCGCACGTGTCGTACAGCGCCTGCGGCATCCCGTACTTTGTCGCGGATTTGGTGCGCGAGCCGCGGGAGTTGATTGCCATCACGCTGGAGGAATTTCGCGAGCAGCGCGGCATCGAGGCGTTGACCCGGCACGAGGTTGTCGAGATTCAGCCGGTGAAGAAGGCCGTTACCGCTATTAATTTAGATTCTGGCAAAGAAACAAGGTTTGATTACGACAAGCTGGTAATTGCCGTTGGCGGCGTTCCCCAAAAACCAAATTTGCCAGGCTTGGATGCGAAGAATGTTTTTACTCTGCAGACGCTGCAGGATGGAATTTACCTTCGCAAATATATTGACGAACACCGCCCGAAACGTGCGGCGATCATCGGCGGCGGGTACATCGCTATGGAAATGGCGGAGGCCTTTCGCCAGCGTTCCCTCGAGGTGACGGTGATTCAAAAACGCGAGCAGATTTTATCGAGCTTTGAAGCGGATATCGTTGCGAAGGTTGCCGATGAATTAACCAAAAATGAAGTCAACATATTAACCGGCCGGGAAGCGAGCGCTTTGGAGGTAGAAGACGGTGGAATTGCCAAAAGTGTGGTTTTAACAGACAGCCAAAAGCTACCGGTGGATTTGGTACTCGTTTCCATTGGCCTTGCCCCCAACACAAAGTTGGCGGAAATGGCCGGTGTGCGAGCGGGCAACACTGGCGCCATCGCGGTGGATTGGAAAATGCAAACTAACGTACCCAACATTTACGCCGCCGGCGATTGCGTGGAGGTGAAGCATTTGGTCTCCGGCAAACCCGATTACATTCCCCTCGGCCCGACGGCCAACAAACAGGGCCGCGTGGCTGGCGAAAATATTGGCGGCGGCACCGCGACTTTCAAAGGCGTAGTGGGCACGACGGTTTTCAAAACCTTCAATTTAGAAGTGGCGCAAACGGGTTTAAACGTTCAGCAGGCGAAGCAAAGCGGCTTTGAGCCGGATTCAATCACAATTACCGAGAATTCCAAAGCCGGTTATTATCCCGGCGTCAAGCCCATCACCGTGACGGTGATTTGGGACAAACGCAGCCGGCGCTTGTTGGGCGCGCAGATGGTGGGGGAGGAGGGCGTCAGCAAGCGCATCGATATTTTTGCGGCGGCGTTCACCAACAAAATGACGCTGGAGGAGATGGCCTATCTCGATCTCAGTTACGCGCCGCCGTTTGCGCCGGTGTGGGATCCGGTGCTGGTGGCGGTGGCTGCGGCGCGGGGGAAGCGGTGAAGTGTGTTGATTATCGGTTTAACTTTACTAAATTTAGAGATGAAGTTTTAAAACATGAGGTCTTGACAAATGATTACCAAAACATTAGATGGCCACATCGAAATGACTGAAGGAATTGCCGGCGGCAAACCGAGGATAGCCGGACATCGCATCACGGTACAAAATATTGTCATCTGGCATGAAATGTTGGGCCGCAGCGCCGATGAAATCGCAGCCGAATATGATCTCACTTTAGCAGACGTTTATGCAGCACTCGCTTATTACTATGACCATAGATCTGAAATTGATCAATCCATCGAACAGAGCGACTCTTTTGTCGAAGCCCTGCGTCAAAAAACACCTTCAAAACTTGCAGAAAAATTGAATGAGCAAAAAGCTTAAGTTCTACACCGATGAGCATGTTCCGAATTCCGTTGTGAAGGGGTTGCGACTACGAGGTATTAACGTTCTAACAACAAAGGAGGCTGGAATGCTCAGCGCAAGTGATGAGGAGCATATCGCTTTTGCAAAAAAGGAGCAAAGGGTCCTATTCACTCAGGACGAGGATTTTCTTCGACTGCATTCTAAAGGCGTCGAGCATTGCGGTCTCGTTTTTGCTCATCAGCGTACACCCGTAGGTGATGTAAATTCGTGGGTTGATGCTCATCTACCAAGTACTCGATTACAAAGACATGCAAAATCATGTTGAATTTATTTGACCACTTTGATAAACAGATCGAAATTTTCACAACGGCGCTCACCAGCAAAATGACGCTGAATGAAATGGCATATCTCGATGTGAGTTACGCCCCGCCGTTTGCGCCGGTGTGGGATCCGGTGCTGGTGGCGGTGGCTGCGGCGCGGGAAGCGGTGAAAGGGTTTGATTTCTACTGCGCTAATTATTAAATTGCTGACGAGTTACAATGAACTTGAACTTTGAATGGGATGAAAACAAAGCCAACGCAAATCTTAAAAAACACAAGATCAGTTTTGAGGAGGCAAAGACGATTTTTAATGATCCTTTTTTAATGACATTTCCTGATCCATATCATTCAAGTATTGAAAAACGTTATATCAATTTAGGTTGCTCTTCAAAAGGACGAATTCTGATTGTAATTCACACAGAACGAGGGGCAAATATTCGTCTTATCAGTTGCCGCAAAGCAACCCCATCGGAACGGAGAGTTTATGAAGAAAAAAAATTCTAAGTCAATGGACGTCGATAATGATATGCGTCCTGAATATGATTTCAAAAACATGGCTGGCGGCGTCCAGGGCAAATACTACAAGGCCTATCGTGCGGGACATATGGTTAAGGTTCATAAAGTGGATGGAACAACCGTTGTCCAGTACTTCAAGCTTGAAGATGGCGCCGTAATGTTAGAGCCGGACGTGCGAAAATATTTTCCTGACTCGGAAACGGTGAACAAGGCATTACGTTCTTTGATTGATCTCATACCAAGAAAGCGCCGGGCGGCCATTAAGGAAAATTAAGCCGGCCGCCGCGCTCACCAGCAAAATGACGCTGAATGAAATGGCATATCTCGATGTGAGTTACGCCCCGCCGTTTGCGCCGGTGTGGGATCCGGTGCTGGTGGCGGTGGCTGCGGCGGGGAAGCGGTAGCTCAAGCATTATTTTTGGAGAAATTCAAAAAAGAAGAAATAGTTTATGAAAAAAATCCTCATCACCGGCATCAACGGGCAAATCGGCAGTGAACTGAGCGAGAAGTTAGAAGCTATCGTCGGAGTTGAAAACATCGTCGGGCTCGATGTGCGGCCGTCAACCCCGCCGTATCGCATCGCCCACGAGATTGTGGACGTCACCCAAAAAGATGCGCTGCGCCACATCATCGAGCGCTATCACATCGATACCATTTTTCACCTCGCGTCGATTCTCTCGGCGCGCGGCGAACAGAATCCGGATCAGGCGTGGGAAATCAACACCACCGGCTTGAAGAATGTTTTGGATTTGTGCCGCGGCAAAAACATCAAAGTTTTCTGGCCCAGCTCCATTGCCGTGTTTGGCCCCACGACGCCAAAAGAGAACACGCCGCAGGACACGGTGGTGGAACCCAGCACAATGTACGGCATCACCAAGCGTACTGGTGAGATGCTCTGCCAGTACTATTTCATGAAGTTTCATGTGGACGTGCGCAGCGTGCGCTATCCCGGTATCATCAGTTACAAAACCGAGCCCGGCGGCGGCACAACCGATTACGCCGTGGAGATTTTTTATGAAGCCCTGCGCGATCGTGTTTACACCTCCTTTGTCGGCCCTGAAACCTGCTTGCCGATGATGTACATGGACGACGCCGTGCAAGCGGCGATTCAAATCATGCAATGCGATTCCCAAAAAATCAAAATCCGTTCGAGCTACAATTTGACGGGAGTGAGTTTTACCGTCGAACAATTGGTGCGCGAGATTCAAAAATACATTCCTGAATTCCGCTGCAATTACGCGCCGGACTTCCGTCAGCAAATCGCCGATTCCTGGCCGAAGACCATCGATGATTCACGCGCCCGCCGCGATTGGGGCTGGCAGCACCAGTATGATTTGCCGGCGATTACGAAAGTGATGCTGGAAAAATTGCGTGAAAAGTTGAATTTGTAACTCAACATTTATGTTTGAGTCGAACCCACGACATTCATGTCGTGTTACGAATTAGGAGGAACTATGGCGAACTTGAGTTTTCTCGATGACGAATTAAAGCAGCTGAAAGATCAGGGACTCTTCAACACCATTCGCACCATCGGCTCGGCCATGGGCGCGTGGATTGAAGTGGATGGCAAAAAAGTGTTGAACATGTGCGCCAACAATTACCTCGGGTTTGCGAATCATCCGGAGCTGAAAAAGGCGGCGCAAGATGCTATCGAAAAATACGGTGTGGGACCGGCAGCGGTGAGATCGATTGCCGGGACGATGACCTTGCACCTCGAGTTAGAGGACAAGCTTGCCAAATTCAAAAACGTCGAGGCAGCGATTTCCTTTCAATCCGGGTTCAATTCCAACGTAGCGACGATTCCGACTTTGATGGGCCCGGAGGACGTGATTTTCTCTGACGAGCTGAACCACGCCAGCATCATTGACGCCTGTCGTCTCACGAAAGCGAAAACGGTGCGCTATGCCCACTGCGATGCGGCCTCTCTGGAGGAAAAAATGAAAGAAGAAAACTCCGCCCGCCGCAAATTGGTGGTTACGGACGGCGTTTTCAGCATGGACGGCGACATCGCGCCGCTGCCGGAAATTGTGGAAGTCGCCGCCAAATACGACGCGATGGTGATGACCGACGACGCCCACGGCGAGGGCGTGCTCGGCCGCGCGGGCCGCGGCATCGCGGATCATTTTGGGCTGCACGGCAAAGTAGATATCGAAGTCGGCACGCTGTCGAAAGCGTTTGGCGTGGTGGGCGGATACGTGGCCGGCAAAAAGAAGATCGTCGATTACTTGCGGCAGCGGGCGCGGCCGTTTTTATTTTCCAGCGCGGTGACGCCGGCAGACGTGGCGGCATGCATCAAAGCCGTGGACATTTTAACGGCTTCCGGCGATCTGGTGGAAAAGCTTTGGCAGAACACGCGCTACTTTCAAACCAAATTAAAAAATTTAGGCTACAACTTGGGTGTCACCACGACGCCCATCACGCCAGTGATGATCGGCGACCCGAAGAAGGCGCGCGAGTTCAGCGCGGCGTTGTTCGAGAACGGAATTTTCGGCATGGCGATTAGTTACCCAACAGTACCGAAGGGCAAAGACCGTATTCGCGTGATGAACTCCGCGACGCATTCAAAGGAGGATCTCGATTTTGCGGCGGGGGTATTTGAGAAGGTTGGTAAAAAGTTGAATATTATTTAAAAATCAGCGCCACAGAGGCACAGAGATATTTGACCGCAAAGAACGCAAAGCCGGCGCAAAGGTTCGCTAAAAAAAACAAATCTTTTTCCTTGCGTTGCTTTGCGTTTTCTTAGCAAACTTTGCGGTTATTTGGGTTGCGGGCTAATTCGGGCGGTGTACTCCGTGCCTCACTGACTTTATTAAAATGAAAGCCATCGTCAAACAAATTCAGGGCAACACGTTTGTTGCCAAAGCGGACTCGGGTCATTGGCTCACCATCGACACTTCGAAAAACGATGCGGGCTCGGCGGGCGCCAGCAGTCCGGTGGAGATGGTGTTGATGGCTTTGGGCGCGTGTTCCGCGATGGACGTGGTGTTGATGCTTAAAAAGATGCGCGCCAACGTCACCGCATTTCATATCAACCTCGATGCCGAACGCGCGGAGACCTTTCCGCGGGTGTTCACGAAAGTGAAAATGGAATACGTTCTCTCCGGCGAAGACATCAAACCCAAAGACGTCGAACGGGCGATTCAGCTTTCTATTGAGAAATACTGCTCGGTAGCGGGAATGGTGGGGAAGACGGCGGAGATTAAGACGTCGTACAAAATCAAAAGCAGTTAACCTCGCCTACCTTTCTCTCTGTCCGTTGAGATAGGAGATAAGATTTTCGGCAAAGCTGATCCGCTTTCGCGGACAGGTTCCATCAGATTATCCTTTTCCCCAACGCGCTTTCCACCAATTCCGCCGCTACTTCTCCGGTGGTGTTGCGGAAGTCGAGAATCGGATTCACCTCCACCACTTCCATTGAACACAACCGCCGCGTACCGGCGATGATCTCCATTGCGGTATGTGCCTCACGATAGGTGAGGCCGCCGCGCACCGGCGTGCCGACGCCCGGTGCCACCTGCGGATCGAGCGCATCCAGGTCGAGACTAAGGTGGAGAGCATCAGTGTGCTGGCTGGCGATTTCCACGGCCTCGACCATCACCTCAAAAATTCCTCGCCGGTCGATGTCTTCCATCGTGTAAACGGTGATGCCGCTTTCGCGAATCAATTGCTGCTCTTTCGGATCGAGGTTGCGCGCGCCCACCAATACCGCATCCTGCGGCCGGACTTTTTGAAAATCGCCGCCGACGCTCACCAACTCCGGTGCGCCTTTTCCTAACACCGCGGCAAAGGGCATCCCGTGAATGTTGCCGCTCAGGGTGGTCTCGTGCGTGTTCATGTCGCCGTGAGCATCGATCCAGAGGACGCCCAATTTTTTGTTGTGCTGGCGCAGATAAGCCGCCACCCCGCCGATGGCGCCCATCGCAATAGAATGATCGCCCCCCAACACCAGCGGAAAATGCTCGCGTTCCAGGGCGCCGCCGACGTGTTGCGCGAGCTGCGAAAGAGTCTTGGTGATTTCCGGCAGGTATTTGAGTTTGGGATCGAGTATGGTCTGTACTTCCGGCGCCTCCACTTCGAGATCGCCGGCATCGATCACTTCATGGCCGATGCGCTGCAAGCGCTCGGTGATGCCGGCAATGCGAATGGCCGAGGGTCCCATATCCACGCCGCGGCGGCTGGCGCCTAAATCGAGGGGGACGCCAATAAGTTCGATTTTCATAGTTTTCTTCACTTATCCTTGCGAAGGTTCCGAACCTTCGCAAGGTTGTGGTATTCAGCTTGTGGGTTTTTCGGGCGGCGGCAAACTGGCGTGAAAATCGCGCGCGAAACGTTCGCGGTACTCGTTCAGCAACTCCTGCACGCGATCCCACTTTTTCGCTCGCACAATTAAACCCACGTGATGATTCTTATCCTGCAGTCGCCAAGTGATTTCCGGATCGCAATACGCGGAGGTATCGGGTTGCGGCTGGCGGGCGAGGGTGATGATCAGCCCGGCGTAGTCGCTTCGCAGCTTTGGAAGCGTGTAGGCTTTTTTCCCGCGCCCGATTTCCAACTTCGCCCACTCGACCCAGAGGTTAACACCCGTCGCGGCCTCCACCAGATCTGCGATATGCGCCCCGCCCACCCGCGCCGCGGTTTCGAGAAAATAGAATCGGCCGTTGTTGCTGCTTTTGATGAATTCCGTGTGGGTAACGCCGCGCACCAACCCAAAGTTGGCGATTAGCTTTTTGTTCATTTCTCGCAATTTGGCGATCTCGGGATCCGCCCGTTTCATGGTGAAGCTGGTGAAGATGCCGCCTTCGTGCGCCACATTCATCGGCGGCGCGCCGTATTTATGAAACGCGGCGAACACCACCTTGCGCTCCGAGACAATAGAGTCCACGTGATAGACATCGCCGCTGAGGTATTTTTCCAGCAAATGAAAGGATTGGCGATCTCCTAATTCTTCTAGCGTTTTCCACAAATGATTTTGATTGATGATTTTTTTGATGCCGATGGCCGAGGCCTGCGACCGCGGCTTCAACACCCACGGCGGCGGCACGCGCTTCATGAATTCGTGCAGACGGTCGTAATTTAGCACGTGAATGAAATCCGGCACAGGTATGCTGCTCTCTCGCGCCTGCACCCGCATCGCCAATTTGTCGCGAAAGTAGCGCGCGGTGGTGTCGCCCATGCCGGGCGTGCGCAGGTGTTCGCGCAGCCGGGCCGCGGTTTCCACATCGAAATCATCCAGCGCCACGATGACGTCAAACTTGCGAGTGCGGGCGAGGTAGCTGACACCGTTGATCACATGATCGAGGTTGTATAAATCCGACAAGGCGTGAATTTCGTCAATGTGATCGCGCGGCCAGTTTTCGCTCAACAATTTCTCTGCCGTCAGCAACGTAACGCGTGCGCCATTTCGTTTGCATTCGATGAGAAACGCGGCGCCTTTAAAATAACTGGCGAGGCACAAAACCGACGGGGGTGCAGCCACGAAGATTGTTTCTCCTTAATTTTTTTTCACAAGAAATAAAAATATTAAACACCCAAAGACACCGAAACGACCGAACGTTATTTTGAGGTTTTGAAGACTTTTTTGATCAATGAATTTTAATAACTTCGATGGTTAGGCGTTCTTCGGTGGTCTAATTTTTCATTGAATCATTAGATGAAACAATTTTTCGCATGTTGCGACGACTGGTTTCACGGCGAATTTAAGAGAATGGACTCAAAAGCGCAAAGGTTTTTCCTAAGGAACACAGGAAAAAATCTTTTCTGCGAAGGGACGCTGCCGAAAACTTTCGGATTTTAAATCCGACTTTTTCTGATCATCCGAGTTCTATTTGAGCAACCGTTTCCAAAACCCCCTGACTTCCGAGTTTTCACTTTACTTTTGAAAAAAGATTTTATATTTTCACGCCGGAATTTAGCAGCCAACACCGCAGCCCTGCCGTTTCGTTTTCTAATAATTACGATCTCATTCACAAAAACCAAGAGGTGGCTATGTTGAAAATTGGCATCCTTCGCGGCATGGAAAACTCGTTTCCGGAGGCGCTGATTCAGCGGATAAACGAAAAAGCCAAGAAAATTAAGCAGGAGGTGGTGGGTGAATACGTGGCCGTCGGCGGCGTTCGCATGGACGCGCCCTGCCCCTACGCCGTCATCCTCGATCGCATTTCGCAAGACGTGGTTTTTTATCGAACCTATTTGAAACAGGCGGTGCTGCAGGGGGCGTACGTCGTCAACAACCCGTTTTGGTGGAGCGCCGACGACAAATTTTTTAACTACGCGCTGATGACGAAGTTGGGGGTCGCGATTCCGAAAACGGTGGTGCTGCCGCAGAATGCTCATCCAGAGGGCACCACCACGGAGTCCATGAGAAATTTAATCTATCCATTGAACTGGGACGAAATTTTCCGCTATATCGAATTCCCCGCGTTCCTCAAGCCGCACAGCGGCGGCGGCTGGAAAAAGGTTTACAAAGTGCACGCCCCCGATGAATTTTTTCATTATTACAATCAAAGCGGAACCACCTGCATGGTGCTGCAGGAAAACATTGAGTTTCAGGAATATTATCGCTGCTATTGCGTGGGGCAGAAGGATGTCCATATTATGCCGTATGATCCGAAGTTGCCCTACGGTCAGCAATATTTGACCGACGCCCAGCCGCTGAGCAATAAAATGAAAAAGCGCGTGCAGGAAGATGTTTTAAAAATTTGTCAGACCTTGGGCTATGATTTGAACACCGTGGAATTTGCGGTGCGCGACGGCGTGCCCTACGCCATCGATTTTCTCAACCCGGCGCCGGATGCGGACTATCATTCCGTAACGCCCACAAATTTCGAATGGATTGTGGAGAAGACGGCGGGCTTCTTAATTCATTGCGCATTGAACAAGCCTAACCCCGCAAAAGAATTTCACTGGTCGAAATTTTTGAAACCGCAGCCACTTGTGTCGTCCAAACCGAAGGCGAAGGTAGCAGAAAAAGTTAAGGGAAAAAAGATCACTAAGCCCAAATCCCAAGCATCGAAAAAGAAAAAATAAAACAGAGGCGCGGATTCCGTGCTTTTCAGTGTGCCGCGGTATTTAATTTATCGATTTCCGAGTTGGTGCTTTCGGTGTGCTTCGGTGTTGATATCGACCTTCCGAATTTGGAACTGGAATCAGGTTTGAATGGCGATGCGGTCCGGGTTGACGATTTTCAAAAGCGCCCACAAAGCGTCTTTGATTTCAGGCAAAGATGCGGGGCTGAGCGATACGACAAACTCGTCGTTTATCACGCGATTGACGATATCCTCCTGATAGTAATCGCTGCGCAGATTTTTGATTTCTGCAGTTAATTGGCTAAGCTCGTTTAGGTTGACTTGGTTAACGATGAGATCCACACGGTTTACCATAGAACTGCTCCCTCATCCTTTCGTTTTTGATTCCGACGTTATACTTGTTTAGTGTTTGAAATGATCCCTTTTCTTTCAAACAAATTTTGAAATCTTAGATCTCAAAAATGTAAAACCGCTTCGTTGGCGTCTCTAATTTGTGCGGCTTTTGCTCAATTAGAGACAATCACTGTGCCAGAAAAAGTCAAGCGCATTCAAGCGGAGTTCGAATTTTTAAGTGCTGCCCAGCAGTACAGGTTGAACGAATTGGTGCAGATCAAAAACTACATTTATTGCTGGAAGGGAAGGAGATCGGCTAAGAACGCGATTATTTTGTTGAAAAAACGGATGCCGGAGAAATGATCACCGGTATCCGTTTAAGATTCAAATTACGCCGCTTCGAGAGATTCTTCTTTTTGCTTGAAATTTGGGGTCTCAATCTTCTCAACCGGCTGCGGAATGGTTTTTTTCTGCGGCGCCGATTTTACCAGCATCACTCCCGCCACGATAATAAGCGTCGCGGCGGCGACCATCCAGTCTAATCGTTCACCCAAAATCAGCCAGCCGAGGAAGACTGCAATCACCGGGTTGATATAGGCATACATCGAGACAATCGAGGCCGGCAGTTTCGCCAGCGCATAAATATAAGAACCGTAGCCGACGATCGATCCAAAAACCAAAAGATAGCCAATTGCCGCAAAGCCTTTGGGACTGAAATAGAGTCGGCTAAATTCACCCGCCAGGCCGCCAACGGCTATGAGCACCGCGCCGGCAACGATCATCTGAATCGCCGCGCCCATAAACGGGTGGCTTTTAAACTTGCGGTATTTTGAATAAATCGATCCCGCGCCCCACGCGATGGGCGGAATTAGCATCGCGAAAATTCCTTTCAAATAATTAGGATCAATTGATCCCTGTAAATCCGGCCACAGCAGCAACACGAGCCCGGAAAAACCCACCAGAATTCCAAGCACCTTTTTGAGATTGAGTTTATCGCCGCGCGGCAGGGCCGCTTCCATTCCCACCATGAAAAACGGCAGCGTGGCCACGATCAGCGCCGCTAAACTGCTGGGAATCCACTGTTCTGCCCAAACCACCGTGCCATTGGCGATGGTCAGCAGCGCAATTCCGATGATGGCGTTGTCCAGCAATTCCCGGCCACGCGGAACCTTATAGCCTTTTGCCAGAAGAAAGGGCAAAAAAACCAGGCCGGCGGCCAAAAATCGAAAGCCCGCGAACAGCGCCGGCGGCACGCTTTCCACGCCAATGCGGATGGCGAGATAAGTTGTTCCCCAGAAGAAACACACCGCCGCCCACGCCAGATATGCTTTAAAATTTTCTTTGCTGTCCATTTTATGTTTCCCTCACGTTGAGCGAGCTAAAATAGAATTTTCGGAATCAAATGCCAGCCGAATCTTGCTAAACTAACATGATTATTAAATCTAACAGGGCTATATTTAAGCCTCAGTTGTATAGCGCACGGAGTAATAGAGTTTTGTATTGATGGATTAATGAAAAGCGAACAGCATTGATCCAATAATCCATCAATCCACTATTCCATCGTAATTGAATGGCGATATTCGACATTTAAAACTCATCCGCTTCTCAACATCGTGCCGCCGATTTTCTCGAAATAGGTCTGCAGCACGATGGTGGTTTTAGTGGTCATTTCCAGCGGCGTTTTCTTGAGTAAGTTCACGATCTCATTGAGTTGGTCGATGTCCGCCGCGCGGACTTTGAACAGAAAGCAATCCTCGCCGGCGATCGTATGAATTTCGAGAATCTCGTTTCGTTTGGCCAAGTCGCGCAGGGCTTTATCGGCCTCTTTGTTAACGATGCCAGCATATCGCGCTGATATAAAAGCGGTGATGGACTGGCCCACGGCTACCGGATCGACAATCGCTGTGTAGCCTTTGATGACGCCGCTCTGCTCCAACTTTTTGACGCGCTCGGCTACCGCGGGCCGCGACAGACCGATCTCATCGGCGATTTGCGCGTGCGGGGTGCGCGCATCCTTTAACAGATAAGCGATGATTTGCTGATCGACTTCGTTCATGGCAACCCGACTATTGGCAAATATTATTAAAATTTTTCTTTCAATACGACGGACTATTTCAAGAAGTTCCTACGAATAGTAAGTTTTTTTTTTGAAGAGTAGAAACGAATAGTTTTCTTAAAAATGATAATGATGGTGGTTGATTTTCTCAGCGATAAGAATACATCGTACTTTATCGGACTGCTTGAAGCGGTGTAAGCCTTTGAAGATACATTCACTAACTCACTTCTTTCGGCCAGTGGCATGATATCTGCTAAAAACCTCAAAAATAAAACTTGATTTTATCTGCGGAAACCTTATTTTTCAAACCAGCGTTAAACCAGGCGATTTGAAATTTGATTTAGACGACATGAAACAAATCACCAAAATCTTCGCGGCTTTTTTGATTGTGCCGGTCATGCTGTTGAATCTCCCGTTTGTAAGCACCGTCTGCCAATCGACTCCCGGCATGGAGAAGATGTCCTGCTGCATTCCAAAGGCCGCCGCGTGCGATATGAGTGGCGCGCAATTGCAGAAAGCCAGTTGCGGTTGCTCCACCACCAAGAGCACGCAAAGCAACGCCAACGTCATCAACTCATCTGAAATTATTCGAATCTCTTCCAAGGAGTTATTCAAGACGAGTACTGCGGTTCTTTCGTTTGATCAGAACGAAGGCAATACGCATTTATTTACCCCCACAAGTTTCGACCTCTATCAACAACCCAAATTTCTCGATTCTCAAAAAATCTACGTTTTCGTCTCCTCGTACCTGATCTGATTTCTCCGCCTCTCGACTCTCTCATTTAGTCCCGGTTACGGTGTAACTGAAACCGATTCGTGCGTCTATTTGCACGTGCAAAGGTTATTTCATCAATTTTTAGATCAGGTGTGGAATGAAAAATATTTTAGTCTCTGGCTTATTCGCCTTAATTTTTGCGGCGTCGTCGGGATTCGCTCAGGACGGCAGCGTTCTCAATCTCGATGAATTAATTGCGGAGGCGTTGAAAAATAATCCCGGTTTGCAAGCGGCGCGGTTGCAAACCGAAGCTGCTCGCACCCAGATCCGGCAGGCTCGGGCCTGGGAGGCGCCGCAAGTTGGAATCGAATTTTTTCAAACTCCCATCCAATCTTTTCCAAACCCCGCCAAAGATGGGATGGAAACGGATTACTTCGTGCAGCAAATGATCCCGTTTCCCGGGAAAATTTCCAACATGGCAAAAGCCGCGCGCAGCAACGCGGAGATGTCGGCGGAAAATTACCGCGCGCTGGAGCGCAAAATCATCCGCGATTTGAAGTCCGCGTATTATGAGCTTTATCTCGTGCAGCGCAAAATTAAAGTCAACTCCGAAAATCAAGTGCTGCTGCGACAATTTGTTGACATCGCGATGAAGCAGTACGAAGTGGGAATGGGCAAACAGGTGGACATCTTTCGCGCGCAGACCGAGATCTCGAGTCTCATCACCGAGGGCATCAACCTCGAGCAGGAGCGGAAAGTTGCGGAGGCGATGATCAACACCATTCTCAATCGTCCCGCCAACTCACTGCTGGGGCAGGTTCCGGATCTGGCTGACACGACGGCTACGTGGACGTTCGATCAAATGATGCCCATCGCTCTCGAGGCGCGACCGGAGTTGAAGGCGATGGATTACAACATCAGCATGAATCGCGCGGAGTTGGCGTTGTCGAAACGCGAGTATGTGCCCGACTTGATGGTGCGCTTCATGTACAAAGACATGGCGGACACTGGCGACGACTTCTGGGCGTTGATGGGCGGCGTGAGTGTGCCGCTGGCGTTTTGGTCGAAAGGCAAATTCAAAGGCAAAGTTCAGGAGAACCAGCTCAACGTCAATCGCGCCGAACAACAGTACACCGAAATGAAAAACATGATTCTGTTTGAAGTGCAGCAGGCGCTGGTGAAAGTGGAGAGCAATAAAAATGTTTTGCTGCTGTGTAAAAACACCATTGTGCCGCAGGCCGAGCAGACTCTGCAATCCACGTTGGCGGCGTATCAAACCGGCAAAACGGAATTTCTGATGCTGATCGACGCCTACCGCATGTTGCTCATGGCCAAGTTGGATTACTATGAGGCGGTCATGAATTACATGACGAGTCTCGCGCAGTTGGAGCAGGCCGTGGGCATGGATATTAAAGAGATTTCAGCTCGCATTTAAGGAGTAATTAGTCATGAAGAAAATAGGAATCACAGTCATTTTGAGTATTATTTTCGGCGTCGCCGTTGGCTACTTGTTGTTTCGGCCCTCTGAATCCAGCAGCGACGGCATAACGACGCCAGCCGCAAGCGATCAATCGGAGAAAAAAATCCTGTATTACAAAGATCCGATGCACCCGTGGCTGACGTCGCCGAATCCGGGCAAAGCGCCGGACTGCGGCATGGACATGGTGCCGGTTTATGAGGGAGAAGAAGACGCCGCAGCTTCGGGCAGTGGGTTTAAAATCGATCCGACGGTAATCCAAAACATCGGCGTGAAAACTGAAGAGGTAAGCAAACGCCGCTTGTCGAAAGTTATCCGCACTGTGGGCAAAGTCGATGTGGACGAGACTCGCCTTTACTCCGTAAACACCAAAATCATGGGCTGGGTGGAGAAGCTGTACGTCAACTACACCGGTCAGCCGGTGAAAAAGGGCCAACCGCTGCTCGAATTGTATTCGCCGGATTTGGTTTCGACGCAGGAGGAATATCTCACGGCGCTGCGCTATCAAAAGGCTCTCAGCGGCAGCAGCGTCAAAGAGACGCTGAGCGGTTCGGCAAATTTGGTTGAAAGTGTGCGGCGACGGCTTGAGTTGTGGGACATCACCGATGCACAAATCGCTGAATTGGAAAAAACCGGCCAGCCGCGTCGAACCCTTACGTTTTATTCTCCCGCCGACGGTTTCGTGATGGAGAAAATGGTGGTGGAAGGCGCCGCCGTGATGGCGGGAATGGATTTGTTCAAAATCGTCGATCTCGCCACGGTTTGGGTGATGGCGGACATTTACGAATACGAGCTGCCGTGGCTCAAGCTCGGCGCGACCGCAGAAATGGAGTTGCCTTATATTCCCGGAAAAACCTTCACGGGCAAAGTCACTTTCATTTATCCAATGTTAGCGATGGAGAGCCGCACCGCCAAAGTTCGCGTGGAGTTTCCGAATCCGCGCGGCGAAATTGAGCTGCGTCCGGAGATGTTCGCGACGGTGCGATTTCGTTCGGACATGAGCAACGAAACCATTGCGGTGCCGGAGCAGGCGATCATTCGCAGCGGCGAACGGCTCATTGCTGTGGTCGCGAAAGACGGCGGCTACTTTGACGTCCGCGAAGTGAAAGGCGGAGTGGTAGCCGACGGCTACATGCAAATTCTCGAAGGTTTGGAAGAAGGGGAGCAGCTCGTGGTGTCCTCGCAATTTCTCATTGACTCCGAAAGCAATCTGCGCACGGCGGTGGCGCAATTCACCAGCAGTCATGCCGGACATGCCGGCCAGTCTATGAGCACCTCGAAAAAAGAAGAACGTGAGGATCACACTGGCCACGAGATGCAATCGACTCCCAAACAGGACGATCACTCCGGTCACCAAATGCCGCGGGAAAGTAAAGAAATCGACCATTCCGGACACAACATGCCAGAGCATTCCGGGCACGACATGGGCGAAGTGAAAAAGGTTGCTGGCAAGAAGTACACCTGCTCGATGCATCCAGAAGTGATCATGGATGCGCCAGGCGATTGCCCGAAATGTGGGATGAAATTGATTGAGAAGAAGCAGTGAAAGATTCGGCTAAATCAATTGGATTTTTAGTGCAGAAGGGTCAATGATGATTTCTTCAGTCTCGGGATCGAGTTTGATTTTCAATTGCTGGAAAAAGTCTGATCCAATGATGAGTTCCTCTGTGAGGTCAGGGACGACAATGAAAGTCCAAGGGATCAGGTGTCCGTCTAATTCAACGAGGCTGTTCAACATCTCATCCACACTGGTGGAGCCCTTGCCTAATCGCAGGGTGACCGTGACCGGCATTTTCGAAAGCGCGGCTACTTGCACAGCTTGCTCGCGCTGAATATAACAACGCGATGCGCTGGTATCCATCAACGCATGGAGGGTTCGCGTGCCGGCTGTGCCGATGAGTGTGATTGGTTTGTAAATTAGTCCCATATTTTCAAACGCTAGTTAAGTGCTGAACAAGTATAACAGAATTTGACAGAAAATACAAGCAGATTTTTTCTGCTTCGCACGGAGAGAAAGCATGTTACCTAAAATTATAGAATGGTCCATCAACAACAAATTTCTGGTCATCCTGATGACGGTGTTCGCCATCCTCGGCGGCATCTACGCCATGCTCAACACGCCTGTGGATGCTATCCCGGATTTGAGCGACGTGCAGGTGATCATCTACACCAAGTACGACGGTCAGTCGCCGCGCATCGTGGAAGATCAGGTGACCTATCCGCTCACCACCGCGATGGTCTCGGTGCCGCGATCGACGGTGGTGCGCGGATACTCGTTTTTTGGCTACTCGCTGGTTTATGTGATTTTCGAAGACGGCACCGACATCTACTGGGCACGCTCGCGGGTTTTGGAATATCTCAATTACGCGGCGAACCGTTTGCCGAAAGGAGTCGTGCCGGCGCTCGGCCCGGACGCCACAGGCGTCGGTTGGGTGTTTCAATACGCGCTCACTTCCGACAAACGCGATCTCGCCGAGCTGCGCTCGATTCAGGACTGGTATCTCAAATATGAGCTGAGCGCTGTGGAGGGCGTTTCGGAGGTCGCGAGCATCGGCGGTTTTGTAAAACAGTATCAAGTCACCGTCGATCCCAATCGCTTGCTGGCATACAACATTCCGCTCGATATGGTGATGATGGCCATCCGCAAAAGTAATCACGACGTTGGCGGCGAGACCATCGAAATGAGCGAGACCGAATTCATGATTCGCGGCCTCGGTTACATCAAGTCGATGAATGATTTGAAAATGATCCCGCTGATGGCCGACAAAATGAGCGGCACGCCGGTCTATTTGCGCGACGTGGCGGACATTCAGATCGGCCCGGAGATGCGTCGCGGTATCGGTGAGTTCAATGGCCAGGGCGAAGCCGTGGGCGGCATCATCGTCATGCGCTACGGCGAGAACGCGTTGAAAGTCATCGACGCAGTGAAGAAAAAAATGGAAGTGCTGAAAGCCGGGCTGCCGGATGACGTGAAGATCGAAGTTGTTTATGATCGCTCGGCGCTGATCAAACGCGCAATCAGCAATTTGCGCGAAAAGCTGATTGAAGAAATCACCGTGGTCGGCATCGTGTGTTTGATTTTTCTTCTGCACTTGCGCAGCGGCTTCGTGGCCATTTTCACGCTGCCAACGGCGGTGCTGATTTCGTTTCTGATCATGTACTATCAGGGCATCAACGCCAACATTATGTCGCTGGGAGGCATCGCCATTGCCATCGGCGCGATGGTGGACGCCGGCATCATCATGATCGAAAACGCCCACAAGCACCTCGAACGCGACGCCGGCAAAAAAGATCATTGGTCGATCATCGCCGACGCCTCGAAAGAAGTCGGGCCGTCGCTGTTTTATTCGTTAATAGTGATGACCGTCTCCTTCCTGCCAGTTTTTGCTTTGCAGCAGCAGGAGGGACGTCTTTTCAAGCCCCTCGCATTTACGAAAACTTACGCCATGGGCGCGTCGGCGTTTTTAGCCATCACCATCGTGCCGATTTTGATGGGCTACTTCATCCGCGGCCGCATTCGTCCGGAAGAAAAAAATCCCATCAACCGATTTTTGATTCGAATTTACGATCCGGTTTTGCACTTCGTCTTGCGTTGGAAGAAATTTGTGCTGGTGGCGGCGGTGGTCATCATGATCGCGACGGTTTTCCCATTCACCCAAATTGGCAACGAATTCATGCCGCCGCTGTACGAAGGCGATCTCCTTTACATGCCCACGACGCTGCCCGGCATCAGCGTCACCAAAGCGCGGGAGATTCTTCAGCAGACGGATAAAATCATCCGGCAATTTCCGGAAGTGCATCACGTGTACGGAAAAATCGGGCGCGCGGAAACCGCCACCGATCCCGCGGGGCTCGACATGGTTGAAACCACGATCATGCTCAAGCCCGAAGAAGAGTGGCGCGACGGCATGACCGTTCAGAAACTCATCGACGAGATGGATGCGGCGCTGCGCATTCCCGGTCTTTCCAATGTCTGGACGATGCCCATCAAAAATCGCGTGGATATGCTTTCCACCGGCATCAAAACCCCGGTGGGCGTGAAGATTTCCGGCGCGGATCTGAAAACGCTCGAAGCCATTGGCAAAGAAGTGGAGGCAGTAGTGAAGCAGGTGCCGAATACACTCTCGGCGTTTGCGGAGCGAGCCGTCGGTGGAAACTATGTTGATTTTCACATCAACCGCGAGGAAGCGGCTCGTTACGGTTTGACAGTGGATGATATTCACGACGTCATTCAATCGGCGCTGGGCGGGATGTCCGTTACCACCACCGTCGAAGGACTCGAACGTTACCCGGTGAATTTGCGTTACAGCCGCGAGCTGCGCGACAACATCGAGGAGCTGAAGCGCGTGTTGATTCCCACGCCCACCGGCCAACAAATTCCGCTGGGGCAGGTTACGACCATCAGTGTTAACAAAGGGCCGATGGTGATTCGCACTGAGGATACCCGTCCCAACGTTTGGGTTTACATTGATATCAAAGACATCGATGTCGGCACTTATGTGAAGATGGCGAAACGGGCAGTGGCGGAAAATATCAAACTGCCTGCCGGCTATAACATCGTTTGGAGCGGGCAGTACGAATACATGGAGCGCGCCAAGCAACGCCTGATGGTGGTGATTCCGCTCACCATTCTAATTATTTTCGTGATCATCTATCTCAGCACACGTTCCGTCACCAAAACGATGATCGTATTTCTTGCCGTGCCGTTTTCGCTGGTGGGCGCGATCTGGCTGCTCTATTTGCTGGATTACAATCTCAGCATCGCCGTCTGGGTTGGCATGATCGCCCTCGCCGGCCTCGATGCCGAAACTGGCGTGGTGATGCTGCTCTACTTGGATGTTGCTCACGACAACGCCAAAAAGCAGGGACTGATGCGCACCTTAGGCCATCTCCGCGAGGCCATTTACGAAGGCGCGGTGCGCCGCATTCGTCCCAAAGTGATGACAGTGGGCACAACCTTCGTTGGCCTGCTGCCGATTATGTGGAGCATGGGTACCGGCGCCGACGTGATGAAACGCATCGCCGCGCCGATGGTCGGTGGACTGTTCACCTCGCTGCTGCTGGAACTGACGGTTTACCCGGTCATTTACTACTTGTGGAAGGGGCGGGGGATGCGAGAGGATGCGTAATTCGCGATTCTGGGAGATAATGATGAAATTGCATCGTCAGTTAGTTAAGGTTTATTGCTATGGAGTATTGGATTACTGGAGTACCGGATTAGTGCTTTTGATCTTTCATTACTCCATTACTCCAGTACTCCAGTACCACATCAATCCAACTCTGTACAATTTATGAAGAAATATGCATCACCAAACTTTGGAGGACGAACAATGAAAACTCTGTTGACAACCGTTGGGCTGCTGTTGATTTTGGCAGTGGCGGCCCTACCGCAAGAAAAGAAAACCGAGACTCCTAAAAGTCAACCGGCAAAAAAAGACAGCGTTGAAGTGCTGGTCAAATTCAAACCCGAAGCCAAAGAAGAGGAAATCAAGGCGCTGGCTGCGGAAATCGGCATGTTGCAGGTGAAGCAAATCAAAGAGCTGAATCTGCGTGTGTTCCGCTTCCCGGCTGACAAAAAAATGGATGACGTCATTCGCCAGTGTGAGAAGAAGCCTTTTGTAGTATATGCGGAGGAAAATAAAAATTACAAAACCAAAAACAAATGAAAGGAGAGGCTATGCTTGGCTGGATGAAAAAAGCTATTGACCCGGTGTGCAAAATGAAAGTCGATCCGAAAAAAGCCGCGGCTACCAGTGAGTATCAAGGCAAGACCTACTACTTCTGCGCCCAAGGCTGCAAAGAGGCGTTCGATAACAACCCGGAAAAATTTTTGAAAACGAAGTGAGCAAAAGTTCGATGCATCAATCATTGGAGGTTATCATGAGTTCATTAGCGAAGCTGTTGCGGTCAGGGGTTGTTTTTGGGATTTGTGTGTGGAGCTTAATGCCTTTCCAGGTATCACAGCTTACGGCGCAGCACCATGATCATCAACATAATAATCGCAACCACCTCGAAGATTGGCCGGATTCGCTGGCGGTGGTGACGGTTTCGGGCACGGCCAGAGTTGACAGCAGTGTTTTCCATTTTCGTTATTTGCTCGATGAAAACAACGACGGCAGCAGCGACTACCAACTCGGATTCGGCCCGTTCTGGTACGAACCCCCCAGCGGCGCTGCGCGTCCAAGTGATGGTGAGGCCATCACGATTAAAGGCGGCTTGGTGACGCAACATATCCCGCCGCTCATCATCGTGTTTGAAATTAATGGCTTGGTTTGGCGGGATTCCACCGGCGCGCCGCCGTGGTCCGGGCGCTGGGTGCATCGCAATGCGCCAGACACCACGCTGGTTTTTTGTCCGACCGACAGCCTCGATTGGATAGGCTACCCGCCGCAAAGTATGCACGGCATGATGTTCCCCGATTCCATTTTTTGCCAATTCGAGGAGGTGCATCCCGACAGCCTGCCGGGCATGATCGACTCCACAATGTTTGAAGGATATTACTCCGAAATCATTCGCGACCACGGCCGGCACATGCGCGGCCGCATGATGATGAGTTTCAACCGCGACATTTCGATTCAATTTCATTATGATGAAAATGAGCTTCACCGCCGCGGTTTCGCCGAAGAATCTATGCACCTTATGTTTTTCGATGACGATCAAACCTGGAAAACGCTGGCAGCGACGATCAACACCGGCGCGAATACGGTTCAGGTCAACGCTAGCTCATTGAGCACGTATTATGCTTTGAGTGCGAGTCCGGTGACTTCGGTGGATGATTCCAGTCCGCTTGCGCCGGCTGAATTCACCCTCTTTCCTAATTTTCCCAATCCGTTCAATCCGCAAACGACAATTCGTTATCAACTCAAGCAGGATGCGGATATCCGGTTGTCGATTTTCGACATCACAGGCCGGGAAGTGCGACTGCTTTTCAGCGGCCGTCAGCGCGCCGGCGACCATTCAGCCATTTGGGATGGCGCCGACAACAGCGGCAAGATCGTTGCAAGTGGAATTTATTTTGTTAAATTGCAGGACGGCAAACGCAATTCGCTGGTCCAAAAGATGACGATGGTGAAGTAGGGGAGATGCTCAAACCTTGCGAAAGTTTAAAAACCTTCGCAAGGTTACTGGCGCTGAGGCTACTTTTTGCCAGTACGAGCTTTGAATTCTTCTTCTTGCTTTCGTTCAAAATACAAAAAAACCACACCAACAATGGTAGAGATGAGAGCAACGAAAGCGGCTCCAATGAGGAATTCAGTCATGGCTTATCTCCTCTCTTCTCTTGGCGTAATGAGCTGTCTGTATAAAAATAAGACCCCATGCTGTCGGTATGAGGCTAAACACAATTTTGAGGAAAACTGTGGACCAAGAAATCGACACTTTAGCAAAGAATTTGGCAACGATTGCAGCAATCAGAATCGCTTGTCCAAACCTAATAGGGTTTTGCCCAATTCACTATAAACATCACTAATAATTCTCACTTTCCTTCCCTCAGGTAGAACGCAAAGAAAGATTGCAAATCGAGATTTAAATGTCAACGTCAACTTCGGAAAAGAACTTATGAAATGTCAAAGCTGTCAGCAAACGGTAACTCGCAAAAGCCGTTATTGTCCCAACTGCGGCGCGGCGGTGATTCCGCGCCATTCACAAAGCCAGCCGAACGCCAAATCGAAGTCGCTGACCTTACCGTATGCGGCGGCGCTGGTTGGCGCCGGTGTGCTGGTGGGATTTTTGATTTTCAAATTCGGAGCGTCCAATTCTGGATCCGAATACAACGCCAATGTGCCCGTGGCCCTGCAGTCCGCCGCGGTGTTGGACGTCGCGCGCGAGTTCATGTGCCCCTGCGGCAACTGCAGCGACCCGCTGGATACCTGCACCTGCGACCATCCCCACGGCGCGTTTGAAGTGAAGGGGTTCATCGCCCAGCAGTTGGCGGCGGGACACAAAAAGCCGCACATCGTGGAAATGGTGCAGCAAAAGTACGGCGGCCTCAAACCCCAAGCGCCGCTGAAGTTGGATTTCCAGCTGCCGGATCCGTTGTCGAACTTCAAATAAATCACGCGGAGATTTATGCCGCAATCGGAGGTTCCAAATGAAAGTGCTGATTTTTCTGTTCACTGTTTCATTCATTTTCATCTCATGTCATTCGCTTGAAAAAGAACGCGAGATTCGCAAACCGCAATCCGTTGCCGATACCACCGCAGCCTTGACACCCGATACACGGCTGGCAAACATCAAATCTGAATTAAAGACGATGAAGTCCGAATTAACCGCGGCGGGAAAATACAATTGCTGCGTCCAGCCCGCCTGCGATTGGTGCGCGCTCAAAGAGGGCGAGTGCCCTTGCCACGATCATCTGCTGGCGAAAAAGGCGGTCTGCCCGGATTGCGGACTCGGCTGGCACAACGGACAGGGCGTGGTGGAAGGCGTGAAAGTAGGCCAGGTGAAATGGGATATCACCCACGAGCATGCCGGTGCGCAACACCAACATTGAACATTGATTTTTTTGGAGGACTTCGGAGGACTATGACATCGAACTTAATATTCAGAAAAAGACAGACGGCGCTGTTCGCGCTGATCTTCTTTGGTTCTAACTTGCTGGCCCAAACACCCGCTCATTTTGAACAGAAAAACCAAACCATCAAAGCGCTTTCGGCCGAGGAGGTGCAGGGCTATCTTGCCGGACACGGCATGGGCTTGGCGAAAGCCGCCGAGTTGAATCACTATCCCGGACCCAAACACGTTTTGGAACTCGCCGACCAACTTAACCTGAGCCCCGAGCAACTTAATCAAACTAAAAACGTCTTCGCGGAAATGTTAAGCGAAGCGATGCGATTGGGCGGAATCTACATCGCAAAAGAAAAAATGCTGGACAGCCTGTTTGCCACCGCTCAAATGGATGAGCGCCAACTGCGAGCACTGATTTCGGAGATCGCGCGCCTGCGCGGCGAGCTGCGCTTCGTTCATCTCAAAGCGCATTTGGCGATGAAGGCGATTCTTTCCGAACAGCAAATCGCGGAATACGATCGCCTGCGCGGTTATTCCCATTCACAAAGTGAGAAACATCATCATCCGCATTAAATTCATAAAATTAAACAATGAGGAGGTTCAACATGCGCGTCTTTTTGATGGCCGTTCTTTTTTTATCGTGTCTGTTGCTTGTGACTTGCAGCGAGAAATCTGCCCAGCAGCAATCGGTGTCCAGCGCGCGATCGCAGGCGGACTCGCTGGTGTCCAATCTGGTCACTGATCCCGTCTGTGGAATGGAGCTGGACAAAACCCAGATCAAACTCACCACCGAGTTCAACGGCGAGACCTATTATTTTTGCAACGAGTCCGAGAAAATCGCTTTTGAAAAAAATCCCGAGCGTTTTTTGAGCGCTGAGTAAATGCGATTCTAAAAATACGAAAGTTGAAATACCAGCAAATCCGAATCTCAGTATTCCAGCTACTGAATTTGCTCGTCATTTCAAAATTTTGTGTTTCGGAACTCTGCCGGTTAAACATCCTTCATCGAAATTGAATGTCTTGTTCCTGCCCGCGACGCATCTCGGGAAAATGACAACCTGAATGCGCCGCCACCTTTCTACATCCATAAGTTAAGAGCTAATTCTTATTGTGACTTAGCGCGGCAACAATTTCGCTTGCAGACCCGCCAAAAGATGGTACGCCAATTGCCAAATCCTGTGCCGGACACTTATGCAACAGGAGAAGCAACTTTGGTATGGCATCTGAAAAAACCATCATCCGGCAAATTGAAAACACGGTAAGCGCGAAGTACACGGACTGGAAAATTGGCATTACGGATGATCCCGCCAAAAGGAAAGCCGCACTTGGCAACCCTCTCAACTGGCTGCAATGGCAAGCCGATTCTAATCACGATGCGCAAAACGTGGTGAATTATTTTGTGAAAAAGGGCATGAAGCGCTCCGGTGTGGCGAATAAAACAGCGATCTACGTTTATATTTTCCTGGCTTAAGTTCGTCTCACCACCGGCCACAACATGATACGAACTTGCATGATTCTCCTTTAAGCGCTATTTTTGATTCAATCAAAAATTAAAAGGAGAATCTCATGCCGAGTTTCAAACGTATCGAAACCAAGCTCATTCATGCTGGCGAGCCGGAGCCGCGCATCAGCGGCGCGGTCACTATGCCGATTTATCAAACGGCGATGTTCGAGTACGCCGGCGAAACCAGCTACCACGATCTCAAATACATCCGCCTCAACAACACGCCCAATCATGTCGCGCTTCATCAAAAATTAGCGGCGCTGGAAAATGCGGAAGCCGCTTTGGTGACCAGCAGCGGCATGGCCGCGATTTCCACGGCGCTGCTCACAGTGCTGAGTGCCGGCGATCACCTGCTGGCGCAAAATTGCCTCTACGGCGGCACCCACGATTTCGTCAATCGGGATTTGCCGGCGTTTGGAATCGAGTTCGATTTCATCGATGCCGCGGATCCCGATTCATGGAAAAGCAAATTGCGTCCGAATACCAAAGCCATTTACGTGGAGACGATGACAAATCCGTTAATTGAAGTTGGAGAATTACAAGCCGTGCCGAAATTTGCCCAAGCCCACGGGCTGGTTTCGCTGATCGACAACACCTTCGCGAGTCCCATCAATTTTCGGCCCGCGGAATGGGGGTTCGATCTGTCGCTGCACAGTTGCACCAAATATTTGAACGGCCACAACGACATCGTGGCCGGCGCGGTCATCGGCCGCGCGGAACTGATTGAAAAGATCACCCACAAGCTCAATCACCTCGGCGGCTCGCTCGATCCGCACGCCTGTTTTCTTTTGCATCGCGGCATGAAAACCCTGGCGGTGCGCATGAAACAGCACAATGAAAGCGCTCTCAAAATCGCGCAGTTTTTAGAACGCCACCCGAAAATTTCGAAAGTGAATTATCCCGGACTCGAAAGTCATCCGGGGCATAAGCGGGCTAAGGAGATGTTCGATGGCTTCAGCGGCATGTTGAGTTTTGAGCTGTCGGGTACCCGGCCTGCGCAGGCAGGCGATCCGCTTCGCGGAAAAGAAGATTTACGCGCAGCGGAGCAATTCATGAAAAAGGTGACGCTGCCAACCATCGCGCCGAGTCTCGGTGGCGTGGAGTCGCTGCTCACGCGGCCGGCGATCACCTCGCACGCGGGTTTGTCGCCGGAAGATCGCCACAAATTAGGAATCACCGACGGGCTGATCCGCATGTCCGTGGGCATCGAAGCCACGGAGGATATTTTAGAGGATTTTGAGCAAGCGCTGCGGGATTGACTATTGATTGTATTTCCCTCGATGTGCACCTAAAAGACGGTTGCAAACCGTGTTGGATCTGGTTTGAAGCGAAATTGATTTATTTGCTTGCGCACGATCACAAAAATTTTAGATTATCACCACCCGCCGCTGCTTCATAAAATGAAAGGAAAGCGATGAAATTCAAATTCAAAATCAGCGCCCAGTTTTTGGGCCGCCTGTTAGACGGCGTCGAAAAAGTCGGCAACCTGCTGCCGCACCCGGCCAGCCTGTTTGCGCTGTTCGCATTGACGGTGGTGATCGCGTCCGGCGTCGCCGCGATGTTTGAAATTTCGGCGCTGCACCCCGGCACCGGCGAAACCATCCACCCGGTGAGCCTGCTTTCCGGCGACGGCCTGCGCCGGATGACCACCGACATGGTGCGCAATTTCACCAGCTTCGCGCCGCTGGGAACGGTGCTGGTGGCGCTGCTGGGAATCGGCGTGGCGGAGGGCAGCGGTTTAATTGGCGCCGGCATCCGCTTGATGGTGCTGTCGGCGCCGCCCAGGCTGCTGACGTTCACAATTGTTTTCGCTGGCGTCCTTTCTAACATGGCCTCGGAGATTGGTTACGTTTTGCTGGTGCCGTTGGGCGCGACGATTTTCCTGGCGGTGGGCCGTCACCCCATTGCCGGGCTGGCGGCGGCGTTTGCCGGCGTCTCTGGCGGTTACAGCGCCAATCTGCTGCTGGGCACGGTGGATCCGCTGCTGGCCGGCATTTCCGAAGAAGCGGCCAAAATTATTGATCCGAGTTACCTGGTCAATCCGGCGTGCAACTATTATTTTATGGTGGTTTCCACGTTTGTGATTGCGATCGTGGGCACGCTGGTTTCGGAAAAGATCGTCGAGCCGCGTCTGGGAAAATACGACGGCGACGAAAAGCCGATGGCGATTGAAAAGTTGTCTGCCGATGAAAAACGCGGCCTGCTTTTCGCGGCGGTTGCCGCAATAATTTTCACGATTTTGTTGCTTTGGGCCGTGGTGCCGAGCGACGGCGTGCTGCGCGATCCTGCCACCGGCGACGTGCTGCATTCACCGTTTTTGCGTGGCATCGTCGCCATTATTTTTTTCGCGGGAGCGGTCACCGGAATTGCCTACGGGGTCGGCGCGCGCACCCTGCGCAGCGATTCCGACGTCGCCAAAAGCATGGGCAAGGCCATGAGCACACTTGGCCTTTACATCGTGCTGGTATTTTTTGCCGCGCAATTTGTGGCATATTTTTCGTGGACGAACCTCGGCCTGATTTTCGCCGTGAAGGGCGCGGAATTTTTGCAGGCGATTCATTTCGAGGGCATCCCGCTGATTGTGAGTTTTATTTTGGTGGCGGCGTTCATCAATTTGTTTATGGGCAGCGCCTCGGCGAAATGGGCGATCATGGCCCCGGTGTTTATTCCGATGTTCATGATTTTGGGTTTCACTCCAGAATTCACCCAAAACGCCTACCGCATCGGCGATTCGGTCAGCAACGTGATCTCGCCGATGATGACCTACTTTGCGCTCATCATCGCTTTTGTGCAGCGCTACAAAACCGACGCTGGCATCGGCACGGTGGTGGCGACGATGCTACCCTTTACGGTGAGCTTTTTGATTGCGTGGATCGCGTTGTTGATTGTTTGGATTGTCTTAGGCTTGCCAGTTGGGCCGGGCGCGGAGATGTATTTATCGAAGTGAAGAAACCTTAACCTTGGGGCTGTCCAAAAAGGTCATCTGTCATTGCCTGCCTGCGCAGGCAGGCGAGCGAAGCGAAGCAATCTCCAGATTCGTGCTTAAATCCTGGGATTGCTTCGTCGCTGCCGCTCCTCGCAATGACATTTTTCACCCTTTTTGGACAGCCCCAAGGTTTTATTTTTTATCCTGCAATTTTTTCAGCTCGTCAAGATAAACGGGGTTGTCGGGATTAAGCTGAATCGCCTTCTGCAAGCTTTCCTCCGCCGCTTTACTATTTCCGAGATCGCGATAAACCAGAAATAGATTGTGAAAAATCACCGGGTCGTCGGGGTTGAGCTGCACCGCCTTTTTGTAATCCGCCAGCGCCTCCTGCAATTTCCCCTGGCTGTCAAAATCCACCCCGCGATCGTTGAACGCCAAGCCAAGTAGCTTGCGGTAAGTTGTGTCGCTGGGGTCGGACTGCGCCGCCAGCGCAATCGCCTTTTCATATTGTTCGATGGCGGCGTCGTAATTTCTCAGCCGGCGATAGAGATTGCCGATGCGGCTGTAGAAATTCGGCCGCGGCTGAATCGCGATGGCTTTTTGATAGTGTTCGATGGCTTTGGCATATTTCCCCATTTCACTGAAAGCGTTGCCAAGTCCTTCGTACGAAAGATCGTCCTCGGGATTGATTTGCAGGGCGCGGTTATAATACTCGACAGCCTGCTTCGGCTGCTTCAGAGCGTTGAAGGCGTCGCCGAGATTGGCATGATACACCGGGTTTTGTGAATTGATGGCCAGGGCTTTTTCGTAACACTCGATGGCTTGCTTGTGTTCGCCTTTCGAATAATAACATACGCCGAGACTGTTGAGGATAATATCGTCGTCTGGAGCGATGGCCAATGCTTGAATGTAGCGCGCAATGGCGTCATCCCACTTGCGCAGGCCGCGATAAACATCACCGAGATTGGCGTGATAGATATTATAATTGGGGTTGATGGCGATGGCCTTTTTGTAATGCTCGATGGCCAGCTCGTGTTTTTGCAGGGAATAGTAGGCGATGCCCAAACCGTTGTGAACGACGGCGTCGTTGGGATTGAGCACCAGCGCACGGGTATAATATTCCACGGCCTCGTTCCATTTGCCCTGCGAGCGATAGACGTCGGCGAGCCCGGCTACCAACAAAAAATCATTGGGGTTTTTTTCCAAGGCCTGCTGATACCAGCGCGCCGCTTCCGGCCAATTGCGCAGTTTGTTGTAGGCGTCGCCGATATTGGCGTAATAAACGAACTCGTCGGGATTGATGGCGATGGCTTGCTGATAATAGGCAATGGCCTGTTGGTAATCGCCGCTGGAATAAAGTGTGACGCCCAAACTGTTGAGTGCGCCGGCGTTATTCGGATCCAAATTCAGCGACTCGTGATAATAATCGATGGCGTCCGGCCAGTTGCGCAGCGCGCGGTAACTGTCGGCGATATTTTTGTAGTAGATGGCCGCGGGCTTGATCTTCACTGCTTTTAGATAATAGTCGATCGCCTGCTCCTGCTGATCCAGCCACGAATAAACCACCCCGATGCTGTTGTTCAGCCAATCGCTGTTGGGATTGATGGCGAGCGCCTTTTGATAATTCTCGAGCGCGCCATCCCAATTTTTGAGCTGGCGGTTGGCGTCGCCGATGTTGGAAAAATAGACCCAGTGCTGCGGATTCAGAGTCAGCGCCTTCTGATAAAGCTCGATGGCCTGCTCGTAATCGCCGCGGTCAAAATAAAAATTGCCGAGATCGTTGTAGGCGCGATCGTCGTTGGGGTTCTGCTTAATCGCTTCCAAATAGTTTTTGGCGGCGTCGTCTTTGGAATTGGTTGCCATTGCTTTTAGCGGCTCCTCAACTAATTGATGGCGGGCGCTCCCTGCGGCGCCCGGGAAATATGCTCGATTCGGCCTTGCTGCGAAGCCATGGTGCGCAGTTCTCTGGCGACGGTCAAAATTTCTTCCACGTTGCCGTGCGGCTTGATTTCTTTGGCGATGTTGATCGCCGCACGCCAGCTTTCGTCAACGTGAACGGTAACGAGAGTTTTTGCTTCGGGAGATGGGACGCGGTCCTCGCGTGAGGGCGGCGACGCAACGGAGCGCGGTTCCTCCGGTGCAAGATTCTGGCTATCCTGCTGGCTTTGGCGGAAGCGTTTATAAATTTCGCTGTGGCGAAAGTCGTTGATAATGGTGCGAATTTTAATCAGTATTTCTTTTAGCTCTTTTTCTTTACCGCGAGTCTCATCCAACTCGTGAAACTCTTCCAGCTCGGTATCGAGAGTGGCAATGAGGGAGCTGATTTTTTGCCGTTCCTTCACCTCTATCAGCGGGTCATCGGCGAGGCGGTGAAGAAGATCGCGCAGGCTTTTGGTGAAGGTTCCCAAGTTTTTGGCTCGCCCATCATATTCGAGAAAGAGCGATTCAAAGTCTTTGACTAAACTCATTGCTTAGCCCTGCGTCAATAGCCCTTTAAAAAATCCCGGGCTTGAAAAATATTTTTTCGCAACTGGATGGCCGCGTTTTTTTCCTGCTCTTTATCGGCGCGAGAACCCGTCAGCCGCGCCGTGAAGCGGGCTTGTTCAAGTTCGTCGCAATTGGCCATGATGGCAGCGGCCACATCCACCATCTGCAGGCGTTTTTGAGTGGGAATCCCAAGGGCGTCGGCCTGGTCAATTAACACCTCGAGTTGGCGCGCCGCCAGCCGCGCCTGATCTTCCACCGGCGCTTCCTTTTCGCTCCATTTTTGAAAGACTTCGTTGGAAATGATCTCCGCCGGCAGCGGGCTCTGTTTCAACTCAATCTGGGAGATTTTTTTGCGCAGCGCCTCCACTTCATCGTCTGTGATGTTGTCCGCTGGCTTTTTTTCCAACTGCTGCTTGAGAGTCTCAACTTCTTTTTTGAGCGCGGCGATTTCAGCCGTGGCTTTGCCGCCAAACTTTTGGCGAATGTATTCGCTGATTTTATCATCTATAAACCGGGCAACGGTTTTGGCGGTGGCGGAGGTGAGAATTACACCGAGGGTTTCAATGAGAGGCATCGTCGTCTCCTGGACGGTAAATTTTAAAAAAATAATACAGATTAATCGCAAGAATGTCAAGCGAAAAAACCTTTGCGCCGATGCTCCCGCTCGCTGGGATTTTGTCTCCGTGCTCGGCTCTCCAACAAATCCCCAGCGAAACCAATGCAAGTCGGAAAGTAAAGTGAACCTTTCTCGCTCCCCCGCTCTGCGTGGGAGCGCTGGAGTGTAGCCGCGTGGGAGCGGCCAACGTTCTCCTTCTGTTTGGCCAGCAGATTATTGCTTGCAGTTCAATTCAAAAGTTTTAGATTTATTTTTGAAAATGAACATTACTATCACCGACATCCGCAAGCTTGTGCCGCGCATGATTTATGAACGCGGTGCCAGCTATCATCGCGCCGGCCGGGTGCAGCTCATTGAAAGCGCCCCCGACTTCTTCAAAGCAGTGGTTTCCGGCGCCAACGACTACCTGGTCGAAGTCCAGCAGGAGGAGGACGGCTGGCTTCAGGCAGAATGCAACTGCCCCTACTGGGATACCTGCAAGCACATCGTGGCGGCGCTGCTGACCGCCAAGGATTTTTATCAGCACCAGTCCGCCCAAATAGAATCGCCGGCGGCGCCGGGTTGGCAAGCCTATTTAACTCAGCTCGATGATGGCAAATCCGCCGCTGCAGAAGCGCCTAACAAATGGCAATTGATTTTTACGCTCGAGACCGGTTTTCTGGATTGGACGATCACGGTGCGCAAAGCGCGGTGCAAAAAAGACGGCACGCTTGGCGCACTGCGGGAGTTAAGTTTTTACGATTTTTCCGACTCTACCATCGCCAGCAGCCACTACGATAATTTAGCGTTAAATTTCCTAAAAGAGTGGGGAGAAGCCAGACCCTTCGGCTACTACGCTTACCCAAATCGCAGCAGTTATAAATTTAAATTTGGCGAAAAAATTGGCTTTCTGTTTACGCTGCTGCGCGACCGGAATCTCTATTTTCACAGCGGCTCGCATTTGGGCGCGCCCATCAAGTTTGCCGCGGAAAAAGGGCGCGTTGAGTTCCGGCTAACCGAGGAGGCCGATCAGACTCATTTTTATCCCTACCTAAATTTGTTCGGGGAAGAATTCCCGATTGACGCCAATGTCCGTGTGCTCACCTCCGAGCCGCTGTGGTTGTTGCTGCCCGGCCAGCTCGTCGAAATTGAGGGCATGAATCACGCCGCGTCTTTGATTCCATTTACCCGCCAGAATTACGAGCTGAGCATCCCCAAAGAAGATGTTCCGAAATTCTTGAGCGCGATCTCTTCGCAAATCGATCTCTTTGAACACGTGCGGTTGCCGGAAGGGGCGAAAACCAAGACCGTCGCTGAAATTTCGGAGAAGCGGCTTTATTTAAGTGAGTTTGATGAAGGGATCGCGATCAAGCTGCGTTTTTGCTACGGCAACCTGGAAGTGGATATCAACGATTCGCGGCCAACGCTCTGGGGCGCGGACGTTTCCGAAAATAGCTTTGTAAAAGTCGAGCGCAACCGCAAGCAGGAAGCGGAAGCGCTGCAGTCGCTGTTAAATACCAGCGTTAAGCTGACTCACGACGGCCGAGTGACGACTCGTAAAAACAAGTCGCTTATTTGGCTGCTGGAAGAAGTGCCGCAACTCCTCAGCGCCGGATTCTCGCTTTTTGGAGAAGAGCAACTGAAACGCTTCAAAGTCAATCGCTGGCCGGCGAAAGTGCGGGTGGCGGTGGAATCCGGCATCGACTGGTTCGATCTGAATGTGGAGATCGATTTTGGAGGCGTCCTGCTTTCGCTCAAAGAACTGCGCAAAGCGCTCAAACAAAAAAGCTCGTTTGTGAAGCTTGCCGACGGCAGCTCGGCGCAGCTTCCGAAACCGTGGCTCGATCGTTTTCGCCACGTGCTGAATTTATCTGAAGCGGAGGAGGGCCGGCTCAAGCTTTCACATTTTCATGCCACGCTCATCGACGAGTTGTTCGACGAGGCCAGCGCCAAAGATTTCGATGAGCCTTATAAGAAAAAGCTGAAGCAATTGCAAAATTTCGACGGCATCAAAGAGATGCCGGCGCCGCTAACGTTGAATGGCGAGCTGCGGCCCTATCAAAAAGCCGGCCACAACTGGCTGCACTTTTTGCGGGAATTTCAATTCGGCGGCTGCCTGGCCGACGATATGGGATTGGGCAAAACCATTCAGGCGCTGGCGCTGCTGTTAGACGTGCATCAGAACGGTGCGGACTCGCCCAGTTTGATCGTTGCGCCCACGTCGGTGGTTTTCAATTGGCGCAACGAGATCGCCCGCTTTGCGCCCAGCCTGCGGGTGTTCAATCAAACCGGTGTTGAGCGCGACCGCACCACGAAAAATTATGCTAATTACGATATCATTCTCACCAGTTACGGCACCCTGCGCAGCGACATTATTTTTCTCAAAGACGTGCAATTCACCTACGTGATTTTGGATGAGTCGCAATACATCAAAAATCCCCAGTCGCAAACTGCCAAAGCGGTGAAGCTGCTGAAAGCCAAACATCGGCTGGCGCTCACCGGCACCCCCATCGAAAACAACACCATCGAATTGTGGTCGTTGTTTTCGTTTTTAAATCCGGGGCTGCTGGGAAATCTGACCTACTTCAAGGAGGTGTTTGCGCGGCCAATCGAGCAAAACCGCGACGACCGCGTCGCGGAGCTGCTGCGAAAAATGGTGTTTCCCTTTTTGCTGCGGCGCACCAAAGAGGAGGTGGAAAAAGAGCTGCCGCCAAAAGTGGAAAATGTGGTGTTTTGCGAGATGTCTCCCCAGCAGGAAAAAATTTACAACCAGTGGCGGGATTACTTTCGCGCGGCCCTGCTCAAACAAATTGCCGACGTCGGTCTGGATAAAGCCCGTATGAACGTTCTCGAGGGGTTGGTGAAGCTGCGGCAGATCGCCTGCCACCCGGTTTTGGTGGAAAAAGATTTCAGCCACAGCGCCGGCAAGTACGACACCCTCATCGAAAGCGTTCACGAAATTCTGGCTGAAAAACACAAGGTTTTGATTTTTTCCCAGTTCGTCAAAATGTTGACCGTCATCCGCAGCTATTTTGACCGCGCTGGCATTGGCTACGAATATTTGGATGGCCGCACCCGCGATCGCAAAAGCTGCGTGCAGCGATTTCAAAACGACCCGGAATGCGGAGTTTTTCTCATCAGCCTGCGCGCCGGCGGCACCGGGCTGAATCTTACCGCCGCGGACTACGTCATTCATTTCGACCCGTGGTGGAACCCAGCGGTGGAAGCGCAGGCCACGGACCGCAGCCACCGCATTGGCCAGGAGAAGCGGGTCTTCGTTTACAAGATGATTACCCGCGGCACCGTCGAAGAAAAAATTTTGCAACTGCAGGCGCGCAAGAAAGAGCTGGTATCCAATATCATCGCCGCCGAAGCCGGTCTGTTCAAACAGTTATCGGTGGAAGATATTAGGGAGCTGTTCAGTTGATTTTGTGATGGAAGCCCTAACATGCAAAAGCGATTCAAACGAGATATTAACTCGTTAAACTCGATTTTCAAATTTATTGCGACCTTTGCCGAGCGGCATGATTTTGATCAAGGGGTTCTGTTCGCTTTAAATCTCGTGGTGGAAGAATTGTTCACCAATGTTGTAAAATACAACGCTGAAAATCAAAACGAGGTTTTGATCGAGCTTGAAAAAAGGAATAAGGATATTACCATCGCACTAACAGATTTTGACGTGGAGCCTTTTGACATCACCAAGCGGCCCGAGCTCAATTTGGATCAACATCTCGGCGAGCGAAAGGTGGGGGGGCTGGGTATCCACCTCGTTAAAAAGATGGTGGACAAAATCGATTACGAATACAAAGATCGCTGCAGCAAAATTATCTTAACCAAACATCTGGAGAAATGATATGTTCGATGCTAAAGTCAATGACAAAGGAGAGCTGGTGCTGAGCGGCCGCTTCGACGCCTCGCAAGTGGAGAAAGCGCGGCCGATTTTTGATAATTTGCAAAAATCGTGCGTCGTCAATTTCAATGAGCTGGATTATATTTCCAGCGCCGGTCTCAGCGTTCTGCTCGCCACCCAGAAACGCCTCAATGAATCCGGCGAAGGCCTCAAGCTGTGTGGTTTGAACAAGTATATTCGCGATGTGTTTCGCTACGCTGGCTTCGACACGGTTTTTGAAATTGACTGAGATTCCAATTGACATTTCCCAAGTCGCTTTAGTATATTCACTTGTCCTTTCTTTTCAGCTTTTCTCAAACAGGCTAAAAGGTTTAATCAAAAAAATTAAAAACCCGCCAACTTTCGAGGGGGTGTGTTGTACTTATGACAGAACGCGATGACGCGCAGTTGGTCGGCGAGTGTTTGTCCGGGAATGTGAATGCGTTCGAGACCATCGTTGACCGCTACCAAAAACCGATTTATAATGCGGCTTTGCGCATCGTTCACAATCGCGATGACGCCGAGGATATCACCCAGACGGTGTTTGTAAAACTGTATGAAAATCTGGCGGCTTTCAACCCAAAACATAAATTATTCAGTTGGATTTATCGCATGGCGATTAACGAGTCCATCAATTTTATTAAGCAAAAGCGAGCGGCTGGCGAGCCGCCGTCCACTCTGTTAGCCCTTGACAAAACCCCGGAGGAGAATTACAGCGACGCGGCGCTGCGCGAATCCCTGCTCGGCGCCTTGATGAAGCTCGACATTGACTACCGGGTCGTTATCATCCTCAGGCATTTTGAGGGGTTTTCTTACGAAGAGATCAGCTACATCATCGAAGTTCCTGAAAAAACCGTTAAGTCGCGATTGTTTTCGGCGCGCCAAAATTTACGTGAGATCTTGATTAAAGAAGGTGTAACGCCCAATGACTGAAAAGCAATTACTCGAGGCCATCCACAAAGAGATCGATGGCGAGCTGACCGAAGCGGAGAAAGTTCGACTGCACGAACATCTGGCGAATGATGCGCAGGCGCAGCGGCTGCACCGCGATCTCAAGAGAATGAGCGAGGCGCTCGCCCAAATAACTCCCGAGACTCCCTCCGTGAATTTGAAGAAACGCATCATGAATGCCATCCCTCGCTACCGCTATGCGCCGCAAGCGAAGTCGTTTGCCAAACTGTTTTTCCCAGGATTGAAGTTTCATTTCAAATATGCCTATATTTTTTTGTTTGGCTTGGCCATTGGCGCCGTGGTAACGACGGTCGTAATCAACAAGACGCAACCGCTGAACCCGGCGGAGGTCAGCGGTTCGCTGATGAATCCCTCAGAACAACCTGTCCTTGTAAAACAATTCAACTTTAATCAAGAAAACCTGTCCGGAACGATTGCGATAAAAACGAATTCCAACTTCGTGTTCACGGAAATAAATTTGCGATCCAGCGCAGAGCTGGATATCCGACTGGAGTTCAATGCGCAGCATCTCGATTTTAATGGGGCAAACAATTTACAAACGGAGCGGATGCAATTGATTCGCGAAGCCAATCTTCTACAATTACGCGGCGCGACAGTCAGCGGCACGTTGATGTTCCTGCGAAAAACCGGCACCGAATCCGGTTTGCGGCTGATTGTTTTAAATGGGGACGAAGTGGCGATTGACGAGATAATTGGAGTCAAATAGTGCAACACACCAACTATTTTGATTTTTCTTTGTAATGAAATCAAACGAGAATAATCAATCTATTTACTAAACCCCAAAACGGGAGGCTCATTATGGAGGACAAATCCTTTTTCAGCGGCAGCAAGGCCAAATGGTTGATTGCTGTTGCGGTGTTGGTCGTAATCGCTGTCGTCTATTTTTCGTACACCGGATTCCCACCCAGCGGCGAAGAGGTCTCGGGCACCATTAGCGGCGTGCAAAAGGCTGAAAAATACCGCACCGGTCAAATTTCGGACTCCGACGTGGTTTTGCAAAGTCCCGAGATTCAATATCTGCTGCAAAGCGATCAAGTCCGCCGATTGATTAACAACGAGAGCTTTCAGCAGTTGATGGCGGACGCAGAGCTGCGCTCGAAATTTGCGGAAGCAACCGCCAGCGCCGATCTGCAATCGAAATTTGCGGAGCTAACGAGCACGGCGGACATTCGTTCGAAATTTACCGAGGCCACGGCCAGCGCGGAGCTGCGCTCGAAGTTTGCCGAGGCGATGTCGCCGGCGGAGCTGCGCTCGAAATTTGTCGAATTGATGGCCGTTGCCGATCTGCGCTCTAAAATCGCCGAGCTGACTTCCGAGGCCGAGATTAAATCCAAATTTGCGGAAATCCAAGCCGATGCCGAGTTGAAGTCGAAGTTTGCGGAGCTGACGAGCACGGCTGATTTGCGCTCGAAATTCGTCGAGGCCATGGCCATTGCGGAATTGCGTTCTAAATTTGCGGAGTTGACCTCCGAAGCCGATCTGCGCTCGAAATTTGCGGAATTGACAGCCAACGCCGATATGCGATCTAAATTTGCTGAGTTGAGGTCGGAAGCGGATCTTGTATATAAATAGAGATGGTCTAGGGCGTCGGCGGATGTTTAAAGAAATATTGGGGGGGGG
>JBBIIG010000014.1:0-16249 GCA_037446635.1 bacterium
CATCGGTATCGTTTCAGCAGTAAATGATACGAAGTTGTATGTCAGCAACTACGGCGACAACTCCGTATCCGTCATCCATAAATCTCAAAAGAATGGCGCTGCCCAAACCACCGCAGATGAAATTCTGGTCAAGTTCAAGCCGGACGTTCAGGAAGCGCAGATCCAAACCATGGCATCGCAAATCGGACTGCTACAGGTCAAAGCCATTGCAGCGTTGAATTTGCGCGTGTTCAAAATCACCTCCTCAAAAAGTCTGCAGGAGGTGATCGCATCGTGTCAAAAGCTGCCCTTTGTGGAATACGCCGAACCCAATCAAAGCTATCAAACTCGAAATTAAGTTGTATGCAATGATACATAAAAAGCCAAATCTGGACTCGTTACTGAGTATCTTCCCCGCGGAGTTTATCCACCTCAGCGAAGATGAACAAAAGATTTCTGTGCAAATCTATCGCTTGTTAGCAGAAGGCGAACCCGTGCCGGTGGAAAGGGTGGCGCAGGTGCTGGGACTCGCGAAGGATTTTGTAGAAAACATTCTTCAGAAGTGGCCGGGGGTTTTCTACGATGGTCAAAAGCGCATCATCGGATATTGGGGCTTGGCCCTCCCGGAAATGGCTCACCGTTTCCTGGTCAACGGCCAGACTCTGTACACCTGGTGTGCCTGGGACAGCTTGTTCATCCCGGCCATCCTTCAGCAAACCGCAGAGGTGGAATCGACCTGCGCGGCGACCGGTGAAAAGATTCGACTGACGGTTTCTCCCGAGGGGGTGACGCAAGTCAACCCCGTGGACTCCGTGGTTTCGTTTGTCACTTCGGAAGCCGCCAAACTTCGAGAAAACGTGATCGTGAATTTTTGCCATTACGTGCATTTCTTTAGTTCAGTCGAGGCCGCAAATCAATGGGTTTCAAAAAACTCCGGGACGTTTGTGCTTTCTTTAGCGGAAGCCTTTCGGCTGGGCCGCATGAAAAATTCAATCCAGTACCAAAAAAAACTTGACAAACACTCCACTATGTAAGCTATCTTTAAACGGTGATTCAAAACGAGTGTATTATGGCCAACTCAATAGATAGAAAAGAAATTGTCAAACGCCTTCACTATATTCAGGGCCAGCTTGGCGGCATTGAAAAGATGCTGGCGGATGAGCGGCCGATGCAAGAAGTTTACAGACAATTGAAAGCGGTGGAGCAGGCTTTGCATCGAGCTATTTACGTTGTGTTGGATGAGCATATCAAAAAGCAAGTCGCTGAAGCATTGGCGAAGCGATTGGCTGCCTGTCCCGGCGACTGCAATGATGCTGAACGTTTGCAATTTCTCCGGCATGAATTTTCAAAACTGGATTTGAAGGAACTGATTGATGAACTGACTTGGTTGCACAATTCACGTCAATCTGTTGTAAAGGAGAAATCAAAATCTCAAAAGGAGATGAAAACAATATGAAACGAATATTCCCGTGGAGAACGATTCTTGCCTCCTGTTCAATTGCTTTAATCATATCAACCGTTTTATTGGCGGATCAAAAGCGCGCCACGGTTCGCGTCGATGGTTTATCTTGCCCTTTCTGCGCTTTTGGGCTGGAGAAAAAGCTGAAAGCCATCGCGGGCGTCGAAAAGCTGGAGATCAAAGTCAACGATGGCCTGGCGATTCTGAACTTCGCCGACAGTGCAAAGATCGATGAAAAGCTCATCGCCAAAAAGGTGAAAGAGGCCGGCTTCACACCGGGAGAGATCAAGATCACTTCAAGCAAGGAGAAAAAAATGGAGACCAACGGTCAGAAGATTTCGCTAAACATAAAAGGCATGAGTTGCGACAGGTGCGTGAGCCGGGTGACAGATGCACTAAAGAAGGTCGATTGTGTTCGAGAGGTCAAGGTCGATCTCGAAACAGGTGAGGCCACTTTCGTGTGCACAGATGCAAACTTCGACAAAACCAAATTTGTGCAGACCATCAACGACCTGGGCTTCCAAGCTGAATTGGAAAACAAATGAGAAAAGCCGTTTTGCAATATGCCGCGGGGCCGCTGATTATTTTTGCCTCGGTGATGAACTTACTGGCGCAAGGTCCGCCCATCAACACCGATACCCCGATCATGCTCGGCCTGGAGGGCAGCGGCATTCGAGCCTTCGCTAAATTTGTTCGCAAGGCAACGCTTTTGCAGGATGGTAAGGAAATCGCGGACGCTCTGGATCGCGACGTGACCGTTCGCATCACGCCTTTGGCTGTGCCTTATAATCTCTTGAGCGACAGGTTTCAGGTTGGCGTGGTCATTCCGTTCATGAATATTGACCTCGATTCTCGCTTGCAAGATATATCAAGCACCGGAATCGGCGACGTGAGCATCTTCGCAAAATATTTGCTTTATCAACACGATCGTAAACTCGAAACCTTTCGCGTGGGTGTGAAAGCAACAATCAAGTTACCCTCGGGTGACGAAAATACGTCGCCGGCACTGGGAACCGGCTCAACCGACTACGCATTTTCAATGGTTGCCGGCTGGCTCAAGAATCGTGTGGGCGTGTATTGGGAAGGGATTTACAGCCAGAATACTTCTCACGGACAAACTGACTTTGGGAACAGCTTTGCATACAACCTGGCATTCGGCTATCGCTTGCTGCCAACGGTGTACGAAACCTACCCCTCCCCGCAACTCAATGGCTTTTTGGAAATAAACGGCACGACGGCTGGCAGAAATAAGGTCAATGGCGAGGAAATTGCGGACTCTGGTGGGACAACAGTTTTCCTTTCGCCAGGTCTGCAATACGTCGGCGGCCGAAGGTGGCTGATAGAGGCATCGTTCCAATACCCGGCTATCAACGAGCCGAACGGCACACAACTGGCGACGGATTGGACCGTTTCTGTCGGCACACGAATTTTGATTTTTTGATTTGATTGAAAATGAAAGAAAAAACCGTTGGTACGCTTCGAGAATAGTTTGAGCATCTTGCTACTTTGGAGTGTGCTTCTGCCAGGATGCAAACGTTCGTCAGATGAAAGCGCTGTCAAATTTATTATGCAATGGGGCAGCGAAGGAGCGGAGCCGGGCAACTTCAACCAGCCAGTTGGTATAGCGCTGGATGCGGACGGCTACGTCTATGTTGCCGACGCGGGAAACAACCGCATTCAGAAATTCAGATCGGATGGCGTTTTCCTGCTGGAATGGGGAAAATCAGGCACAGGTGAGAATCAACTCGAGCGGCCTGTGCATCTCGCTGTGAGTGCGGACGGCAGCGTTTATGTTCCGGAATACGGCAATGATCGGATTCAGGTATTCGATGCAAATGGCAAGTCGAAACGAACATTGGGACAGGCCGGCAACGCTCCGGGTGAATTCGATGCTCCCGCTGCCATTGATTTCGACAAAAACGGCCATATCTTGGTGGCCGACTTTTATCATCATCGCATCCAAATTTTCGACAAAACTGGGAAATTTCTTTTGACGATTGGGGATGAAGGGCACGAGCCCGGCCAGTTTTATTACCCGACGGATGTTTCTGTTGATGAAGATGGAAATATATTTGTTGCCGATGCCTATAATCATCGCATTCAAAAATTTGATGCGGATGGAAATTTTATTCAAACTTGGGGCAAGAAAGGGAATTTGCCCGGCGAGTTTGATGTGGTGAATGCCATTGCAATTGATGCCGTTCAGCGTCTCTATGCCGCCGATTTCTACAACCACCGAATTCAGGTGTTTGACACGATCGGCCATTTCCTGTTTCAATTCGGCTCACAAGGTTATGGCCCCGGACAATTTGATCGCCCGACAGACATAGCGGTGGATGATTCTGGCAATATTTATGTGCTGGATTTCGGCAACAATCGTATCCAAAAATTCACCTACGATGGCGAGTATAAAAATAGCCTACGGCAAAATTGAATTTGGCCATTTCTCTGGAATTTACGTGCAGCCGTCTCTAATTGAAAGCTGTGAGGTCACTTCAATTGTGCCAGCTTTTTCTGGATAAGTGATTTTAGATCATCCATACTCCCGCACGAGTTGATTGAATCTGCATTAATCAATACCTCCAGTTCATCCCCTACCTTCTTAAAAATCGCTGGTAACGGTACGCCATCAACACCGTAACGCTCCTTCAACTCATCGCGGTGCAAAAACTCCATTGATATGGCGAGACCATCGAGAAATTCCTTCCATTCCTTTTTCATGCCGGAAACAGAATAGGTTATCGCGCAGAGGTTGCACTGATAGGTTTGAGGTGAAAGCATTTTATGGGCCATGTCAGCAAGACTGTTAAACAAGCCGCTGTCAGCGTTATAAACAAAGACAAGAGTTGGTTTCATAGGCATTTCCTCATTACAATCGGACAATATCATCATTGGCAAAAATGGCATCGACTTTTAGATGCAAAGCGGGACTCGCATACAAACTCGGCGGCACGCCGATGTCTGCCAGGTACAACTCCCCGACATATTTTTCGACACCGGTCGCCCGTAATCCCTCCTTTGGTAGCGCCAGCGTCATCGTGGCGGCCGCTTTGATGGCGGGAGTGAAAACCGTACCGCTTGTTGAGTCGATTCCGGATGGCACATCGAGTGCGAGTATCGGCGTCCCTTCTTGAGCATTGGCCCAGCGAATCAGTTCCGCTGCCGCGCCTCGAGGAGCACCGGATAAACTGTAGCCAATGATCCCGTCAATTATCAAATTGACTCTTCCGGCTTGTGAAGCTATTTCAGCGGTGGCGATGGGTACGCGCATTCGCTGCAGAATGTCCAGTTGATGCGCCGGCACACCCGTGAATGCCTGTGGTGATTTTGTCAGAAATACTTGAACCTGTGCGCCCCAGTTGTGCAAACGACGGGCACACACCAGCGCTCCGCCGCCGTTGCCGCCGCTTCCAGCCAGAATGACCACTTTCTTTCCGCGCGGATCGCCGTCCAAAAAGCGCACGCGCGCCAGGTGCGCCAGATTACGCCCAGCGTTTTCCATCATCTGAATAAGCTCAATGTGGAAGTCCTCTATCATTGCGCGATCGACTTCCAGCATTTGCTCGGTGCCGAGGTACGGTACATCAACCAAAGGTGTGAACATGCGCTTGCTCCTTTTCATGCTATAGAAAAGACACCTTTCGGCGGCAATTTCTTCCCGCGGCGTACAAGTTTTTTGAATTGCGCAGGAAATCCGCCCACGAAAATTTGAAATCCCATTGAATAACCCAGCCGAAAATTCTTTACAGACAAAGTTTTTGTCCATTGAATTTCGACTCACCAAAAAAGTGCTTGCTTTTGGAGGAAGGAAAATATATTGTTTCTGTGTGGTACTCGCAACTCATCTTATGAATTATCGGAGCACATAAAGATGTCCGGTTCTTCCAATTCTATTAACAGCGACCGAACTCATTCTTCAAATGTTTCGACTCCTGGCGAGGCCACGGCCGGAACGCCAACGCATGAGGTTGCAGCGGGCCATGTCGAAGCGCGCATTCATGAAAGCGAGGAGCGCTTTCGCAAAATTTTTGATTATTCCAACGATGCGATTTTCGTCGTCGATCCGGTGCGGGACGAAATACTCGACGTGAACCCCCAGGCTTGCAAAATGCTGGGGTTTCCCCGTGAGGATTTATTGTCCATGCGCATGTCGGAGATCCATCCTGAAGAGATGCCGCTTTTGCGCAATTTTGCCGCGTCGGTTTTTGACAGAGGGCACGGCTGGACGAACGAGCTCTCCTGCCTCACCAAGTCCGGAAAGCGCTTGCCGTCGGAAATTTCAGCTTCGGTGATCGAGCTTGGCGGAAGAAAATGTCTGATCGCGTTGATACGCGATATTACCGAGCGCAAACGCGCGGAGCAGGCGCTGCGCGAAAGCGAGGAAAAGCTCTCGCGCATTTTGGAATCCGCCATGGACGCCATCATCACCATTGACGAGCAATTACGCATTGTTATCTTTAATCAAGCCGCGGAAAAGGCCTTTCGCTGTCGTGACTGCCACGCGATCGGCCAGCCGTTTGACCGCTTCCTCTCCGAGCGCTTCCGCAATTTGATTCTGGAAAATATGCAGGCGTTTGAAACCGACCGCAAAACCAAACGCTACATGTTAACGCCGGAAGGCCTGACCGCGCGCCGCGCCAACGGCGAGGAATTTCTTGTTGAAGCGACGATCTCGAAAGTCGAAGTCCAGCAACAGCAGCTCTATACCATTATCTTACGCGACGTCGATGACCTCAAAAGAGCGCAGGCCGAGCTCGGCAAATTGCAGCTCGAGAATCTCTATCTTCAGGAAGAAATCAAGTCAGAGTATAACTTTGAGACCATCGTCGGCGCGTCCAAAGCGATCAAAAAGGTTTTTCAAGAAATTGAAAAGGTTGCCGCCACGGACTCAACCGTTCTGATTTTGGGAGAAACCGGCACCGGCAAAGAGTTGGTGGCGCGCGCGATTCATAATTTGAGCAAACGCAAAAAAAGCGCGTTGATCAAAGTGAATTGTGCGGCCCTGCCCAGCGGGTTGATCGAAAGCGAATTGTTCGGCCACGAGAAAGGCGCCTTCACGGGAGCGCTGGCTCGCAAAATCGGCCGCTTCGAGCTGGCGAATGGCGGCACCATTTTCCTGGACGAGATTGGCGACCTGCCTTTGGAGCTGCAAGCCAAGCTTTTGCGGGTTTTGCAGGAAGGAGAATTTGAGCGCGTGGGCGGCGCCCAAACCATCAAAGTTGACGTCAGAGTGATTGCCGCCACCAATCGCAATCTTGAAAAAGCGCTGCAGCAGGAAACATTCCGGTCCGATCTTTATTACCGGCTCAACGTCTATCCGATTCGCCTGCCATCACTGCGCGACCGCAAAGAGGACATCCCTCTTTTGGTCAAATATTTTGCGGCAAAATATGGCGCCAAAATGGGGAAGAAAATCGCGACCGTCTCGCAAAAAGCCCTGCGTGACTTGCAGGCCTATCCCTGGCCTGGAAACATCAGAGAGTTGGAAAACGTCATTGAACGCGCCGTCATTCTGACGTCAGGTTCTCAGCTCGAGCTTGGCGATTGGCTGCCGCCGCGGCAAACCGGTGCGAGTGGCTCGCGTGTACCGACACTCGAAGAGCTTGAACGGGAGCATATCATAAAAGTGCTGGAGCTCACCGGCAGGCAGGTGGGCGGAGAAAAAGGGGCGGCGAAGTTGTTGGGGATGAAACGCACTACTCTGATATCCAAAATGAAAAAGCTTGGAATCGAGACGAGCTAAAGAACTGTCGGCATTTCGTCTCGATGTCGAAATCTCGCCATCAGTAGAACCACGGGAGTAAGATCAACAAGACAACTCCAGTTTGCTTAATTGCAGCACAAACGGCCATTTAGAGTACGCTCCGAATGGCCGTTTTTGTTTTTGGTATAGCGCTTGCGTTAAGCCAAAGAGAATTAAAGATGAGAGTATGACATGGCCAGCATTTTACTCAACGAGTTCAATTTAGCTAACCAAAGTTTGCTGCGATCTCAACTTCAGCGCCAAGGCCACAATGTTTGGGTGGCAGAAAATATTGGTGAGACCGTTACAATTTTGCACGACGTGGGCATCGATTTGATGATACTCGATCTCGACCGGCAAAATCTGGATGAACTTTTAATGTTCGCTGATCGCTGGAAAGGCATCTTGATCTTGTTTCAAATCGAATGCGTGGACTCTTGGGAAGACTTTTGCTGCTGGATGGCGGACGAAGTCGTTTGCAAAAATGATGACAAAATTCCCCGGCTGGTATCACAGCTTTTGCAGAAAAAATTGTTCGAGAAAACTCGGCAGCGGCAATAGCAATTGGCAAGAATAAAGAGGAGATAAGCCTTGCTTCGCATCACTAACGTTTCTGAAAGCGCCGAATCCGTCACGCTCAAAGTGGAGGGCTTAATTGTAACCGAATGGGTGACGGTGTTGGAGAAAGAATGCACGGCTTGGCTCCAAAAAAACCGGGCGGTACAATTGGACCTCTCCGAGGTGGCGTTTATCGATAACCACGGCGTGGAGATGCTAAAGCGGATCATTTCCCCCAAAATCCAGTGCCTTAACTGTCCGCCTCTCATTGCAGAAATATTAAAAGCGAACGAAGAGCGCTCCGAATAATCCAATTTGTTGTGACGGTAATCACTTCATAATACGCGAGAATTTAGGAGGAGAAGCCATGAAATCATTTTTGTTCGACGGCGCTGCCGCGCACCAAAAAAAGCTGCAGGCCTTCGAGGCATTGGCATTTGAGCATGTAAATGCTCTCTACCGCGCCAGCCTGTATTTGACGCGGAATCGTTTAGACGCCGAAGACCTGGTGCAAGATGTCTATCTGCGCGCATTTCGCTTTTTCGATCATTTTCAGCCGGGGACGAATTTCAAGGCTTGGTTTTTCACCATACTGCGGAACACGTTCATCAACCACTACCGGAAAAACAAGCGCCAACCAGAGGTGCTCGCGTTCGACAAAGCGGCGTTCGTATCGGATACGAACGAGGGAGCGCCGGCATCGCGATACATCGATCGCTATGACCAAGCGCACTACCAAGATATGTTTAGCGATCAAATCCAAGCCGCATTAGACCGGCTTCCGGAGGCGTATCGCATGGTGGTGCTGTTGGCGGATATCGAAGAATTTCCTTATCACGACATCGCCGAGATCATCGGTTGCCCCATCGGCACCGTGATGTCGCGGCTCTCCCGCGGGCGCCGGCAACTTCAAAGATATCTAAAGGACTATGCCTATCGTGAAGGATATATTGGAAGAGCCGTTGCTCTTCGAAGGGAAGCGTCAATTTAACCGGTTATGGCAAGGAAATTTGCAATGGGATTATTCAATGTCGCCTTCCCGACACTTTTAGGCCATCGTGCTTTTGTTACATATAGCGGAATTGACATAGAGGAGCAAACGTGTCGTTGCAAGAAAAACTCAAGACGCTGCTGTCGGCGAGGTTGAATCGTGAAGTTGAAAAGTACGAGATGCGCATGCCTAACAACATGTCCCAACTTTTCGCGCTCATTCGTCCGGGCGATGTGGTTTTGGTGGAAGGGAAGCAGCGTATCAGCCGGGCGATCAAGTTTTTTACCAACAGTGTCTGGAGCCACATGGCGCTTTACATTGGTGGGGCCTTGATCAATTCACCGCGCGTTGACGCCGTCCCTATTCGGCAGAAATTCGGTGAAGAGGCGGAGCGTTTGCTTGTGGAAGCGCTGCCTGGTGTGGGGGTGGTGGCCAATCCCCTGGCAAAATACGCAACCTACAATCTGCGTGTCTGCCGGCCTTTCAAAATTCATCCGGATGATTTACAGGTTGTCATCGACATGGTAATCAGCGACCTCGGAAAAAGCTACGACGAACGTAACATCATCGACCTCGCCATACAGCTTTTGCCGCTGGAAATTTGGCCGCTGCGTAAGAAACATTTTTCGAAGTGCATTGGAGAATGCAACGAGTTTCGAGTGACGTGTTCCGGACATATTGCCAGGGCTTTTCAAAAGGTAAACTATCCGATACTGCCGGCAATGCCCAGCCGCGGAGAGGTGTGGGGATCAGACAAACAAGTTTCCTGCGCAGTGCCGTCGGACATGAGGCATTATTCGCAAATCGTGCCGCGGGACTTCGATTTGAGCCCCAACTTTGAAATCATCAATTTCAACTTAGATACTTCTTCCCCTTCTTTATCATGGGAACATAAGTCGAAGGCGATGGGGGCGATGAGAGTTTTTTGGGATAACGTTCACAAATAATGGAGATGAACATGCGACGTACGCCCGGTGAAAAGGTTAGTAACATTATCCTACCAGTTATTAATGGCGGGATGTTTGAGCTCAATAGTCTAAAGCGGAAGCGATTTCTGCTTTCCTTCCTGCGTTTTGCTTCGTGTCCGTTCTGCAACCTGCGGGTGCACGAACTGGTCACGCGATTTTCAGAATTCGGCGAGGGTTTTACAATTGTCGCCATTTTCGATTCATCCCTGGAAAATCTCCGCAAACATGCGGAGAAACACGAAGCGCCATTTCCCATTCTGGCCGATGAAAAAAACACTTATTTCCAAGAGTACGGTATTGAGCACTCGGTCGTCGGAATGTTCAAAGGCATGATCGGCCGCATGCCGACTTTGCTGCGTGCGATGTTTGTAAACGGATACTGGCCGCTGGTGATTAAAGGCAGCTTGACCACCATGCCCGCGGATTTTCTGGTGCGTGAAGATGGCGTGATTCAAACGGCGTACTACGGCAAAGACGAAGGCGATCATTTGCCGTTTGAGCAAGTGAAGGCGTTTTCTTTAGCAGCGAAAACTATTAAGGACAATCAAACTATAGTTTCTCAAAGCGGAGCTTTGAGTTACAGCAACTCATCTATTCATTAACTAAAAGGAGTAAATTATGAAGTATCGCTTTTTAACCATGCTGTTGCCGCTGCTGCTGGCGTTTTCTGCCAACGCGCAGACCAAAAATCCGTGCAACCCGTGCAGCAAATCTGGAACGGTTTTTCATTTCAAAGATCAAATGGGACGCAACACTGTGACTTTCAAAAGTGAAGCGCCGCTGGAGGATATCATCGGCACCACCAATCAAATCAGCGGACAAATCGTCTTTGATCCAAACCATCCGGAAAAAGGCGGGCGTGGTGAGTTCTCCGTGCCCGTGGCAAGTTTGAACACCGGCATTCCTCTGCGGGACGAGCATTTGCGTAGCGCCGATTGGCTGGATGCCAGCGCTCACTCCAACATCAAGCTCGCAATCAAAGAAGTAAAAAATCTCAAACCGGTGAAAGTCACCAACGAATCGGCAACCTATGACGCTATTTTGGTTGCGGATTTCACGCTGCGGGGTCAAACCAAACGTTTGGAGTTTCCCAGCCGGATCACCTATCTAAAAGAGAGTGAGATGACCAAAACCAAACTGCCCGGCGATTTATTGGCCGCGCGCGCTGCGTTTGATATCAACCTGGGTGAGTTTGGAGTGACCGGCCCGAAGGGCATGAACCTGATTGGCACCAAAGTCGGAGAAACCATCGCGGTGGAAGTCAGTCTGGTGGGCAGCACGTCAATGGCCATGGCAGGGAACCCCTGCAACCCCTGTGGCGGCAAGGCGAAGAACCCGTGCAACCCATGCGGCGGCAAAGCTAAAAATCCCTGCAACCCGTGTGGTGGCAAAAATAAGAAGTCATAGGTTAAGCACTTATTGGGTTTCGCCGTGCTACCTCCTTACTCGATAGCTCGGGGAGGCAATGCGCCTTGCATCTCCCCGAGCAGAAATTTGGTGTGGAAAGGATTTGAAGTATGCGAAAACACATCTCTATAATATTATCAAGCCTTGTCCCCTTGGCAATTGTGGCGTCGGCTACAGTCATACTCACTGGAAAATCACCTGACGGACGCCAGACTCCCAAAGACATGGTGCTTATCCCGGGCGGCGTTTTCAAAATGGGCATGGCCGGATCGAATGCCGATGAAGCGCCCGTGCACGTGGTCAAGATCGCGCCCTTTCTTCTGGATCGTTACGAAGTCACCAATCGCCAGTTTGCGGCGTTCGTGGAAGCCACGGGTTACGTGACGCAGGCCGAACGTGACGGGTACGCTTGGGGCTATCTCAAAGATGCCAGCGATTTCCAGGCGGTCGCCGGCGCCAACTGGCGGCACCCGGAGGGACCGGAGTCAGGCATTGCGGATCGGATGGACCACCCCGTGGTGTGTGTGAGCTGGGAAGATGCCGCAGCGTATGCCCGCTGGGCCGGCAAACGCTTGCCTACCGAGGCGGAGTGGGAGTATGCCGCCCGCGCCGGCAGCGAGCTTCATTTCAAAGCGGGGTTCAATGGCGTCAACTCATCCCCAGCAAGTCAACATCACTCGAATGCGAACGCATTGCACGACTTATCGCCCTCGGCAAAGAATCATCGATTGGCACATAATCATCAACCTGCCGCACACGTTGAAAATTATGTTTACGTGCCGGCGAATTTTTGGCAAGGCACCTGGCCAGCCGACAATCAAATGTCGGATGGCTTTTACTATACCGCACCGGTCGGCCGCTTTGCACCCAACGCCTGGAAATTGTACGACATGCTGGGTAACGTTTGGGAGTGGACGGCCGACTGGTATGGGCCAGATTATTATCAGCATTCACCCGCGGAAAATCCGGCTGGTCCGGAGCGCGGCGAGAATCGTGTCGCCCGTGGCGGCAGTTGGTTTTGCAGCCCCAATTATTGCGGCGCCTATAACACCAGCTTTCGCGGCGCCAGTCCGCCGGATCACGCGTTCAACAACGTCGGCTTTCGCTGCGCGGCGGATTTGTGAAAGGCTGAGACTAAGTTCAGGATGTCATAATTATGATGGTGTATTTAAAAATCCGAATATCGAAACTCGTCAGCTAAAGGCTGATCAATGTTCCAAACAATCGTTTCGGGAATAGTTTCAAAGCAACTGTTTTGAAATTTAGAATTTGGTCATTTGGATTTGTTTCGAATTTCGAGATTCGAATTTCGGGTTTTAGATCATAAAACGTTATCATATTTGAGAGATTGAATACTAAGTGAAAGGCAACCTTTGTCAGAATTTTTGGAATGCGAGATGAACAAACAATCTAAATTAATTCTCGCGTCGACGCTTTTCATCACGCTGGCCAGCGTGATGACCTGGCAACTGACCGGCGGCGATTATTATACGAAATTCGAAATTGTGGAAGAGATTGCCCAGCCGCTAGATCCCAACGATCCGCTAGCCGCGGCCGGCTTTTATGATGGTGGGGCGAAACAAACCGTGGTGCGCGATGAGTTCCGCCTCGGTTTGCTGCCAACGCCGAGCGGCCTGTTCGACAAACACCTTCTTTCCGTCGCCAGCATCGTGGCGCCGGTGTGGTTGCTGGCGCTGGTATTGTTGTGGCGGGGGAGACGGCGAAACATCTAATGAGCGGAAAAGCAGTCGATTCCTAAAAGTGATTCGTGAAATTAGCAACTGTGGAAAAGACAACAAATGAGCAAGGTTAAGGTTCAGGTCCTCATCGTCAATGAGTGTTTTGCATGTGCCAAGGTCCTACAGCGGTTGCATCAGGTTAGGAATAGTTTGCCCGAAATCCATGTCGAAATTTTCAATTTGGATGAAGGGCAAGTCATTCCTGAGGGGCTGAACGCGGTCATCATGCCGGCAACGTATGTCAACGGACAACTCTTTGCTTATGGAGATTTCGAGCCGCTGGAATTTGTTCGTGCTTTGCAACGCTCAATTGGATTATTGTGAGCTCGCTCGGCGTTGTGGTATTTTAAAGGTTAATTTAACAGATGGTGAGGTCAGCTTATGTCGGTAGCGACAAAGATAGAATCGCTCCGCAGCTTTTTCGTTGAGTTGGTCAAGGGCAAACCCGAGCCCGGGGTTCTGCCAAAACCGGTGCTGGATAAAAATTTTCAGTCAAACGTCAAAGGCCTGTACATTATAGGCGATCTGGCTGGCGCGCCGCTCATTAAAACGGCAGCAGAACAGGGGACCGTTGTCATTTCCCACCTTTCGTTGAATGGAAAATTGGACGATGGGGATACCGGAGGAGCGAAAGAAGAAAACAGGTACGATGTGATTATTGCCGGCGCCGGCGCGGCGGGTCTTTCGGCAGCGTTTGCGGCCCACGAAAAGGGCTTGAAGTACCTGCTGCTGGAGCAGGGTGACGTGGCAAACACCATCGGGATTTTTCCGCGCGGAAAAGTTATTTATGGCGAGCCGGTCAACCAGCCGATGTCCGGGCCGTTGTGGCTGCCCGAAAAAAGCACCAAAGAACAGCTGCTGGAAAACTGGAACAGGCAGGTTCAGAACGAGGGTCTGAACATTCGCACGCGGGAATCGCTGAAGAAAATCGAAAAGAACGGCGTGTTCACAGTTCACACCAATAAGGGCCAGTACCGGGCAAAGAACGTCGTGGTTGCCATCGGCAAATTCGGCAATCCTCGTAAGCTGAACGTGCCGGGCGAAAACCAGCGCAAAGTCTCCAACTATCTCAGCAATCCCGAAGAATTTCGCGGCAAAAAAATCGTGGTAGTGGGCGGCGGTAACGTGGCGGCGGAGGCGGTGTTGGCGCTCTATGAGCACAACGAGGTGACGATGCTGGTTTGGGAGAACGAGTTCATCTTTCCCAACAAAGAATATGTCGAGCGCATGTTGGAAGCCCAGCGGCTGGGCAAACTCACCATCCACTTCAATGCGATCGCTAAAGAGATTACCGACCACACGGTGGTGTTCGAACGCAGCGGCCAGCGGCTGGAGGTTGCCAACGATCACGTGTTTGTGATGATTGGCCAGGAACTGCCGACCAAATTTTTCAAAGAGAGCGGCATCAAACTCGAAGCGCAGTGGAATATCAGCCGCTGGCTGATGCTGGCGCTGTCGTTCGCTATCGTTTATTCGGTGTACGCGATCAAAGGTTATTTCTGGCCGTTCAATTTGCTGCCGCAAGAGACCTATCAGCTCTGGGGGGAGTCGCCGAGTTTCTGGTACAGCTAGATCTACACTTTGTTGATGTTGGGCTTTGGCATCCCGGCGATGATCAAATGGGGCAAGAAAAATAAATATCAGCGCTATCGCTTTCTCACACTCATTGGCGTGCAAGTGGTTTTGCTCTATGCGCTGCCGGAGTTGATCTATCATCTCCTGTTCAACGATCCGAACTACTGGCGGTGGTACGGCCTCACCTTCGCCTGGCCACTGTTTTTCAATACATTTTTTGATAACCCGCCGCTGTTTTTTGTGGCGTGGGGCGCGTTTTTAGCCTTCGTGGCGCTGCCGATTTTCGTGCGCTTTCACGGCAAGCGCTACTGCACCTGGATTTGCTCCTGCGGCGGGCTGGCGGAAACCTTTGGCGATCGCTGGCGTCATCTCGCGCCGAAGGGTGTGCGCGCCCGACGCTGGGAGATCATGAACTGGCCGATTCTCATCGCTTCGGTTGGCATCACACTTTTGATTGTGCTCGATGTTAAGAATTTCATCATCGAACCCTGGAAGCTGAAAACCTGGTACAGTCTCTTCGCCGATACCTGGCTGGTGGGCATCATCGCCATCACGCTCTATCCTTTTTTCGGCGGCAAAGTGTGGTGCCGCTATTGGTGCCCGCTGGCGAAATACATGGAGCTGCTTTCCCACTGGTTCGGCAAACTTAAAATCAGCAGCAACGACAAGTGCATTCAGTGCGGCGAGTGTTCGCGCTATTGTGAGGTGGGCATCAACGTCATGCAATTCGCCCGCAATCAACAGGAATTCTCGAACAAAAATACTTCGTGCATTCAATGTGGTATCTGCATTGCCGTGTGCCCGATGGAGGTATTGAAGTTTGGCGATCAACCTAACCTGAACTATTCAAAAATTGCTGAGAGCCGACGAAGCATCCATGGGTAAGATGTGTCGACTAAGATGGAGTGATGGATTAATGGATTGGTGGATCAATGCTGTTTTGCTTTTCATCAATCCATCAATCCATCAATCCATTAATCCACTCCTCAGTAACCGAGACTTTATTAATATAGACTTCATAATTGTAAGAAAGGAGATTCAATGGATTATCCAATGCGCGCTGATCTAAAAATCGGTAATAAGTTTCCTGATTTCGAGTTGCCGGATCAGACCGGCGAGATTCGAAAGTTATCGCAGCTTTTGCGCGGCTTTCCCGGCGTTCTCATTTTCAGCCGCGGCTATTTCTGCCCAAAAGACCGGCGTCAGTTGACGAACTACGTGGCCCACCTGCAGCCTGAGTTTCGGGTCAACTACTGCAAAATGATCACCGTCTCGGTTGATGACAAGATGAACACCAATGAAACGCGGGAGGCCCTGGGCGCCGATTGGCCATTTCTGATGGACCCGGATCGACGACTGCTTCACGAATTGGAGATGGTTGACACTACCGATCCGGCACACGGCGAGATTTACATCCCCTACACTTTTATTCTGGATCGCGACCGCACGATCTACAAAATCTATAACGGCTGGTGGTACGTTGGCCGACCCACGGTGGAAGAAATCCGCATGGATTTGCGCGCCCTGATGAGCCGACGCCATGATTGGATCTATCGGAACAAAAACGTGCAGTAATGGAGCTTTAGAGTACTGGAGTGCTGGATTAATGGAATAATGGACTTAATTAAATCATCACTCCATCCCTCAGGCTTCCACAGGAGAAAGACATGAATCTTAGCGTCGAAGTTCTTTACTGCCGGGGCTGTCCTAATCACGAAACTGCGCGTCAGCTTCTCCGGGAAGTGCTGCGCGAAAACAATCTCAGAATCACTCTGCACAACATGCGTATCGATTCACACGGCGAAGCAGTAGCGAAACGTTTTCTAGGTT
>JBBIIG010000014.1:16259-80621 GCA_037446635.1 bacterium
CACCTACCATTCGCATAAATGGCATGGACATCGAGCAGCGTACGGACAACCGCAGTGACTACGGAATGCAATGCCGGGTCTATTTTGTGGATGGCCATTTCACCGGCGTACCGAGTAAGCAAATGATTCAGGTAGCCTTGCAGCACGCGCTGGCTGAGCAACAGGGAATCTCAGTCTTAATTACACGGAGCAATAATGGAGGATTGAATTGATGGATTAATGAAAGACAAACCGCATGAATCCACCGATCCATATATCCATTAATCCTTTGGAAATTTAGAGGAGAAAAGACGATGACACTCAAAGTAATCTTCTTGACGGGTTTCATTATGGTGTTGGCTTCCGCGCTCTACGCACAGTCAAAAGATTTGCCAGCGGAGTACAAACAGATTCTGCCGCGCGGACAAATTGCGGCCATCACGCAGCCGCAATTTGTTCCAGCCGACAAAGCCGAAATCGCCGATGACTCGTGGGTGCTGGGCGTGGTCATCGACGGTCAGGCACGGGCGTACAGCTTGAATCTGTTGAACAGCCATGAAGTGGTGAACGACCAAATCGGAGAGCAGGCTTTTGCCGCGGTGTGGTGACCGCTGGCTAATACCGGCGTCGTGTACGACCGCAAATATCAAGATAAAACCATCACGTTTGAAGCTTCGGGCGGGCTGCTAAACAGCGCGTTGGTCATGCAGGATCGCGAGACCGATAGTTACTGGCCGATTATGCAGGGCGAGGCCATCGCCGGCGAAATGAAGGGGACGAAGTTAAAAGAAATGCCGGTCGCTGAAAAAGTCCAGTGGAAGGATTGGGTCAAAAAGCACCCGAACACATTGGTGCTCTCGGTGAACGGCCGCGAAGACGGCTTCAATCCCTACAAAACATATTTTGAATCGAAAGAAGGCTTTCGCGGGACGGCGGCAAAGGATCGGCGTTTGGCAACTAAGGAGCCGATCTTCGCTTTTCATTATCAAGGAAAAAGTTACGCGGTACCTTATAAGAATTTTGAGGGCGGCAAAACCTTCGATTTGAATGGTGTGAAACTCTTTCTCTATCGTCCGCCAAAATCCGAAATTTTCTACTCCACCGCGGCCTTTGCGGCTGCGGGTGATGGGTTTAAGATCGAAAACGGAAAGTGGTACCACGTGGATTCGGGCTGCCAGTTTAATCCGAATTCGGGTTCATTTGAAAAGGGACCGGGAGCGTGCCCGGAGAAATTTCATGGGTTTGATACCTTTTGGTACAATTGGAGTTTGTCCAATCCGGATACCCAACTTTTACGGTAATTGTAATGAAATGGATTTAACTTTCCGAGAGGAGGTGAAAGAGGAGAGCAAGTAACCCCTTTAACTCGCTGTCAAAATTATTCATTCACAAAAAACGGGAGGGTTCCAATGAAAGCATTCAGGACTTTGGTCGTATTCGCTCTGGCAACGGTTGTAGCTTTTGCTCTGGTCAATCTTTCAGCGCAGGAAACCAAGCATCAGCCCAAACCGCTCACCGAAGAGCAAAAAATGATGATGAAAAACATGGCCATGAAAAACATGGATAAGTTCATGGCCAGCAAAGACGCCATGATGCAGCTACCTCAGCATCTGAAAAAAACCCAGGACGAATCTATTAAGCTGGGGGAAGAATTATTTAATTCGAAGACCGCGCTCAGCACCAATGGCCAGGCTTGCGCCAGTTGTCACCCCGGCGGCGGCACCACCGGCGGCGAAGCCGAGACGCCTATGGCCAGCGAGGTGACGGGCAAACCGTATAAACTGCCCATCCCGACTCTCATTGGCTCGGCGGCCACGTTTCCGAAATACAAAATTCCTAATGATGCGGTTATTACCGTGGGCGATATGGCCAACAACTGCATCATGATGTTTATGGCTGCGCAGCCGCTTGACCCCAAAAGCAAAGAATTTAAGGCGTTGTCTGCTTACGTGACCTCCTTGAGCAACGAGGACAAAGTGTCGGTGGGAGAAGTGCCAGAGATGATGAAAAAAATGATGGGCGAAAAGAAGTAGCTTTTCCATAACTGTGATAACCCTGACGGGGTTCGCAACCCTGTCAGGGTTAAAACCATTGCACAAACTTTAAATTAGTCATGAAGATTGTCAATATCTGTTTACTATTTGTGGTAGTAAGTTTGTCTATTGTAACCGCGCAAGATGGTGAAGATGCTGCGCGCTGGAAGAACACGCCGCAGGAGGCTTTCTTAAACAGCGAAATTGTTCAAACCTATCAATGCACCAGTTGCCACACCATCGCCGAGCGCGGGGGTACCGTCGGGCCGATCCTGAATCAAGTGGGCAATCGCCGAACCGAAGAGTGGCTGCGCCGCTGGCTGGCCGACCCGCAGCAGGTTAAGCCCGGAACCAAGATGCCCAAGTTTGATTTCACGCCCGAGCAATTGGATGCGGTGGTCGGCTATTTGACCAACATGAAAAAAACGCTCCGCACCGATGCCATTCTCGCGCAAAACAAATCTTTAATCGAAACAGGCGAGATGCTGTTTGAGGATTACGATTGCCTGGCCTGCCATCGCGTGGGCTCCGACGGCAGATTTATCGGGCCGGACTTAACCTGGGTTGGGTTGCGAAAGACCGCGGCCTGGGAAAAAACCTGGCTGGCCGATCCCCCCGGATTTAAGCCCGATACCTTCATGCCTAATTTTCATATCCCGCAAAAGGGAATAGAAGCGCTGGCGGAGTATCTGCATAACCAGCAAGGACAGAAAAATGCCGATTCGCAGGAGTGGGAATTTCGCACCAACTTCTTTCTGGGAAACAGCGATCGCGAACGCGGCGAATTGGTATTCAAGCGCTTTGCGTGTTGGGCGTGCCACGGTGAGAGCGGCAGCGGCGGCATCAAAAATCCCAACATGGCGCCCGACGAAATGATGCCGCCGCTGAAAGAAGCCGCGGTGAAATATACCGAAGCCGAGCTTTTGGCGCGGCTGAAAACGAAAACCGCGCCCCGGTCGCTGGATGGCAATAAACCAGCTCCGCCATTTTTCTGTCCGGACTATGGCAATTATATGGAAACTTCCGAATTCAGCGACCTTTACGCTTATTTGAAATCATTCGCGCCCAAGAAACTCAAGTGGCGGTTTAATTAAGTAAGCGGCATTATTCACAGACGGCAAAAGGTGAGGACGACATCTACATTGAAGTTTATTAATCCAAATGGGAGTAATGGATTATTGGATCGTTGGATCGTAACGCAAACCTCAGGTTTGCCCGCCTGCCTAAGGCCTCTGGCGGGCAGCTCAAAGCGGAGCTTTGAGTTACATATATAAAATTATCCAAGCTAAAAGGAGCAGAATCGTGTCAGTCAGGAAAGTTTTTTCGATAGCTTTGCTAGCGGTAGTTGCGCTCATCTATTTGGCCAATCATCGTACCTCCGAGGCCAGTTTAAACGGCGGCGCCGTCACCGGCGTGGTGCGATTTCCTGGGGAGTATCCGGATCGCGAAAAGATCATGATCACCAAAGACCAGCAGGTTTGCGGCGCGTTTCAGTACTCGGAGATTTTTGTGGTGGCGGAAGAAAACCACGGGTTGAAAAACGTCGTGATTACGCTGGTAAATGTCAAAGGTGGGCAAGCGCCGGCCGCGGTAACGGCCACCATCGATCAGAAAGGGTGCCGCTATATGCCCCACGTGCAGGCCGTGCCGGTCGGCAGCAATTTGGAAATTCTGAATAGCGATGGCATCTTGCATAACATTCATGCCTATTACAATGGACTGGATCCTAAAAATACCGTCTTTAATAAAGCCCAACCTAAGTTTCTCAAAAAAATCACTCATACGCTGGATAAGGCCGGGATGTACTACTTCAAGTGCGATGTGCACAGTCACATGAGCGCGTATGTGGCGGTGATGGATCACCCGTATTATGCGGTGAGCGATGACTACGGTAAATTTACGATCGATAACGTGCCTCCCGGTTCCTATAAAATTCAAGCCTGGCATGAGGCTCTCGGCGTTTTAGAGAAGAACGTTACCGTCGCGGCTGGCAAAACCACTGATGTAAATTTTGATATTTTGCCAAATGAGTAATTTATCGAGAGAATGTGAATCATGAAAAAGCTGTTCTTCTATTTTTTAGCCATTTCTAGTTTATTGTTAGTCTCGTGCAATAGTGACCAACCGTTGGGCAGCAATGACGGGGCAAATCCGAGTAAGTCGGGTTTCGGGGTCTCCGGACTTTTGTTTGAGAACAACCTGGTGATGTGGGATCGCGAGAACCAAGGCAGCCGCAGCGAATTATTTCCACAAATGTATTTCACCCGCGCCGACGCCGCCGACTTTCCCACCTGGGACACATTTCCTTCCAACCAGATGGTTTCCGGCGGTCCGCCACGTGATGGCATACCTGCGCTGACCAATCCCAGAATCGTATCCTCAACTTCATAAGTAACGCGAATCCATTTCAGATGACTGATAACGAGACCAACAGCGTTTGGAACATCAAAGGCGAGGCGATTTCCGGTGCACTCTCCGGCGTGAAGCTGACACAGATTCCCGCATACAATGTCAAATCTCAATATCGTCGTTCCGATTGCTGAATGGGGAGGTCGTTGGCGCTCATGTCTCTTCGCCTCATGAGACCCTCCTCATCGAACTCCCAGTGCTCGTTGCCGTGCGTACGATACCATTGACCGGTATCGGCATCGCGCCATTCGTATTCAAAGCGCACGGAAATGCGGTTATCTGTGTAAGCCCAGAGTTCCTTCATGAGGCGGTAATCCAATTCTTTCGCCCACTTTCGTTTCAAAAACTCTTTAATCGCTTCTCTCCCGGTGAAAAATTCAGTGCGGTTTCGCCATTGGGAATCTTCCGTATAAGCGAGCACAACCCGTTCGGGGTCGCGGGTATTCCAGGCGTCTTCAGCAGCCTTTACTTTCGCCCGTGCGGTCTCTGCAGTGAATGGAGGTTTTATCGGTTGCTTCATTTTGTGGTTCTCCTCTTGGTAAATTGAATTTATTTTTATAAAAGCGTTTTCAGCCTCTCTGTCAACTCACTTTTTGAAATCACCCCGTTTAGTCGGTCGATCACTCTACCATTTTTGAAAAAGAGCATGGTTGGGATACATTCAATCCCAAATGTCGTGGCGATCGCAGGGTACTCGTCCGCGTTTATTTTCGCAAAATTAGCTTTACCAGAGAATTCCAGCGCCAAATCTTCGACGATGGCTGTCATGATTTCAGAAGCCCCACTCCAACTGGTCGAGAATAGCACCAGAACCGGGAGTACGTTTTCGAGGACCCGGTGATTGAAATTCTTGCTCGTTAATATGATCGTTCTATTGGTTCTCGGCATCGATGTTTTTATGTCATTCGTTACAACCGAATTCTTGCTGGGCAACACGATCTTAAAATATCCGGGTTTAATTTAGCGATTTCTTCGGCAATTTCTTCACTGGTGAATCGGGGTGTGATATGCTGCGGGCAGTTCCAATCAAAAGCCTGGATTTTGAAAATGATCAGACGCTCAATGTTGGCTTTGTAATCGGGCATCTTCAGTTCTTTTAACAATTCAGCATTCTGCTCGGCGTCGATCATTTCTGATTCAGCCCATATTTTCAGACGTTGTTGAGAAGGATAGTCCATTAAGAATAGTGACGCTTTACGGCTCGAATTGATGTTGCCAACACTGATGTATTGCATGTTGCCGCGAAAATCGGCATAGCCGAGCGTGGTGCTATCGATTACTTTCAGAAATCCTTTCGGACCACCGCGGAATTGCACATACGGCCAGCCGTTTTCGCCAACGGTAGCCATGTAAAAGCTGTCCCTTGATTCAATAAAAGAAATTTCTCTGTTTGTTAGAACATATTGGTTGCCGGACGCTTCCACACGGGCGTAGGATTGGCGAGAGCCGTACCGTTGCTGAGCCCTTCTAACGCTATCGGTGAAAGCAAACTTGGTGAAATTCTGGTTCATGATTTTCCTTTTCTTAAACCTCGAAGCCGCGACAGTGAGCCTGCCGCGGCCTTGAGTTTCCGGTTATTTCTCCGCGACCAGTTCAAGCTTCGTTGTCAAAAAGTTTCGGATGTAGCTGGCAATTAGCTCACCATCCTCTTCGAGCGCAAAATGACCCGTGTCCAGCAAATGAAATTCGATGTTCTTTAAGTCACGTTTGTAGGGATGAGCCCCTTCCGCCGGGAAGATGTAGTCATTCTTGCCCCAAACGATGAGTGTCGGCGGTTGATACTCTCTGAAATAGGCTTGCCAGCGGGGGTACAAAGGAACATTGGTTTGATAATCATAAAATAATTGCAGCTGTATGGCGGGATTGCCTTCACGTGTCAGATGTCTCAAGTCCATGTTCCACGTGTCGGGGCTAATGACTTCTTTATTCCTGACGCCATGGGTAAATTGCCATTCGACGCCTTCCTTGGTTATGAATCCTTTGAGCGGCTCCGCATTTTCGGGCGTCCTATCATTCCAATATTTCTTTATTGGAACCCAGAACTCTCTCAGTCCTTCGTCGTAGGCGTTGCCATTCTGTACGATGAGCGCTTGCACTCTTTCTGGATGCTTTGCCGCGATTCGGAAACCCACCGGGGCGCCGTAGTCCATCAAATATATTGAATAAGATTGGATGCCGAGCTGATCCAGAAACTTCTCGATTAGCAGACTATAATTATCAAAGCTGTATTCAAACTTGTCCATGGTTGGCTGATCGCTATTTCCAAAGCCCGGGTAGTCGGGAGCAACCAAATGGAACTGATCAGAGAGGGATGGGATCAAGTTGCGAAACATGTGGGAAGAAGTCGGAAAACCGTGCAGCAGCAGAATCGTTGGTGCATTGTCAGGTCCGGCCTCGCGATAGAAGATGTTCAGGCCATCTACATTAACAGTTTTGTAAAAGGTGCGCTGAGTTCTTGAATCAGTTTTGGCCGTCTCTGCCGAGACCGGTTGTGCATCTTTTGTAAACACGGACAAGCCAATAACACCGATGATTACAACTGCCGCCAGCATCAGGGCTTTCTGAAAATTAACTTGTAAATGCTTCATGGTCTTAAATCCTTTCTTTATTGACTTCATCGTTTTTTCATGATGGAGAGCATTGGGGCTGCCCATCAGCTACAAGCGGACAGCCCAAGTCCTTTCCTTCATTGTTAATTAATTAGTAGCGGTTGCTTGTTTGATGGCTTCGACGGCTTCCTCGGTGGTCCAAACGGCATTGGCGATGAAACGAAAATTGACCAGGGCCGCCGCATAGCCGTCGCCGTCGGGGATGACAGCCGCTGCCGTTGCATCTTTGACCACGGCAACTTCAAAACCCTGTTCCAGCAATTCGCGCAAATGTGATTCGGTACACAGATTTGCCGACATGCCGGCGAGGATAACTTTGTCGATGCCCCGCTTGCGTAGTTGCAAAACCAGGTCATTTGCTTCCGGTCCGTAAACCTTGTGAGGGCTGGTAACCACGGTTTTGCCATCCTGAATGTAGGGTTTATAAATTTCGAGAAAGTCGGCGCCGGAGCCTTCAAAGCCGTCCAGGCTCAAGGCGTCTTTGCGGTCGAACATGCCGATGTTGTGCATCAGCACCTCCAGAGCGCCTCCGAATTTCCATCCTTTGTCCGTCGGGTAGTAATAGTGAGGCGAAACAAAAACCGGAAGGTTGTTTGCTTTCGCTATTTTTAACAGGGCCTCAATGTTGGCGACCGTGTTGTTTTCCGTTACACTTTTTCCAACCACCCCCCAGGTCACACCGTCCGGACTCAAAAAGTCGTTTTGTGGGTCTGTGATGACGATTGCCGTACGCTGCGGATCGATTTTCATCCCTGGATTGGGAAGTTGTGCCATGCCAACTGAGACGATGCCCATCAAAAAAGCGACTACGATTGTTATTCTTACTGCTTTCATCTTCGTCCTCCTTAATAAGGATTCCTGATTGAGTTTAATTGATTGGTGATGATCATCACTACGGTCGAAGGCAAGGTGTATGCCACCTGAAATGGCGCAGGAAAATACCAGAGGCAATGGACTGATTATCTAATGGCTTAGGAGACCATCAGACATGTTTTGAAGAGAATGAATGGTAGGAATAGAATCTTTGGGATTTCGTAGAACCGCGAAATATCACAGAAAAATGGGGCTAGACCGGTTTCCTGATGCCCAGCTTCTGCATGCGAGAGCGCAGGGTATTGGGATTAATTCCTAACCGCAAGGCCGCACCCTTCGGTCCTTCGATGCGCCACTTCGTTTCCTGAAGAACCGATATGATATGATTTCGTTCAACATCCTCAAGGGTGGCGACGCTTAAAGCCGGGCTTGATGGCTTTTTCAAGAGTTCTAAGCTTTCATCCACTTGCAGAGTTTTGCCTTTTGCGAGAATGATCGCTCGTTCGATAATGTTTTCCAATTCTCTGACATTTCCCGGAAAATGATAGCCTTGCAGAGTCTGCATGACTTGTTGTGACACTTGGGAAATCTTCTTTCCCATTTTTGCTCCGTATTTTTTGACGAAATGGTTGATGAGCAACGGAATGTCTTCCCGGCGTTCCCGAAGTGGCGGGAGCCTAATAGGAAACACATTCATTCGGTAGAAAAGATCATTCCGGAACTCACCGGATTGAACGGCGTGTTCCAGGTCCCGATTGGTAGCAGCTATCACCCGAACATTTACTTTGAGAGTCTGCGTGCCGCCGACTCTTTCAAATTCACCTTCTTGCAAAACACGCAGAAGTTTAGCCTGTAAGTCCAAAGGCAACTCACCAATCTCATCCAGAAAAATAGTACCGCCATTTGCCAATTCAAAACGGCCTTGCTTGCGAGACAGGGCTCCCGTAAATGCTCCTTTTTCGTGGCCGAAGAGTTCGCTTTCGATCAAATTGGCAGGCAATGCAGCGCAGTTAACTTTTACGAGCGGTCTTTCCCTGCGCGGACTAATCGTATGTAACGCGCGCGCAATGAGTTCCTTGCCGGTGCCGGTTTCTCCCAATATGAGCACCGTCGCATCTGTTACAGCTACCCTCTCCACATTTCTCAGGACTTTCTTAAACGGCTTACTCGTGCTAATGATTTCATCAAAGTTGTGTTCGAGTTTGATTTCTTCCTGTAAATAGACGTTTTCGGCCTGGAGCCGGTTTTTCAATTCCACAACTTCTGAGAAAAGCTGGGCGTTTTTAATTGCAATGGCCGCCTGGTTGGCAAAAACGGCCAGTCGATCAAATTCTGCCGGCGTCATGACCCGACGGCTGAACATGGCAATGACGCCAAGCAATTCACCGCGAAAGATAAGTGGGTGGCCTGCAAAGGACTGCAACATGTTCTCCACGAGCCACTTTTTGTTTGGGAGCCGATCATCGTTCAGCACATCATTTGTGGACAGCGGTTCTCTACTCTGGCCAATTTCTCCGATCTTTAATGCACCGAGAGGAACTCGCCGATACCCCCCATGCGTGCGTGTGTACATCCCGGCACTGGCCTTCAGGTGTAAGCATTGTTCTCGGCTGGAGCAGCTATCCGCTTTGTAGCATTCCGCGCACAGGTCGCCCGGACCGAGCAGCCAGATGCGTGCAAAGGCCGCGTCTAATTCATCTACCAGACCTTGGGTAATTGTGGTAAGCACTTCCTGAAGGTTCAGACGCGAGGTCATCTGGAGTGTGATACGCTCGAAACTGTCGTCTTTGAGTTTTTGCTTCATGAATGAATCAGCCTAACATATTATGAGCAGACGCGCCGCTTGCTGTCACAAATAATCTGGAGTGGGCAGAAAAGCAAGGCCTGAAGTCAACAATCGCGGCGGCAAATGTGTCGACCGGACGGATGTTGTTAATAATCTCAGAAAATCTCAGCTTTCAAAACTTCAGGTTTACAAATGGTGAGCGATTTTGTCGTGAAGTCGATGACGCTTTCCGCGCGCAGTTCGTTCAAAACCGTGGCGACGGTTTGGCGGCTGGCGCCGGTGAGGTGGGCGATTTCTTCCTGGGAGAGAAATTTGGGCACAGAGATTTGGCGATCCTTAACTGTGCCAAAGTCTTCCGCAAATCGCAGCAGAAAAATGATGATGCGCTGCCGCACATTTTTAAAAATTAGATCTTCGATTTTCGACTCCACCTTGCGCAGCTTTAAGCCCATCAATTTGAGCATGCGCAGGTTGAGCTTTGGATTCTTTTCAAGAAACTTAATGAAGTCGTTTTTATTCATCGCACAAATCAGCACCTCGTCGAGCGCCTCGGCCATTTCGACGTAGATTTCTCCCTCATCTTCCGCCAGCGCCAACTCTCCAAAAATTTCGCCCGGTCCGATAACATCCAGAATCGTCTGGCGTCCCTCTGGAGAAAGCCGGGTGATCTTCACATGCCCGGTTTTTAGAAAATAAATATTCTTTGATTGCGCCTCCGGAAAATAAATGACGCTGTTTTTCCGAAGTTGGCTCATAGAAGTGCGTGCGGCGAGCGCCCTCAATTCCCTCTCGGACAATCCCTCAAGAATGTTGATGTTTTTTAGATACCAGAGTTTGGTTTTTTCTGACATTATCTATCATTAAAGTTTTGCTCGCGCTTCTAATCAACATCGCGAACGAATTAAATATTTCTGCTTTATCTGTTGCTGAACAGTTCTACGGAAGAAAAAGGGATTGAATTTTGTCATTAATATAGTAACTTTATGTAGCTAATGAAATAAGCTCTTAAATCGAGCGGAAAATCCAATGCCCGCTTTTCGTTTGCCATCTCAAAAGAATTTCATTATACTCATTACCTCAGTATGTGTGATCGCCGTTCTTGTCGTGTTCGGCCGATCCATCTTCACGCCGTCCTCGGGTTCACATTCATTTTCAGCGGAGGCTTTGCCAGTGCAATCTGATTCCAGCAAATTTAAAAATACTATTGAAGCCGTCATCCAGCGTCATCTCGCGGCTGGTGAAAAACCGAATCGGCTCATCCATGAAAAAAGTCCGTACTTGCTGCAGCACGCCTTTAATCCCGTGCATTGGTATCCGTGGGGCGAAGAAGCGTTCGAAAAAGCGCGCCGGGAAGATAAGCCGATTTTTCTGTCGATTGGATACTCCACTTGCTACTGGTGTCACGTGATGGAGCGAGAGGTGTTTGAAAACGACTCCCTCGCCGCGCTCATGAACCAGTACCTGGTGAGCATCAAAGTTGATCGCGAGGAGCGCCCGGACGTGGACCGCGTTTACATGACAGCGCTGCAGGCCATGACCGGCAGCGGCGGCTGGCCCATGTCCATGTTTTTGACGTCGGATCTCAAGCCATTTTACGGCGCCACTTACATTCCACCGCACGCCAAGTGGGGGCGGCCCGGTTTCGGCGAAATCATCACCCGAATTCATGAGGTGTGGACCAGTAATCGCCAGGTCGTTTTGGAGAACAGCCAGAAGATGGCGGATTACCTGAAGCAAGTGTCGATCCCCAAATTAGATGCGGCCAAAGCCGATCAGCTCGCGCTGCAGCGTGGGTTCGAGTCCTTTGCTGAAAGTTTTGATTCTGTCACCGCCGGCTTTGGCGGCGCCCCGAAATTTCCGCGGCCCGTGGCGTTCAATTTTCTTTTGCGCTACTACAGCCGAACTGGCGAGAAAAAAGCGCTCGACATGTCCCTGGCGACCCTCATTAATATGGCGAAAGGCGGCATGTACGATCACATCGGCGGCGGCTTTCACCGCTATGCCACCGATGAGCGCTGGCACGTTCCCCACTTCGAAAAAATGTTGTACGATCAGGCGCAGTTGGCGATTTCTTATCTTGAGGCTTTTCAAATTACCAACGAGCCGTTTTACGCCGATGTCGCTCAGGATGTGCTGTCCTATGTCCAGCGCAACTTGACCCACTCCGAAGGCGGATTCTACTCCGCGGAAGATGCGGAGAGCGCCGTTGATCCCCAAAAGCCGCAGGAAAAGGAAGAGGGGGCGTTTTACGTTTGGACCAAAAGTGAAATCGACGAGCTCCTCTCGCCCGAGGAAGTCCGTTTGTTCGACTTTCATTTTGGTGTGAAAAACGACGGCAACGTGATCGCCGATCCCCATCAGGAATTTGTGGGAGAAAATATCCTCTATATTGCCCACACGCCGGAAGAGACGGCAAAGCAATTTAATATCTCAATCGATGAGGTGCTCGCCGCACTTTCGTCGGCACGGCAAAAATTATTTCAGGCCCGGGAAAAACGGCCGCGTCCCCATCTCGATGATAAGATTTTGGTGTCGTGGAACGGGCTGATGATTTCGGCGTTTGCGCGCGCGCATCAGGTTCTCGACGAGGTGAAATATCGTGACGCCGCGGAGCGCGCCGCGAAATTCATTTTGACGAAGTTGTATAATGAAAAGAAGAAGCAGCTTTTGCGGCGCTACCGCGCTGGCGAAGCCCGCTTCGACGCTCATCTCGAGGATTATGCGTTTTTGATTCAGGGACTAATCGATTTGTATGAATCTACATTTGACATACAGTGGTTGATGACAGCCATCGAATTGACCGAGCAACAAACCCAACTTTTTTATGATCAAGACGCGGGCGGATTTTTTGATACCTCAGGCGAAGACAAATCCATTCTCGTCCGCACCAAAGAATCGTACGACGGCGCGGAGCCCACCGGCAATTCCATTGCCATTTTGAATCTGCTGCGGTTGTCGCAAATGATCGACCGTCAGAAGTGGCGCGTGCTGGCAGAAAAATCGCTGGCTTATTTTGGCAGCCAGATGCTGAATATTCCGCAAGGGCTGGCGCAATTCTTGGTCGCACTTGATTTCAGTTTGTCGAAACCGAAACAGATTATCATTGCGGGAAAAGCCGACGATCCGCACACTGGCAACCTGCTGGCAGAGGTTCACAAGCGATTTATCCCCAACAAAATAATTTTGCTGGCCGATGGCGCGCAAGGCCAGAAAACGCTGGCTTCGTACGTTCCATTTATCGACAGTGTGCGAATGATCGATGGCAAGCCCACGGCGTATATTTGCGAAAATTATGCGTGCCAGTTGCCGACTTCTGATCCGCAAACAATGGTAAAATTGCTGCAATAAATAATAAAATTGGGAACTAAAGAAAAGCTGACGGATTAAAAAACACGTCAAACCAATCAATTCAACATATCAAAATTTCAAGGAGGTAATCATGAATCGTCCCCCGCGTCTATTGACTTGTTTGTTCAGCATGGTCGTTCTTCTCATGTTTGGCCTTGCCGCCGGCTTTACGCAGGAACACCCCGAACATCCGAAGCAGGAACATCCGAAAAAAGAGCACCCGAAGGCCGCCGTTAATATCACTAAAGAATCGCTGGCCGAAGCGATTGAAGGCTACATCCAAAAAGACACGGCTTTGAAAGGCGGCTTTTTCTGCGTTTATGATGCGCAGGCAAAAGCTCCGCTGGCGCTCAAGTTGGACAAAGTGCATCAGGACAAATTGGCGAAGGTGAGCGATGGCCTCTATTTCGCGTGCAGCGACTTCAAGACCGCCGACGGCAAAACCTACGATCTCGATTTCTTTATGAAGGCCACCGACTCCGGGCTGGAAGTGAGTGAGGTGATGATCCACAAAGAAGCCGGCGTCGCCCGCTACGGCTGGGTGGAAGAAGGCGGCGTGTGGACGCGCAAATAACGCTTTGCCTGAAAGAGTCGGCGTTAAGTGATTGGAGTGATGGAGCGTCCATCGTGAAGTGATAAAGGGGAGTAATGGAAAAACAACGCATCAATCCATTAATCCAGCAATCCATCACTCCATTATATATTAACTTGGGAGAATAGCCGCTTGAACAAAATAACGCTTTTGCTTTTCATTAGCCTCGCCGGTGCCGCCGGTCTTCTTTCCTGCACAAAATCCCCCGCACATTCCAACGATTTGACGAGAAGAATTCAGTTCTCGTATGCCTTCACCGTGAAAAACATCCCGCCAGATGCCAAGCGCGTTGACATCTGGGCGCCCGTTCCGCAATCGGATGCGTGGCAAAGCATTTCGAACCTCGAAGTTAGGTGCCAAGCTCCGTACTCGTTCGAGACCGAGCCGGAATATGGCAACTCGATTCTTCGGGTATCCGCGAATGGCAGCGTTCCCGACAGCCTTTCGGTGGTGATGAATTTTTCGGTGACGAGGACGGGCTACCACCTTTTGAAAGGCGAGGATGAATCTGTGGGGGCGGTTTCCGAAAAAATCCGCCAGCGTTTTCTCGCTCCGGATCGCTTGATTCCCATCGACGGCAAAATCGCGGAGGAAGCAAAAAAAGTCGTGCGCGAGGACATGCCGCCGCTCGAAAAAGCCCGCGCCATTTATGATCACGTCGCCCGCACGCTCAAGTATGACAAAAGCGGCGCCGGCTGGGGCCTCGGGGACGCGCTCTACGCTTGTGATGTCCGCGCCGGCAATTGTACCGATTTCCATTCGCTGTTTATCGGCATGGCGCGCGCCAGCGGCATCCCCGCGCGTTTTGTGATTGGATTTCCGCTGCCGGAAGATGCGGCCGTAGGCGAGATTCCCGGCTATCATTGCTGGGCGGAATTTTATATCGATGGCAGGGGATGGCTGCCGGTGGATGCTTCGGAAGCTAGCAAACATCCGGAAAAATGGCATGATCTCTTCGGCGGTCTCGATCCTCACCGTGTCCAGTTCACAGTTGGCCGCGACATTCAAATCCCGTCTTTAGCTCAGTCTGAGCCCCTCAATTATCTCATTTATCCCTATGTGCTGATCGATGGCCAGCCACATGAGAAGGTAGAGCGGCAGTTCCGGTTTTCGGAGTTGACGAATTGAACGCGGAGTGAATTGTTGACATCAAAAAAAATCACCCTGACGGCGCTCCGAAAAGCGCTGCGCCAGGTTGCGGAAAAAGAGCGGGTGCCGGTGCTCATGCGCTTTTTCAAAACCGGAAAAGGAGAATACGGCTACGGCGATGTTTTTTTAGGCGTCACGGTGCCGAACAGCCGCAAGGTCGCCAAGCAATTCGCTGCCCTTTCATTTCCCGATCTCGAGACACTGCTGCACTCGAAATTCCACGAGGAGCGGCTTGTGGCTTTGCTGATTTTGGTTAAAAAATTTGCTCGTGCGGATGAGTCAACGAAGAAGCAGATATACCAGTTCTATCTCGCAGAGACAAAATGGATAAACAATTGGGATTTAGTCGATCTTTCTGCCGAATACATCATCGGGGAATATTTGCTTTCACATCCGGCGGAAAATGGGGGCATACTCGCTGAGCTCGCCGTTTCGCCCAATCTTTGGGAGCGGCGCATTGCGGTGCTTTCGACCTTCGCTTTCATCAAAGCCGGCCGGGCAGAAGAGACGATGCGCATCGCGGAGATGTTGCTCTCTGATAAGCATGATCTCATTCACAAAGCCGTTGGCTGGATGCTGCGCGAAGTGGGCAAGCGTGTTTCGAAAGAAGAAGAAAAGAAGTTTCTCGATGCTCATGCGCACCGCATGCCGCGCACCATGCTGCGCTACGCCATCGAGCATTTCCCAGAGTCTGTGCGCAGAAAGTACCTGTCCATGAAAGCGGCCAGAGCTTCCAACTAATCTCATTCGCACCAATAGACAAATAAACCCGATATTTCGATCCCCCTGAAATATCGGATTCTACCTCGATTTTTTCCCTCAACTAATCCTTATTTCAAAGCCCCGTAAGTTTCTTTATCAACATCCGTTTGTAATTCCAAGCAGGCGGCTGTTTTTATTTTGGCACAGCGCTTGTTTAATCCTGAGCCGTCGACAAACTCAGTTTTGGCTAATTAGCTGTACAATTTACAAACCTTGAAAATAAGGAGAACAATTAATGAAAAAATTAACCCTTTTCTCGGCCATTTTTTTTCACTGCGCTGACGCTCGCGATGGCCGGCTCGGTTTTTACCGTTCAAATGACGAAGTCGGAAACGCGCAGTAATATCGAACGCTACAATCTCGATGACACCCGCATTGCGCTGGCCGACTACAGCCCGGTTTCCCATTTCGAAAAAAGGCAAAACCGAGCGCGGCAAGAAGGAATTCAAAGCCGAGCATCGCGGCATCAAGTACTACTATTTCACCAGCGAGGCTCAGCGGCAGAAATTTCTGAATAACCCCGAAAAGTACGAGCCGGCGTTTGGCGGCGGAGTCGAATTGAGCTTGGCCGGAAATCAGGTTTTTCAACGGGCAAAAAGCGGCGACACCAGCGGCGTCTTTTCCGTGGTGGAGCTGGTTTCTCGGCCGGGAACTGGAGTTTATTTTGTCCAACTGGACACCACCAAACAGACCATCGTTCGTCAAGTCACTTTGCAAAAATAACCCGCCAATAGATTTCAAATCATCTCATGAAGGCGCGCCTGCCTTCTGAGTTTCTGATTTTCAAGCCCCCGGAGGCAGCAAGTCTTCGGGGGTTTTTATTTCACCCAATCTTCACCTGCCCTTAAGTGAATTGTAACTCTCCGAGTCTATATTTTTCTCGCGAAATTAGTTTTGAAAAATTAGACGCGAACACCAGCGACGGACACTTTACTGAAAATTTACTCATTCTTAAGAAATGTGTAACACGGTAATGTTAAGTATGAACACAAGAATTTCAATTACAGATTCCGAGGCCCTCGACCTGATGACGAAGCGCATTTTAATTGTTGAAGACGAAGCGGATATCAATATGCTGATCAACCAGCATCTTAGTAATTCCGGTTTCGAGGTGGACTCTGTGTACGATGGGTTCCAGGCGTTGGAAGCTGTGGAATACGGCCGCTTGGATCTGGTGGTGCTTGACATATTATTGCCCGGAATAGATGGCTGGGAAGTGTGCCAGTTTTTGCGGAAGTCGCACACTACCGTGAATGTGCCAATCGTGTTTCTTTCGGCGCTCAACAGCGAAGTGGAGCGCATCAAGGGGTTTGATCTGGGCGGCGACGATTATTTAGTCAAACCGTTTTCGCCGCGCGAGTTGGTGTCGCGAATCAAAGCGGTGCTCAAGCGCAGCGAAAACGGCGCCGCGGGAAAAAACCTGCACAGCGTCGGCGATTTGAACATCGATGATTTAAAGCATCAGGTGAATGTGGACGGCAGGCACCTTCATTTGACCGGCAGTGAATTTCTGCTTCTTCATCTACTAATCTCACATGAAGGCAGAGTCTTTTCGCGCCAGGAACTACTTGATGCCATTGGCGGCGAAAATCAAGTTTTGGAGTATGGCAACGTTGATGTGCACGTTCATAACATCCGCCAAAAAATCGAAAAAAATCCCAAACAGCCGCAATACATTCAAACGGTTTGGGGCGTGGGTTATCGCTTCAGAAATTCCAAATGAGCTTAAATAAGGAGTTGTGCTATGAATGTAGTAATAAAGCGCTTGCAAATTTTTTCAGCCAGCGTTTCGCACCAGTCGCAATGGCAGTTAGTGCTGACCACGATGGCGCATTCATTCTGGCTGCTTGCGAAGAGCCTCAAGATCGTGGCGATTTTGCACAAGGAGATGTTTGACTATTTGCTTGGCCGCATGGATTCGGGCATTGTCATGAAACGCAATATCTTCAATCGTTATGGGACCTGGTTCGTGGATATTCGCGAACTGATTCATGAGGAAATGGGAGTGAAATAAATTCTTTCAAAACTAAAACTCGAGGTGAAGTAAGAATGAAAGTGATCAAAATGTTTTTTGCCGTGGGTGTGATTGTTGTGGTTAGCAGTACTTCGGTGTTCGCGAATGGTTACGCGCGCATCACTGGCACGCTGGTCGATGCCGAAACCGGCGAGCCGCTGATTGGCGCCAACGTGTTTTTGGAAAACACCACCATCGGCGCCGCCAGCGATCTCGAAGGCCGCTTTACCATCGCCAAAATTCCTTCCGGAAATTACACGGTGGTGGTTTCCATTATTGGCTATTCCACCCGCAAGCTGGCCGATGTTAAAATCGTTGCCGGGGAAACAGTCACTCTTAATTTGGCGTTGACGCCGGAAGCCGTTGCCACCGCGGACGTGATTGTCACCGCTGCACTGTTAACCAACACCGAGGCCTCGCTTCTGCGGCAGCGCCAGAAATCCATTGCCGTTAGCGACGCCATCAGCGCCGAGGCGATTTCGCGTTCGGCGAGCGGATCGGCTGCCGATGCTATGGAGCAGGTGACTGGCGCCTCCATCGTCGATGGGCGATACATTTACGTGCGCGGTCTCGGCGATCGTTATATGAACACTCAGCTCAACGGCACGCTTCTCCCCAGCGCCGATCCCAACCGCAACACGGTTGCGATGGATTTGTTTCCCGCAAAGTTTATCGAGAACATCGTCACCACCAAAACCTTCACGCCGGACAAACCCGGCAACTTCACCGGCGGCAGTGTAAACATCACCACCAAGTCGTTTCCCGAGCGCTTCTCCATGTCCTTTTCGGCCTCGTCTGCGTTCAATACTCAGACCTCACTGAAAAGCGGACTGACTTATCCCGGCGGCGATTTAGATTGGCTGGGATTCGATGATGGCACCCGCGATATTCCAGATCCGCTGACGGATCCGAACGTCGTGATCCCGAACATTGGTTCAGCGTTTACTAATCGCGAACAAGCGTTGGAGTTGGATCGGCTATCAAAGGCATTCAATCCGGTTATGTCGGTCTCCTCAAAAGACGCGCCGGTGGATCAAAGCTACGCTTTTTCAGTGGGAAACCAGTTGAGTTTGTTGGGCAAGCCGCTGGGATTTTTTATGAGCCTCAGTTACAATCGCAGCTTTTCTTCCTATCATGATGGACTCACGGCGCAATACAATTTGAGCGGCAAAGTGGCCGAGGTTAACGAGCTGACGAACCTGTTGGAGTTGAACGACTCCAAGAGTTCGGAAGAGGTGTTGTGGGGCGGTTTGGCCAGCCTCTCTTTCAAGCCCAGCGCCAGCCACAGCCTTCAGGCCAACTTCACCTACAATCGCACTGGTGAATCGCAGGCGCGTTATCAAGTCGGTTCGATGCCGCGCGACCTTGCCCCCGGGACGTTTTACGAAACGCGTGTTTTGAAATGGGTCGAGCGCGACCTGCGCTCATTGCAGTTTAGCGGCGATCACTATTTCAAGAGTCTCTTGAATATGCGGGTGGATTGGGCCAGCTCGCTCACCGGCTCCAAGCAGGATGAGCCAGACCTGCGCTTCTTCAGCAACGACTTTACGCCCTCCGTTCGCCAGGGACGAGATACGACCTTCTACGCCATTTCGGTGTCAAACTATTCGCGCCCCGTGCGTTATTACCGCAACCTCGAGGAAAATATTTGGGACTCGTATCTCAACATTTCCATTCCATTCAAGCAATGGAGCGGTTTGGGCAGCTCGTTCAAATTTGGCGGCGCTTACGGATTGAAAGATCGCACCTTTCGCGAGCGGCGCTACGAATATTTTCAATCATCCATTCGCTACAGCGGCGATCCGGAATCGTTTTTCGCCCCAGAAAATGTCGGCATCGTTGACAGCACCTCGGGCCGGTTCTACCGGTTTGGCAACTACATTGTGGACGCGACTCAGCCCTCCAGCAACTACGATGGCGAACAGGATATTTACGCTGCTTTTGCCATGATCGATATGCCACTGCTCCGGCGGCTGCGGCTGATCACCGGCTTGCGGTATGAGACGACGCGCATCGAGGTTGCGAGTCAGGATGCCAGCAAACAAGCAGGCCAGCTTTCAACAAACGATATCTTGCCGGCCACAAACTTGATTTTTCAATTGACTGAAAATATGAACCTGCGCGCGGCGTACGGCCGGACTTTGGCGCGCCCGACATTCCGCGAGTTGGCGCCATTCGCTTCTTTCGATTTTATTGGCGATTTCATTTTCGTCGGCAATGCCAATCTCGAACGCACGCTCATCGACAACTTCGACCTGCGCTGGGAATGGTTCTCGCGCCCCGGCGAGATTTTTGCGGTCAGTGGATTCTACAAGAATTTCAAAAATCCCATCGAGCGTGCCATTGTCTCCAACAACAACAACGGACAATTTCAAAATGTTGACAACGCGCGCGTGATTGGGCTGGAATTTGAGCTGCGCAAGCGCCTCGATCAGATTCACCCGATTTTGAGCAACTTTCAAATCGGCGGCAATTTCACTCTCATAAATTCGCGAGTGGATATCCCGCAAAAAGAGCTGTTGCCCATTCTCGCGCTCGACCCGAATGCCTCGCATCAGCGCCCATTGCAGGGGCAGTCGCCGTACGTTCTGAACCTCGACCTCGGTTACGACAACAACGCCACGGGCACGGCGGTAAGCGTGTTCTACAATCTGTTTGGCAGGCGCTTGTCCGAAGTCAGTCTCGGCGGCACACCTAATGTGTTCGAGCAAGCGCGCAGCACGCTGGACGTCACGCTTTCGCAGAAAATCTGGAAAGGGTTCGCATTGAGAGCTTCCGCAAAGAACCTGCTCGATACCAGTGTTCGCAAGTCACACGCTTATAAAGGCCAGGAGTTTGTGGTTTCCGAGTACAAGTTGGGGCGCACCTTGTCATTTGGAACAAGCTTCAGTATTAATTGAGGCACTCAAGGATTATCAATAGGTGAACCAACATGAATCCGCGCGCAAAAACCCATACGAGCCGACTATCAACCCAGTTTGTTTTTGGAATTCTGTTCGTGGCCGGCGTCGCCATCGGCCAGCCTCCGACCGGTTTGACTTTCAAAGAAACGCGTCAATTGTTTCCATGGGCGGATATGTTTAAACCCATCAAGGATATCAATGAGACGACGAAGATTGCCGAAGTTTGGGATACCGACGACCCCATCGAATTGCTTGGTTGGGCGATCGTGAAGGAGATGGCTTACGAGGACCGCGAATTCTCACTCGTCTTAGGCATCAAAAAACAAGATCGCGCGATTTCAAAAATCATGATCTCCCACAGGACTTCCTCGCGCAATTCGAGGGCCGAAGCTTGCGCCATAGTTTTGAGATTGTTAAAACGCCGGAGGACGAAATGTTCTTGCCCCGAAAAGTCAGGCCAATCCGGGATCGCATTGAGCTTTCCGAGGAAATTGCCAAGAGCGTGGAAGAGGTGCTTTCCCTGTTTCAGAAAATGAGCGAAAACGTCAACTGAAGATTTGCTAACTCACTCAAATAACCTAATCGAATGACTAATCCTAAACCAGAAGGAGAGGAGGTCTAAATGAAGCGTTGGACATTTGTTTTGTTAATCCTGTTATTTCCGGCTGTGCTTGCCGCACAAGGCGTCGTGCAGGTGTTTGATGCGGATATAGTTGGGGATGTGCTTTGGACTAAGAACAACACCTACGTTTTGAACGGTTTGGTATTCGTGGAGGACGGCGAGACCTTGACCATCGAAGCTGGCACGGTGGTGAAAGGGAAGCCGGGGCAAGCGGAGGCGGCGAGTGCGTTAATTGTGGCGCGCGGCGGGAAGATTTTTGCGGAGGGCACGCCGACGCAGCCGATAATTTTCACCGCGGAGGCGGACGACGTGACAGACCCGAACGATTTGCCGGCGAACACGCGCGGCTTGTGGGGCGGCGTGATTATCTTGGGCCGCGCGGTGATCAACGTGGCAGGCGGGGAGCAGGACATCGAAGGCATTCCGGTGACGGAGCCGCGGGGGGTTTATGGCGGCACGGACGACGATGACAACAGCGGAGTTTTTCGGTACGTATCGATTCGCTACGGCGGCACCAACATCGGGGCCAACAACGAGATCAACGGCTTGACGATGGGCGCGGTGGGGCGCGGGACGACAATTGAATTTGTAGAAGTGTTCAACAACGCGGACGACGGCTACGAGTGGTTTGGGGGGACGGTGAACACGCGTTATTTAGTGAGCGCCTTCAACGATGACGACGGTTTTGATTATGATGAAGGGTGGCGCGGCCACAACCAATTCTGGTTTTTGATTCAGGCGGAAGACGCCGGCGGTTCGGGCGGTGAGCATGACGGCGGCACGACGCCGGAGGATGGCTTGCCGTTTGCGATCCCGTTGATTTACAATGCGACGTATATTGGCAGCGGCGCCAGTTCAGCTAACACGCGCAGTGACTTTGCTTTGAACATTCGGGACAACGCGGGCGGGAAGTATTACAACAGTATTTTCACGGATTTCTTTGGGCGGGCGGTTCAGATTGAAGATTTGGCGAGTGGGGAAGACAGTCGGGCGCGTTTGGACGCCGGCGATTTGGTGCTGCAAAACAACATTTGGTTTGGGTTTGGCGCCGGCAGCGCGACCACGGATTTGTTTGCGCAGGATTTCGTGCATACATACATGACCGACGCTGCCAACAACAATCGCTTCGTCGATCCCATGCTGAATGGCGTCAGCCGCGCCGCCGATGCCGGCCTTGATCCACGTCCCGATGATGCAAGTCCAGCGTTGAGCGGATTCGTTCAGCCGCCGACTGACGGTTTTTTTGCGCCCGTCGATTATGTCGGAGCGTTTGGCGACCAAAACTGGGCAGCCGACTGGACGTTCCTTTCAGAGGCCGGCTATCTGACGACCGCTGGCGCCCGTACGCCCAACGTGGTCACTTCAGTGGAGGAAGAGCGAATTCCAAACGTTCAGCCCACCAGATTTACGCTCAGCCAGAATTATCCGAATCCGTTCAACCCGACCACCAACATCAACTATGATTTGGTAACGACTACCCAGGTTCGGTTGACGGTGTACAACCTGCGCGGCCAGAAAGTCGCCACGCTAGTGGATGGTGTGCGCCCTGCTGGCAGCTACACCGTTACCTGGGATGCCGCAAATCTTTCGAGCGGAATATACATCTACCGTTTGGAAGCTGGCAAAAATGCCGTCTCGCGTATGATGACGCTTTTGAAGTAACAGTCGACGACTTGCCACGCACTTCAAAAGTGCGTGGCACGTTTTGAGTAACCTGGAATTGCCTGGCACTTTAAAAGTGCCAGGCAATTTTAATCCCGTGCCATGCCCTTCAAAAGTGCCTGGCAAGTGTATAACCAAAAACTCCCTTCACTCTCGAACCTTTCCTCGAGTCAGGCGCTGGGCTAAGTTAGCCGGCGCCTGTTTTATTTTGAAGTGCACAAGTGCCAGGCACTTTCAAAGTGCCTGGCACTTTGTCTCCCCGGCTTTTCTGTTGCATTTCAGGACGATTTGTTTTAAAATTCAACAAAATTCAACAAACAATTTTAGCCGCGATGACTCATGAAACCACAACCGCAGAAGCTAGCGTTCGTCTACTTCGTTCTGGTTATTTGTGGCTGTCTCAACGACGCCGACCGCAACAACCCGCTCGATCCCGCTTCTCCAAATTTTAAAAACACCGGGGGCATTTCCGGGCAAACACTTAGTTTTTACTCGCCGTTTTCTCCTATCGCCGATGTGGAAGTTCGTTTAGACCCCGGCCCGCTGTTGACGACCAGCGACGCTCAAGGCCGATTTAGTTTTGCAAATTTACTCGCGGCGGCCTACCAGATTCGCGCCTCCAAAGATGGGTATGCCGCAGTTTTCGACACGGTCGAAGTTCCGCTGCAGCAACTGGCACAAATAAGTTTGAATCTGGACGCCTTGCCCGTGATCACGAACCCCCGCGTCAGCTCCAGCCACATCAGCCGCTGGTGGCCGCAGACCGATTTGTATTTGCTCGCGGCCAACGTTCGAGTGGAGGATTTAGACGGCGTCAACGACATCGCCACCATCGAGTTGCTGATTCCGGATTTGAGTTTCGTCGATACGTTGTCGATGACGGCCGCGCCGGGAGTGTTTCAGATTCAGGTTCTGGAATCGCAGTTGCCGGGGCGCAACTTGCAGGAGGTGTTGGGACGAGAGATTTTGATTCGCGCCAAAGATCGCGCAGGCTTCAACAGCACGTCGGCGCCGCAGTTCATCGCCCGCATTATTGAGGAGGTGCCAATAACGTTATCTCCGCAGGGATTAGAAACCGTTGCCACCGCCAATCCCACTTTGCAGTGGCAGGCACTGAACCAGCCCTATCGCTTCACGTATCGCGTTGAGTTGTATCGCGTGGATTTTGGCATTAACAATCTGGTTTGGCAACGTGGCGAGATTGATCGCGCTACCACAGAAATCATCGTCCCGGAAAATCTGACTCCCGGAACTTATTTCTGGACTATCGCCGTAGTTGATGAATTTGGCAACCTGAGCCGCTCGAAAGAGGCCTCGTTTCAAGTGAATTAACCGGAGTAAAACGCTTAAGCGTTTCACTCCGAAGTCTATAGGGGCGTATGACTATACGCCCCTGCGAAGTGAACCACCAAATGCAAATCAAATCCAACAACTCGCGCTCTTCCCTCGAAGCCCTTTCCGAAATCGCGCAGGTGATCAACACCATTCAGGAGATCGATCCCCTGCTCGAAAAAGTTTTGGAGATCGCAATGGCCACGCTGGAAGCGGAGCGCGGATTCGTGCTGCTAAAATCTGCCGCGGCGCCGCAGGGTTTCGAAATCCGCAGCAGCCGCAATTTCGCCGAAACGCAGATTTCCGATCTCACCCGCATTTCCACCAGCGTGGTGCAAGCGGTGCTGAGCGCCGGCGAACCGTTGCTGGTTTATGAAGCGCAGACCGATCCCAAATTCCGCGAGACCGAGAGCGTGGTGCTGCAAAAAATCCAGTCCATTGCCTGTGTGCCGCTGCGGCTGAAAGCCAAACAGATCGGCGCCATTTATCTCGACAGCCTCACCCGCCGCAGCAAATTCACGCAGGACAGCCTGCCGTTTCTGACGGCGTTCGCCAATCAGGCCGCCATCGCCATTGAAAATGCCAAGCTCTATCACGCCCTGCGGGATGAAAATCGCCGGCTGCGCTCTGAGGTGCAGCGGCTGCACGGTTTCAAAGAGATCATCGGGCAGAGCCCGAAGATGCGCGCGGTGTTCGACATGCTGAGCCGGGTAGTGGAGTCCGATGCCACCGTGCTCATCGAAGGCGAGAGCGGCACCGGCAAAGAACTGATCGCCCGCGCGCTGCATTACAACGGGCCGCGCAAAGACCAGCCGTTCATGGCGCTGTTTTGCGGCTCGCTGCCGGACTCGCTGTTGGAAAGCGAGCTCTTCGGCCACAAAAAGGGCGCGTTCACCGGCGCGGTTTCGGACAAACGCGGACTTTTTGAAGCGGCGGACGGCGGCACGTTTTTTCTCGATGAAATCGGCGATCTCAGCCCGCAAATTCAAACCAAGCTGTTGCGCGTTTTGCAGGAGGGCGAAATCAAACGCGTGGGCGAAAATCAAATTCGCAAAGTGGACGTGCGCATCGTCTCCGCTACCAACAAAGTGCTCAAAGATTTGGTGAAAGCCGGCAGCTTTCGCGAAGACTTGTTTTATCGCCTCAACACCATCAACATCGTGTTGCCGCCGCTGCGCCAGCGCAAAAGCGACATCCCGCTTTTAGCGCATCACTTTCTCGACAAGTATGCCGCCAAGAAAAAAAATCACATCAAAGGATTCGACAAATCCGCGCTCGAGGCGTTGACGAATTATTTGTGGCCCGGCAACGTGCGCGAGCTGGAAAACACGATCGAACGCGCGGTGGTGATGGCGCGCGGTGAGTTTATCACCGTCGCGGATTTGCAACTGCCGAAAAATGAGCCCGCGGCAGAAATCGAATCCGGTTTAACTCTGGAAGAAGTCGAAAAGCGGTTGGTGCAAAAAACATTGCTGGATCAAAACCATAATATCTCCGAAACCGCGCGCGTGCTGGGCGTGTCGCGGCGCTGGCTGCATTATAAAATCAAAGAATGGAATATTTCGTGAGCAATTCGTAAATCGCTGAGCAAGGTGTTAATTAAGAGAATGGAGTATTGGATTGATGGAGTAATGGATTAATGCGCCAGCGTTCCCACTCCTTGCCAAGGAGGGGGTTAGGGGGGTCGGTGATCTGATGTGGAGTTGTGGAGTACTGGATTAATAGATGACTGCTTTGGGACGATGCGCTCTTCGCTTGACCCGTACGAATGTGCGCTTTTTCATCACTCCACTACTCCATCAATCCATTACTCCAATAATCCAATAATCCAATAATCCATCAACTCCGTCATCGAAATTATCAAGACATGAAGACGACGAAAGAGATCGGGGGAATTCAAATTTTCGCCGAAATCCATTCGGGCGCCACCACGTTGGTGTTCAAAGGCTATCAGCCGGCGCTCGACCGCATGGTGCTGCTCAAAGTGCTGCGCCCGGAATTTAATCACGACGCCGAACTCACCCGGCGCTTCGAGGAGGAGGCGCGCCTCACCGCCAAAATCCAGCATCCGAACGTGGCCGCGATTTACGATTACGGCCGCGCCGGCGACTGGCGCTACTTCGCCGCCGAATTTGTGGAAGGGTTTAATTTAGGAGAAATCATTCATCAGCGAAAACTGCCGCCGGAATTGGCCGCGTTCATTTTGTTGGAATGTGTGCGCGGACTGAAAGCCGCTCACGACAAAAAAATTTTGCACCGCGATCTCAAACCTTCGAACATCTTGATTTCCCACGAAGGTCAGGTGAAGCTCACCGACTTCGGCATGGCTTCGCTGCGGCCAAGCGCAGAGCAGCAACTTGAAGAAAAAATTTCCGGAACGTTAGCCTATCTCGCGCCCGAACAAATTTTGGGAAAGCCTGCCAGTCCCTCCTCCGATATTTTTTCGCTGGGCGCGACTTTCTTCGAAATGGTGACCGGCGAACCGGCATTTGCCGGTGAAAATCCCGGCAATATATTCGAGGTAATATTGCATTCAGATCCTTTCGCAAAAATTTCCAGCGCCGCTTTCCCGGAAATATGGCGGCGAATTTGTGCGAAGATGCTGGCAAACGATCCGGCGCAACGATACAGCGAGTGCTCTGCGCTGATCGCAGACATTGAGGTCGCTGGCGTTTTTGTAAATTCTTCTGACTTGAAAAGTTATTTGTTCGATCCAGTTAGTTATTTAGAAAAAGTCGTGATCGCCCCGGGTTCCGTTTCCAGGTTTTCGCCGACTGCCACGGAAGGTGCTCGTTCGGGATTTTTCCGCCTGCGCGGGCAGGCAATTCCGCACGCTACGTTGCGCCGAGTCTGGCCGGCAGCCGCGGCGATAATCCTTATCGTTATGGCTGCGGCTATTGGGTTTTCATTTTTGCAAAAGAAAGAAAAACTAGCTTTGCGCGAAGAGCAGCAGGCAGCATTTTTATCACCATCAGACTCAAACGCCATTCAAAATAATCAATCAAAATTTGTTGATGAGCCGAAGCCAACCACAACCGTCGCAGCACGCGAAGCTGAAATTAATGCGCCAGCGCAACCGCAGCCAGGGCAAATGATGATTGGGATTGAAAAAGACGCAACCCCATCAGCCCAAATTCCGGCCGAACATCCGGCGCCGGAGTTTGGCTATTTGACTATCATCTGCACGCCGTGGGCAGCGGTTTTTGTCAACGGCGATTCGCTCACCACGACGCCGCTGCGCTCGCCGATAAAATTACCGCTCGGCCGCCATGAGTTGATTTTGCGAAATCCGCAATTTCCAGAATTCAAGCAGTGGATCGAATTAAGTGAGGAAAATACGACGATCGAAATTTCGCTGTGGAGTCTGGTCGGCACGCTCAAATTAGAAGTGAGTCCGTGGGCGGAAGTTTATGTCGATGGCCAATACCAAGACACGGTGCCGCCGCAGCGGCGGCCGCTGATTTTGTCGCCGGGCCAGCACGTGCTCATGCTCAAACATCCGCAATTAGGCGCGTGGGAGACGCCTATTGAGATCGCCGCCGGCAAAAATTTGGAGATGAAATTTAATCTTCAAACCCTGCTGTCAAAATAGTGGAACGCCATTTGCCTTTTTCATGGCCGGTTTGGCTCGGACCATTCATCAGCGGGAAAAATTTGCACAATAAACTGGAATTTTCAACATGAAACAGATCGTCTTTTTTTTGATTGTGCTTGGTTGGTTGGTGTGGGTTGAGGACATCTCGGCGCAAGCCGGCTGGATTTTCAAAACGCCGATGCCCACGGCGCGCGCCGGCATTTGCGCCGCGGTGCTCGACGGCAAAGTCTATGTGATGGGCGGCCGCAGCAGCAGCGGCCAGGTGCTCGATTTGGTGGAGCGATACGACCCGCAAAACGACCGTTGGGAAAGTTCGCCGCGTTTGCGGGATGGGCGCGAGAACGCCGCGGCGGTGGTTTATGATGGCACCATCTTTGTGCTCGGCGGCCGCGATCACGAAGGAGAAGTCATAAAGAAGGTAGAATTTTTTAATCACAATAGAAATGAATGGGAGGGCTTTGATGATATGTTAGAAAAGCGGGAGGGGCTCGGCGCCGTAGTGGTGAATGGTCTTCTGTATGCCGTGGGCGGTGGCGATGAACACGAAGTGTTGTTGGATGGCGTGGAATTTTTTGATCCAAGCCAGCGGAAATGGATTAAAGCGAATGACTGGCAGCTGATTTTGCCGGCGGCATCGCTGGTCGCGGTGGCGGTGCGGGATTCCGCCTTCACCATCGGCGGATTTGGGGGCGTGTTGGGACCGCTGAATATTGTGCAGCGGTACTACGCCGGCTTGGAAACGGCGGTGCGTGCCTCCCTGCTGATTGGGCGCGGGGGGTCGGCTGTCGTCGCCCGCGGCGACTCCATTTTCGTTTTGGGAGGAAGCGGATTGTTGGGCACGTTAAATTCCGTTGAGGTGTTCATCCCGAAATTCAATCGCTGGGAAAGCTTCTCATCTCTGCAAACCGCCCGCGAGAACTTCGCCGCGGTGGCGGTGGATCACACGCTGTTCGTCTTTGGCGGCCGCGGCGCCAACGGCCACGCCCTCAACTCCGTGGAAGCGTATGAGCTCGTGACCGCGGTGGAAGACGAGCCGCCGATTTTGCCGCTCGGTTTTGCGCTGGAGCAAAACTATCCCAATCCCTTCAATGCTGGCACGAAGATCGTTTTTCGTGTTCCAGCCTCTAACAGTACGGCGGCGATTCGATTAGAGATTTTTAATGTGCGCGGCGCGCGCGTGGCAACTTTGGTCGATGGGCCGCGGCTGCCAGGCGAGTACGAAGTGTTTTGGGACGGCGCTGATTTTCAAAAGCGGCCGGTTGCCAGCGGAATTTATGTGTACATATTAGAAATGGGCGGACAACGCATCGCCAAAAAAATGATCCTGAGCCGATGAAACCTACTATTATTTTTCTGATTCTATTTTTGCAGGCTACCGTTTTTGGACAGGGCGCCGAGCGCGATCTGATTGAAGAAATTCAAACGGCGTACAATCAATTGAATTACCCGGAAGCGGAAATCAAAGCGCAGGCGGCGCTCAAAGATTTCCAGCGCTTCACTCCCGCCCAGTTGACCGAGATTCACAAAATTTTAGCTCTCATTTATTTTTCTCAAAACCAAGAAGACGCCGCCCGTTTGCAATTTGAAAATGCGCTGTCGCTCTCGCCGGATTTAAAACTCGACCCGCTGTTTGTCTCGCCCAAGATCGTGGAGTTTTTTGAGGACATAAAAAAAGCGCGCGCGGCAAAGGTGAATGATGCCGGCGCGCCGCGAGCGGATGTGCGGTACGTGCTAGTGCAAGACCCGCGTCCGGCCGCGGCCATGCGCTCGATGATTTTGCCGGGCTGGGGCCAGCTTTATAAAGGCGAGAAAACCAAAGGTCGCGTGCTGCTCGGACTCTGGAGCGCCGGCGTCATAGGAACCGTCGCCGCACACATTGCCCGCGCCAACGCCGAGGACAAATACCTTGCGGAAACCGATCCCAATCGCATCGAATCCCGTTACGACGCCTTCAACCGTTATCACAAGCTGCGCAACAACCTGTTGATTTTCTCCGGCGGCGTCTGGCTCTTCAGCTACCTCGACGCCATCGTCAAAAAACAAAATCCCAATTATTCCTCTCAAAATTCCGTTCTCATTCTCCCAAATTTCGACAAACCGCAGGTGAGCTTCGTCGTTCGTTTCTAACCGGAGTGAAACGCTTTAGCGTTGCAGTTTCCCTGTGGAGTGCCAAACTTTAGTTGGCCTACGTCACCTAAAGCTTGACACTCCTCGCCTGCGCAAACTTTTCTCACGCCATTGCAAACCCTGCGCATACCAATTTTTCAACGACTCAATTGGGCGCGTTAAATCACGAATCGTAAACCATCACAAGATTACCACTTAACGCCCCTCGATTGTGACGCGACCGCGCTGGCATCGCCTTTGCGTGATGAACGTCCAAACCAATTCACCCAATTTATTTCAAAAATAGGAGGATTTGTCATGCCAACGGTACGGTTTACAAAATCAATTTTATGGACGTTGCTGGCGAGCGCGATATTGCTGGCCGCAACGAACCTGTGGGCGGCGGGAGAATTCGTTCTATCCACGCGCTCCGATTTTTCCACCAATGATCGCATTTTCACCCGCGACGACACGCTGTTCATGAAAGTCATTGTGCCCAATATCGATGTCACTGAAATTCACGACAACGAATTTCGTTTGCACGCTGAGAGCGGCGGCGGAAATTTCGAGGGCAAATTCACCAACCATCTGAACGGCACCTTCACCGCGAAGCTGGCGCTAAAAAACGCCGATCCCGGCGAAGCTAACTGGGAATGGCGCGGCCGCATCCGCGATCGCCACGGCCGCGAATTTGAAGCCGAAGTGAATCTGCAAATCGTCGCCAGCATCAATGGCGATATCGAAGTGAGGCTCAAGGGTAAGATTGAGGCACTGGGTGCGGATTTTGTCGTTGTCCAAAAAACGAAAGTCTTTGTGGATGCCCATACCCAAATCGTTGATGAAAATGGACAGGCGTTGACGTTCGTCGATTTGCGCGTCGGGCAGTCGGTGACAGTGACCGCGGTACGGAAAGAGAACGGCGATCTACTGGCGCGGCGCATCGCGTTTGTTTCGCGTTCGGAAAACGAACTGGAGTTGAAAGGCGTCATCGAAAGCATCGACGAAAGCAGTCTCGTGGTGCTTGGTCTCACGTTCAAGGTCGATGCCAACACCGAAATTGAAGACCACGACAACAACCCGATTTCGTTGAATGATTTATCGGTTGGCCAGTTCGTGGAAATCAAAGCGAAAATTCAGAGCGACGGCTCGCGGCTGGCGCTGCGCATCCGCGTTGAAGATCACTCCGGTGAAATCGAATTGAAGGGGAAAATTGAAGCGCTGGGCGACCACAGTTTGGTTGTCTCCGGCGTGACGTTTGAAGTTACAGCGAATACCGAAATCCTCGGCGACGATAACCAGCTTATTTCGTTTGCCGATTTGCAGGTCGGCTTTTTGGTGGAGGTGAAAGGCATTCCAACTCAAGGGGAAACGATCATGGCAACGCGCATCAAAGTGGAGGGAGAATTATTTGTCGATGATGAAATCGAGTTTACCGGGCTGGTGTTCGAGGTCGGCGATCATTTCATCGTGGTTTCCGGGTTGCGATTTGAAGTGAGCGCCGCCACCGTGATTTTAGATGACGACAATCATCCCATTACTTTGGCCGACATTCGCGCCGGCGTGTTTGTGGAAATTCGCGCGGACGTTGCCGCCGATGGCTCATTGCAAGCGACCAAAATTAAAATCGAAGATCGCTTCGACGATGAGGTCGAATTGACCGGCGAAATCGAAAGCATCGGAGAAAACACCCTGACGGTCGATGGCAAAGTTTTTGTGGTCAACGAAAGCACGGTGGTGCTGGACAACCGGAACCTGCCGATTCCCTTCAGTGCGCTGCAGGTTGGGATGCTCGTCGAAGTGCGCGCTGATTTGCAGTTGGACGGCTCGCTGCTGGCGACGCGCATCAAAATCGAAGATCGCGATGACGACGAAGTGGAGCTGACGGGCCGCATTGAGGCGATTGTTGGCCAAACGCTGGTGGTCGGCGGCTTCACGTTCACCGTGGACGCCAACACCGTTGTTCTCGACAACCGCAATAACGCAATCGCCTTTGCCGACCTGCGCGTTGGGTTGATTGTGGAGATTCGCGCCGATAAGCAATTGGACGGAACGCTGCTCGCCACCCGCATCAAAATTGAAGACCGCATGGCAGACGAAGTGGAAATCACCGGATTGATTGAAGCCCTCACCGAGTCCGCGATCACCGTCGCAGGCCAAACCTTCCTGTTCACGGAAAACACCATCGTGCTGGATAATAACAATTTGCCCATTCCGCGCGCGAATCTTTCGGTGGGGCAGCGGGTGGAAATCAAAGGCGATCTTTTGGCGGACGGCACGCTCATCGCGCTGCGAATAAAATTAGAGGACGGCGCCAACAACGAAGTGGAGGTTGAAGGGCCAATCTCCGCGGTTGGTCTCGGCACGCTTGCGGTTCTGGAAAATAATTTCATCGTCAACCTCGGCACCGAGATTCTCGACATCAACAATTTGCCAATCACATTGGGCGATTTGTTAGTTGGACAGGTCGTGAAAGTGCGCGCTGTGCTGGAACTGAACGGCACGCGCATCGCTACGCGCATTCAGTTGAAAAACGTGGTTGTGATGTCAGGCAATATCGCGCAGGTGAACGTGAATAGCGTGGTGATTTTGAATAAAGTTGTGAAGATTGATGCCAACACGTTGATTCTGGCCGAACAGAATCGCGCCATCGCTTTTGCGGATTTGAAAGTCGGCGACCGCGTGGAAGTGCGCGGTGAGCCGCAGCCCAACGATGAAGTAAACGCGACGAAAATCAAAACTCAGCAGCCGAATGTGATTACCGGTATCGGCGATTCTGATGCGGGTTCCAACCTTCCCAAGCAGTTTGCGCTGGAGCAGAATTATCCCAATCCCTTCAACCCGAGCACGAACATCAGTTACAATCTCGCGCGCGACGGCCGGGTTCGTCTCGCGGTGTACAACTTGCTGGGTCAGCGAGTCGCCACGCTGGTGGACGAGGTTCGCCCGGCTGGGAGTCACACTTTAACCTGGAATGCCGCGAATCTTCCCAGCGGCATTTACATCTACCGTCTGGAAGCCGGCGGCAATGTGTTGTCGCGGCGGATGACACTTTTGAAGTGACCCGGAATTGCCCGGAATTGCCTGGCACTTCAAAAGTGCCAGGCAATTTTAACCCCACGTTGTGTAGGGGCGTATGGCCATACGCCCCTACTGTGAAATGATTCTGTAACCCGGGGGGGCGATTCATGAATCGTCCCTCCGGGATCCCATAATTATCGCCTTTCTCCTTAAATCAAAAGCAGGCGCGGACGTTTGAAAGTCTCGCGCCTGCTTTATTTTTCTGGATGAAATTTTTCATTCAAAGGGTTGCCTTAGTTGCAAAGATTGTTAGATTGATGGATTAATTCAAGGAGACCAAATTCATGCCGACCGAAAAATTCGACGCCATCGTCATCGGCTCCGGACAGGGTGGGGGGCCGCTTGCCACCACCCTCGCCAACGCCGGCTGGAAAAGCGCGCTCATCGAAAAAGAGCACGTGGGCGGCACCTGTGTGAACGAAGGCTGCACGCCGACGAAAACTATGGTCGCCAGCGCCCGCGTGGCGTATTTGACGAGGCGCGCTGCGGACTACGGGGTCCACACCGGGCCGATCAGCGTGGATATGAAAAAAGTGCGCCAGCGCAAGCGGGACATCGTCACCAGCTTCCGCAGCGGCAGCCAGAAGCGAATGGAGAGCACTAAAAATCTCGAGCTGATTTTTGGCGAAGCGCGCTTCACGGCGCCGAAAACCATCGAAGTGAAATTGAACGCGGGCGGCGTGCGACAAATGGCCGCCGATAAAATTATCATCAACACTGGCACGCGGCCGGTGAATCCACCGGTGCCGGGACTCGATCAGGTTCCCACGCTCAACTCAACTTCGATCATGGAACTCGACACCGTGCCGAAGCGCCTGCTGGTAATGGGCGGCGGCTACATCGGTTTGGAGTTCGGACAAATGTTCCGGCGTTTCGGCAGCGAGGTGACGATTGTCCAGCGCGGCAAGCAACTGCTGGCGCGCGAAGACGACGACGTAGCCGATGAGGTCGCAAAAATTCTGCGCGCAGATGGCATCGAAGTGCTGCTGGAAACCGAAGCCGTGAGCGTTTCAAAAAATTCGAATGGCGAAATTAATCTCAAAGTCAAAAACAGCGCGGGCGAACGAACGCTGACCGGGACGCATTTTCTGGTGGCGGTGGGTCGTATTCCCAACAGCGATCGCCTCAACCTCGAATCCGCCGGCGTGAAGCTTGACAAACGCGGCTTCATTCAAGTAAACGAGCGGCTCGAAACCTCGGCGGCGGAGGTGTACGCCCTCGGCGATGTGAAGGGCGGACCGATGTTCACTCACATTTCTTACGATGATTTTCGCATCCTGCGCGCCAATCTTTTGGAAAAGGATGGCGCCGCGATCACGGGGCGGCTGGTGCCCTACACGGTGTTCATCGATCCGCAATTAGGCCGCGTGGGATTGACCGAAACCGAAGCCCGCGAAAGAGGCTTGAATTTCAAAGTCGCGAAAATGCCCATGAATTACGTCGCTCGCGCGTTGGAAATGGACGAGTCCCGCGGCTTCATGAAAGCCGTTGTGGATGCCGGCAGCAAACAAATTCTCGGCGCCGCGATTTTTGGCATCGAGGGCGGGGAGATGATGGCGGCCCTGCAAATAGCGATGATGGGCAAGCTGCCGTACACCGTATTGCGCGACGCCGTCTTTGCGCACCCCACTTTAGCGGAGGCCTTCAACAATCTTTTCTCGACATTGGATTCGTAGAAGACAGTCCGAAATTGTAGCCAAAGTTGTCCGCAGCGGACGCGTGGAGAGCAGCCACCGTGGGCACATTACTGTAGTCGATGCCGACGGAAATTTGCACGCGTCTGTGGGCGATCCTAACCACGCTACCTACATGCGCTCCGCCGCCAAGCCGGTGCAGATCATGCCGCTGCTCGAAGACGGCGTGGACCAACATTTCGGACTCACCGATTCGGAGCTGGCAGTGATCATGGCTTCGCACAACGGCGAGGAGGTTCACGTTCGCGCCGTTGAAAGCATCCTCAAAAAAATTGGACTCACGGACAGCAATCTCAAATGCGGCTTTCATCCCCCGATGTACGGACCCGCCGCGGCTCATCACATCCAACAAAATCTTCCCAAATCCCCGATTTACAACAACTGCTCCGGCAAGCACTCCGGCATGTTGGCGGTGGCTAAATTTCACAACTGGCCGCTGGAGAATTACCTCGATCCCCATCATTCCCTGCAAAGTCGCATCAAAGAACGGATGGCGTTTTTCTCGGGTTTAAATGAAGATGAAATCGGCGTGGGCGTGGATGGCTGCAGCGCGCCGGTGTTTTATCTGCCCCTCAAAAACATGGCGCTGATTTATGCGAAGTTAGCCGCGGGTGTGACTCAATCCGCCAACCGAGTTTTTGAAATCATGACTGCTCATCCGGAAATGATTGCCGGCACCGGCCGCTTCGATTCTGAATTGATGCGAGTGACGTCCGGCCGCATGATCAGCAAAGTCGGCGCGGAGGGAATTCGGTGCGTTGGAGTTGTGGGTGAGCGGCCGCTGGGTATTGCTCTCAAAATTGCAGACGGCAGCAAACGCGCTTCGGAGGCGGTGATGCTGGAGGCGCTGGGGCAATTGAAGTTGATTTCTGAAGCCGAATTGGATGCTCTGGCAGATTTTTATCGTCCCGAGATTGTGAATTTTGCGGGAATTGAGACGGGCGTCATTCGTCCGGAGTTTGAGTTGCGGCTCTAAACACCGGGGTCTTTAAGACGCCGGAGTTTCATTGATCTACTTTCGTGCAAACTCCGGGGTCTTTAAGACCCGGAGTTTTAGTGAGTTTCTCTCACTTTTGCGTTTCCGTTTATCAGAAATAAGAAAAGTTCTCTCCCCACGGAAATCTCCCAATTCAGCAGAGCTTTATAAATCAGTCGGTTAAACTCCTCTAGAATCTCACCCAAAATCTGGCATCATTTTCGCTTGAGCGACTTAAACCTTTGCAAGGTTTTTTGAAATCAAACCGAGGAGAACATAATGCAATTCCCTGCTGAGCCGTTCAAAATCAAAGTCGTGGAAAAAGTCAAACGCACTACCCGCGAGGAGCGCGACCGGCTGCTGCGGGAGGGCGGATTCAATGTTTTCAATTTGCCGGCGGAGAGCATCTACATCGATCTGCTCACCGACAGCGGCACCGCGGCCATGAGCGACTACCAGTGGGCCGGCCTGATGATGGGCGATGAGTCCTACGCCGGCAGCCGCAATTTTTACAACTTCCAAAATGTTGCGCGCGAGATTTTCGGGTTCAAACACATCGTGCCCACTCACCAGGGGCGCGTGGCGGAGAACCTGCTGTTCTCGGTGGTGCTGAAAGAGGGCGACATCGTCCCCAACAATATCCACTTTGACACCACGCGCGCCAACGTGGAGTATCACAAAGCCCGCGCCGCGGATCTGGTAATCGATGAGGGCTTGGACCCGAGCAGCGAGTTTGCGTTCAAAGGCAACATAGATTTGCGGAAGTTGGAGGCCGTGATCAAAGAGTACGGACGCGAGCGCATCCCGCTGGTGATGATGACCATCACCAACAACTCCGGCGGCGGCCAGCCGGTATCGATGCAGAATATTCGCGAGACCAAAGCGCTTTTACAGAAATACAACATCCCGCTCTTTTTCGACGCCTGCCGTTTTGCCGAGAATTGTTATTTCATCAAAGAGCGCGAGCCGGGCTGCGAAAACAAAACCATCCTCGAAATCGCGCAGGAATTGTTTTCTTACGGCGACGGCTGCACCATGAGCGCCAAAAAAGACGGATTGGTGAACATCGGCGGGTTCCTCGCCACCAACAATGACGAGTGGGCCGAGCACATCAAGAATCTCGAAATTTTGATAGAGGGCTTTCCCACCTACGGCGGACTCGCCGGCCGCGACCTCGAAGCCATGGCGCGCGGCCTGCAGGAAGTGCTGGATGAAGATTACCTGCGCTTCCGCATCAGTCAAGTCCGCAATCTCGGTGAGCAGTTGATCGCCGCCGGCGTGCCGATTGTCAAGCCCGTGGGTGGCCACGCGGTTTATCTCAATGCCCGCGAGTTTCTGCCGCACATTCCGCAGGAACAATTTCCGGCGCAGGCGCTGACGGTGGCGCTCTATCGCGAAGCCGGCATCCGCGCGGTGGAAATCGGCAGCTTGATGTTCGGCTCGAAAGACCCGAAGACCGGCAAAGTCACGTATCCCAAGTTGGAATTGGTGCGGCTGGCGATTCCGCGGCGAGTTTATACGACGATGCATATCAACTACGTGGCGGAATCGATCATCGAGATTTTCAAGAATCGCGAGTCGTTGAAGGGGCTGCGAATCGTGAAAGAAGCGCCGTTTCTGCGTCACTTCACGGCGGTGTTGGAGGAGGTGGGGTGATCTAAACTCCGGGGTCTGGAAGAACCCGGAGATTTATAAGCAATTTTCGAAAATCGGATAACGTTATTCGGTTTTCGATTTCCGATTTCCGAATCCCAAAAATAAGCCTTGAAAATCCACCTTTATTATCCTATATTGTGGCGTTTTATTCTTGAAAATAAACCGAACCCTGTCAGGGTTTCAAACCCTGACAGGTTATGACAGCGGAGGTTAATTGCTCAAAGCCGTGCTCTTTGATTACGATGGCGTATTAGTTGACAGCATGAATTATCATGTGCAGGCCTGGCAGATCGTGTTCAAAGAATTCAACATCGAGATTCGCCCCGAAGAGGTGTTGCTTGCCGAAGGCGCCCGTTCCATTGAGTTGGCGCGTCAAATTTTGTCCCAAAATAACATTCTCATTGCGGAAGATAAATTAGTGGAGTTTGTAGAAAAGAAGCAGCGGACTTATCATGAAATCACCGGCGCCAAATTTTTGGAGGATGCGCGAAAGTTGATTCTGAAAGTAAAGAAGCGTGAGATGCGCGTGGGAGTGGTGAGCGGCGGCGCGCGCTTCGATATTGAAAATTCGCTGCCGCCGGACGTGCGCGGGCAAATCGATGTGATTATTTCCGGCGAAGACGTTCGCCGCGGCAAACCCGACCCCGAAGGATACCTGAACGCCGCGCAGAAGTTAGGGGTATTGCCAGCCGAGTGTTTGGTGATCGAGAACGCGCCGTTTGGCATTGAGGCCGCGAAACGCGCCGGGATGAAAGTGGCCGCGGTGGCGACGACCTTGCCGCGGCATCTGTTAAATGGCGCCGATTTTCACGCCGATGATCTCGCGCACTTGAATAAACAATGGCCATTAATTTTTAAGCCGCAAGTCCAAACCCAGAAAGTCGATTGATCTTTTTACCCAAGGAATGGTTCGTGCCAGTTAATCGTACTATTCGAAGTTTTGTTATTCATCTCTTCCTTCTCGTTTTATTTTTTTCTTGCACACAGAATCCCATCCAGGTTGATGTCCGCGTCTCGCCGGAGCTATCCGAGCTTATTGTGCCGGCGCTGGTGTACAATCAATCTGCCCGCAAACACGTGATCTCGGTTAAAGTGGTAGATCCCCAGGGCGTAGCGGACATTTCGCAAGTATCGCTCACGATTACCAAAGCCGGCGAGTCCGTTCCGGCGCTGCAAAAAAATCTGGTGGATGACGGAACTCAGGGGGACATCATTCCCAAGGATGGCGTGTTCGCGGCGCAAATTGATGGCAACTTCGCTGGGGGCGAGGTCGGCGAGTTTCGCGCAGCGGCATCGGCCACCGACTTAAGCGGTAACCAGAGTAACACGCTGGAGGCGACCATCACCGTCGCGGCGGGCGCCGAGAATCTGCCGCCGGAAATTAAAAATGTTTCGGCGCCGAGTTCGGTGGCAGTGGATGTGCCGTCGGATTTTATTGTGCAAGTGGAGATCACCGATCCCAATGGTCTGGAAGACGTGCTTCTCGTGCGCTCGGAATTTTTTCCGCCAGCTCACCCAACTCCAACAAAAGTTGACACTCTCAACGATGATGGCCTGAATGGCGATATCGAAGCCGGCGACGGGGTTTACACCGCCACGTTTAGCTCAAGCCAATTTCGGGAAGCAGCGGATTATTTTCTGCGCATTGTGGCGGAAGACCGCGCGGGCGATTTCAGCGCGGCGGCGGTGGCCGGAATCCGCGGCGTATTTTTGAATCCACGCGCGCCAGTGATCTCCAATTTAGTGGCGCCCGACACCGTTCGGGTGGACCCCAATCAGGTGGTGCAGATTTTAATGACCATCGACGCCTCCGACCCGCAGGGTTTGTCGGACATCGATTTCGTGCGCTTCCGCAGCTTCCTGCCCGATGGCCGGGAAGCCACCGACAGCCCGTTTGAAATGGCCGACGACGGCAACCGCGCCCGCAGCGGCGATCTGATTGCCGGCGACGGCACCTACAGCATCATCATCAATCTGCCGCCAGGGACCACGCCCGGAAATTTTCGTTTCGTGTTTGAAGCCAAAGATAAATCGAATTTGTTCAGCAACCAAATCGAACATATTATCACGGTGATTCAGTGAAAAATTTATCCGCTCGACAAGGATTTGTTATCCTCGTCGAACAATTATTTGGGGGATTTAATCCCTTTTCAATGATTCGCGGGAATTGGGACTGCATTGACTGTGTCAATGCTGCTGCAGCGACACAGTCGCCGCACTCCAAGAGGTTATTTTTTCCGAGACGATTGGTTTTAATAGCTGTTCTTTTGTTAGCGCCCTTTTTTAGCTTCTCCAACTCCTTCTCCCAAATTCTTCACAAATACGCTTTCCGTCTCGATGCCCAGCCCAAACCCGGATTGGCCAGCAACACCATCACCGACATTAAAGTTTTCGGCAGCGCAATCTGGTTTGGCACCGGCGACGGCCTGAGTCGCACCAAAGATGACGGCCTGTCATTCGAATCCTTTCGGCACGAGCAGGAGATTGGCCGCGGCGGCGTTTCAGGGTTGGCAATTGGCGACGGCATTATCTGGGTGGCCACGGGGTTTGATTCCACCACTCCGTTGGGCCGTTTTCAAACCGGCGGCGGCCTGGCCTATTCGAAGGATGACGGCCAGACCTGGGTGTTCGTTCCGCAGCCCGGCCCGACTCCCATCAACAACATTACATTTGATATTGCGCTGCGCGGCGACGAAGTGTGGATCACCAGCTTTGCCGGCGGCCTGCGCAAATCGGTGGATCTCGGACAGTCGTGGGAGATCGTTTCGCCGGATTCGTTCATTTTCGATCCGGTGGCGCACCTCAACCACCGCGTGTTTTCGGTGACCGTGGTGGACAGCATTCTTTGGGTGGGCAGCGCCGGCGGCATCAATCGCTCCAACGATGGCGGCATCACCTGGACTAAATTCAGCCATCAAAATCAAGCGCGTCCCATTTCCGGAAATTTTGTGGTGGCAATTGGGCGGCAGCGTTATGCCAACAAAGACATCATTTGGGCTGCCACGCGCGAGACCACCATCGAGTCCGGCGACGAAACCGAATTTCGCGGCGTGTCGTGGAGCGAGGACCAGGGCTTCACCTGGCGCACGGCCTTGGAGGGCGAAACCGTTCACAATTTTGCTTTCGATGATTCGGTGGTGTACGCAGCTTCGGATAACGGCCTGTGGAAATCCATTGACGGCGGCGAAACCTGGGCGCTGTTTCCCAACATTGTAGATGTCTCGAATGGCCGGCAGATTCTTGCTAATGAAGTTTTTTCGGCCGGCGTCAGCGCGGGGCACACGCTGTGGGTTGGCACACGCAATGGTTTAGCCAAAACTTCCGATAACGCGCTCACCTGGGAAGTCTTTCAAGTATTTGAACCCACCGGCCGCGACGGCGCGCCGCGCACCTATGCGTATCCCAATCCTTTTTCGCCCAGCGTTCACAACAATTTGGGCGGAAGAGGACACGTACGCTTTCAGTACAACACCATCAACCCCACGCAGGTTACATTAAAAGTCTATGATTTTGCGATGAAGCTGGTGCGAACCGTGGTGGCGGATGCGCCGCGCCCCGGCAGCAGCGACATTTATGAAACCTGGGATGGCACCGATGAAGGCGGCCGGCAGGTGGACAACGGCGTCTATTTTTATCGGCTGGAGTTGTCCGGCGACGGCACGTATTGGGGAAAATTGGTTGTTCTGAATTAATTTCTCACAAATGCCAGGCACTTAGAAAGTGCTTGGCATTTTCTTGTAAATGAAGGAGCTGATTTTTTGACCCATTTTTTTAAGACGATTTTTTTGGTCTTTTGCCTGCTGGTCTCCGCCACCACGGCGCTGGCGCAGGCCGGTAAGGCCGGCGCCTTTTTACGGCTGGGCGTCAGCGCCCGCGCCAAAGCCATGGGCGACGCCTACACCGCGATGGCGCGTGGCGCCGAAGCCAGTTATTACAATCCGGCGGGATTGCCTTTTCTCGAGCACAAGGAAGTTGCGGCGTCGTACTGGCTGCTTTCCCTCGATCGCCAATTCACTTACATCGGTTTTGGATTGCCCATTCACCCAAAGGAAGATAGCACTGGCCGCGGCGCCTTCGACGGCGGCTTCGCGCTTTCGTGGATTCACGCCGGCGTGGACAATATCGATGGCCGCGACACCGACGGCCAGTCCTTTGGCGACATCTCCAACTCGGAAGACGCGTTCGTGTTTTCGTTTGCGCTGAATCCGGTGCAGAAATTATCGCTGGGACTTTCGGTGAAGATTTTGTGGAACCGCTTTCCCGATCTCGGAATTGATGGGCAAACCATCTCCGCCACCGGCGTGGGCTTCGATTTTGGCGCCCTGCTGACGCCGGCGCCGTGGCTCACGTTGGGCGTTTCGGTGCGCGACATCAATTCCAAATATACCTGGAACACGCAGGATTTGTACGGCGAAGATGACGGCTCCGAAACCACTAACAAGTTTCCAAAAATTTTGCGGGTGGGCGCCGCCTTTCAGCCGCCGCAAATTCCGAACGTGACCTTGGCATTTGATTTTGAGGACAGCAAAGAGCTGGACAACCGGGTTCACTTCGGCGCAGAGGCGGTACTGGGAAACCATCTGTTTCTCCGCAGCGGCTTTGATGACGGTTCGCTCGCTGCCGGCGCCGGCTACGGTTTCGGCGTGTTCGGCAGGATGTCGCAGATCAATTATGGCTTTGCCTCCGCTGGTGACCGTCCGGAGGCCGAGCATGTTTTCAGTTGGGTGTTTCAGTTTTAGGTGTCGCAAATCGGAAATCGGAAAACGGAAATCGCAAACCGGAAAACGTAAACCGTAAATCGGAAATCGAAAAACGTTATTCGATTTCCGTTATTCGATATGCGGAATTGCATAGGAGTACAGCGTGAGAAATATTCAAATTACAACCGTATTGATTTGCTCGCTCGGCGTTTTTTTGAACTCAGCCTTTGCCCAAACCGGCAGCGCCGGCGCCACCGGGCTGGCGTTTCTGAAATTGGGCGTTGGCGCGCGCGCTAACGGCATGGGGGAGGCCTTTGTCGCGGTTGCCAATGACGCCGCCGCCACGTTCTGGAATCCGGCCGGTCTTTCCCAACTCGAACGTTCGCATTTCACCTTCACGCACAGCGAATGGATTCAGGATATTTCCAGCGAGTTTCTGGCGTTGGCGTTTCCGGCTTTTGGCGGCGTGACCGGCTTCAGCGTTTACGTCAACAATGTGGGCGGCATTGAACGCCGCGTCAACCCTTCTGAAGAACCGCTTGGAACCATTGACGCCAACGATGTTGCTCTGGGCGTCTCGTATGGCCGCTCGTTGGGTTCATCCATGCAGGCCGGCATCACGGTAAAATATCTTTACGAGAAAATTTACCTGGAAAGCGCTTCGGGGTATGCTTTTGATTTCGGCCTGAATGTTCAACCTTTTGGCAGCGCGTTAAATTTGGCGGTCGCGGCGCAGAATTTAGGCTCAATGAATGAGCTGCTGGCCGAGTCCATCGATTTGCCGAAAACCCTGCGCTTCGGCGCCGCTTATTCGTTTCCGCTGGCCGCGCTCGATGGCGCGGTGGTGCTGGCTGCAGAGGGCGTCAAAGTTGTGGAGAACGATCTGCGCGGCAGCTTCGGCGCCGAAGTGCAATTGAAAAAAATGCTGGCTTTACGCTTGGGATACCAGAGTGGCTACGAGGATAGAAGCTTGGCCGGCGGGTTTGGTTTGTCCTTCCAGCGCTACCACCTCGATTATGGCTACACCCCGGTTGGTTCGAATTTAGGCGATACCCATCGTTTTTCCTTCGGCCTGGATTGGTAAAACTCGGAATTCGAAGCTATACGCCAGAACTGATCCCGCCTTCGGCGGAAATCGGCCCGCAAAAATTAGGGGTGAAGAGGCGGATCTGCTGCTAAGAAGGCTTATTGGATTTGCTTGTATTTCGAGTTTCGATATTCGGAATTTGTAAGTTGCTCTAAAAAAATAACTATCAAGATTGCCATTGACTGCAGCTAAAAATTATCGTATTATTTGCCGTATTTTTTGTGTTGTTTCCCAAGTCTTTATGAGGAGGAATCAGTTTGAAGCGGATCAATATTGCGTTCGGAATTCACAATCATCAGCCGGTGGGCAATTTCGATTTTGTGTTTGAAGGCGCGTACAACGACGCCTACCTGCCCTTTCTCGAGGTTCTCGAAAAGCATCCCAAAATTCGCATCGCCCAGCATTACACGGGCATTCTCTTTCAGTGGATAAAAGATCACAAGCCGGAATTCATCCCGCGACTCAGAAAGTTAGTGAAATCCGGACAGATCGAAATGATGACCGGCGGATTTTATGAACCGATTCTGTCGGTGATTCCGTACCGCGATAAAATCGGCCAGATCAACAAGCTCACTAAGTTTGTGAAAGAACACACGGGCTACGATCCGCAGGGGATGTGGCTGGCGGAGCGCATTTGGGAGCCGCAGCTTCCCAAGCCCATCAGCGAGGCCGGGGTGACCTACGTTGTATTGGACGATTCCCATTTCAAAAGCGCCGGCTTGCAAAACGAGCAGCTCCTCGGCTATTACATTACCGAAGAGGAGGGCGCGCCGGTTTTTCTGTTTCCCATCAGTGAGACCTTGCGTTACACCATTCCATTTCAAAAGCCGGAAAAGACCATCGAGTATTTGCGTTCGATTGCCACGGAGGGCGGGCAAACGCTCGTGGTGTTTGCGGATGACGGCGAGAAATTCGGCGTCTGGCCGGGCACCCATAAACACTGTTATAAAGATGGCTGGCTGGAGCAATTCTTCCAACAGCTCGAAGCCAATCTCGATTGGATCAACATCCTGCATTTTTCGGAAGCGCTGAAAAAGATTAAACCTTTGGGGCGAATTTATTTGCCCACCGCTTCATATCGGGAGATGATGGAATGGGCCATGCCCACCCGCGCGATCCATCAGTATGAGGAGTTCGAAAATATTCTCAAAAAGAATCACCTGCATGATCAATACAAAGTTTTTGTGCGCGGCGGCTTCTGGCGCAATTTCATGGCCAAGTATCCTGAGGCCAACAACATGCACAAAAAGATGCTGCACATTAGCGACCGCCTCGCGCGTCTCGACGCCAAACATCGCACGTCTAAGGCCTTTCAGGAAGCGCAGGATCACCTCTGGGCCGGTCAGTGCAATTGTCCCTACTGGCACGGCGTGTTCGGCGGGCTTTATCTCAACCATTTGCGGTTTGCCACCTACCGCCAGTTTATTGAAGCCGAGCGCATTTTGGAGCGCTTGGAAAAGAGCGCCGAAGAATTTAAAAACGGCTGGGTCGATCTCCAAACCTGCGATTACGACAGCGACGGCCTGGACGAAGTCATCGTGACCAACAAAGTCATGAATCTTTACTTTGCTCCGGAAAACGGCGCGTCGTTGTTCGAGTGGGATTACAAACCCAAAGCCATCAATCTGCTTGACACCATGACCCGGCGCGAGGAAGGTTATCATAAAAAGCTGTTGCAGCATCAACAAAATCATCACCAAAAAAATGAAGGCGAGATCGCCAGCATTCATGACTTAGTGGTGATGAAAGAAGAAGGGCTGCAAAATTTTTTGCATTATGATTTTTACCGCCGCGCCTCACTGCTTGATCATTTTTTGAAGGATGACGCCACGCTGGACTCATTCGCACAATCTCAATACGAGGAAGCCGGCGATTTTCTAACCGCGCCCTACGAATGGTCGCGCAGCGAATTGAAAAATGGCCGCACCATTGAGTTTTGGCGATCGGGCCGGGTGAGTGGTTCCCACGGAGCGAGCGCAGTGTGGTTGGAGAAGCGGATCACGGTGCTCAATTCGGAGGCCCGCATCGTCGTCGATTATAAGATAAAGAACGACGAACAGCAGGAGCGGGCGTTCTGGTTTGGCAGCGAATTGGATTTTGCGCTGCTGGCCGGCGACGCGGACGATCGTTACTTCGTTTTTCCGGGGCGCGAATTGAATGGCGCGCGCCTGCGCAGCACGGGTGAAATAAAAGACGCCAACCAGGTGTATTTGGTTGACGAATGGCTGGGCCTGCGGATTGGGCTCAAATTTGAACCATCCGGCTGCATCTGGCGTTTTCCCATCGAAACCATCTCGCAATCGGAAGCCGGCTTCGAGCGCGTCTATCAAAGCTCGGTGGTGTTCCCCAATTGGAAATTTAAGTTGCAACCCGGAGCCGTGTGGAGCAATAAACTCGAAATCACGATTGAAGATTTGAAGAGGTAATTTAAAGATGAAACAGTATCGCAGAAGCTTTCTCGTCATTTCCTCGGTTACTTTGCTGTTTTTAATTTTGGCGTGGCGCTTTGACGCCCAAACCAAAACCGGAAACATCTACGAACAGAGCCAGCGCTTCATCGAAGTGATGCGGGCGGTGAAAGAATTTTATGTGGAAGATTTGGACACCGGCGAAATGGTGGAGGGCGCCATCAACGGCATGTTGGAACGGTTGGACCCGCATTCGGTTTTTATCCCCAAAGAAAAGGTGCAGGAAATCAACGAACAATTTGAGGGAGAATTCGAGGGCATTGGCGTGGAGTTCGTCATTAACAATAAATTGCCGACGATCGTTTCCCCCATCGCTGGTTCGCCTTCGGAAAAGGTGGGGCTGCGCGCTGGCGATCGCATTGTCCGCATCGAAGGCGTTTCGACCTATGGATTCACCGAGGATCAAGTACGGGAAAAACTGTTGGGCCGCAAAGGCGCCAAAGTGACCATTGAAATTTTGCGCCCCGGTTTGGAGGAGCCGTTCACGGTGACCATCACTCGCGACAAAATTCCGGTGTACAGCGTGCTGGCGGCTTTCATGCTCGACGCGCGCACCGGCCTGATCAAAATCGGGCGCTTTGCGCGCACCACCAATGAGGAGTTTCAGAAGGCGCTGCTCGACTTAAGGGGCAGGGGCATGAGGCGGCTCATTATCGATTTGCGCGGCAATGCCGGCGGCTATCTCGAACAAGCGGTGGAGATGGTCGATCACTTTTTGGGCGGCGAAAAGCGCATTGTTTACACTCGCGGCCGCACTCCCAACTCCAGCGAAGATTACTTTGCCACCGCCGCCGGCGATTACGAGCAATTGCCGCTGGTGGTGTTGATCGATCACGGTTCGGCCAGCGCCGCAGAAATTGTGGCCGGCGCGATTCAAGATTGGGATCGGGGATTGGTCGTGGGGCAAACCAGTTTTGGAAAAGGGTTGGTGCAGCAACAAATTCCTTTAAAAGACGGCTCGGCCTTGCGGGTAACCATCGCCCGCTACTACACGCCCAGCGGCCGGATGATCCAGCGCCCCTACGAGTATGGCCTCGAAAGCTATTTTGCCGAGGGTTTGGATGATCGCGATCCCAACGCGGAGGCGGACAGCGCCTCCGGTCGTCCGGTCTTTTTAACCAGCGGCGGACGGAAGGTTTATGGCGGCGGCGGGATCTCGCCGGATGTGATCGTCAAACCCGAAGTGATTTCGCTCACCTCGGTTAGATTACTACAACAGCAGATTTTCTTTGAATACGGCACCACCTACGCCGCGCAGCATCGTAGTTTGGCCAGCAATTTTCTGGGGTTTCGCGATCGTTTTCAGGTTGATGAGCAGATGGTGAACGACTTTATCGGCTTGGCGCGCCGCCGTGGCGTCGAGGTGAACGATCAACATGTTGCGCAGGACAGCGGCTTCATCAAACGGAGGATCAAAAGCGAGCTCGCCCGCAATTTGTGGGGTACACGGGAGTTTTATCAAATCGAAGCGCTGGGGGACCAGCAGGTGGTGGAGGCCAGAAAACTCTTCGAGCGCGCCGCGAAGATCGCCGGGCTGAAACTCGAAGGCTAAAAAATCGGCGCCGGGCGCAACAAAAAAAGAGTTGACTTTTTAACAAAAATTATTTATACTTTTGCAAATTTTTGAAATTAAAGGGTGTTATGCGAGTAATTTAATCACTTATTTGGGAGGAGAAACCGTAATGAATTTGCTGAAAATGTTCCACGACGGCGGCGGTTTTATGTGGCCGATTTTAGCCTGTCTGATCCTCGGAATCGCAATTAGCTTGGAACGATTTTGGACCCTATCAAGAGCTTCAGTTAATACTCGAAAGTTTCTCGCCACCATTAAAAAAGCGCTGCAAGAGGGTGGGGTGAAGGCGGCGACGGAGGTGTGCACCAACACTCGCGGGCCCGTGGCCTCGATTTTTCACGCCGGGCTGCTGCGCGTTGATCGTGGAATCGAACACGTTGAGAAAGCGATCATGAACGCTGGCAGCATTGAAATGGCCTTCCTCGAAAAGGGCCTGGTATGGTTGGCTACCATCGTCAGCGTAGCGCCCATGTTGGGCTTCCTCGGCACCGTGTGGGGCATGATCTTAGCGTTCGATCAGATCGCCCTTGCTAACGACATTTCTCCCGCCATCGTGGCCGGTGGTATTTCGGTAGCGCTTTTGACCACCCTGTTTGGTCTGGTGGTCGCCATCATCATTCAAACTGCCAACAACTATTTCATCTCTCGTGTTGACAAGCTCATCGTCGATATGGAAGAGAGCTCGGTTGACTTTGTTGACACGCTCATCGAAATGGAAAAAGAAGGCCGGCTCAAAAAGGCGTAATCGAGTTTTGAGGCAGTATTTTTTAAGGAGCATTCAAATATGCTGGTAGAAAAAAAGAAAAGTCGCATGACAGAAATTCCGTCGGCGTCGTTGGCTGATATCGCATTTCTACTCCTGATCTTTTTCCTGGTTACCACCACTATCGACGTGGATAAAGGCATCGGTTTGACGCTGCCTGCCAAGGGCGAGGAGACCCAGGTTCGCACCAAAAATATCACCAATCTATTGATCAATGCCCAGGGCCAAGTTTTGCTGGATAACGAATTGATCGAGATTGGCGATATTAGCCGAATCGTTCAGGAAAAGATCCGCGAGAACGAAAATTTGATCGTCTCCGTCAAAACCGATCGCGAAACCAAATACGAAGTCTTCGTTCAGGCTTTGGACCAATTGAAAATAGCCAACGCATCGCGTATTTCAATTGCCGAACCCGAGAAGTAAAAAGGAGGGTGCAAATTTGAAATTCTCGAAAAAGCAAAATGTGCAAGCAGGCATCCCGTTGGCGTCGTTGCCGGACCTGGTCTTTTTGCTATTGATATTTTTTATGGTGTCATCGGTTTTCAAGGAATTTTCCGGCATCCCGGTGCGGCTGCCGAACGCCTCGAAGATTGAAAAATTGTCCGGCAAACGTGACGTCGCCTACCTTTGGCTCAGCAGAGACGGCCAAATCTCCATCGACGATAAATTCGTCAACCTGTCGGATGTTTCGAAAATCATGTACCAGAAACGTATCGACCCCATGCACCCATTGAAAGTGGTGTCGTTGAAAATCGATAAGGAAACGGAAATGGGGAGAGTTACCGACATCCACGAGCAGCTCCGTGAAGCCGACGCGCTAAATATCAATTACTCCGCAAAACCTTCATCATGAGAGGTGATGTATGAAAAAGAATCCAGAGGCGAACTTGAAGCTCAAATACCGTAAAGTATTTGAAGTGAGCTTGATCATCACGCTGGTGGTGCTGATCGTTTTCTTTCAAATGCTGCGCGCCATCAGCTTGGAGGCCACCGAAGCCAAAACTCCGGAAATTAAGATCGAGGTAGCAGACATTCCGCCCACCGAGCAGATAAAACGTCCGCCTCCGCCTCCCAAGCCTTCGGTGCCGATTCCCACTGAAAATGAGGACATTCCGGAGGATTTGACGATTGAAAGCACCAACCTCGATTTAACCGAAATACCGCCTCCGCCTCCGCCTCCCGAGGACGACGGCGAAGTCAATATTTTTGTGCCGTATGATGAACCCCCAAGCCCAATCGGAGGCTTTGCCGCTATTCAGCGCGCCTTGAAATATCCGGAAATTGCGCGCAAAGCCGGCATCGAAGGCAAGGTTATCGTGCAGGTGCTGGTCTCCGAAAAAGGGGAAGTGGTGGATACCAAAGTGATTAAATCCCTGGGACACGGCGGCATGGATGAAGCGGCAGTGAATGCTATTCGCAGCGTTAAATGGAAACCCGCTTTGCAAAGAGATAAACCCGTCAAAGTTTGGGTGGCTATTCCGGTTATTTTCAAGCTCAAATAATTGGGGCTAAAAATTGCCTTCAGATTTTTTGTAAAAGCGGCGACCGAGAACCGGCGCCGCTTTTTTTGTTGTGAATGAGTTAATGCTATGAGTCCACAGCTCCGCAATTTCCCTTTCGTGGTTTTGATTTTGCACTTTGCGGCGTGCTTCAATCCTTTCGCTCCGAGCCTGGATAAAGCTCCCGATTTCTCTAACATCATTACCGAGCAGCGAAGTCCGGAAGAGGTGCTGCAGAATTTTAAATATGCCTATACTTTCAAAGACTCTCTCCTCTACCACGACGTTTTGGAAGAGTCGTTTGTATTTGAATATTTCGATCCCAATCTCGCGCCTTCGGGCGGGTTTCGCACCTGGGGCCGCGATGTTGACTTAAAAACGACTGGCCAGCTTTTTCGCAATTTTGACGTGATTGACCTCGAATGGCTGGCCACCCTGTTTTCAGAATCGGACGGAGAATTTGAGCGGCGGTTCATGCGATTCAACCTGAATCTGGTCGGGCCTAATTTTAATTTTATTGTGAGCGGGACCGCCATTTTCACCTTCCGGCGCTCCGACCTCGATAACAAGTGGCGGATCGTCCGCTGGAAGGATGAATCGGATCTCTAACAGCTAACAGGCTGTTTGAAACTCACCTGGAGTTTTTTAGCAACCTAATGTAACCCAAGTAAATTTTCCGGAATATTTTTTTTGAAGCCCATGTTCACTCTTTTGAATCACGTCAGAAGTATCGCCCAGTTCTTATTCCTGTGTAATTTAATTAAGAGCATTTTGGAGGATTTCGTTGATGGAACAAGAGTGTCGCCGCTTTTCAAATCTAATCACCGCGCTGGTGGATGACGAATTGCAAAGCGCAGAAAAGAGTGAAGTTGAAAATCACTTCAAAATCTGCCCCCCCTGCCACCAGCGCTATCAGAATGAAAAGCGGGTTAAAAGGGTGGTTGCCGATCGTTTGCCTGTTATCAGCGCGCCGGCGTATCTGGTGCAGCGAATCCGCCATCATCTGCAATCGGGCAGAGCGTGGCCGGGTTTCTGGGAGTTGCTGCGCGATTTGTTTGTTTACCATCCTCTTTCTGCATCCTTTGCGGCTGCGGCGTTGATTTTAATCGTGGCGCTGCCGACATATTTTCTCTCCATCCACCGTGATCAGACCGCGAATTTCGCGGGTGAGTTGAATGGCAAAGTTGTTGAGCTCCAGGGGCAAATCATCTGTTTGGATTGTGCATACACCTATCACGATGAACAGAATCAAACGCCGCACACTGAGATTCATCGCATCGGGATCCGCTGCGCCGCCGATCAAATCTGGACGTTTCTTGATACCCGTCCGCACCAGGAACTGCTGCACGATCCGAAGTATTTGCAGCGGAATGTTCTCGTCAAGGGCGTCGTTTATCAAGATGCGCGCTATGTTTTCATTAAAGACTACCAACTATTGTAATACCTTCCCACGGTTTTTCATCGAGCCCAAACCTGAACCAGCATGTTCAAACGAATCAGCGTGGTGGTTAATCCCGTTGCTGGCGGAAAGAAAGACAAATCGCAGCTCATCGCCAGGCTCACGAAGTTGCTTTCCGCCCCCGGGCGCAGCCTCTCCATTCAGTACACCGAAAAATCCGGCGACGCCAACCGCTTGGCTCGCGAAGCCGTGCAGCAAAATTCACAGCTCGTGGTGGTGATCGGCGGCGACGGCACCGTAAACGAAGTCGGCTCGGCCCTGGTTGATACCGACGTGCCCATGGCCATTATCCCGCGCGGCTCGGGAAACGGCTTTGCCCGGACGCTGCGGCTGCCGCCGCAATTAGAAGACGCCGCGGCTTTAATCAATGATGGAGCGATTTCGCTAATCGACGTTGGGCAGGCGAACGAGCGCTACTTTTTTATGCTAATGGGAGTTGGCTTTGATGCCCGGATCGGCGAGCGATTTAACGCGCACTCCTCACGGGGGCCGCTGCCGTACTTCTATCTCAGCGCCAAAGAATTTTTTAACTACCGGCCCGCGCCGCTTCAAATCAACTTCAACGGAAAAGCTTTAGCGCTGGCGCCGTTTATGATTATCATCGCCAACGCCCAGCAGTTTGGCAACAACGCGCGCATAGCGCCGCACGCGATTTTGAACGACGGCCTGCTCGATATTTGCATCGTGCGCCGCCTCTCTTTTTTCGATCTACTCTTCGCACTGCCCAAACTTTTCAGCGGCCGCATTCACAATTATTCCGGTGTCGAGTTTTATCAAGCCCAACAGGTTCAGTTACAGCGCGAGCGCGCGGATTTTATCAACCTCGATGGCGAAGCCGTTTGGGAGGAAGCGGTGGTCAACGTTAGGGTGCTGCCGCGGCGCCTGAAAGTCATCACCCCAAAATTTTGCCCGGCGTTGGCGCCATGAATTCTCTGGTCATTTTTGTCAAACATCCCGCACCCTACAAGGTGAAAACCCGGCTCGGAGCGCAAATTGGTTATGCCTTAGCCGCCGACTTGTATAAAATTTTTATTGAACAAACCATCACGATGGCGGCGCGCAGCTCCGCCGACCGCGTGTTGATTGCGTATGAGTCGGCCGAGCGCGCTGACGACGTTAATTTGGCATTGCCCGCGGCGATGGCGGCGTTTCCGCAAACTGGCAGGGATTTAGGCCAGCGGATGTTCAACGCTTTTCAACACACGTTTGCAGAAGGAGCCCATTCCACCGTGATCATCGGCAGCGACAGCCCCACGCTGCCGCGGCATTTTCTAAAGCGAGCGTTCGATTATTTGGAACATAAAGATTTAGTGCTTGGCCCGGCGCAAGATGGCGGCTATTATTTGATCGGTTTAAAAACTCCCGTGCAAAAACTTTTTGAAAACATCGAATGGAGCTCGCCAGTTGTTTTGGAAAAAACGCTGGCGCGCGCCGAACAATTGCAGCTCTCTTTTGATTTGCTGCCCGTCTGGTACGACGTCGATGAAATCGAATCGCTGAAGCGCGCCGCCCACGATGACGCCAGCGGCCAGATTAAAAACTTCCTGCTGCGAAACTGTCCCACCATCCAGCTTGATTGAAATGATTTTAGCCGCCCACCAACCTGGCTATTTGCCGACGATTGATTTTTTCTACAAAATGTCGCGCGCGGATGTTTTTGTTTTGGCGGACGATCTGGTTTTTACGACCCACTCGGATATTAATCGCGCCAAAATTAAAACCGCCCGCGGCCCGAGTTGGCTGACGGTGCCAGTTCGCACGAAGAGCCGGCGCGGCCAGCTCATTCATCAAGTCGAAACCGATCACCAGCAAAATTGGCGCGCCAAGCATTGGAACACCCTGCGCATGAATTACGCCTACGCGCCCTATTTCGAGCTGCACTCCGACTACTTTGAAACTCTTTACTTGTTCGGCGATCCTCCGGCCCGTTTGTTTGAATGGAACGCCGCCGTCATCGATTATCTCGCGGCCTCGCTGAAATTAAAAACTAAATTGATTCGCAGTTCGGGCCTTAACGTTCACGCCCGCGGCCAGGAGTGGGTTTTCGGCGTCGCCGCCGCCACTGGCTGTCGCACTTATTTGGCGGACGCAGCCTTCGCGAGGTATCTATCAAAAGAAAAATTTGCTCAACATGGACTCGCCCTGCAATTCTTGCAAAATCCCAAATTGCGATACCACCAACAATTTGGCGATTTCATCAGTGGACTTTCTATTGTCGATCTCCTGTTCAACGAGGGAGAACGCAGCCGCGAAATTTTGATGGAGAACTCGCCGTGAAGGTAGTCGTCATCATCCCGGCTTTCAATGAGGAGCAGTCCATCGGTCTGGTTTTACAGGATATTCCGCGGCAGCTTGTTGACGCCGTGATCGTCGTCGATAACGGCTCGCGCGATCGCACTGCGGAACTCGCCCGGCTTGGCGGCGCGGAGGTGGTTCGCGAAACACGCCGCGGCTACGGCAGCGCCTGCCTCGCCGGCATTAAACACGCAAAAACAATGAACCCCGACGCCGCGGTTTTTCTCGACGCGGATTTCAGCGATCACCCGCAGGAGCTGGTCGCACTTTTGGAAAAGATCGAAAGCGGCTTCGATCTTGTCATCGGTTCCCGCACTCTCGGAAAGGCCGAGCCCGGCGCGCTGCTGCCGCAGGCGCGTTGGGGAAACTGGTTGGCGGTTTCGCTGATTAAATGGTTCTTTGGATTTCGTTACACCGACCTCGGGCCATTCCGTGCCATCAAGTGGGACAAGCTGTTGGCGCTGGATATGCAGGATCGCAACTTTGGCTGGACCGTTGAAATGCAGGTGAAGGCAGTAAAAGCAGAATTGCGGATTACCGAGGTTCCGGTGAGTTACCGCAAACGCATTGGCATCTCGAAAGTAACCGGCACGATTTCGGGAACCATCAAAGCCGGTTACAAAATCATTTTCACCATCTTAAAATATGCGTTTCGGAAATAACGAGCAGAGCGTCTCCTGTTCGCTCCCACGCGGGGCGTGGGAGCGAGAGAGCTCTCGTGGTAGCAAGAGGCTACTGAATGACTTGTTCCCACGCTTTTTGCGTGGGAACAAGCTGCTAAAAACTCGCGCCAGACAAGGCCTGTGAATGAGGATGTGAATCGGCGATGACGGTGACATATTTTATCATCACCGAGTATTTGTTGGCAAGCGATTCCACCGGGTTGACGCGAATTCCAAAATTATAAAAAAAGGATTTTTCGTCGCTGTCAAAACAGGCGCGCAGCGGCGCCCTGCTGCAGTCGAACAACTTGATGGCCAGCAGCGAAAAATCGAATTCAAAATCCAGGGCAAGATCATAACTCGATTTTTGCAGATGCTGCTTGAGCGCGTTTTTGGGCAGGCCCAGCAGGTTGATATCTTCTTTGGAATAGGGCAGGATATCCAATTTGAGGCGGCTGTCGATAAAACTCACCATTTCAAGTTGAGCGACCACCGTGATGCGCCAGTTCGGGCGCTTTTCCCGCAGCTTCTCCAAAGCTTTGAGCGCGACGCCAAAATGCTCGACTTTAACCGGCATGAAAATTAAAATTTTCTGCGCTTTAGCCAATCGTTCCACCACGTCAACCGCGCCTGCTTTTTCAGAAATTCGAAATTTCAATCGCAGCGCCGCGCTGGCAAGTTTAGCGAGAGGAGGAGTCATTCGAGTAGCGAGAGTTGGTTAGCCATTTTGGCGGAATATAATCATAAAACCCGTTTCGAGCAAGATTAAATTTTGAGATCGATTTGCACGCCGAAGCGTCGGTCGCGTTGGCCTTGAATTTCGTCGGCGCCGCTGCCGATGACGTCGGTATCGTCGCGAAAGGTCTCCGCATATTTCGCCGAGAACCCCATGAACCTGAACTGGTAGTTTATAAGTACATACCAACGCGCGCCCTCGCCGAATAAGCTGCGGTTGGTGGCCAAGCCGGGCAGATCGGGCTCGTATTGAAACACCGCGGAGTCGAAGGAGTCGGTGTCAAAAATGGTTAAACGCGCGGTCAGGGTCAGGGCTTTCGTGGGCTGGAGGCGAACATCCTGGTACATCAAAAAACCCTGCTCATCGGTTTCTGCGACCGCCGAGTTGAAGCGATTCGTTTTGAACGAAACGAATTCCCAGCGGCTGCGCAACCGCAGCTGCCGGCTGAGATCGTAATCCAATTGCAGCCGCCCCTGCCGTTTTAGAATCTCAACGAATTCGCGCCGCTCCCGCATTAATTCATCCTCGAACGTTTCAGTTTCTTGTTTTTGATTTTCGCGATAGCGCAGCGTCAGCCGCAGACGGTTGGAGAATCGCTGCTCAATCTGCGCCAAAAATTCGTTGCCATCGAACGGCAGCGGCTCAAAAAACGTCCGCCACGGATGGGTGAAAATATCGTAGTAGGCGCTGACCGCGGTGCGCTCGCCAATTTTGAAATGAAGGCCGGAATAATACCCGCGCTCGTTTTGGGTGCTGCCGTTGGCGTCGGCGAAGGCGAAGCCGTGCAGGTTCTGAAAATCTTTTCCGTAATCGCGAAACAGAAACGCCAGTTGGATTTTTTTGAAGTCGAGCAGGGCGCCGGCCAGCAGCGCGCGGCCGCCGTTTTTTGATCCCGCTGCTTCTCCAAAAAGATTGGCGCTGGGAATTCGCCAATCCCAGTGAAATCCGGCCACGGCGTTTTTTCTGCCGCGAAATGCGAAGCGCTGCCGGACAAGATCGGGATCGTTGATGGTTTTGTCGAATTTTGAAAAGTAAAAGCTGCCGCCAACCGTAAGCTGCAACGGCAGTTGCAATCGCAGCGCCGCGCCGGCCAGCGATTCCGTGAGCGCGTCCTTTTTGCTGAGCTCGTTTTCGTTGCGGTGGAAACCAGTGGCGAAAAGTCCGGAGACTTCATTTTCGGAAGTGAGAGTAGCATCCAACTTGGCGCGCGACGCAAAAATGGTGGCGGCGAAATGTTTCAAAGTCACATGCGCGACCCCGCCGTGCAGCGCGGCGTTTTCATCTACTGTGCTGTAGCCGCGAAATTCACGGCCGCGTTTTTTGATGGGGAAAATCGCGTCGGCGCTTTTGGAAAAGCCGTACGGCCCCCACAGCGTCAGCCCCTGCCCGATTTGCAGCAGATAATTTCCAACCAGAAAAGAGAAGTTTGGGTGGGCGTCCACGGCGACGTAGTAGAGCCGCAGATCGTCCCAGCGCCGTTCGCCGCTGTCTTTCTCCAATAAAAATCCGCCGGAAATTTTTTCAGCGATTTGATATTGAATGCGGTGATAAATTTTTTGCGGCGAGTAGAGATAATCGCCCTCCTCGAAGCCAACCGGCCGATCGACGCGATCGCTCAGCCGGCTGCGCAGGTTGAGGCGAATGCTTTTTGGGGCGGGCCGCGCCGGCTTTTTTACAAACACCAGCTCGCGCAAATATTCGTACGTTTCGGCATTCACCCCGTCAACGCGCAGTAATTCTTCGACGCGCTTAAATTCGCCGCGCCGCTGGCGGTAGCGCAAAATGTTGTCGCGCAGAACCGGGGTGAGTCCGGGAATGATCTCCAATTCCTCCAGCGTCGCCGAGTTGAGATCGAGGGGATATTCTTTCAAGTTCAAAAGAATTTCGTAAAGCTCGGATTGTTCCGAGCTTTCTTCCTGGCTTTCCAGCAGTTTTTCCGCCATGGTTTCCTGGGCGAAAAGGGGGGCAGAAAGGCAAAGATAAATTACGAAGAAAGATGTTGTAGATAGGTTTTTCATTAGCGTTTTCGAAAGTGTTAAACCCTGTCAGGGTTGTAATTTTTTTAATTGCTTTCTAAAGTTACAAATGGTTTGATTTTCTCCAGTTTGTTTTTTCCGATTCCCGGGACGTTGAGTAAATCGTCAATTTTTTGGAAGGGGCCGTTTTGCTCGCGAAATTCCAAAATGGCGCGCGCCAAACTCTCGCCGATGCCCGGCAGTTTTTTGAGATCATCAATCCTGGCGGAATTGATGTTAATTTTGCCGGGCGGAGATTCCGGATCCGGCGCCGGTTCGATTTTAGTCGAATCGATAGGCAGGATTTCGGGAGAAACCTCCACCACCGGTTTGGGTTCGGGCGGCGGTTGTTTTCCAAAATGAATGGCCAGCGAAGTTTGATGAGTGAGCCCGAGATCGTTGTGGGTGAAGAAGGCGTAATCAATGGCGACGCGCTGGATGGCGACGCCGAATCCCGCGGAGAAGCGGCTGGGGTGATTGGCCGCGCCGGCGCGAATGGCTAAATTTGCCAGCGGCTTGAATTCGCAGCCGAAACGCGCCTCTGCGGCAAAGCGCACGTCTTTGAAAATTTCAAAATTCAAAATAAGATTGTTGAGGGGATGAACCGAAACGCCACTAGAAAAAATTTGCGGCGCATGTTCGTCGGTTTGTCCAATGGTGGGACGGTTGACGTTTTTGGCGACGAATCCAAGATTGATCTCAGACGAGAGTGGTACTAAAATTCCAAGATCGAGTCCTACTGCGCCGCCGGAGCCGTAGCCCTCGATGTGAACGGTTTGATAGCGCAGGCCCACGCCGTAAAAAAGCTTGCGCTGATAGTGGTGGCTGAACGTTAGGCTGAGCGCCTGCTCGCGGTAGAGGCCGTTGCCAAAGGTGAGCGCACCCAATCCCACGCGCCGATTCCAAATCGGGAAACTGAGGGCGAGAGTTCCAAAGTTGATCTCGGAAAGCCCGAACGGCTTTTGATAAAAAATCGCCAGCTCGGTTCCAACCAACTGACCCAACCCGCCGACGTTGAGAAAGACGGCGTCGGCGGTGTTGGCCAGCGCCACATAGGTGGCGCCCATTCCCAGCGACCGAGCGCCCACCGGCCACTCTTCCGCGCCCACTGGCTCTGGAACGTACAATAGTGCAACCACCGCGAAGAAGAAAAAAATCTTGCGTTGAGTCATCTTCGCCTCGCAACAATTAGCTTGACATTCATTGACGGTTTTATCTATATTTTTTCAAAATCAGTGTAAAATCTGGACACCCATTCCGGGAGGTCGCGTCCGTGGCAACCACGAAACTCTCTTATTTGCGCTTCCAAATGCTTCCCCTCCTTTCCTCGATAAGTTTAGCAATTGCGGTTCTGCTGCCTTCACGGGCAGCGGCGCAGGCGGTGAAGGCGAACGTGAACGTTATCATCGATAAGCTGCCTATTGAAAAACAGGAAAAAATGAGAAACTTCCACCGCGTCGTCAAAGACTACATCGAAAACGCCAATTGGTTTTTGGATGACGACGCCGTGCCCATCGAAGTGACCCTGCAAATGTTTCTCACCGATATTCCCTCCAACATCGAAGATCGCTATCTCTGCGAGCTACTGGTCTCAAGCGCGGACGTGCAGTACTTCGATAAGCGCTTCCGTTTTCCGTTTCAACCGGGAACGCAATTGGTTTACAGCGAACAAGCGATTGACCCGCTTACCGGCGTGATCGATTTTTACCTGAACCTGGTTTTAGGCAATGAGCTGGATAAATACAGCGGCTTTGGGGGAGACGTTTACTACAAACGAGCGCAAAGCATTGCGGCGCTGGGCAAGTTCGTGCGCACGGAATTTGTGCGCGGCTGGCCCGAGCGCGAACAACTGATTAAACGGGTGTTCGAGGAGCCATTTATCACCTTCCGCAAAATGAAGGATTTCTATTTTTATGGGCTGTACGTCCGCGAAAAAAATCTCGCCGACGCCCGCAAAAATGTGAAGATTGCTTTGGACATGCTCGAAACTGTCATCGAGAAGAAAGGCGATCTGGATGAGCCGCGACAGTTTTTAAACGCGCACTACTTGGAGTTTATCGATCTTTTCAAAGACTACGAAAACAAAAAAGAGATTTTCAAAAAGTTGATCAAGTTAGATTCGGCTCACAGAGAATTGTATGAAGCGCACGTTGGGGAGTCGTGAGTGAACAGCGACAATTTATAAATTGTTTGGAATAAGTCAAGAGCTTTTTTTCACTGACATCATTTTATACATTAGTATTACGCAACAAGTACACTCTTTAGTATTTCAATTACGGTCGAAGTTTTGATTGCGACAGATCAGTGAAAGGCAAGGGAACCGTGACTACTGTGCCACTTGTAAGTGTGCCCACGCTTCGTCCTCCTCTGGGCGATTCCAATCAACCGCCAGGGCTTCTTCCCTTAGCAGGGCGGTTATATTCAGTTTTTTCGTCAAGAGCTAAGATGGTTACAGGCGCACGATTAAATGGATGGGGACGAGCTTTGATCAACCCACGGGCGTGCCGGATGTCTCGGCCAATGCAATTGGGATTGGATATCGGCATCCTCGTGCAAAACCTGTTTCCACACTGGACGCTCTCCAGACAAAGCGAGTCGTTCCCCAAACGCTTTCGCAAGTTTGACCGCCCACCTGCGGCTGGGTTTCAGGGACTCTCCTTTGGCCTGGCGCTGGCCTGTTGACTGTCGCCGGCCAACTGTTGGCGGATTTGGGGCCGGGTGAAATTAGGAAGGCTTCAGTCGCAAATCTCAAAATGGTTTGGAAGAGATTGCCCAGATAATCCGTTAGCTTAAACTTACCGCATCACCACCAACTTCTCCACCACCTCCACCTGCTCGTCGCCGCGGCGGGCGATGAGTTTGTATAAATACACGCCGTTCGCCAGCGCGTCGCCGTCGAAGTCGCGGGCGTTCCAGTGAAATTGATTGAAGCCGACGCGCGCCGGTAGAAAGTCCGCTTCGTGGATCAGACGGCCCGCGACGGTGTAAATTTTCAAGCGCACTTCATCGGCGTCCTGGGAGAGAATGTAGGTGAACGCGGTTTCGTTTTGAAAGGGATTGGGATAGTTCAGCACCTCGGTGATCTGGAAACGCGAGCTCACCTGAAACGCCTGCTCGAAATAATTGAGGTTGCCAGACGGGTCGCGGGCAAACACTTCGATTTGATGATCGCCCTCGGAAAGGTTTGCGGTGAACAGGACCAGCGCTTTCAAATCGCGCTGCTCGGGGTTGGACTGCGGCAGAAATTGCGCCTGGCTCGCGCCGCTGCCGTAACTCACCTTTTGCTGATCGAGATAGACCACCACCTGCGAGGTGTCGGTGAACTGCGCCGGTCCGCGGTCGCGGATTTCCACCACCACTTGCGGCGCGGCGGAAACAAAATCGCCGGCGGCCACCGTGCGGCCATCCATCTGTACGCGGATGACCGGCGCCAGCGTGTCGCGCACCACCCATAAACTGAAATCAGCGGCGTTGTTGGTCTCATCCAATTCCGTGATGCGATCATCCGCATCGAGTCGCACCGTCAGTTCGATTTTTCCGCTCAAACCACTAGTGGAAATCAACGCCGGGTATTCGCGGATTTCATCCACCTGCAATCCGCCGACTTTCATTTTCTGCACTTCAGTTGCGCCCCGGAACATACTCACGAAGAAACTATCAGCGGCGGCGAGGCCAAAGTTGGCCGCGCCGATCGTGACCTGCGCTTCCGCGCCCACTTCGACTGTATCCTGCTGCACGTGAATCTCACTTTTGACGGTGGCGAGATCCGGCGGCGGAGAAAAATCCACTGACCATGACTGCAGCCGCGGCGTCGTCAATCCATTCGCGCTGGTGAGCGCGGCTGCCAATTGGATTTGTGGATAAGCCTGCGCCGGGATTTGCGAGAGGTCAATTTCGGCGGCGGAAAAGTTGGAGATCAACGTATCCAATGCGCTGCTGCCGCGCGGTTTTCCGATCACCGAAAATATGATTTGATTTTGCTGATCTGATTCAAATGCGAGCCGCGCCGATTTCCACTCCAGCGCCGGCCCAATGAGCGGCGAAATCATGCGCCCGTTTTTCGCAAAACGATACAGCGTATCCGCGATGGCGATGGCGCCCTCCCCAACTTTTTTCCATTCTTCCGGCACCGTTCCAATGGCCGCACCCTTGCGCCCGATGATCGCCCAGGCGTCGCGAAAGCGCACCTGCCGCGTGAATTGGCTGCCGATGCTTTCCAGCGCCAAATAGGCGCTTTCGGTCATGGAGACGCTGCCGTCATCGCGAATGGCGGCGAGCACGATTCTGCCCTCTGGCAGCGCGTTGATGAACTGCGCCAGCGCCTCGGCGTTGGCGGTCGCGCCGTAGGTGTCGAAGCTGGCGCGATCCAGCAGCGCGCCGTCAGTCTCATCGAATACCGCGAGATTGTGGCCGCGCCTGTTGAGACTGACGTGCTCGTCGTTGCGCCACAGCCGCGCAAAGTTGCCGTCGCTGAACCCCGCCGATTCCGCCAGAAATGAAAGCTGGTTTTGTCGCAGCACCGCAAAGCGCGGCGTCACGCTAACGTTCTCCAAAAAATTGTTTTCAAATTGTTCGGCGCGCTGCTGCCGCCATTGCCCCGACGTTTGCGGCGAATAGGTGAACGATGCCGTCGCCCACGGCCCAAATTGTTCGCCGTCGAAGGTGCGGACGCGCCAGTAGTAAACGCCGGCCTGCGAAAGGTTCGGCTGCCAACGCGTGGTCAATCTCCCTTCGTCAATGGGCGGCGAGGCCTGGCGCAGCGGGCTGTCGAACGCCGCGCTGGTGTCGATTTCAAAAAAATAAACCAATCCCGCGATTTGAATTTTCGAATTGTTGGCGACCAGTTCCGGATTCGCGTTTTGCACCACGCCAAAATTCAGCGGCTTGATCAAAGTTAAGTCCGATGAGAAAACGGTAACCGTTTGTTCGGCAAAATTGTTGTTTTTGTCTGTTTCCGAAATGCGATTTTGCGGATCGATTTCCACTTGAATGCGATACGCTCCGGGTTCATCCGGGAGACGCCACGACACCGTCACCGAATCGCGAAAGCCGGTTGGCGGGCGGATGAGCGCAGCGATCGGTGTCGAGTTGTTTTCGAAATCCAAAATCGAAATTTGCCCGGCCACGCTGTCAACCGGCTGCAGTCCGAAATTGCGAATGACGGCGGAGATGGCCGCCGTGGAATCGGTGGTGAGCAGCAACTCGGGGGCGACGGTGATGTCCTCGTTTTGAATGCTCAACTCCGGTTGTGTGGGAATGTTCAACGCCAGCGCTGGGTCGCCGATGAGGATGTACTGGTCGATGACAAATTTGCTGCGCGGCTGGCCGCCGAGCCGCTGCCACAGTTGATACTTCGCGGAAGTGGTCGCCGCGCCCACGCTGCGCAAGGTGTCTTTGGTCACCGCGCGAAACAAACCATCGAGCAGAAAATAATCCTGAGTAATGTACCCAAAGCCCGCCGAGCCCCAGTATGCCGCTGCGCCGTTGGGGTGCAGCACAAACTCTTCGCTGAGACTGTTCAGCACGGGTTCGGCGAAGCGGGCGGAGTGGCAGGACATGCCGGTGATGAACGGGAACACCTCGCGGTTTTGCCAGTCGTCCGGGTGGCCGATGTCGATGTCCCACACCTGGCTGCCGGCGTGGCCGATGAAATTAACCCAGAGAACGCCATCGTGAATTTTCTCCGAAGCGGTACGTTTAAAATTCAGGGTGATGGCCTCATTGGTGGTTTTGTTGTACGGGATGGCGAGGCCGCTGAAGGGCGCCGGCGCGACGTGGTCGTTGACGAGTCGGGTGCCCTGCGAAAGAAAAATAGCTTGCTCGGTGGCGTTGATGCCGCCATTGGCAAAGGCAATTTCTTTGTTCCACGCGCCGAAGGGCAAGCGCTCGTACGCCATGATTTTGTCGATGACGATGGCCGCCTGCTCCGCGGTTTCGACCGGAATGCGCCCGACGAACAGATCCGGCAGCACATCGTCCGGGCCGTCGAGCAGGGCGTACCAGTTGTCGGCGACGAGGATGCCGTAGGAAGGAACGTAATTGGTTTTCACCGCGCCCGCCGATAGTTTTTTCGGATCCCACGAAGCGTCGCCGAGCAGAACCAAATAGGTGGGCGCCGGCTTTTCCCAAAACTCAAAGGCGTAACTCAAAAACGATTTGATGGCTTCGGGCGCAATGATGCCGAAATTGAATTCGTCATAAATATCTTGCACATCGACGACCGCTGTCCGGAAGCCATTCCGATCGCGGCGGTAGTCTGCCAGCCTCTGCGCTTCATCCAAAAAATTTTTGTGGGTGATGATGATGTAATCCGCGGCGCTGGCGGTTGAATGCAGATCGCTATTTTTTTCTTTTTCAATGCGGCTGATTTTTTTGAGGCCGGATTTCGACGCGGCGAAATAAAATGTCGCCGCGCTGGTGTCCGTGAACCCAGCCGAGTAGCCCAGCGCCGACTCGCCCCGCAGCGTGTCGCTGACTGCGGCCGGTCCGCTCAATCTCCTCGAAAGAACTTCTTTAGCCGAGCCCACCACCGCGCCCTTGCGGCCGACGAACGCCCAACTATCGCGGAACGCAACTTGCCGAATGAGGCCGCTGCCAGCGGACTCATAAGCTTGATACACCGCTTCGTTCAAGTTGGTGGCGCCTTCGTCGCAAATGCCGGCCAGCACGATTTGACCCGCAGGCAGGGAATTCAAATAGGCCGCCAGTTCATCGGCGGCGGCCGGCGCGCCGAAGGGATCGAAGCGGCGAATTTCCGAGGCCCCGGTTTGGGGATCGATGGTCATGATGTGATGGCCGCGGCTGCGGAATTCCTGCACCTCAAAATGGGCGATGAGCTTCACAAAGTTGCCGTCGTTGAAGCCGGCGGATTCCACTTGAAAAAAAGAGGCGCGGTCGATTAGCGGTTGCCACCGCCTGCCTTTTAGAGGATCGAAAATGGTGATCTGTGAATCCGAAAAATTGTGCAGCAAATAATTTTTGATGACGCGGCCGGGGTTGTCGGCTTTGAATTTGAAATGACTTTGCGCCGCGGCCGGCGTTCGTGGGTAGATGACGTCCACCCAATCGAGATAGATTTGATTCACCAGCGCGCCGCTGCCGCCGACGAGATGCAGGTCGAAACGATTCTGGCCGTTGACGAAAAGCGACGTCGGCAGAATTAGATTCCACAGCAGCTCTTCGCGATCGTCAAAGAAATTTTCGCCGACGAGTTGATTATTAATAGTGAGCCGGACGTGGTGATCCGGATTCACCGGATCTTGGGTCGTTCCCTGCAGCCGCAGTTTGAGCGTGCAATTTTCCACGGCGTAGTGCAGGCCACTTAAATTGAAACTGAAAATGTCGTGTTCGTTTTCAAAAATGTAGCGGCCAATCCAGCCTTCATCCGGGTCGATTTCGCTGGAGCTGTTGGAGCGATGAAAGATAACTTCGCGCTCGAGATGCAGGGTTTCCCAATAAAATGGGTCGGGCTGGTTTTGTGAAATTCCGGATGGAATCAATTGGTAGCGCGGCCCGGGGTCGCCATCGTCCGTGAGAAAATAGACATTGGTGTCGGTGTAAAAATCGTAGTAGCGATCGCTTGCCTGCGCAGGCAGGCGGCCGCGATGCCAGTCGGCGTAAAAGTAAATGGTGTCCAGCGGAGAAAATGTGACATTCTGCGGCCCGGTGATCCAAAGTGGAATGGGTTCGCCGCGGCTGAAAATTTTCAAGGTTTCGAGATTGAAGTTCGCGGCGTCGATGCCGGCGGCGAGCAGGTCGTCGTAGGTGAGCGAATAGATTCCTTCTTCATCGACGAACAATTTGTAGTAGGTGAATTGCGGGTTGTACCAATCAGTTTGCGCGAAGTCGAGCCGTAGCGTTGAAGGCTGCGTTGCGGAATAATATTGCGGGTTGAGAAATTGCGATCGGGCGATGATTTCGATTTCCCCGTTTGAAGGGGTCCCCTCAAAAAGTTCCCCCTTTGAAGGGGGCTTAAACGGCTGGCTGA
>JBBIIG010000015.1:0-32038 GCA_037446635.1 bacterium
CCAAAGCCGTTATGTTTACGACGTGCTTCGACGGGTCTGTGAAAGCCCCCGATGTAACCACGGCCCTTTGCGTGTGCCGCCCCCGATTGTCCATCTCGATGACGCGAACACTTACTGGCAGACGGCGTGGGAAGGCCAAAGTCTAAGTAAAACCGCCAAGCACTCGGATTGGGCGATTTTTTTTGAATCGGATTTTGCAGCCCAAATTGCTGCTCTGTTAGCCGCACTTCATCAGATCGATCTCGAAAACATTGCATTGCAGGCGGGGCCGTCGCTGGAGCAGGTTATCGCAGCGGCGCGCGAGGATAGGATGAACATAATTCAATTTCTTCCACAAAGAAGTGAAGAATTGCAGCGCGTTCAGCGGGCGCTGGAAAAATTAGCGGCGGGTTGGCACGCGCCGATGCCGCGGCTCATCCACGGCGCCTTTAAGCTCACGCAACTTTTATATCGCGACGATCAGCTGGCGCTGGTGGACTTTGATGCCGTGGCGTGCGGCGACCCGCTTTATGATGTCAGCGAGTTCATCGCTTCGTTAGAATATTTAAACATCAGCGATGACGTTCCAATCGCCAAAATAAACAGCAAGGTCGAACAATTTTTGACTCGGTATCAACAAGACGTGCCCTGGGAATGTGCGCGTGAGCGGATTGCTTTTTATGTGCTGGTGTTTCTCCTGGGTAAAATCCATTCGACGCTGAAAAAGCTGGAAGCGCGGGCGAGTGAAAACCTGCCAGGCGCCCTAGATTTGCTTACCAAATGGCTGAAATTGGCCGAGGGCTACCAGTGAACGTGGTGTTTCTGCGCACGAAGCTGGACAGCGCGGTATTTTTGGGCGATCACCACGCCGGCGACGAGCTCGACCCCAGCCTGCTCGAGCGCATGAAGATCACCCAAAAAGCCGGCAGCAGCTCCAAAAATATGATTGTTGGTTTAATCGAAAAACGGATTGTTTCCCGGTGTGAGGAATGGAAATTCTGGAGCGGCCGGCTGCAAGAAATTTCCGGGCCCGGACATTTCCCGGTAAAACTGTTCCCGGTGGACGAGCGTTTCGCCCTCGAGGAGTTGGCGCACTATATCGACGCCGCCGGGCAGCCAGACATCCTTTGGGTGGAAGGAACCGATTACCCTTTTTATCTCGAACGCATCTTCCAACTCTGCCCTGAAAGTTTTAAGTTGGTCTATTCGAAAGATTGGCGGCCGTGGAAAATCGCGCATCTGGAAGAGTACAACCTCTGTTTGGTGGACGAGCCCTGGGAAGTTGAAAAAGTCAAAAGTTATTTCCCGCGCCTCCATTGCGCCGTGTGGGATAAGCTGATCGATTACAAGTCGGCATTTTACCCAATGGCCAGCAACAAGATTTATGACATTTGTTATGTCGCTTACCTGCGGGAGCGCAAAAATCACGCGCTGCTATTTAGCGCAATGGCAAAAATAAACGATCGGCGGCTGAGCTGCGTTTGCATCGGGGACGATCGCAAAAATCATCGCGCCGAGTTGGAGAGGATGCTTGAAGATCTGCCGCATTCCGTGCACTTCACCGGTGAAATTCTGCTCGAGGAAGTCAATCGTTACATCAACTCGGCTAAGATCGGAGTGATGTGTTCGCGGTTGGACGCGGCGCCGCGCGCCATTCTGGAGTACATGGCGGCGGACGTACCGGTGCTGGTGAATTCGGAACTGCTGGCCGGCGCCCGCTATGTCGGCGCCCAGGCCGGTTTGGTGAAACCGCCGGCCGAATTTCATCTCGGCCTCCTCGAGCTTTTGGATAACTATCAAAATTATTCACCCCGCGCGTTTTTTCTCGAAAATTATTCGGTTGAAAAAGTCGTTCCGAAATTTATTGAAATATTAGAACAGGCAGGTTGCCGGTGAAAATCGCTTACCTCAGCGCGGATTTCGGCGTGCCGATTTTTGGCTACAAAGGAGCGTCCGTGCACGTGCGTGAAATGGTGACGGCGCTTAGCCAAGCCGGGCACGCGGTTACTATCCTTTCGCCCGCGATTGACAATCCCAGCCCGATCCCGAATGTGGAATTTTTTCCAATCCCCCTGGCCGCTGAAGATCTCCAGCGCCTGAACCAACTCAAAGAAGTGGAAGCCTTGTTGAATGTGCAAACCCGTATTCGGCAGGAATTGCGCAATCTCATCTACAATTTGAGATTGCATGCTAACGCTAGCGAGTATCTTCGCCGAAAGAAAGTGGATTTTGTTTACGAACGGTACGCGCTCTTCGGTTACGCCGGCATTCGCCTCGCCAAAGAGTTGGGGGCGCCGCACCTTTTGGAAGTGAACGCGCCGTTGGCCTACGAACAGGAAAGAACCCGCGGCCTGGAGATGAAAGAGCTGGCGCGCGAGACGGAACGCCGAATTTTTCGCGACAGCGACCACGTGTTTGTGGTTTCTCAGCACTTGCAGGAATTGGTGGCCTCTTGCGGCGTCCCGGAAAACCGCATTGATATTTTGCCAAATGGAGTTGACCCCCGGCGCTTCGCACCGCAATCGGCAGATGGCAAACGAGTGCGCGCTCAGCTTGGCCTCGAGGGGAAACAGATCATCGGCTTTGTGGGAAGCTTGAAGCCCTGGCATGGCACCGAGACCCTACTGGCCGCGTTTCGTGACGTGCATCCAGCCGCCCTGCAAGCGCACTTGCTGATTGTTGGCGACGGTCCGGGACGAGAGCAGTTGGAAAAAACCGTGCACGCAAATGGCTTGAACCAGGTCGTGACCTTCACCGGCAACGTCCCTTACGACGAGGTTCCCGATTACCTCGCCGCCGTGGATATCGCCGTCGCTCCCTACACGCCCAATGAGCAGTTTTATTATTCGCCTATCAAAATTTTTGAATACATGGCGATGGCTAAACCGGTGGTGGCGGGCCGAATTGGGCAGGTGGAAGAAATCCTACGCGACGGCGCAACCGGTTTGTTATTCGAGCCCGGCAACCTTCCGCAACTCACCGCGGCGTTGTTGAAATTGCTGCACGATGCCTCCCTGTGCCGGCGCATGGGCGAACAGGCGCGCGCCTGGGTGGTGCGGGAACGGGCCTGGGACAACAACGCCCTCAGGGTGATTGAGATCGCGAGTCAATTAACCAAGAAAAGAAAGGCAGAATGAAAATCAAAACATGCATCGTCACCGGACAGTACCCGCCGCAGGTGGGCGGCGTCGGGCACTCCGCCCATCGCGTCGCGAATTTGTTGGCGCAGGAGGGGTATGAGGTTCAGGTGGTTGCGCTGCAAAAGCACCCCGTATCGTTGCCGCTTGATGAAAGCATCTCGACCACTCAGGAAGAACGATTGCTGGTGCATCGCGTCAAAGTGTTTCACCCTAATCGCCGCGACGATCCAACCCTCTCTGAAGCCGAAATTTTGACGCGTTACAACCGCGAGATGTTTCAGGCGCTAGACCACTTTCAACGGCGTTACGGCTACGCGGTGCTGCACGCGTTCTTCCTCTATCCTGCCGGGTTTATCGCCGGCCTGGTTGGGAAGCTCCATTCAGTGAAGGTCATTGCTTCTGTTCGCGGCAACGATATCGGCAAATATGCGTTCGATCCCCTGCGGCTGCCGTTCATTCAGTCCGCGTTGGTCAACGCCGATGTCGTTACCTCCGTGGCCACCAACTTGATTGAGCTGGCCGACCGCGCCATCACTCCGATTGCCAACAAATCCAAAACCATTTTGAATTCGATCGATGCGGCCCGGCTGCGCGTGCAATCGAAACCGGATTTGCCGCTGCACGGTCTGGTCATTGGTACCTTCGGTTTGTTTCGCTACAAAAAGGGTTTGGTCTATCTCATTAAAGCGCTGGCCAGCTTGCGCGATCGCTTCGATTTCACTCTGCTCTTGGGCGGCGATTTTTTTAGCGACAGCGATCGCCAGCCGCATTTGCAGTATCTCAGCGATTACGGATTAAGCGATCGCAGCGTCATCACCGGCAAAATTCCGCCGGCGCGCGTCGCCGACTATTTGCAGCTCTTCGATATTCTGGTGTTTCCGTCGCTCTATTCCGAGGGCTGTCCGCTGTCTCTTTTGGAAGCGATGGCGTTGAAAAAAGTCGTGGTCGCCACCCGCACCGGCGCGATTCCGGAGATGGTGCGCGATCGCGAAAACGGGCTTTTGGTCAACCCGGGTTCGTCGGCAGAAATCGCGGCGGCCATCATTGAATTGCTCGGTAATCCCGAGTTGCGCGCTGTTCTTTCGGCAAACGCCGGCCAACTCGCCAGCGAGTTGACGCCGGAACGAGAGCTTGGTGAGTGGCTAAACGTATATGAAACGGTTTGTGGACGTTGAACCACGAATTTCATGAAATGGCAGGCATCATAAAAAACTTTCGAATTAATTCTTTACCTTCAACGGCCTGGCTTAAAGATCAATTGCCGTCTTATATTTGGCCAGAACCGCAGCGGCCGGGAAAAATCCTTCGCATTGCGGTGCTCTATTCAAGAGTTACCGCCAAGCTGAGCGCCGCGTCCTTCGAGATTGAATTGCAAAATCCGGATGGGCCCGTGCTTCGGCAGACCTACGCGGGCTACCTTTGGCCCAGTGAGCGGCTTTGGGAGGAATATCATGGTCTGCTTAACAACCACCCCATCCCGCCGACCATCGGGCCGCCGCTGCTGTTAATTGAGGAAGCGAATTTAATTCTGGCGGCTTTTCCTAACGATCGTAAATTGCGGGTGCTCTCCAAAGACGAAGTAGATTTGTGGCTAACGGAGCATTTGCACGAGCTTTTGAATGGGGAGCGGGATGGCGCGCGCTGGCGTCTCAAGGAAACGACGATGGAGGTGCTGCGCTACGTGCCGGACCGCCGCTTGACCGCGCGCGTCCGCGTCAGGCTGGGATTGGAAGACGGCTCAGAAAAAACCGTTGCGTTTATCGCCAAGCAGTTTTATAAACCCAAACGGGCGAAAGATTATTGTCGAAATCTCCACAAGCTTCAAGCCGTCAGGGCAGAGTTTTATTCGCCGGACGGCGCTCTGCGCCTGCCCCGAAAATTGGCGCTGGTTGAAAAGCGGGCGGCGGCTTTTATTGAAGAACTTCCGGGAAGAAATTTAGAGCAAGCGCTGCCCGAGCTGGATGTGCAAAACGTGATGCGGTTGGTTGGCAAAATGCTGGTGGATTTTCATCGCATTCCAATGCGAGTGCGAAAGAAAGTGACGCCAAAAAATGAAATCAATGAAGTCCGCGAAGCCAGTCGAACGATAGCCCAGGCCATCCCGGAGCTGCGCCCCCGACTGCGAGCCCTCATGGAAGGCCTGCTGGCTTGGCCCTGGCAAGGCACAGCGTCCGTCGCTTTGTTGCACGGATCATTTCGGCTCAATCATATTTTACTTCACCAAGGCAAATTGGCTTTTTTAGATCTTGATAGTTTGCGAACTGGCCCCGCGGCCTACGATCTTGCAAATTTCCTCACGTCTTTGTATTATCTGCAAGCGCAAGATCGGATTAGCCTGCCGCAGCGAGAAGATATCGCACGTTATTTTCTCGAAGGATACGCTGCAAACTCAAGCCGGCAGATTTCGACGCCCGCGGTGCTGTGGTTTTTTGTCACCCTGTTGATCAACAAGCAAGCGCTCAAGCATGTGACCCATTTGCACGAGAACCAGGAAGAAAAAGTTAAAAATATGTTGCGCCTCGCCGAAGAAATGTTATGTAAGCCGCGGCAAACTTCTCTCACGGATTTGTGGAAAGCGCTGCCATGAAGTATCACAAAGAAATTCGCATGGCCGCCATCTTTCTGGGGTTAATCATGATACCCAGCGGCGTTTTGGGATACTTGAGTTGGCGCGCGTTGGAAACGGAGCGCAAGCTTGCGCACGAGCGCCTGCGCGAAAGCTACCACCAGTTTGCCGGCCTAGCATCGCGAGAGATCGACGAAGGCCTCGAAGAGATCGAAGAAAACTGGCTTTCCTTTATTAATGAAATCGTCCAGGAGCGCTCGCCGCAAGTCAACCTGGAAAATTTGGAAAAGTTGTGCAGCCGTTCGCCACTCATCGCGGCCTGTTTTTTTATGGCGGCGCCGGGAAAAGTCGGTTATCCTCCCAATCTGACCGTACGAGAGCAAGATGAGTATTCCGAGCGCAGCGGCAGCGAAAATTATGTTCGCGAGTACGAAATTTTTAATGAACTGGCGAATCAGGGCGAGGAGTTAGAATATCGCGCCTACGCTTTAGATGGCGCCATCGCCGCGTACCGCCAAATTTTCGCACAGGTCGAGCGCACCCAGTTTCATGCGATCGCAGAAAGTTATATCGGCCGCGCGTTGATGAAAAAAGGAGATTGGGAACAGGCTTTATCAACCTTTCAAAATCTGCTGGCCACCTACCCCGAAGTTCGCGATCTCAACAAAATGTACCTGCGGTTTCTGGCGCAGTACCAAATTGCCGTGTGCCTGGATAATCTCGATCGCGACTCCGAGGCGATCGCCGTACTTCTCCGCTTAAATAAAGATTTGCTGGAGCGCAGCGACACCATTAATAGCCTGCAATACTCATTTTTTTTCGACCAAATTCAAATCCTTGCGGAGCGTTTGCTTTCAGCGCCGAACTTGCCGGACTCGGATAGTTATAATAAACAGTTTCGCGCCTTAGCCGACCAAAACAAAAAACGCTTAAGCCAAAAATATTTTTTGGAACTGTTGGATCGCCAGTTGAACAAAATGGTGATCAACCGTAAGCGTTACCGTCCGAAGGTTTATTACGTTTCGGATGAAGCCGATGAGAAGCCCTTTCTTTTGGGGTTTCGCCCCATTCCCGATCCTCAGGGTGCTTACACGGTTGGTTTGTTGGGGGTGCAGATTGATCTCGAACAGCTCAGCCAACAGCTCTTTCCGAAGATTTTGCGCAATTTAAAATTCAGCGATCAAGTGCTGCTGGCCATTTTGAATCAGCGCAACGATTTTGTGTTCGGCACCGCCGCGCCGGCTGGCGCGCCGATTGCCAAACAAACGCTTTCGGAGCCATTCAACTTTTGGCAGGTTGCAGTTTACTTAACCGGCCCGTCGCCTTTTTCGCGACGGTGGGATTTTCAAACCATGCTGGGCGCCTGGTTTATCGCGCTGCTGCTGCTGAGTATTTTGGTCGGCGCGTTGTTGTTTATTCGCCGCGCTCGACGCGAGGCCTATTTGTCGCAGCTCAAGTCGTCGTTTGTTTCCAATGTGTCGCATGAATTGCGCACGCCGCTGGCTTCCATAAATATGCTGGCGGAGTTATTGGAGATGCAGCTCGCGGGAGAATCGAAGGCGCCGAAAAAAGAATTCACGGCGCACGCGCGCGAATATCTCCAAGTTATCCGCCGCGAAGGGGAACGGCTGACCCGTCTCATTGAGAACGTACTGGATTTCTCGAAAGTCGAGCGCGGCATCAAACACTACAACTTTGAATATGAAGACCCGGCCGCCGTGGTACATCGTGCCGTGGAATCCTTTCGTCCCCATGCCAAAGCCCAGGGCTTCAGCCTGACCGTAGACATCAACGGCTCCCTACCGGAGGTGCAGATGGACGGCGACGCCATTTCGCAGGCGGTGTTAAATTTGTTGAACAACGCCGTCAAGTACAGCGATCGCGTGAAAGAAATTCGCGTGCGGACGTATCAACAGAATGCGTCGCTTGCCATTGAAGTCAGCGATCGCGGGATTGGCATCGCGGAAACGGAAATCCCCAAAATTTTCGGGGAATTTTACCGCGTGGACCAGCGCTTGAACTCGCAGAAACAGGGCGGTATGGGATTGGGGCTCACCCTGGTGCGGCACATTGTTTCTGCCCACGGCGGCGAAATCAAAGTTCGTAGCCAGGTAGGGCAAGGCTCAACGTTCACGATTTTGCTGCCGCGGACGGTCGAAAGTACGATTGTTGAAAAGTAAGTTGAGTTGTGAAAAATCATGAAAAAAATCCTTATTATCGAAGATGACGCCGCGATGGTGCTCGGCCTGGAAAGCGCGCTGCAGGCCGAGGGCTACCAGACCGCGGTGGCGCGCACCGGCCCCGACGGCTTGCGCCTGGCCAAAGAGTTCCAACCAGATCTGCTGATTTTAGACGTGATGCTGCCCGGCTTGAGCGGGTTCGAAATTTGTCAGCGCCTGCGCGACGACGGCATGAAGTCGCCCATCCTGATGCTAACCGCCAAAACCGAAGAGAACGATCGCGTCATCGGCTTGGTTTTGGGGGCGGACGATTACATCACCAAACCGTTCAGTTTGCGGGAATTGCTGGCGCGGGTGCACGCGCATCTCCGCCGCCAGGAAAAGTCCGAGGCAAAAGAAGCTGAGCTCCAACCCAAAAGCTACTTTTTTGGTAATGTCGAGGTAAATTTTAAACGGCGCGAGGTTTATAAAGACGGCCAGGTGCAACCTCTCACCAACCGCGAATTCCGCCTTTTGCAGTACTTTCTTGAGCATCCCGGCGAGCTGTTGACCCGCGACCGGCTGTTGAATGAAATTTGGGGGTACGAAGTTTATCCCACCACGCGCACCGTGGACAATCACATCCTGCGGCTGCGCAAACACATCGAACCCGATCCGGAAAATCCGCGCTATATCAAAACCGTGTTTGGCGCGGGATATCTGTTCGAGACGGAATAGAAACGCCAGTCAGATGAAACCTTTTACAAACAAGCTCGGCGTGCAGATGCACGGCGTTAACTTAACTCTGGAAGCGGATAACCCGCGCTTGCTGGCCTACGCCGCCGAACATCTCAAACGAGTGGTTACGACGCCGGCCGCCGCGCCCGAGCTAACCGTGCGCAGTTTTTGGACCGAGGGCGAGTGGAACCCACATGCCCACCCCTTTGCCACCAATAGCGCGCTGAATGTAATTGGCAAGCGTATGTTGGGTAACGCCGAGGAACTGATTTGGCTGGACACCCTGCGAATGGATGGGCTGCAACTGCGGTTTGTGGCCAACCACGCGCCGCGCTGGACCTTCGAGGTCGCCTACTGTTTTCGCCCCGAAAAACGCAAAATCGAAAAGTCGCCGGACTATGAATACAAAAAATTTTTCAGCTTGATGAGTTACCTGGTTTACTGTCCTATCACCTGGTATCTGGAATATTATCGCGATTGGACGGTTTTGCACGCCTCGGCTTTGGCGAGCAAAAGCGCGGGGGTGATCATTGGTGGTCTGGGAGGCGTGGGTAAAACCACCACCTGTGTGGCCTTGATGCAACAAGCCGATTTGGAGTTGATTTCCGAAAATCTCATTTTTACCGATGGCGAATTCATTTACCCCTGTGAAGAGCCCATTCGCCTGGACGATGCGAGCCTGGCGAGGCTGGGCGGCCATTTGCCGCACCTGTCGCCAATGAATTTTCCAGATGGACTTAAAAAGAAATGGCTGTTTCATTTAAACCGCGAAACCACGCCGCAAAAGGTTAAGCCCGCCCTGCTTTTTTTACCGCAATTTACGCCCCAGCGCGAGCTCAGAGAAATCACGGCCGCGGCGGCATTAGAAAAAATGACCGCCATCAATCGCCTGACCCGGGAGTTGGACGACTACTATTGGTACGCTGCAGCGCTGGAGATGCACTGGCCCAAAGCGGGGCAGGCTCAAAAACGAGCGGCGGTTTTGCATAGACTTCTGCAAGCCACGTCCTGTTTCGAGTTAGGAATTGATCGCCAGGCGGGAGTGGAGGCGGTGGTGCAGGATATTCTTTCAAAAATAAAGTGAAGCTCAACATGCTTGCTCCCCTCGTACGGTCAAATCACGGTTTGCCGATCAAATATTTTTTAACTCCGGAACTGATGCCCGACCGCGAAACGATCGCCCAGTTGGAAGGTCTCGCGCAGGCCAGCGGCCTCCAACATCACGTTGCGGTGTTGCCGGATATCCACCGCAAAAGCCGCAACCCGAGCCCCACCGGCACGGCGGTGGCAGCGAGAGACGCCATCATCCCCCGCGCCGTGGATACAGGCATCTGTTGCGGCATGCGCATAATCCGCACGGAGATCGAAACGCGTCATCTTTCGGCGGCGGTTCTCGACGCGCTTTTCGGCGAACTCATGCGCACCATTCCGGTGGCTGAGCACCACGAGGATGTTCTGAGCGAAGAAGACTTCACTGAGATACTGGTGCACGGCGGGCGCTGGAGCCAGAAAAAATTTGCCCTGAGCGACGAGGAGTTGAATTGCATCGAGGAGCGCGCTACCTACCGGGCGGATACTAATGACAGCACGGCCATTCTGGCGGCGATGCCTGCGCCCGCCCTAAAAAAGGGCCGGCGTCGCTTCGGCACCCTCGGCGCAGGCAACCATTTTCTCGAGCTGCAGGAAATTGTGGAAGTGTTTGATCCGAAGATGGCGGATCGGCTTGGCCTCGCGCGGGGGCAGGCCGTGTTTATGCTTCACACGGGCTCCCGCAGCGTTGGCAGCAAGATGATGAAGTTTTATTTAGAGGAATTGGGCCAGAAATTTGGCGGCCCGCCAATTTGGTCGGTGCCAGCCAATTCGGACGAGGGCTTGCGATACCAACGCGCCATCGCCGCCGTCTCTAATTATGGTTTTGCCAACCGCATCGTCATCACCGAAAAATTGCGCGCGGCGGTGCGCAAAGTGTTGGTGGATGAATCGCTGGCGCTGCCCCTGCTGTACGATTGTGCGCATGTCAGCATCAAACAAGAGCTCTGGCGCGGTGAAAAGCTGTGGGTTCATCGCCACGGCGGCAGCCGGGCGCTGCCGCCTTCGCAGATGGCAGACCACCCGCTCTTTTCTCAAACCGGCCAACCGGTACCCATTCCGGGGTCGATGGGGGACGATTCGTTTATCGGCGTGGCCGACGAGCCCGTGGTTGAAACGTTTTACTCCCTCAATCACGGCGCCGGCCGAATTTTCGACAAGCCCGAAGCGCGGCAACATTTTTCCGCAGCTCAAATCGAAAAAACCATGCGCACTAAAAATATCCGGCTTTATCGCTACGGTTCGGACAACATTGCGGAACAAGCGCCGGGCTCGTTTAAAAATATCGCCAAAATCATCGACGCCATGACCGCCCTTTCCCTGGCCAAACCGGTGGTGCGCACACGGCCGTTAGCCGTTTTGAAGGGTTAATTTCTATTTACATAAATTTTACAAGCTTTTGACAGCGCGATGACAACGCCTATTCTGTTTTCAATTATATTAGTAGTGCCACTTATCACTAACCACGAATTAAAAAGAGGAGAAATGAGATGCAAAGTACTAGAGTGATTGTTTTGGTTCTACTCACCGGCCTGGTGTTCGCTGCGGTTAGTCCGAGCCGGGCGCAGAGTAGAAAACCCTTTATGAGAGCAGATGAGATTCTCGCCACCATCAAACCGGGCCAGTGGGCAAAGTTAGAGGGAGTGGTACAGAAGGATTTCACCGCCCTCTGCAAGGAGGTGGAAATTCTGACCGGTGACTTTCTCGATGATGAGTGGGGGATTACCGCAGTTGTCCAGCAGATTGATAAAGAAAAAAAAGAGTTTACACTTCTGCGCTTGCCAGTCAAAATCAATAAGGATGCTGAATTTGAAATGGCCGGAAAAAGCGATGGCAAGCGCGAGTTTAAAGGATTTGACGATCTCAAAGTTGGAATGTTGGTGGAATTAGAGGGAACCTACTTGAAAGACGGGACTTTTCTGGCCAAAGAAATCGACGATGAAACCGCTAAAGTGGAACGCGAGCCGGCACTGGCGGGAGAGGTCGAAGTAATGGGGCGAGTCGACAAAGTTGACGCCAAGCAGCGAACGATTACAGTCATGGGTATCGCCTTTGTGCTTACTGAAAAAACCAAAGGCAAATCGGTCATCAAATAAAGCTCGAGTAAATTATGAATCGCAACCGTTGCTTCATTTTTTTAGTTTCGACGCTGTTGCTCAGCGGGCGGCTTATTGCTGGCGCGGGCTCCCAAGAAAGTCGGGAAGTGGATTTTTTTTACAAAGCGTACAGCGAGGCCGAGATCAACGAGGCCATAAAACGTCCCCTGACGCTGAAGGACTGTATTTCCATTGCACTGGCGAAGAACATTCCACTCAAGTTGGTGCAAGGCGATGTAAACAAGGCCGAGGCCGCGCATTCCGGCGCCTACAGCATTTTTTTCCCGGTATTTACTATTGAAGGCGTCAAAGAGAACCGTGATGAAAAGCGGCTGCCGGTTTTCCCAAATCCGGATACCACCAGCATTAGCCCCATTCGAAATCAAGCGTTGGTTGGCCGGGTGATCCAATTGTTTCCAACGGGTGCGGTTTTAGATTTTGCCACGGACCTGCGCCGCGACGTCAACGCCCCGGATCGGTTTCAATCGCCCGACCGAACCAAAAACCGCATCTTTAACCTGCGCTTTACCCAGCCGCTCTTGCGAGGCGCCTGGCCCACCGTGGTGCGCAACGCCATCACCGTATCTGCCTATGACCGTCAAATACAAAATACGTTGCTGTTAGATCAAAAACTGAAGACAGTGTTTTTGGTAAAAAGTGCATTTTATGAAGTGCTGCTGCAGCACGAATTGCTTAAGGTCAATCAGGCGGCTATCGAGCGCGACTCGACGCTGCTGTTCGCTTCGGAATCGAAAGTGGAGGCAAAGTTAGCCACGCGCCGCGATGTGCTCAGCGCGGAAATTCAACTGGCCAGCGACAAAGCCACGCTGATCAAAAACCAAACCGACTACGAGTTCGCGCTGGACGGCCTCAAGGAAATTTTAGGATTACCTATCGAACTTGAGATCGATATTGCTGATACCGAGCTGGATTTTTCAATCCAGACGCTTGACGAGCAGGCTTTGATTGAACGAGCGGCCATGATGAATCCGACTCTCCAAAGCACCGCCCTCGCCGTTAAGCGAAGTAAATTACAACAAACGGTCGCCCGCAATGCGCGCCTGCCGCAGCTTGATTTAGTCGCTTCTTACAGTCGTAATTTTGAATCTAAATTGGCATCCGACCCGGAGGAAAATACCGATCTTCATGCTACTGCCTGGGAGTTCAGTTTTAATTTTAGCTACCCGTTTTTGAATCGTGACGCGGTTACCAAAGCCGAAATTGCCCAGGTTGATGTTTCGCAGCAACAGGAACGGTTGCAGGAGTTGCGCCGGCAAATTCAGGTGAGCATCCGCAGCATTGTGCGCAGCACCTACAGCGCTATTGAAGAGATCAAGACCTTGCAGCGCAGCATTGAGTCGGCAGAACAGAAGGTGGCGTTTGCCACCACCATGTTCAATCTCGGGCGGGCGTCGAACCTGGATATCACCGACGCCCAGGAAGCTTTGTTGAAAGCGGAAACGCAGTACGTGCAAAAATTGGTCGATTATCATATTCAACTGGCGTTGTTGGAGAGTCTAACCGGACAAGTTATTACGAATTAAAAGAGAGCTCGGTTTTATGGATACTTTAGCTAAATTCAAAGTCTGGTTCGCTGAAGTCATGGCGGATAAAAGGCGCCGGCAGGTGATGATGATTGTAGCGCCTGCGGTCGTCGTGGGTTTTTTTGTTGGTGGCAAACTCATGTTCGCCGAAAGCGACGAGATGAAACTGCCCAGCGTAGAGGTTAAGAAGGGGGCTGTAACCATCAAAATCACCGAGATCGGAGAATTGCGAGCCAAGGATCAGGTGACCATCAGCGCTATCAATGATAAGCAAATCATCTGGATGGTTCCGGAGGGCCAGTGGGTAGACGAAGGCGACACCATTTTGGTGCTCGAGTCCGAGAAATACATCATTTCGAGCGGCGAGGCCGAGTCGTCGTTGCTGGTGGCCAAAGCAGAATTGACCAAAGCGCTGAGCGAACTCGAGGCGCAGAGGTCAAAGGAAGAGGCGGCCCGCAAGAATTATGAGTCGCTGCCAGAGTTAGCCAAAAAAGGCTTTGTGATGGAAAGCGAAGTGGAGCAAGCGCGGCTGGCGTACATGGAGGTGAAATCCAGAACCAACTCCTTTCAGGCGGCGGTCGATGCCGCGCGTGCAAACGTGCAGCGCGCGGAACGAGCGCTCGCTCAACAAGAACGAAAGCTGCGCGAGGGCGTCATAGTCGCACCCCGCGCCGGCTTGGTGGTTTACGCCACGGTTGGCAATGAGGAAACGGCACGAAAGATTGAAGTCGGCATAACGCCGTTCGAGGGTATGGATTTGATATATTTGCCGGACATCTCCTCGATGCTGGTGGACGCGGAGATCAGCGAAGTCGATTTAGCCCGGCTGAAGGTCGGGATGCCAGTAGAAATTTGGCTGGACGCTTACCCGAACGACAAATTTAAAGGCGAGGTCATCAAAATTTCCGATCTGGCCAAACGCAAAATTAGCCGGGTTACCGGCAAGGCGACCGGCGCCAAAGTTTTTGACGTGACTGTCAGGGTGTTGGCTGAGGACATTCGCTTGAAGCCGGGGCTCACGGCCACCGTCGATATCATTGTTAACCATTATGAATCGGTGCTGTACGTTCCTCTCGAAGCGATATTTGTGGACGAGCACGATCAGACAATCGTATATGTCAAAAACAAAGGGCGGGTTGAAAGCAGAAAGGTAATGTTGGGGGAAAGCAACGATCGCGTGGCTATCGTCAAAGAAGGCTTACGGGAGAATGAAGAAGTACTGTTGACTCACCCAAGCTTGGCTCGCAGTTAATTCCCTAACCGCAAAACATTAATGGAATATTCTGAAACCTTTCGCGTCGGCATCGAAAGTATTTTAGCCCATAAATTACGTTCATTGTTGACCACGCTGGGCGTTATTTTCGGAGTGGCGGCGGTTATTTCCATGCTCTCCATTGGCGAAGGCGCCAAACGTACTGCGATTGAGCAGATCAAGTTGTTGGGTACGAACAACATTCGTATCAATCACGTCAAGCTAACCGGTGAGCAAGCGGAGTTGGCCGAAAAGAAACTTTCCAAAGGTTTGAATTACCGTGATTGCCAACTCATCCGCGCGAACTCGCCCAACATCACCGGCGCCACCCCCTTGAGGTTTGTGGAAACGGAGGTGTTGCGGGGGAATAAAGAATCCACCGGCCGGGTGATCGGGACGCAAAGCGACTTCGAGTGGATCAGCAATTTTCATCCTAAGGAGGGGCGCTTTATTGGGCCGCTGGATGAAAAAGAGGCCAAGCGGGTGTGCGTCATTGGTTCAGAGGTTCGCCAGGAATTGTTTGGTTATCTTAACCCGATTGGCCGCCAGGTCCGAATTGGCGACTCGTGGTTTACGGTGATCGGCGTCATGGAACCCAAAACCATCAAAGAAGGAAAAACCACGGTCATCAAGCTGCGCAATATCAACAAAGACATTTATATTCCCATCACCACCGCTCTCAAGCGCTTCACCAACGACGACCAACCTGATTTTGTTGATGAAATTGCTATCCAGGTGAGCCATGCGGACCAGGTCATCACGACCGCGGAGGTGGTAAAACGAATTCTGGCGCGCACCCACAACGGCGTCAACGATTACGAGATCATCATTCCAGCCGAACTGTTGGCACAGAGCCAGAAAACGCAGCGGATTTTTAACATCGTCATGGGGTCGATTGCCGCGATCTCGCTTTTGGTTGGTGGCATCGGCATTATGAATATTATGTTGGCGAGCGTTACCGAGCGCACGCGCGAGATCGGGATTCGGCGCTCCGTGGGCGCTACCCAGCATGACATTCTCCGGCAATTTCTCAACGAGACCGTTTTAATCAGCGCCAGCGGAGGGCTGGTCGGCATCATTCTGGGAACAATCATGGCGAAAAGCATCAACGTTTTTGCTGGATGGGATACCGTGATCTCCCCGTTCAGCGTCATTGTCGCCTTCGGCATCTCGGCACTGGTGGGAATCGTGTTTGGAATGTATCCCGCACGCCAGGCGGCTATGTTGGATCCCATTGCCGCGCTGCGCTACGAATAGCTCATCTCAAAAAATAATTTTCTTGAGGAGGGGGGCTTAATGCGTTTCAAAATTTATGTCATCGCGATTTTGTTGATGAACTCGGCGTGCTTCAATCGTGCCAAAATCCACGTCCCGGAAAATACGGCTGCCCGCGGAAACACGCTCAGCTCCTGGGTTGATCACACCGGCCAGGCGCCGGCGCCAACCGCCGGTGAAGACATCGCCATGATTTACGATCCACAGCAGCACCGCATCCTACTCTTCGGCGGCAAGGACGACGACAATCAAAATAGCAATGAACTGTGGGCGCTGGATGCGGCCAGCCATGCCTGGCAGCCACTCATGATTGTAGGCGACGCGCCGCCCGCCAGCGAAGACCACTCCTTGATTTATGACCCGATTGGCCATCGCATGATTCTCTACGGCGGAGAGAACGGCCCCACCTGGAACCACACTTGGAGTTTTGATTTGCAAACTCTGCGCTGGAGCGATTTAACCGACTCCATGGCGCCGCGCCGAGAAGATCACACCGCCATTTACGACAGCCAACAAAAACGGATGGTGGTGTTCGGCGGGCAAGATAATGACGAGCTGAGTAACGAAATTTGGGCGTTCAATCTTGATCCCGCTTCTCAAGGTTTTCAGCAATGGCAAAAACTGCCGGCCGCCGGCGACCGTCTGCCGGTCGCAAGATATGATCATGCCGCCGTCTATGACAGCTTAAAAAATCGCATGGTAATCTACGGCGGCTGGGATGACGCTGAAGAAACATACCTCGACGACACCTGGGCTTTTTATTTTGAACCCTTCCGATGGCAGCCCATCAAAACCAAAAAGTCACATCCGCCGCGGCGCCGTCACGCCGTGGGGGTGTATGACGCTGCCAGAAATTGGTTTATCATCCAGGGCGGTTTTGGTGAGGAAGGGTATCTCAATGATGTCTGGGCGTTCGATCTAACCGTGGACGCCTGGCTGAACATCACGCCGGGCCCTCAGCCGAGGATGGATCACGCCGCGATTTATGATCCCCGCACACAACGCCTGATCATCTATGGCGGCGACGCGGGCCTGACTCATAAATTTCACGACCTGTGGGAATTACAGATATTGCCGCACTTGCCGCTGGAGCCCATGTTGAAAGAGGCCGGCGCCCGGCCGCGCTCACGAGAGTAAGACAATTAATTGCCTTCAAATGAAATTCTCTCCTTGTCGTCCTATCAAAATTTTTCAAAAAAATTTCGATTTTTTTTCCGCAAAGCCTGCGGGCGTTCGTAAATAAACATGTGTTTTTAAGACTCAATTTCTTCAATCTTTCCTGATATACAACCTCATCTTACTCATACGATATCGGAGCCGGAAGCAGACGGGAAGGGTTAAGTTGTGAAGCTTGCGTGTAATGTTCACGCATTCCACGCACAAGGCGGAGCCGTGTTTGGTTAACATATCGTATTATCAAAGTCTCCCAATTAATTTTTACTAAGCTGTTCTAAAACAACTTCAGTTCTAAAACAACTTCGTTGTGTGAGGTGGCGGGGAACTACCTCCTACAATTAAATCTGGAGAGATAGTTATGGGTGACGATCTCGAAGTTGGCAACGAGGCCTCGGCTGTGAAGCGATGCTGGCATGCGCTGTACACGCGCCCGCGGTTTGAACGAAGGGTGCGGGCGTTTTTAGAGCAAAAGCAATTGCTGGCGTTTCTTCCAGAGCGGGAGGTGATCCACCAGTGGAGCAAAAACCGCATCCGCAAAATCAAAGAACCGCTTTTTCCCTCCTACGTTTTTATTTACGTCTCCGCAAAAGAACAAACGCTTTCAGTCTGCACGCCGGGCGTCGCCTACATTGTTGGCGTTAAGGGCAAGCCGAGTTGCATCCCGGACGATCAGATTCTGAGCATTCAGCGCATTTTGAATTACGGTTACGATCCCGAGCCCTACGAATATTTCGAGTTCGGCGATCAGGTTGAGATAACGTGCGGCCCCCTCAAAGGAATACGTGGCGTCTTCATTCAGGAAAGAAGCCGGGCCAAGTTGATCGTCTCCGTCCATCTTATTCATCAGTCCATTGCCATCACCATCGATCGCGGACAGATAAGGAAAGTGAGTTCGGCGCCGCCGCCAAAAGTGCGGGCAAACTATTTTTAGCGCGACCATTTTCCAAAAGAGTTAAAAGCATTGACTCGATGCGAATGAACATCAACCACTCGCAAGCCGTGCTGTGGTTTGCTGCGCTGATTTACGCGCCGGCGCTGCTGGCCTCAGAGAAAGACCTTTCGCGAGCCGCGTCCGCAGACAGCATTTTGCATCTGCTGGTCAAAAAGGGCTTTGAAAATGTCGCTGTGGTTAGCGATGACAAGCGGCTGATGGTTGCTTATGAAAATCGGATTTATCGCGACGAGGTGCGAGCCATAAAAGAAGTTCTCAGCCTGGTTATGCCGGGCGCAAAAAACTCGCAAACCGTCGTCCTCGTTCCGCAAAATAGAAAAACTCCTCTGCTGTCGATTAGCATTAAGCTCGATGACTACACGGCTTTTATAGACGGCGTGTTTTCGCTGCAGCAATTTGTGTCCACTATGCAGGTTTCGTTTGACACGGATTCGATTTGGAAGGCGTTGCGCGCCGCCTCCCGCGCCAACTCGTCGTTTTATAAATTTGATTTGGTCATCCACCCCCAATTCAAAGCGCATTTTGGCAACCGCCGCGATCCCTTCGAATCCCAACTCAATCTGGCGCCGGAATTAAGCGCCTCATTTTGGATGGGTCTGCGTTTTTCCGGCGAACTCATCATTCCGCTGCAAAATGAACTGGCCGAGGAAGAAGATTTTGTGAGACCCGGAATAATCGTTTTGAACCAGACGCTGCGGCTGCCGCGCGCCATCTTTCTCTCCGCCGCCATCGGTTATTTTGACGAACAGAGATACGGCGTGGATGTCGAGATTCGCAAATACTCCCACGCCGGCCGTTGGGCGATCGCCGCCAACTTAGGATACACCGGTTTTGCATCCTATTTAAAAGGCGTTTGGTCCTACACCGATATCGATCTCCTGACCACCAGCGCCGCCGCCGAGTATCGCTGGCCCCAGCTCAATTTAATCCTGCGCGCTGTCGGCGGCCAATTTCTGGATCGCGATCGCGGGGGACGATTCGAACTTCTCCGCCAATTCGGAGAAGTCGATTTTGGTTTCTATTTCGTCAAAACCGATGCCGGCGAAAACGGCGGCTTCCATTTTTCGATTCCGATTTTCCCTGCTAAATATTTGCCGGCGGCCAGATTTCGCATCAGCCCGGCAAAGAATTTTCAGTGGGAGTACCGTTACCGCCGGCTTGACAGCAGCGGCCGCCAGTTTGAGACCGGAAATCGCCTGGATGATTTTTTCAAACGTTTGCACCCGGATTACATAAAAAGTCAATTACAGAAGTTTGAAGATTGGGACAAGCAGAAATAATAAGCCGCGGCTGACGAAACCATGATGGGCGCAACACGATCGATCAAATTCATCCTCCTGACGAGTCTCCTCATTTTCCTGTGTTCTAATGATCGCGGCATCTCGCAATCGCTCACCGGCGCCACGGGCTTGATGAGCATCCCAACCGGAGAAATACTGGAAGACGGAGAATTTTCATTTGGCGTCAATGTTCTGAACAAAAAGCATCTGGAATATTTTGACGGTCAACAGCACACGAACGTCTATTTTGTTACGATTGGCTTTTTGCCATTTTTAGAAGCGGGCTTGCGGTACACGCGGGCGTGGGAACCCGGCCCTTCTTCGGTGGGAGATCGAATGATCAGCATGCGGGTTCAAATGCTGAAAGAGCGGGATGCGACGCCGTCGCTGGTCTTGGGGGCCCACGATGTTCTGTCAACGGTGGGGCGACACTTTAATGCCCTCTATCTGGTGGGTTCAAAAAATATGTCGCAGGTCTTCGGTGTGAGAGAGATGGTTTTGCATCTTGGTTACGGGGTCGATTGGATTGCCGCTCGCAATCATGATTTTGTGGGTCTGTTCGGCGGGGTTTCCTGGGCTCCCCATTCAACTGTAACTGTTATGATTGAGTACGATGCCGATCGCTTAAATGCCGGCCTGAGATTTTTCATTCTCCACCATCTTGGATTGCTCGTCGGCGTTAACGGTTTGGATGCTCTCTCCGGCGGAATAAGCTACACATTCAAGCTCTGAATCCAACAGGTTTAATTCATAAACACAAAAAGGAGCGCACCATGAAACAGTCAAAGAGAATTCAGTTCGTGCAGGCGTTTTTTATGCTGGCATGCTTGGGGTTCGTGGCGTGGAAGTGCAGCACGGAGAAAATTGGGCCAAAGGATCCTTCGCCGATTGCGATCGCCACAATTGTCGAGGAACTTGCCAATGCGAAAACCCAGCCCGAGGCCGAGGCGGCGATAGAGCATTTGCTGGACAAGACCGGCATCGGGCGAGCCATAAAAGGGAGTAGGTATGGCGACTACCTGCTGCCGGAGGGTTTTATCGCGGAACTGGCCCAGGATCAATTGCGGTATTCGAACGATCCCGATTATGCGTTAACCTGGGGTGAGGCCTTTGAGCTCGAAGCGCTGACTTTGGTTGAAGATGGCCAGGCGCGTTTCAATTTTAGCGAGGTGGCAGCCAGATTCCGTGAGCAGGCCACCGCCGCCCTCGATAACCCTGAAGATCCCAACTATGCCCTTTTGTTGGCGCTGGCGGCCGAGGGCGGTTCTATTCCCGGCGCCGTCAGCGTTGACGAAAACACCATTCTGTCGGCGGTGCAAGATTTCTTGTTTTCGGTTTGGGTCGATCACGAATTTTTGACGGAAGCGGAAAGCTTCGATATTATTCTGGCAACGAAAAGCAAACTCAAAATTAACTTGCTTACGGTGGAATGCCCGAGCGGAAAAGCTAAGAAGATCGAGACCATCACTTTAGAATTTGAAAAACGTAACAAAGACCTGAAAAAATGTTTGAAAGCGGCTCAGAAGCAATACAACCAGGCTCTCAAAGCCTGCCGGAAAACAATTAAAAAAGAGAAAAAAATTATCGGCCAAGCGGCGGCTTGTGAAAATCTTAAAGATTGTTATGAAGCCGCCACTACCGCACTGCTGGATGAGATCGATACTTGTTTCGATCAATTTCATGACCAGGGCGGCGGCCACTGATACAAACACGTAGGGCGACGAGCCTCGTCGCCCTACTTCAAACTTAATTGGACATCAAAAATGAATCTGCCCAAACTTATTCTGCTGATAGCGGTATGCCACCTGCCCGCGCTGCTGCAGGCGCAGGAGACGCCGCAGAACATTTTGTTGCAACCCCAGGCTTCGCAATACTTCCTCGGGTCGCAGGATGAAGTGCTGATCAAAGTGGACATTCTCGGCTATGTGCAAAAGCCCGGGCGCTACCTCATCCCGCTCAACACCGATCTGCTTTCCCTGCTATCTTTTGCGGGCGGTAAGGCAGATGGCGCCAACCTCCGCAAAGTTTACATTTTGCGCAAACGCAGTTCATTTAATTCTAACAACGGCGAGCCGGGTAAAACGGAGGTCGATACCATCATTACCGTCAATTTGGAGCGCTATTTCAAGACCGGCCAGATGAAGTACCGTCCCGTGCTGCAAGCCGGCGATTCCGTGCTCGTTCCCCAGTCGGCAGGAAGCAAATTTCGCAATCTGGTGGGATTCAATTCGATCATTAGCTTGGCTCTGGCCACCACCACTATTCTCTACGCCATTGACCGGCTTAAGTGACGAAGTTAAACCAAAAGTGAGTTAAGTATGCTGTCCAATGGACACACCACTCAGATCAATCAAAATGGTCACCATGGCGCTGCTTACTACGAAGAATTTCGAACCCTAAATTGGTACGACTACATCCGCATTCTGCGGCGGCGCTGGTGGATTTTGCTCTTGTGTTTTACTATCGTCTTTGCGCCCACGATCTATTACAACCAAACCACCCTGCCGGTCTTTCGCGCCGCGGCCGTCATCATGGTGCAGGATAACGCCGGCATGCAAAGCGTGCTTTTTGAAGACTCGTTTCTGCGCAAGAGCGCCAGTCTGCAGGATCAGGTCTATTTGCTTCAAAGCAGTTCCATTGCCGAAGCGGTGGTGAAGAGGCTTATGCAATCCGAGGCGCGAGATTCCCTCGCCATTCTCGCCAACGGTTTTCAACCGGCGGTGAGCGCGCTGCGCCGCAGCCTGACCGCCGAACCGGTCAAAGGCACTACGGCTTTTATCGAGGTGGCCGTGCGCGGCGCTTCGCCGTTTGAGGCGGCCTATCTCGCCAACACCGCCGCGGAGGTTTACCAGGGGCAGGATCAGGAATTCAGCCGCGGCGAGATTCATGAAGTGGTGGAATTCCTCGACGCCCAGCTTAAAATGAAAGAGAAGGATTTGAAAGAATCGGAAGAGCGGCTCAAGTTTTTCCAGGAGAAAGAGAACATCGCCAGTTTGACCGGCGACGCCCAGGAGACCGTCAACCAGGTCGCGGCCTTCGAGGCGCATTACAACAACGCTCTGACCGAGCTGCAAGCCTATAAAAAGCGGCTGGAATACCTCAACCAACAACTGGGTGAGCAGACTGAAAATCTGCAAAACAATATCGCGCAGATCTCCAATCCTCTGATTTTGAAATTGCGCGACGAGCTGGCGGAAACCGAACGCAAAGCCTCGGTGCTGACGGCCCAGGGCGTCTCCGAAGACTATGCCGATCTGAAAATGCTGCGCAGCAAGCAGCAGCAAATTAAGCAGCGCTTGGTGGATGAAACTCAGGCCCTCGTCATCAGCGGGCTGATGCCGAACGATCCCCTGACGCACGCCCAGGAGCTGGTGGGCCGCATCATCGAAGCCGAAACCGAGATGCGAGCGCTGCAGGCGCGCGCCGACGCTCTCGGCAAAGTGGTGGAGGCCTACAATCGAAGACTGGAGATTCTGCCGGAACAGACCCTGCGCCTGGCGCGCCTGGAACGCCACAAAAAGGTTGATGAAAACCTTTACTTGATGATGAAAGAAAAGTACGAAGAGTCGCGCATCTCCATGGCCGGGCAGATTGGCAAAGTGCGAATTGTGGATCAGGCCGTGCAGCCGAGCGAGCCGGTCGAGCCGAGCAAGGGCCGCAACCTGGTGCTGGGCGCGCTCTTTGGGATCGGGCTGGGGGTCATGTTGATTATGCTTCTGGAATTTATGGACAAGTCGGTGCGCAGCGTCGAGGATATCGAACGCCTGGGGCTGTCGATGGTGGGCATCATCCCGCATTTCAGTTCGCCGCGCGCCGGTTGGCTGTCATTCAACACCAACGGCCGCGATGCGGCCAATGGGGAATACTGTCTCATCACCGGCAACCATTCCAAATCGCCGGTGGCGGAAGCCTACCGCACGCTGCGGACGAATGTGCAGTTCAGCGCGGCAGGCCGCCACAGTTGCGCCATTCTGGTAACCAGCAGCGGCCCGGCCGAGGGCAAATCCACCACCGCCGCCAACCTCGGAATCGCGTTTGCCAATATGGGCAAACGCACGTTGTTGATCGACGCCGATCTGCGCCGGCCGGTTTTGCACCGCGCTTTTAACCTCGACAAACACTGCGGGCTGACCAAACTCTTGCAGAGCGGCCTCGGCGGTGATCATTTTCAGACAACCGGTATCGGTCATCTCTATGTCTTGACCAGCGGCGCCCTGCCCCTCAATCCTTCCGAGATGTTGGGCTCCAATAAAATGAGAACCTTGCTCATGGAGCTGAAACAGCACTTTGACGTCATTCTGCTGGACAGTCCGCCGGTCATCGCGGTTACCGACGCCCTGCTTCTGGCTGCGCACGTGGACGGCGTGTTGTTGGTGGTCAAAGCCGGCGACTCGCACCTGGAATTCGTGAAGCGCTCGATGGAAATGCTCCACGGCGTCAAAGCCCGGCTTTTGGGCGCCGTCTTGAACAACGTCCGCGCCGGTCACCTCGGCAGCTACTACTATTACTACAAAAATTATTACTCCTACGGCAGCGCCGACAGCGATTTCCAGAACGGTCGCGTCCCCAAAAAGGAACGCCAAGAACCTGAGCGCACGGCGTCTTTCTCTTCTCTTAGAAAAGTGTTAGAGTCAAATCGTACCCACAAGTGACAATTGTGCCCGTAACTGATTTAGGGCTTGTTAATCCAACTCATCGTTTCACAACGTCTGCCGTTTGCCGTCTCACGTGTAGGAAGAAGTGAAAGGGAGGTCATAGTATGACAGAATTTCAAAACACGCATCTCGCCGTCATCGGCTGCGGCCGTTGGGGCCGCAATCACGTGCGCACCGCTCACAATCTACTCGGCGCGAATTTGCAGATGGTCTGCGACGCCGATCCGCAAGCGGGGCAGACGGTGCGCAGCGTCTCGGCAAGCATCCGCTTCACCACTGAGGTGGAAGACGTGCTCGCCAATCCCGAAATCAACTGCGTCATCGTTGCCACGCCGGCGCTAACTCATTACACCATCGCCCGCGCCTGCCTGCTCCACGGCAAGCACGTCCTGGTGGAGAAACCCATGACCTTGACTACGGAAGACGCCCGCGAGCTGGTGAAGCTTTCGGACGCGCGCGAGCGGCTGCTGATGGTCGGCCACGTGCTGCTCTTTCACCCGGCCATCCTCCGGCTCAAGCAGGAAATCCGCACCGGCGCCATCGGCGCGCTGCGGTACATTTACAGCAATCGCCTCAACCTCGGGGCCGTGCGCGCCGATGAAAACATTCTCTGGAGCTTCGCCCCGCACGACGTCTCGATTATGCAGTTCCTGACCGAGAGTTACCCGGTTTCTATCGATGCCAAGGGCGCCAGCTTTTTGCGCCGCAACGTGGAAGACACCACGCTCACCTACCTGGTGTATCCCGGCAACATCCACGCGCACATTTTTGTGAGCTGGCTGCACCCGTTCAAGGAACACCGCTTGATGGTGATTGGCAGCCAAGGCATGATGGTGTTTGATGACCACCTGCGGGAAGATAAGCTCAAGCTCTATCCCAACGGCTTTGCCGCCGAGGATGGCCAGTTGCACAAGTTCGAAGGCCAGTACCAGGCCCTCGCATTGGATGCCAGCGAGCCGCTGGCTAACGAGCAGCGCCATTTCTTCCGCTGCGTGCAAACCGGGGATACACCTACAACCGATGGCCGCCACGGACTCGAAGTTCTGGAGATTCTGGCCAAAGCGCAAGACAAGTTGCGAAGAAAAACGCCGCCGGATGTACACATAGCGCCGCGTGTGGAATGTGCCGGGTTGCTTCATGCTCGGGTTTGATGACTGTGGTAACAAAAGATCTCACCCTTCCGCGAAGCGGATCCGCTTTGGCGGAAACCCTCTCCTAAAAGGAGAGGGAACAAGTCCCTTCCCCTCTTACCTGCCTGCCGCAGGCAGGGGGGAAGGTTAGGATGGGGTCTGCTTTTGAGTAGGTAACCCGAATCCCAAACCATACCTGCCTGCGCAGGCAGGTAAATATTTCTGAAATGATGTACTTAGGCAGGCGGGCCGAAGCAGTCCCATTGAATGAGCAACTTCCTGAGTTTTCGCACCTGGGATCGGGGGGGTTTTCCGCTAAAGCGGCCGGCGAGACAAAACTCTCCTCCCCCAAATTCCGTGCTAACGTTTACCAAACCGACGAGGTTTGGTAAACGTGGTTTGCTAACCCTTGAACCTATTAAAATTCCATGACATCAACAGCAACCAACGAACCCGTTCTCATTATTGAACCCGGTCGCACTGAAAAGAACTACTGGACCGATCTCTGGCGTTACCGTGAGCTGTTTTTGATTCTCGCCTGGCGCGATATTGCCGTGCGCTACAAGCAAACCATCATTGGCGTGGCCTGGGCCGTTATCCGTCCGTTCCTAACAATGGTGGTCTTCACGGTGATCTTCGGCAAAGTGGCAAAGCTTCCAACCGAGGGGAGTGCGCCCTACGCGTTGATGGTCTTTGCGGCGATGCTGCCGTGGTCGCTGTTTTCCACTTCATTGGGAGAAGCTTCCAACAGCCTCATTGGCAATGAGAGGTTGATTAGTAAAGTTTATTTCCCGCGCCTGATCATTCCAACCGCCACAGTGGTTACGGCGTTTGTCGATTTCCTCATCAGTTTTGGGATGCTGCTGGCATTGATGATGTACTACCAGTTTCTGCCCGGTTGGAACATGGCTTTGCTGCCGCTATTCATGTTGTTGGCTCTATTGACCAGCCTCGGCCCCGGACTCTGGATCACCGCCATCAACGTGAAGTATCGCGATTTCCGTTATGTGATTCCCTTCATAACGCAGTTTGGCTTATACATCTCGCCGGTTGGATTCAGCAGCAACGTGGTTCCAGAAAAGTGGCGCTTGCTCTACAGCCTTAACCCGATGGTGGGCGTCATCGATGGTTTTCGCTGGTGCATATTGGGCGGCGAGAGCGCCATCTATTGGCCGGGATTTCTACTCAGCCTTACGATTGTCGCCTTCTTTATGTGGTTGGGTATCTCCCGCTTTCGCAAAATGGAAAAGAGCTTTGCGGATATTATCTAATAGCATGTTCATGACTGTCGATAAAGCGACCAAGGATCCCCTCCAGCAAGGTTGGCAAATACGATGTGGATTAATGGATAATTGGATTATTGGATCACTGGCTTAACTCTTATAGCCCCTTTCATTGATCCATTACTCCACCACGCCATTACTCCGCTTTCTAAAGACGTACGGCGCTGGTATGACTGACAAATACTGAGGATAAGCCTGAATGTCGGACATAGTGATTCAAGCTGAAAATCTCGGCAAGAAATACACAATAGGACACCACAACCAAAACGGCCGCAGCCGCTATACCGCCCTGCGCGACGTGCTGGCGCAGAACGCCCGCAGTGTTTGGCACAAAACCCGCGATCTCATGCAGGGCAAGCCCCTCATTCATGGCGACTCGTTTGAAGAAGTGTGGGCGTTGAAAGATGTCAGCTTTGAGGTGAAGCGCGGCGAAGTGATTGGTATCATTGGCCGCAACGGCGCCGGCAAAAGTACCCTGCTAAAAATTTTAAGCCGAATTACTGAGCCGACTACCGGACGGGTGACCATAAAGGGACGAGTAGCCAGCCTGCTGGAAGTAGGCACCGGCTTTCACCCTGAATTGACGGGCCGTGAAAATATTTTCTTGAATGGGGCCATCTTAGGAATGACGCGCGCTGAAATTAAGAAGAAGTTTGATGAAATTGTTGCCTTTGCCGAAGTGGAGAAATTCATTGACACGCCGGTGAAACGATTCTCCAGCGGGATGTACGTGCGGTTGGCCTTTGCCGTGGCCGCGCATCTGGAGCCAGAGATTTTGGTGGTGGACGAGGTGCTGGCGGTTGGGGATGCAGAGTTCCAGAAGAAATGCTTAGGAAAAATGGGAGACGTGGCGAAGGATGGACGGACGGTGTTGTTTGTGAGCCATAATATGGCAATGATTCGAACGTTATGTCCTCGAACCATTCTCTTTTACGGCGGTCGACCCTTGTTTGATGGTGAGACGTCAATTGCCATCTCAGAATACACAGGTGGAGGAAAACAGCAAATCAATGGAAGATTAAATACGATTGGAAGACAAGGGTCTCCAACTAAGGCATTTGTTGCGGATGCATGGTTGGAAATTGGCGGTAAACCAGTGACTTCTCTCCTTTTCGGCCAAGTTGCTGATTTAATAATCGAAATAGAAATTAGTGAGCCAATAACCTTCAGTGTCGAATTGTTGCTCCGACAAGCCGATGGCTTGCCTGTTGCCTTTGCACCAAGCGGGTTAGCGCAAGATTGGGAAATAGAGGCTGCGCCTGGAAAAGTGAGCGTATGTGCACAACTTCCTCCGGCAAGATTGGCTACGGGCAATTATAAGATTGATATTATGTTGGCTGTTACGAATCAGTATTTTCTGGATTACATTGAGGGAGCACTTCCATTTCGGGTCGAAAAAGCATCTATTGGCAATCGATACTGGAGCTTCACTCAAAAGCGTGGTCAAGGCCACGAGCTTTGGGATGTTAAGTTTGTCCTATCTGAACACCAAATACGAAGCACGCTGCCAATACCCTTTGAAAACCATTTAGAACCATCAGAATAATTCAGAACAATCCTTTTATACCCCCAATATTCTGCTGTGAAAATTGACTATTTGATTGTTGGCTCCGGTCTTACCGGCTCCGTTATTGCCCGTACTTTAAACGACGTTGGGAAGCAGGTTCTGGTTGTTGAACGCCGACCACACCTCGGCGGTAACGTTCATGATCATTTCCATCCAAGCGGTATTCGCATCCACAGCTACGGTCCTCATTATTTTCGTACGAATAATGAAAAGCTCTGGGCTTTTGTCAATCGTTTCTCAAAGTTCTATACATATGAGGCAGCACTTAAGTCCTGGGTGGACGGTCGTTACGAGAACTGGCCAATTGCGGGCAGCTACATTCGCCAACGTATCGGCCAGAATTGGCAGCCTGAATTTGGCGGCCAACCAACGAACTTCGAGGAAGCGTCTCTCGCCCTGATGCCGCGACTGATTTATGAAAAATTTGTGAAAGGTTACACCGAAAAGCAATGGGGTGTGTCCGCCAAAATGCTTTCAGCAGACCTTGCCAAACGTTTTGATGTGCGCGCGGATGATGAACCAAGGCTGATGCGGCACAAATACCAGGGCATCCCAGTTGACGGTTACGCAAATCTAATGTCTCGCATGCTTGAGGGAATTCCGATTGTCCTGAATTGTGATTACCTAAAACACCGCGAGCTATTTCATGCACGGAAGTTAACCGTATTTACTGGGCCGATCGACGAATACTTTGGGTTTGACCTGGGCCGACTAAAATACCGGGGTCAACGCCGCGAACACGAGTACCTTCCGGATGTCGATTTCGTTCAACCATGTGGTCAAGTCAACAATCCCGATCCCACTAATGGTGGTCATATTCGCACTTTGGAGTGGAAACACATGATGCCGCGAGAATATGCAGCGCGCATTCGCGGGACTGTACTCACACGGGAGACCACAATCACGCCTGAGGATCCGAGCAACTATGAATATCCATTTCCTGACGAAGCTAATACGAGACTTTATCAGACTTACCGCGCACGGGCGGAAAAGATATCGAATCTTCTGATTTGCGGCCGGCTTGGAGAATATCGTTATTACGATATGGATCAAGCCATCGCACGCGCCTTGGTGTTGGCCAGAAGAATTCTAACGCAACAAATTGAAAGCACGGATTAAGTTTTTCTATGAATAATGAAATTCATCACCCGCCAAGCATAGCGCCGGTGCCGGATGGCATCAAGCGACCCCTATGGTCGGTGATGATCCCCACTTACAATTGCGCTAAATATCTTCGGCAAACTTTGGAAAGCGTGCTGTGCCAGGACCCGGGCGCTGATCAGATGCAGATTGAGGTTGTGGATGATTGTTCCACAAAGGACGACCCGGAAGCTGTTGTAAAAGAAGTTGGAAATGGCCGAGTCGGGTTTTTTCGCAAACCACAAAATGAAGGGGCCACGGCCAACTTCAACACCTGCATTCAACGCAGTCGCGGACATCTGGTGCACATTCTTCACGGCGATGATTATGTGCTGCCGGGATTTTACGCCAAAATCGCGAATATGGCAAACCAGCATCCAGAGGTATCTTTGCTTGCCACGCGTTCTTTCTTCGTGGACGAAGCGGGCGTGATTGCTAAGGTCAGCGAAAGGCTTGCAGAGCTAGAGAATGGATCGCATGACATTCGCAGGTTTTTGTATGGTACGCCTCTTCAAACTCCGAGCGTGGTCGTCCGAAGACATTTCTATGAGAATCATGGTGGATTCTTACCAACCCTGGTACATGCTGCAGACTGGGAAATGTGGACACGCAATACAAAATTAGGAGGCGCAGTGGTTGCGCCAGAGGTGCTTTCATGCTATCGCGTCTTTGCCGCAAATGACTCATCTCGCTTGCGGCAAACCGCGGACAACTTAAGGGATTTACAAAGATTGTTCGGGTTGCTTGCCAGTCGCTATCCTGAGTTCAGCATGAAAAAAGCCCGGAGGAGAATGTCTAAACTTGCATTATCGCAGGCTTGGGCGTTCGCCGAAAACGGCAATCGTCCGGCGTCAAAAGCCAATCTGCGTTTCTGGCGCAGCATTGCCACGCCACAACTTTGGTTGCATCGTACTGCATTAAGCGCCTTAAGATATTCTTCAAAATAGTAAAGCGCTCTTCACAAAATGATTATGATATCTGCCATAATCTGCACAAGAAATCGCTCGCACTATTTGTCCAAAGCTATTGATAGCTTGTGTAAACAAAGCCTCGCTTTAAATGAGTATGAAATTATCGTTGTTGACAACGCTTCGACAGACGATACAAAAGACATCGTTTGCGAGATTCAGCAGAAAGCCCTAAACCTAGTTTATGTTTATGAGTCTGAACCGGGCTTATCTTCCGCAAGAAACACCGGCTGGCGAAATGCCCGAGGCAAATACGTTGCGTATTTGGATGATGATGCCATAGCCAGTCCAAAGTGGTTGGAGGAAATAATAAATGCGTTCGAAAAAACAGATCCCCGACCAGCTTGCGTTGGCGGAAAGATCCTACCCCTGTGGGAAATAGAAAAACCATATTGGTTTCCCAAACAGTTTTTGAAATCACTGACAATATTAGATTACGGGGAAACTCCGATTTTTCTGAATGATGATAGGATAGTCGCTGGTGCCAACATTGCTTTTCGAAAAGACCTTTTAGCAGAGATCGGAGGTTTCGATAAGCGATTTACAAATTATTCGGATGAGGTGTTTGTGCTTGAACGAATTCGAAAACTTGGAATGCAAATCCTCTATTGTCCAAATGCTTGCGTAGAGCACCTTATTCCTAAAGAGAGATTAACCGAACAGTATATTTGCAGAAGAAAATACTTAGGCGGCAAGGGAGAGTTTTTGATGCTACTTGAGAGAAAACAAAAGTCTTTAGGCAGACTCTGGTTTATTGCTAAGAACTTGCTGGGCCGCCCTTTTGATATGTTAAGGCACTCGATTTTGTGGATAGTCTATCGATCGAAGCAAGATTATCAAAAATCGATTATCTACAAGGTTTATTTTTATAGAAGCATGGGCTTTCTAATTCAATCTTGCAATTCAAGGCTATTTGGAAAATCATTCCTCTAATTATGGAAGTGTTGTATTTTACCCCCTCTGATATCCAAGTCGCTCGCGTGGATCGCCAATGTATCATGAAATTTTGCGAAGCCCTGGCGCGCATCAATGGCATCGTTGTGAATCTGGTAACGGTAAGAATTCGACTTTCAAAGTATGAACCAAACCACAGCGATATTTTTAAGTTGTACGGTGTTCAGCATCTCTTTAAGATCATTTCCATTCCGACCTTACTCAGGCAGGAAAAGAGAAAAAAATATCTTTCTGCTGTGATGATTTTCCTAAGTTATTCTTTTTTTGTGCTCTATTATTGTACCACAAAAAGACGACGGGTCAGAACGGTCGTTTATTTCAAAAATTATCTCTACGGCCTCCCGTTTATTCTTGCTCGCCAAATCTTAGCCAAGGATTTAAAGCTCATTTTTGAAGCGCATGTGTTGCCTCGCAACGCTTTTCAAAGGTGGACGCTCTCGAGAATGGATGGAGTGGTGGCCAATTCCAATTCGCTTGCTAAAGATTTGGCAGAAGCTAAACTTGTCAGTAGGACAAATGTACTGGGAATCCATCAGGGTGTCAATCTTGATTACGTTGAGAGCATTAGACTTTCGAAGTTAGAGAGCAGAAAGAAACTGGGACTGCCAATCACGAGCAAAATAGCTGTCTACACCGGCAAAGTCTACGATGGCTACGAAGAGATTGACTATTATGTGGAAACCGCCAAACTGCTGCCTGCCGATGTGCGGCTGCTAATCGTCGGGGGGCGTAAAGATCATGTCGAGCGCCTCAAAAAGAAAACCGCAAAGATAGCCAATCTCAGTTTTCAGAGTTTTGTGCCCCCTTCGGAAATTTATTATTATATGTTTGCTGCGGATGCCTTGTTGCTTTATTATGCCCCGGGTTCGGAGCTCAACAACTATCGCTCACCGGGAAAGCTGTTTGATTACATGGCCGCTATGTCTCCGATTGTGGCCGCCGACTATCCGGTGCTGAAAGAAATCCTGGTGCACGAACACAACGCTCTGCTCGTTCCCAAAGCAAATCCTCGGGAGCTGGCAAGCGCCATTCTTAGGGTCGTGTACGATGAACACATGGCACAAAGGCTGGCGAAAAACGCCTACCAGGAAGTGC
>JBBIIG010000015.1:32059-79745 GCA_037446635.1 bacterium
AAAAAGATAGTGGAGTTTATTCAAACTTTATGACGGCCGCTCAACAAACTGTATTCCGCCACGTCAACTTAAATGACCCAAGGCAAGACGTTCATCGGGAGCAAAAACATAATCCCAATTTGCATCGTTATGTTGTTGCAGAAAGTCTCTTGCCCACCAACGCAAACGGCCTAAAGTTCCTCGAGATTGGCGGCGGAACAGGTGAAATGTCACGGAGAATGCGTGAACGTGGCATAATCGTAACGTTTACCGATCTCAGCACAGCCAACATAAACCGGGCACGACAGCAGGGATTGGAGAGCTATCAACTCGATCTCAACGAGGGCTTGCCAGATTTTTCGCCGGAGTGCTTTGATGGGGTTGTGATGCTTGAGGTAATCGAGCACATTGTGCGCGCCGAATATTTGCTGGAGGAGGTAAACCGAGTTCTCAAGCCCGGGGGTATTCTAATTTTGAGTACTCCAAATTTTGCCTACTTTCAGAACCGGCTCAGAATTCTTGCTGGAAAACTCAGCGCCGACGAGGGGTATCATTACAGGTTCTTTACGGTGCAGTCGTTGGCAAAACAACTGCAGAAAGCTGGTTTTATTGTTGAAAAAACCGCGCACACCATGCCGGCAATCGGCATTAATTTCTTCTGGAATAAGCTCTTCGGGCAGCCGCGGCTTCATTTTCAAGTTAGCGAAGCCATCGCGCCGATTTTGGCAAATACACTGATTGTTCGTGCAAGAAAAAGATAGTGAAACAGAGTGACCAAAATATTCTGCATGTCATGTGGAGCATGACCGTTGGCGGAGCCGAAAGAGCTGTCTTTCAACTGATCAAGGCGCAACGAGCGTGCGGTCTCAATGCGGACTTGCTCGTTGCCCATGAGGTAGGATACTACGCCCAGAGTGCAGAGGCATGCGGTGCAAGGGTTTGGAACCTAAACAAAGCCCACCCATTGGACTTTCGCTCAAATTCACAGGTCTCAGATTTGTTGAACAATTATGACATTATCCATTTCCATACAGCTGAAATTGGCGTCTTGAAAATTGCTTGTAAAAAGATTCATCTAAAAAGATTTTATACACACCGAGGCGGTCTTAGAGAATATTCACTCAAGAAGAAATTCATTTATGAGATTGTAGGACACTATTTACGTCGATACTTTCATGGTCTAGCTGCTAACACCGACCAGGCTAAACGAGCGGCTGCCCAGTTATATCGCATCCCCATAGAAAAAATTAAAACAATCTACAACGGCATCGATTTTTCGTTACTACGACCGCAGACAAAGCGGGAGAATATACTGGGACTTCTACCACCATGTAAAAACGGAACGGCATACGTCGGCACATGCGCAAATCTACGACCATGGAAACGAGTTGATTTGTTGTTAGAAGCTATGTCCAGTTTAGGAGATTATAGTGTTCAATGTCTCGTAATAGGGGACGGTCCCTCAAAACCCGAACTGGAAAGAAAAGCGGAAGAGTTAGGCATTGCAACTCAAACTCACTTCTTGGGCAAGATAGAAGGAGTAGCAGACTACTTGCAGATTATGGATGTGTTTGTTCTACCCTCCGGGCCCGAGGAGTCTTTTGGCAATGCCGCTGTAGAGGCAATGGGTTTCGGTATCCCTACGATTGTTTTTGCTGATGGTGGCGGGTTGTTGGAGCATGTTGAGAATAACAAGACCGGATTCATTGTGAATAGTACTGCCCAACTAACCACGCAACTACGCGAGTTGATCAAGGATTCAAAGCTGCGAAAAAGTATTGGTCGGCGAGCTCAAATGGAAGTGTCTCAGAAATACTCGTTTGAAAACATGGTCAAAAACCATATTGCATTCTATGAACAGTCCTTCGCATAAACGTGCCAGACCGTATTCGGGATTCGTTGTTAACCACAAGGGCAGGTTTTCGATTGATAAGAAAAAAAAGCTAAGCAGCATACTGGCTAACGAGATCATACTACACGAGCTGCAGTTGTTTCTTGACAAATATTTTTGCAATCGCAGTCGGCATCGCTTACTTGATGTGGGCGCCGGGACTCGGCCGTATTGGCCAGTGTATAAGGATTACTTTGAGGAATGCATTAGTTTTGATACACGTTTTTCAGCGCATGATATTACATCGGTTGATCTAATTGCCACGGCGAACCAGCTTCCATTTCGGGAAAAAACATTTGATTGTATCATCTGTACCGAAGTACTCGAACACGTGCCCAACCCGGTGGCCGTGCTCAGTGAATTCAGCCGAGTTCTAAAACGGGGAGGCAAAGTCTTTCTTACCACACCTTTCCTGGTGGCCTTGCATGAAATGCCTTATGATTTTTATCGTTATACTCCTTCAGCGCTAAGGTGGATGTCCAGCCAGTCTAACCTCGTCGTGGAAACAATAGTTACAAAAGGCGACTTTTTTGCTTTGGCAATGTACGTCTTATCATACCCGGCAAAGAAAATGTGGGATTATCTTTCCAAAGCTTTAGGCATTCAACTTTATCATCCGTTGAATCCATTAGTTTTCTTCACGATAATATTTCCGCAGATGATGTACTTTTCGTGGTGGAAAAAGGCCGTCCACTCCCAAAGGAATTCAATTATGTCCAAAATCTATGGCAAGCTGGACTACATTACTTTGGGTTATGTTACGACTTTACAAAAGTCGGTCTGATTTATTGTTCTACTTTCCGTTCAAGCGCACTCGTGCGAATCCTTCTCGTTCACAACATCCCGAACCCCTATCGAATCCCGTTGTTCAATGAGGTCAATTCTCAGCTGGCGGCAGAGGGCTGGGAATTCAAAGTTATTTTTGGCGCGCATTCTTACTCGCGGCGACGCTGGCAGTTCGATCTAGCGCAATGTCAGTTTCACTTTGAGATTCTTAGGTCGATGAAATTGGTACTGGGCAGCCGCGAAAGGACCATGTTTCTCTATTCTGGTTTGCTTAAGGCGATAAAGAAGCTCAAGCCCGATATTATTATTACTACTGGTTTCTCGATGGCTACTGTGAAGGTTTATTGGTATTGTAAACGGCGTGCAATTCCATACATCATCTGGTCGGGGACGGTACCCACCAAAGCTAACTCTCATTCTTTTTTAAGATTGTTTCTGCGAACATTTTTGGCGAAAAGCGCAAAGGGTTTTATTGCTTATGGTACCCTTGCGAAAGAATACTTATCACAACTCGGGATAGAAAAAGAGAAAATTTCTATAGCAATCAACACCACTGATGTCGAGTTGTTTAAGTCAGAAGTGGATAAAATACGTAAGGCCACAACCTCAACTGCGGAACCCAAGCGATTGCTTTATGTTGGGCATCTAACCAAAGGCAAGAGGATTGACTTACTTCTCACTATTGTCTCTCAGTTACGAAAAACCAGAAGCGATTTTGTACTTGATATTGTTGGAGATGGTCCGGAGCGACGTAACCTTGAAACTTTTTCACGTTCGCTGTATTTGAACGGCCACGTTAGATTTCACGGCTTTAAGCAAAGAGATGACGTGTTGAAATTTCTTGCACATTCTAATTGCTTCTTATTTCCTTCGGAATATGATATTTGGGGTCTCGTACTTGTCGAAGCCATGGCTGCTGGAATCCCGTGCTTGGCTTCCGTTCATGCGGGCGCGAGTTCTGACTTGGTCAAAGATGGCGAAAATGGGTTTCTGATGGATTTCAAAAACACAGATGCCGTTGTTGAGAAAGTAAATTGCCTTTTGGACAATCCGGACCAGATTGCGTCGTTTGGAAAAAATGCACAAAAGTTTGTTCTTGAACAGGCCAATTTGAAAGTCTCGGCCGCTGGTTTTTTGAAAGCATTGAAGATTGTATTATGATAGTCGCTCCTTCTGAATGGCTGGTGTGGTTACGAACAAGGCCGAGATTCTTTAGAGCGTTTCTAACGCTTATACTCATTAAGCCGGCGATTGACATTTTTTGGGATACCGCGGTCCCATCAACTTCCATCACTATTCTGCAGGCATTTGGAGTTATTCTAATCTTTGTTGTAATTCTTTCTTTGATTGGACGCAGACCATACCAGGTTGTGAAGGAAACCTGGTCGCAATTTTTTCTTTTTGCCTGGCTTTTGCTGCAATTGCTAAATGTGATTTTAATTTGCGCCTCTTACCTGTCATTGGATGTCATCGCTCTTTCTTTAAAAATTTCCCTGCCGCTTTACATCGTTCTGTTTTACCGGAAATATATCTTCTCACTGAAAGATTTGGACGGTATTTTGACAACGTTTTATTTCTCATTGGCCGTGCCCGCCGTCAACTTTTTTTACAACCTTGCTTTTAATCAGGTCTTTACCCCATCGCGAGGGCTGAGTCGATTAGAAACCGAATATGCCGATGTTTCCAATTTTGGGATCGCTGTTAATCTCTCACTGGTTATCGTTGGTTATTTTTTGTTACGAAATAGCCGCGATATTAGGTTATATCAGCGTGCGGTTAAACTACTCTACGTCAACCTCGCACTTGCGGCTTTGGTTTTGGTTAATATTCATCATGCTGCGTCGTCGCTGATTTTCGCCGTCCTCTTGATCCTATTTTGGGTGTACAATTACAAACAGCGAGGTGTCTTTTCTTTGTGCCTCTTTCTTGCTTGCATATATTTTTTTCATGATGCTGCATTTACCGAAAAAATCAATGTTCTTTATAAAACCGACATTGCCGTTGTGAAAGGAGAAACCGAAGAATATCGCGCCTTTCATGGTAGGATGGGCCGGTGGCAAAGGCACTTTGAAGTTTTTTCCAAACAAAGCGGCTATGCTCAATTAGTGGGTTTGGCCGGATTGACGCAACCGAGCCTGATTGGACATGGCCCACACAATGATTATTTAAGAATTCTCTTTAGCTCAGGTTATCTGGGCTTGTTATTCTATTTTTTATTTTTGGCGATTATTTTTGCGCGGAGTCTCAATCTAAGTAAGAATCACAAATTCTTAGTTCATGGCATACTGCTTTTTCTCGTCTTGCAGTCGATGACGCTGACTCCCACCACCTATCACGGGGTCAATTTCGTGTTCATGGCCATAGTAGTGTGGTTGCAACTTCCGAGGTACAATAGGGAGTTGGATTACTCTCCAATACCAATAAGGGGAGATTTGCGCCAAATTCCGGCCCCTGTGCCGATGCCTTCATAGAAGACTGCGTTTAGAACGCTGATTGGTAGCAAGCATCGGATTTAGTCCGATACTTTCTGTTAATCCAAGTTCTAATTTTGAAATATGCAAAGATCCAAAAAGACCGTCCTCATTCTTGGCAAGCTTCCTCCGCCGTACATCGGCCCGGCCGTTGCCACTCAAATTATTTTGAACTCGCGACTGCGGGAAAAATTTGATATTTACCATTTAGACACCTCCGACCACCGCGACCTCAGCACCCTCGGCAGAATCGATCTCCAAAATGTTGTCATTGCACTGAAACAGTATCTCAAGCTAATGTGGTTGTTGGCTACCCGGGAAATCGATCTGGTTTATCTTCCCAACAAGCAAACCACCATCGGGTTTTTGCAGGATTTGCCAATTATTTTGATCACAAAAATTTTTCGCAAGAAGCTGGTTTGTCATCTTCGCGGCGGCAATTTCAAAAATTGGTATCTCTCATTAAGCCCCTGGCTACGGTGGATAGTCAAAAAGACGTATCGTTGCGTGGACGCCCAGATCGTTCTCAGCCAAAATCTCACGCATCTATTTGAAGGAATTGTTTCACCAGAGAAAATTCACGTGGCGCCGAACGGTGGAAATTTTGATTTTTGCCAGCGCTTCAGAAATGGAAACGGGAGACGAATGCGCGTGCTTTATTTGACCAATTTTCACAAAAGCAAAGGCGTCCTGGATGTGTTGCATGCCGTCCCTCTCGTGGATCATAACGGCTCGGTAGAATTTACGTTTGCCGGCTCGTGGCGGGATCAGGAGACGCAGGCGCATTTTAAGAAATTTGTGGAAAATGAAAATAGTCTTCCGGTTACAGTGGTAGGTTCGGTGGCAGGAGAGGCTAAACGCAAACTCTTTGAGGCGAGCGACGTTTTTGTTTTCCCGACTTACTATCCACCCGAAGGCCATCCCTGGGTGATCGTCGAGGCGATGGCGGCGGGGTTGCCCATCATCTCCACCGATCAAGGGGCGATCCCCGAATCCGTCATCGATGGCGTCAATGGCTTTATTGTGGAAAAACGGAACCCCCAGCAAATTGCCGAGAAGCTGAAAATACTCATCGAGAATCCGGAGCTGCGCAAAAAAATAGGACAGGAGAGCCGCCGGCTCTACGAAGAGAATTTCACGGAAGAGAAGATGGTGGAACGGCTGGCGGCGGTGTTCGATAAGGTGCTGAGTGAATAACACACCGTCATGGGCGCCTTTCCATTGATCCACTAATCCACTAATCCAACAACATCGGCGTTAACGGAATTCACCGGACAACCCCCCTTCGGCAAGCTCAGGGCAGGCTCTAACCCCCTTTCCCTAAGGGCGAAAAAACATGTGTGGCATCTCGGGATACATAACAGACTATAGTAGAAGCCATCCGAATATTCTGGAAACGCTGGCGCACCGCGGGCCGGACCATGCAGCATTTTATCTCGATCATCTGTATGGCCAGACCATCTATCTCGGCCACAATCGCCTGAGCATTCTCGATCTGTCGGAGAATGGCCATCAGCCCATGCAGTCGCAGGATGGCCTCATCACGCTGATTTATAACGGCGAAGTGTACAACCACGAGGCGCTGAGGCGTGAGTTTTTGCGGGATCGCAAGTTCCACTCCAACACCGACACCGAGACCATTCTTTACCTCTACGAGAAATTTGGCATCGATTGCGTCAATAAGCTCAACGGCGATTTCGCCATCGCCATCCTCGATAAACGCCATTCCAAGTTCTACTTAGTGCGTGACCGCTTCGGTGTCAAGCCGTTGTACTACGCCTTCACCAAAGGAGAATTGATCTTCGGGTCGGAAATCAAGGCAATTCTGGCCGTTCGCGATGATTCCCCAATAAACACAAAGGGGGTTGCCCGCTACCTGGTTTTCAAGTACTCGCTAGGGGAGGAGACGCTGTTCGCCGGTATCAAGCGGCTGAAACCCGCGCACTATCTCGAGTATGACCTTTACACTCGCAAGATACGCAATGAATCATACTGGCAAGTTAGCAGCAACACCCTTTACCACAACCTGAGTTATGCCGATGCCAGGCAACAGTTATTCGATTTGCTGGCCGATGCCACCCGCATCCGTCTCATGGCGGACGTGCCGGTGGGGAACTTCTTTTCCGGTGGCGTCGATTCTTCCACTATCGCTTACTTCATCAAAGATAACACGGCCATCACGCATTACTGCGCCCGCAAAAACGAGCGGGCCATCAGGGAGGAAGGCACCACCTCCGACTTCCAATATGCCGCCCGGCTGGCCGGCGAGCTCAAGCTTAATTTTCATCCCATTGACATTGGCGATTCGGAATTGGAGCTGAGCCTGATCCGGCAGACTCTCTATTACTCTGACGACCTGATTGCGGATGGCTCGCAAATACCATCCTATCTCATCACCCGCGAAGCAGCCAAAACTTCGAAAGTCCTGCTCTCCGGTATGGGCGCCGACGAAGTGTTTCTGGGCTATGCTGGTCATTTACTGGCGCTGCTTTCTTCGCGACTCGATAGCCTGCCTCTGCTTTCCAACGCCGCCGCAAAATGGCTGCGAAAGGTTGAACAGGGCAACGGATATTTTAAAGCCTATCGCCGCTATTTGCACAAGTTAGGGAAGTACCACCGCTATCCCCGCTTCAAGTATGGCTTGTTCGCCATTGTTGGCGATTTCGAAAATGCCCTCTCCGTCTATCCAACCGACGAAGAAAACGTTGCGGATTATATCGCTTCTTATTTTCCTGACGACCAGGACGTATTCGAGTGCATTCATCAGTTTGAGTTCGAGAATTTTCTCGTGAAGAACCTGCACTACCTGGACCGTCTTTGCATGGCCAACTCAACGGAAGGGCGGGTACCGTTCCTCGACCACCGCATCGTTGAGTTCGCCTATAGTCTGCCGCGTCAGTACAAGCTCACGAATTTGGGGGCATCCAAGAAAATACTCAAAGATGCGATGCGGCCCTACCTGCCATCTTATGTCCTCGACCGGCGCAAGGCTGGCTTTGGCATGCCTCTGCGCAGCCTATTCAGCACGCCGGCGAAAGTGTGGAGTCTGTTGGACAAGGATTTTTTCGGCAATTTGGATGGCTTTTCCGTGCCGAACATCGAGCGCATCGTTGAGAATCACGTCTACGGCCGGGAAGATAATTCTACCCTCATCTACGCGTTGATTTCTTTTCAGGAATGGTATAAGATGTTTTTCGACCGAGAAAGTTCATCTTCTCCATCCGCTCAACACATCGAAGTGCCTGCTTTGGTATTAGGCTAATAATGAAAATAAGCGAAATACTGCAACTCTGTGCCTGGGAAATTTTGAAGGCATCTTGATCAAACACCTTCTGAGATGGTGTTTGATCCGAGGCAAATCCGTACGAACTCACGCGGGATTTGCCGCGCTCATCAAGCCCGCCTGCCTCGGGCAGGTAATCCCGCGCGAAAGAATGAATGGGGGTTGCATCCCGCAAATGGTTGTTTCCGCTGGGATTATTTGGCGGGCAGAGCACGGAGCTTAAATCCCCAACGAGCAGATCATTCCTAACACAGTTTTAAACGGTGTTTGTCTTAACGACGCTCCAATACACTGTTGCAAACAGTGTAGGATCCATATTGTTAGCGCCACAAATACGCAATCGTAATTATGAAAACGTGCACTTAGTTTAGGGATGCGACGGCAATAGGATTAACGCAATTTGGACATTCCTTGATCCGGTACGCCAATACTCCATCACTCCACTACCCACGTTCTAAAATAACTGCGGCTCCGCTAACATAGCAAATGCTCCAGCTTACCCAAAACCTCCGCTCCGGCGAAATGCAACTTTTGGAGACGCCTTTGCCGGCGCTTGGCGAGGGCAGCGTTCTCGTCCGCTGTAGTTACTCGCTTATCAGTGCCGGCACCGAGGGCAAGCGCGTTCACGACGCTAAGTTGGGCTATGTCGCCAAAGCGCGCGCCCGCAAGAAGGAAGTCCATCAGATTTTGCAGTCGGTCAGAGTCAATGGCTTGCAAACAACTTATCGGTTGGTGAGCAACAAATTGGATGCGCCGGCGGCTTTGGGCTATTCCTGCGCCGGCGAAGTGGTGGCCGTGGGCGCGAACGTGCGGCATCTGAAAGTAGGGGATAAAGCTGCGTGCGGCGGAGGCGATGCGGCACACGCCGAGGTGGTTTCAGTGCCAGTTAATCTTTGCGTCCGGGTTCCTGACAATGTGCCGCTGGAGCAAGCGGCGTTCACCACCCTCGGCGCCATCGCCATGCAGGGGGTGCGCCAGGCCGATCTGAGATTAGGAGAGAGCTGCGCTGTCATCGGTTTGGGATTGGTCGGGCAGCTCACCATGCAAATTCTGCAAGCGGCCGGCGTGCGCACCATCGGCATCGACCTCGATGCGCGAGCGGTGGAGTTGGCGGCAGAGCTCGGCGCGAACCTGGCGCTGGCGCGCGGCGCCGAGTATCTCGAAAATAGCGTTGCGGATTTCACCACTGGCTTCGGCGTGGACGCTGTCATCATTGCCGCCGGTGCGGCGTCCCTCGATCCCATCGAGCTGGCGGGGCGGCTGTGCCGCCACAAAGGCCGGGTGGTGGTAGTCGGAAGCGTGCCCACCGGCTTCAGCCGCGAGCATTATTATAGGAAAGAGCTGGAGCTGCGGATGTCGTGCTCCTACGGCCCCGGCCGCTACGACGACCACTACGAGCAAAAGGGCATCGACTACCCGATCGGCTACGTGCGCTGGACCGAGAACCGCAACATGGCGGCGTTCGTGCAGTTGCTGGCCGACGGCAAGCTTCATCTCGAGCGGCTGATCACCCACCGTTTTCCATTTGAGCAGGCGCCGCGGGCTTATGAGCTCATTCTGCAGAAAAAGGAATTTTTCGTGGGCGTGCTGCTGGAGTACGACACCGCCAGGCCCCTGGCCCCGCGACTCGCGCCCCAAAACGGCCAGCTTCCCAAAAGCGCTCAACTCAAGATTGGATTGATTGGCGCCGGCGCGTTTGCGCAAAACGTTTTGCTGCCCCATCTGCGAGGGCAAGGGGAGCTGGTGGGCGTGGCTACGGCGCACGGCTACAGCGCGCGCCACGTTGCCGACAAATACGGTTTTTCCTATTCCACGTGCGACGCTGATCAGGTGCTGGAGGATCCGGCGATCAACACGGTGTTTATCGCCACCCGCCACCATTCGCATCAACGCGGGCGCGGCGGCCTCCGGCCACTGGGTTCACGATCCGCAGATTGGCGGCGGGCGCATCCTCGGCGAGGTTTGCCACTTCGTGGATGTAGCGCGATTTCTCGCGGGCGCGCCCATTGTTAGTGTGTCCGCCGGCGCCCTGGACACTCGGCTGAATGTGCAGGACAGCGTGGTGGTGAATTTGAGTTTTGCCAATGGTTCGCTGGCGGCAATTTCGTATTTTTCCAACGGCAGCAAACAGTTGGGCAAAGAGCATCTCGAAGTGTTTTGCGCTGGGCAGGTGGCCGTTATTGATGACTTCAGAAATCTGAAGATTGTTGGCGCTAAGACAACGCGATCGCGGGGCCGCCCGGACAAAGGGCATCAGCACGAGGTGGCGGCCTTTCTAGAGTCCGTTAAAAACGGCGGCCCGTCTCCCATTCCGTTTCCAGAACTTTACGATTCGACGCTGGCTACCTTCAAGATTTTGGAATCGCTGCGCACGGGCCAAACGATTCGTTTGCTTTAAGTGGGTTCCGCGCGAAGCGCAGCGGTCTCCCCTCTTTCCTCAGGCAGCGCTTCGCGCGGGCTATGTTTTCCTCCAGACTGTGATACCTTCTTGATGACATGATTCTCCATCCCACAACCGAAACGACAGCGGTGGCTGCGCCGGCGATTTCCGGCCCGGCCTCCTCCGCCGTTTCTTCCGCGCTCGCCCGGCTCAGAAAATACATCGAGCGCGAACAGTTCAAAGGCTACGATCCTTACGATATGTTAAATTGCCCCATCGACTTGAGAAGGTTTGGCAAGTGGCTGCCGATTTTGGCGACGCAATTTCAAAAGCGCTGCCCGCTGAATTTCAGGCCGTGGTTAGGGATCAAAAAAGAATATAATCCCAAAGCGCTGGGACTTTTGTTGACCGCCTATTCCAATCTGGCGTGGCTCGATCCCCAGGCTAATTTTGAAAATCGGCTGGCTTTTCTTTTTGACTGGTTGCAAGCGAACATGTCAAAAGGTTTCAGCGGAGCGTGCTGGGGCTACAATTTTGCCTGGGCGAGTCCGCAAAAGTATTTGCCGCGCTTCGCGCCGTCGGTGGTGGTGACGGGAATAGTGGGAAAGGGGCTGTTCGATTACTTCGCGCTCAGCGGCAACCCATCGGCGTTTGAGCTTTTGCGGAACTCCTGCCAATTCATTTTGCGCGATTTGCCGCGCACGCGCACCCGAGAAGGCATCATTTTCAGCTACACGCCGTTTGCCAAAGACGGCTGTTTCAACGCCAGCCTGTTGGGTGCAGAAATTTTGGCGAAGGTTTATTCGGTAACGGGTGAAACGAAATTAAAGGAACTGGCCCGCGCTGCTTTGGATTTTGTGGTCGCCCATCAGAAAGAAGACGGCCGCTGGAACTACAGCATTGATTTCCAAACCGGCCGCGAGCGCGCGCAAATCGACTTCCACCAGGGGTACGTGCTGGAATCGATCTACGAGATCATCCGCCATCTAAATTTAAGCGATCGCCGCTACCTCGAAAGCATCAGAAAGGGCGCAGAATTTTACCGTCGACAGCAGTTCTTCGCCACGGGCCAGGCCAAATGGCGGCTGCCGCGCGTCTGGCCGGTGGACATTCACAACCAGGCGCAGGGCGTCATCACCTTCAGCAAGTTGGGGGAAATCGACCCGCGCTACCGGACGTTCGCGAAAACCATCGCCCTTTGGACCATCGAGCACATGCAGGACGCCGCCGGCTTTTTCTACTATCGCCGCTCCCGTTTTTTCACCAACAAAATTTCTTACCTGCGTTGGTCGCAAGCGTGGATGATGGCGGCACTGTCGGTTTTGTTGTTGCAGGATACGAGCAGATCATGAAAATCTTTTTTCACCTCGGCCATCCGGCGCACTATCACTTGTTCAAGCACGTTATCCACCAGCTTCAAATTGGCGGACACCGCATTTTGATTTTGATCAAAAATAAGGACGTGTTGGAAGAGCTGCTGCAGGCAGATCATTTGAAATACCTGAACATTCTCCCCCAGGGCCACGACGGCAGCAAGTGGTCGATTGCGCGCGGCGTGCTCACGAAAGATCGGGCGATCTTCCGGTTGGCGCGCAGCGAGAAACCCGATCTTATGGTGGGAACCTCCATTGAAATTTCGCACGTCGGCCGGCTGCTGGGCATCCCGTCGGTGGTTGTCAACGAAGATGACTTCGATGCGGTGCCGCTGTTTGCTTTTCTGAGTTATCCGTTTGCCGAAACTCTGCTGTCGCCGCATTCCTGCAAAATGGGAAGATGGCAATTCAAGAATATCTCATACAACGGTTATCACGAGCTCGCTTACCTGCATCCAAACTATTTTCAACCGGAGGCAGACAAAGCTTTGCAATGCGCCGGCGGGGACAAATATTGCCTGCTGCGATTTGCAAACCTCACGGCGCACCACGACGCCGGCAAAGCCGGCATCAACCGCGAGCTGGCCCGCCGCATCATCGCCCGGTTGCGCCGAAGCGGGTATCGCGTTTTTATCAGCTCGGAGCGGCCGCTAGAGCCGGAGTTCGAGCCGTACCGCATTAAAATCAAACCCTCCGACATGCACCACGTCCTGAGTTACGCCGAGCTTTTTATTGGCGACAGCCAAACCATGACCGCCGAAGCCGCGGTGCTAGGCACGCCGGCTTTGCGCTGCAATGACTTTGTGGGCCGGTTGGGCTACCTCGAAGAATTGGAGCACCGCTACCATCTGACTTACGGTTTCAAGACTTCGGCGCCGGAAAAGTTGCTGGCAAAAATCCGGCAGATGATGAGCACGCCCAACCTCAAAGAAATCTGGCAAGCGCGCCGGCAAAAAATGCTCGCCGAGAAAATCGATGTGACTGCTTTCATGGTTTGGTTTATTGAAAATTACCCCGAAAGCGCCGCTATCATGCGCGCCAATCCCTACTACCAATATCGCTTCCAACCCGATTATGCCGCAGATGCAACCGTACTCGTCTGACCACGCAATCTCCCAGGACTGGATGGTGCGCGAGGTCAGCTGGCGAAACCAGCCGCGCCATTCCAAAGAGGCGCTCGCCCTGTTTCTGGTGGATTTGATTTTAATCGTCAGCGTCTTTTTTGTGATGAACCTCTTGAAGCGGGAGACGCTCTTACTGCCGCTCATGTATGTGAAGATGTTCGGCGTTTATGTGCTCACCGTGGTCGCTGTGTCGTTGGCGTTTGGCAAATATCACGAGTCCAACCATCAACGTTATTTGCGCGGCGTCATATTGATTTCCAAGTGCGCGGTGTTGAGCTGCTACCTCGTGGCGCTGCTGATTGTTTTTAGGGGTTTGACCGCCTATTCGCGGGTCTATATTTTTGGCGCCTTCGGCCTGCTGCTGTTCGCCGAGCTGGCGGGGTTTACGGTCTATTATCGCACCGTGCTATGGCGGAGAATTCAGGCCGATGGCCGCCGCCCGAACAAAATCAAAGCGTGGCTTCACATTTCATTGCTGCGCTTAGTGAATGGTTTTGTGTTGATCACAGTGTCGTTTTTCATTTTACACTATCTCCGCAAAGGTGAGTGGTCGCTATCCGATGAATACGAAAAGATTCTGCTGGTGATGTATGGCGTCTGGCTGACGACTTCCATTTTCACGCGCTCGTTCAAAATTAGCCATTATCGCACCTTTTTCTATTTTATTGCCCCACAACTTAAGTCATGTTTCTTGATGATCGCGATTATGGCGGTGATCATTTTTTCCTTCCGACTTTTCTACTACTCGCGCGCGCAGATTTTCGGCACCTTTCTTTTGATGCTTTTGTTCGAGCTCATTTACGACGCCTTGTACTTTTTGGATCTCCGCAACCAGAAGGGCGGCCTCGCCGTTGCCAGCAGCGGCCGGCTGCAAGACGTTCTCAAGCGCCACGTCCGCGGCGAGCGCAACTGGCAAGAGCCGGCCGGCGTCAACGGCCATTCCACTCACCGCGGCTGCAACTTCGACGGCTGCCCGGCGCTGTACTCATTTATAGATGCGAGAGTGGGGCTTGCCAGTTTTCATGATCACGAAATCAGCCATCTCAACTCGTTGGCCTGGCCGCCAACAAATGGCGGCGCGCTGAAAGTGTTGATCAACGATTACCGCGTCAACGATATGCGCCGCATCAACCAGTATTTTTTGCAGGTTTACAAGAAGATGGAGAAGGGTGGGTATTTCATCGGCCGTTTCGAGCCGGTGGAATCGTACCGCCAAAGAAAATTCTTTTCGCGCTACCCGCGCCGGCTGGCGTTTTTTCTTTATTATTTGAACTGCCTCTGGGTGCGGGTGGCGCCGAAAACGCCCAAGCTGAAGGCGTTTTATTTTATGATCACCCGCGGCCGCAATCGCGTGCTGACCACGGCCGAAGTTCTGGGCCGGCTGTGCTACTGCGGCTTTCAGATTATTGACACCCTGGCGCTCAACGGTGAGATTTTTTTCATCGCTCAAAAAATGTTTGAGCCCTCCTCCGAAAAGCGGCCGAGCTACGGCCTGCTCACCAGCTTCAAGCGCGTGGGCATGGCAGGGAAGATCATCCACGTGATGAAGCTGCGCACCATGCACCCCTATTCGGAATATTTACAGGAATATGTTTATGCAAAAAACCATCTCGCCGCCAACGGCAAGCTCAACGATGATTTTCGCATCTCAAAGTACGGCCGGATTTTCCGCAAGTACTGGCTCGATGAATTGCCGCAAATCATCAATTTCTTCCGCGGCGATCTCAGTTTGATTGGCGTGCGCGCGCTGAGCCCGCACTATTTTTCGCTTTATCCCGACGACCTGCAGAAGCTCCGAATCCAATTCAAGCCGGGGCTGATTCCGCCCTACTACGCCGACCTGCCGAAATCGTTTGACGAAGTGATCGAGTCGGAACGGAACTATCTTTTGCAGAAGCAGGCGCATCCGTTCAAGACCGATGTAAAGTACCTGGCGCGGATAGTGAATAATATTTTGATTAAGCGAGCCCATAGTCAGTAGGCAGTAGGCAGTAGGCAGTAGGCAGTAGGCGGTTGGCAGTAGGCAACTGCAAATCGTGTGACTTTACCAATAGAAGAATCATCCGGATCGGTACATTTGAGAATTCTGAACGTGGTGGGCGCCCGGCCCAACTATATGAAGATCGCGCCGCTGATGAAAGAGCTGAATCGGCAGGTTGAATTTCAGACTCGGCTGGTGCACACCGGCCAGCATTACAGTGCGGCGATGTCGCAATTATTTTTTGATGAGCTGGGCCTGCCGCCGCCGGATTTTTATTTAGGTGTCGGTTCCGGCCATCACGGCGAGCAGACCGGCAAGATCATGATCGAATTTGAAAAAGTTGTGTTGGCGGAGAAGCCGGAGTACGTCGTCGTGGTAGGGGATGTGAATTCCACCGTGGCCTGCGCGCTGGTGGCGGTGAAGCAAGGCGTCAAAGTCGCGCACGTAGAGGCCGGCCTCCGCAGTTTTGACCGCACGATGCCCGAGGAAATCAATCGCGTGTTGACCGATCAAATTTCAGATTTGCTTTTTACCACCGAAGCCAGCGCCGAGCGGAATCTCGCGCGTGAGGGAATCGAGAAGGGCAAAATTCATTTTGTCGGCAATTTGATGATCGACGCGCTGTTTCAGCATTTGCAGAAAGCCCACCAATCGCGCATTCGCGCAAAATTGCATCTCGAAGACGGCGAATTCTGCCTGCTGACGCTGCACCGTCCCAGCAACGTGGACGATGAGCGGCCGTTGCGCACCATACTTTTTGCCCTGAATGAAATCCAGAAGCGCCTGCGGATTGTTTTTCCGACTCATCCGCGCACCCAAAAAAATTTAGAACAACTCGGCTTGGCTAAAATTTTGAGGGAAATGCCGAACCTGCTCGTCACCGAAGCGCTGGGTTATCTCGATTTTATTCACCTGTTGGCGCACGCCAAATTTGTGCTCACCGACTCCGGCGGGATTCAGGAGGAAACCACTGCGCTCAACATTCCCTGTTTGACGCTGCGGGAAAATACCGAGCGTCCGATTACCGTGGAGCAGGGAACCAACCAGATTGTCGGTTCGGATGCCGAAAAAATCGTGAAAGAAGCGGAAAGAATTATCAACGGCAATTTCAAAACCGGGAGGCGGCCGGAGTTGTGGGACGGCCATGCCGCCCGCCGCATTATTGAGGTTTTCCTGAAAACGGTTTGACGCCGTCGCAAACAATTTCGTCTCCTGCAAACAGAAACCCTTGAACCGCTTTTGGTTCAAGGGTTTTTTATTTGTGGGGCAATAATGTGGCAATGAAAAGGCTTGTATTGGCAGAAATTTTTCTATAGATTTCGAAAACAAAATTGAGGATGAGTAATGTCCGAACAACTAAAACAAATTGAAGAACAAGCGCTTTTACTTCCGGCAGCGGACAGGGAAATTTTGGCCAACAGACTTTTGGACAGTCTTGATGACGAGCCCTTAACCGATGTCGATGAGGCTTGGATTGAAGAAGCGGAAAAGCGCTACGAACGATTTAAAGCCGGAATTACTAAGGGGATACCGGGGGAGAAAATATTTGCTGACATTCGGCGAGAGTTGGGTTGGCAAAAATATAATCTATGATCCAGAGGCTAAGCTCGAGATTAAAGAAGCAACCGAATTCTATGAAGGCTGCCGGGATGAATTGGGTCAGTCCTTTTTGAAAGAACTCGAGTCGGCGATTGACGACCTCACCGAAAATCCCTTCGCGTGGCGCCGGACTTAGTGGAAGATTCCGGCGACCCTTATTAAAGATTTCCCTACGGCCGTCATATATTCTGTAGATGATGACGAGATTTTTATAGCAGCAGTGATGCACCTCAAGCGACGTCCAGGTTATTGGAAGAAGCGATTCAAAAAATAGAGCTCTCTCATGGAATGAACGGCTGTAATCTGTGATTATCGATTACGGCCTTTTTTATTTTTGGGGCCCTGTTTCTTGGTGAAATTTTTCTTTTTTGATAATTTTTCATTCTTCCCAATTATCGAACCAATGCTCGCCGTCGTCGTTATCCAATGTGACTAGCCTTCCAATCCAGACCACCGGATTCCACTCGCTCAGACCAAGCTGCTCTGCGTTCTGCCGGTATTCGTCCGTCGGAACAAACGCCTCGAGTTGCTCGATGTACTTGAACACTTTAACTGTTGGCATATTAGTCATTGTTATTGCTGGCGATGAATCGGGTTATGCAAAACATTTCTTCTGACTAAGCTTGTTCTAAGTTCAGGATTTCTTCGACCAAAATTTCTCCAGCCAAAGAGCTTGACAATTTGAAGAAAATTGCTAAATTATCGCCGTTGGACGTAAGCCACCCGGCCACCGTAGCTCAATGGCAGAGCAGCTGATTCGTAATCAGCAGGTTAACGGTTCAAGTCCGTTCGGTGGCTCATTTCATCACCATAAGCACACCAGGTCGTTATGCGAAATTTTCTTTCCTCGTTGCTCATCACACTGATTTTTCTGCCAAACTTGCTGCGAGCTGAAAATCCAGTGGGGTTCGATTTCTTGCGCACCTTCGTTGGCGCACGGCCGTCAGCGATGGCGGGCGCATTCGTGGCGATGCCGGGAGACATTCACAATTTGATTTATAATCCCGCAGGACTCGCTGCCCTCAACAAACGTCAGGGGACGCTCTCCTATCTCAACCACCTGCTCGATTTTCAATCTGGATTTTTAGCTTACGCCCAGCCATTTCACAAAGGCGCCATTGCCGCCGGGCTGCACTTTTTCGACTACGGCCAGTTCGAGGGTAAAGATGAAAACAATCAGGACACCGGCGAATTCGGCTCCCATAGCTTAACCCTGTCTTTGAGTTATTCCCGCTTCTTAAAAACTAATTTGGCCGTGGGCGCCAGCGCAAAATTTATTCGGTTTCAAATTGACGAATTTTCTGAAACCGCGGTGGCGGCGGATTTCGGTGTGATGTATTCTTTCCCGGCTCAGATGCTCAACTTAGGTTTGGGCGTGTTCAATCTCGGAACCACCACCAGCGCGTTTATTGAATCCAAAGATGACCTGCCGCTCAATTTTCAATTGGGCGCCTCAAAGCGGCTGGAGCACCTGCCGCTGCTGCTCAGCGGGGCGTTGGTGAAATTCAAAGGCGAGGGTATCGATTTTCGTTTGGGCGGCGAATTTAATTTGACCGAGCAGTTGTTTTTGCGATTGGGCTACAATTCCGTCGGCCAGGATCAAAAGGTCGATACCAGCAAGGATCGTCTGGCGGGCGTTTCATTCGGATTGGGATTTCAGCTCAATTCGTTTAACATCGACTATTCGTTTTCGTCGTTCGGGGAAGTGGGCAGCCTCAATCGCATCACGTTGATTGGCCGGTTTTAAAACTAAAACGGCGGAACGAAAGCGCTTCGCTGTCAAAAAAATAGGAGGGATTATGTGGAAAGAATTTAAGGAATTCGCCATGCGCGGCAACGTGGTGGACATGGCCGTTGGGATCATCATCGGCGCGGCGTTTGGCGCTATTGTGTCATCGTTGGTCTCCGACGTGCTGATGCCACCGCTGGGGTTCGTTCTCGGCAACGTCGATTTTTCCAATCTGTTTATGGTATTGAAAGAAGGCAAGGCCGCGGCGCCGTATGCTTCGCTGGCGGAGGCGCAGGCCGCTGGTGCGGTCACTATTAACTACGGAGTCTTTCTCAACAAAGTGATTTCGTTTGTGATTGTGGCTTTCGCCGTCTTCATGCTGGTGAAAGGGATGAACAAACTCAAACGCCAGGAAGAACCCCAACCCACGGCCGCGCCAACCACCAAAGAATGCCCGCACTGCTTTTCGACGGTTTCCATTAAAGCGACGCGCTGCGCTTTTTGTACGTCGGAAATCAAGTAGAACCTGCACGAGAAAAATCTTGCAAAAAAACTTGCCCAGCAAAGTCGCCAGGGCGCTAACGATCGCCTGCCTGCGTCCGCAAAGCGGATCCGCCACTGCGGACAGATAGGCAAAGAAAAATTTTTGAGGTTCCGCGTCTTTGCGTGGGCGCTTTTTTAGCGCACCGCCTGCGTGCCCACAAGTCCACGTTGAAATAAAATTGGAGGATTCATGTTTGAAAAAATTGTTCGTGCTCGGTTGATATTGATTTTTATGGTCATCATTAGCACCGGAATTTTGGCGGCTCAGGAAGCGCCGCCTCCGCAATATGGATGGAAGAATGAAATCATCGGCAACCTCAATCTGACCCAGGCCAGTTTCAGCAACTGGGAACAGGGCGGAGAAAACACTCTGGCCTGGCAGGTGAATCTCACCACCGGCTTTACACTCGATCAGCAAAAATACAACTGGAAGAACAGCGGGAAATTCACGTTGGGATTTGCGAAAGTGGCCGGCGCCGCGGCGCGTAAATCTTCGGATGAAATCAACCTCGAAACTGTTTACACGCGCAAATTCAACCAGCTGCTCAATCCGTTTGTTTCCGCCACCGCTAAAACGCAATTTTTGTCCGGGTTCCGCTACCCCGACGACACCACGAAAGTAAAAATCTCAAAGTTTTTGGATCCGGGCTATTTTACTCAAAGCGTGGGCGTCGGCTATTCGCCCAATGAAATCGTGCTGTCGCGATTGGGCTTTACGTTGAAAGAAACCATCACCAGCGATTTTCCTGCACCCTTTGCCGACGATCCCGACACGCCGGAAATCGAGAAAACCAAAATCGAGCCCGGCCTCTCTTCGATCACCGATCTCAAAAAGAAGTTTGCCGAAAATATTTTGCTGACCTCGCGGCTGGATGTTTTCGCCGACTTCAAGGCCTTCAACCGCATCGATGTTTTGTGGGAAAACGATTTGACCTTCAAGCTCACCAAGCTGGTGAACGTCAACCTTGAATACGATTTGCTATACGATCGCGATATTTCCAAACGGCGGCAAATCCGCCAAGTGTTGTCGGTGGGGTTGAGCTATACATTTTTGTAAAGCGCTTGACTCTGACGAAAATCCTTTTTACTTTGCGCCGTTGTTCTTCAAGTCATTCCAAACAAACTAATGCTTTCAATAACTTTTAAGGAGGAGCTTATGCTGACATGCTATCGTCTAAAGCAACTTTTGGGAGCTCTAATTGGGTTTCTTCTTTCGGCTTGGCTGGCAACGTCCACCTTGACCGCCGGCGGCCCGGCAAGCTTCACCAGCAGCGCCACGGTTGCCAACCCGGAAATGCAAAAGAAGCTCGAATTGGCAAAGGCATACGAAAGTTTTCTCAAGCAAGTAGGTGAGAAGGCGGCGGCGTATCGCCAGCATGAAATGTTTCAGCAGAAAATCCGCGACTATCCGGCCGGCGAAAAAATCTCGGCATTTTTAACGGCGTTGGATAAGCAGGAGAGCAAAGGCGTGGACGCTGCCGCGCTGCTGCGCTCTTTTTCGGAGAGAAAAAACGCAGCGACTATTAGCGGCTTGGTGGGCGGCATCACCGGCAGCGTGACCGTGGAGGGCGAAGTTTCTTTTGAAACGATGGATGTGCTCGCTTTCGATCGGTTTGGTTTTCCCGCCGGCGCGTCGCCGGTGTTTTCCGGCTCGTACGTCATTTCGGGATTACTGCCCGGCGATTATTATGTGGTCACCCGCAGTCCGTTTGTAGACGAATTTTACGACAACGTGCCGCGTGATTTTGACCGCGGCTGGCGCAACGATAACGTCCAGCTAGTAACGGTTCCGGATGAGGGTTTTGCTGCCGATATCAATTTCGATCTCGATCGCGGCGCGTTGCTTTCCGGAACCATCTACCGCGACGACGGCGCGACTCCCATCGGCGACGCCGCGGTGGATTTCGATCTCGTTGACGTCACCGATCCGGTGCAGAGATTTTCGATTTTTAGCGTGGCTGGAGAGGACGGCGTGTACGAAATCGTCGTTCCAGCCACGGGGCAATTTATTATTCGCGCCAGCGTGGAAAATTTCATCCCGCAATTTTTTGAAAACGCCGTGACTCGCGAGGAGGCCGATCCGGTTTTGATTGCGACTCTCGAAGACGAGATCACCGGCATCGATTTCCGGCTAACAGAAATCGGCGCGCCGCCGGTTGACGAGGGCGGCAAAATTCGCGGCATGGTGCTTGGCACTGCAGAGGAACCGGCGCCGCTGGCGTTGGTGTTTGCATTCGACCTGGCGGATACGTCGGTGGCTGCACTTGCAATCGCCGGCGAGGACGGAACCTACGAAATTTCCGGTTTGCGCGAAGGGCATTCCTACGTTCTCTTTGCCAATCACATTTTAGAGTTCATCTTTCCGATATTGTCCCCCGGCGCGCCCGCGCCATCTTTCCGCGGTGAATACTATCAGGATGCCGAAGATCCGGCCAACGCGACCCCGTTTACTTTCACCGCAACCGACACCCTTTTTGAAGGTATTAATTTCACCCTCGAACCCGGCGGCGACATTACTGGAACCATCACCAACACCAGCGGCGCGCCGCTGGATTCAGTGATTGTGGTGGCCATCAAGACAACCATTTTGAACGGCATCGGCTGCCTGCTGCAGGGCGGCGGATTCTGCGCCGAGGACCTTGATTTGAGCATCGCCATTTCGGATACCAATGGCAACTATCTTCTTCCCGGTTTATCTACTGGAGATTATTATTTGCGCACCATCTCGCTGCTGAATCCCAACCTCGGCGAAATTTTAGGGGGCGGTAGTTTTATCGGCAAACACGCCGGCCAGGTCTTGGATGAGTACTATCAAAACGTTTACAGCATTTTCGATATTAATTCGGCCGAGAAAGTACGGGTCGAGGCGCCCGATCCCACCGGCGGCATTAATTTTGTGCTCGAGGCCGCGGGCGGAATCAGCGGTCAATTTGTAGAATCCTCTGATGGCACGCCGGTGCAGGGCGAGGGCATTGTCGTTGCCTTCAACGCCGAAACCGGCTTGCCCGAGCTGGCGTTCGATTTTGACGCCGAGCCCACTTCCTACTTGCTGCGGCCGCTGCCGCCAGGCAACTTCAAGCTGCTGGGAATCGTGAACAATCAGCCCATCGAGCTGCCGGCTAATTCAACCGAGAACAACGGCGTCATTTATGTGCCGCAATTTTATGACGGCCAACCCACTTTCGAGTTGGCGAATGAGGTCAGCGTCACCCCGCCGGGAGAGACGCCGGGCATTGATTTTAAGATGGTTCGCGCTGGCGGCTTGTTGGGCGTGGTCAATCTTCCCAGCGGTAATCCCGTGGGGGCGGACTCGTTGTTTTCAACCAGCGTGGTGGCGTTCGAAGCCAGTACCGGTGTGACGGCCGGCGTCGCCGACGTTACTTTTGCCGGCGGCTACCAAATCGTGGGCGTGCCTCCCGGCGACTACAAAGTGGTGGCGCTGGTTGGCGCTCAGGGGTTTGCCGGCACCTATCACGGTGGCGCCAACTCGTTTGACGCGGCCGATATAGTTTCCGTCACAGCGGATGTGGTCAGTCGCGTTGATATTGATCTGAATGAGGGCTTCGGGGTCATTTCCGGAACCGTTCGCGATCTGAGCGACAATCCTTTGCCGGGCGTGCTGGTGCTGGCCTACGATCTCACCGGGCACGTGGTCTCCGTCGGGATTAGCGGCTTCGATATGCAAAGCGGACGGCCGCTGTCCTCTCCAGATGAGTATCGTATTCCCGGTTTGGCGGCCGGCGATTACTATGTGCGCACGTTCGCCCTCTTTCGGCTCCTGCAACAGTTGGAAGAGGGGGGATTGGGAGATCAATTGGGAAGCGATCCACTGGGTACGCTGTTGGGGTTGCTGCTTTCGGGCGGCGGCGATTTGGTGGATAATATTACAAGCAATTTGTTTGCAGATTTATGGTACGACGGCGTTCCTGTACCCCTCGCGCTCGGCCGCGATGATATCTTTAGCCTGCTGTTCAACCTGCTGCTCGGCAGCGGCGATATCCAGTTTGCGCTGCCGCTGTTTGATTTGCCGGCACAGGGGGCAGACCTTGTTTCGGTGAACAGTTCGGGCGAAACCGGCAACATCGATTTCAAGCTGCCGACGCTGCGCGACGTTCTCACCGACGTGAGCGAAGAGCCGGGCGGAATCATCCCCACCGCGTTTGAGCTGTCGCAAAACTATCCCAATCCCTTCAATCCCAGCACAACGATCCGTTTCAGTCTGCCGCAGAGCAGCGACATCCGGTTGGCGGTTTACAACATGCTGGGGCAGCGGGTTCGCATTTTGTTCGAGGGCAGAAAAGCGGCGGGCGTTTACTCCGCCATTTGGGATGGCGCCAACGAGCGCGGCGAGGTGGTGGCGGCGGGACTTTATTTCGTGAGATTAGAGTCGCCAGCTAACAACGTTGCGTTGACACGGAAGATAGTGTTTGTGAAGTAGTGGTGTTTCAAGTGTAACGCACTTTCAAAGTGCGTCGCACATTTTCCCGGAATATGAACTCTGACGGGGTTCCGAACCCTGTCAGAGTTTTTTTATTCGATCACAAAAAACAAACTTTCTCAACCGTCTCTGAGGGAGGGTGATCGGAGGAATCAGTGTCGGAATTTTGGAATGGGAAGTTGACGGGACTCCGCTTGAATTTCGAAAGTTTTTTCAGGAATCAACAGCTTCTGTCCCGGGTGAATGAGATTCTCATCGTGCAATTGGTTGGCGATGAAGATGGTTCGCCACTGCCCCGGGTTGCGGTAGTATCTTTTGGCGATGAGAGAAAGCGACTCGCCGGGTTCGACGACGTGGATGCGATGGCCGTTGGTCTCAGAAAGCCGGGGAGTGAAACCGGCGATGGCGTAAACCGAAGACACATCGGAGTTGTTGTTTTTGTTGCTATCGAATTTTGAATTCAGATGCGCCGTGTTTTTCAACTCATAAACGTCGTTGGAGGAGGGGATGGAGTCCACCTTCGCTTTGAAATGGATGTCCAACTTTTCTCCGGCGGCCAGCATTGGAATTTGCCAGCGGATGACTTCCGCGGCATCGACGCCGCTTTCCGGCGTGTGGTTGAAGCTGCCGGCAAGGACGCTGACGTTGGAAGGCAAAACGTCAATCAGCGTAATGTCGTGCGCCGGATTGGGTCCGGAATTGCGGACGGTCAGAGTGTATGAGATGATCGCCTGCTGGTACACCGCCGGGACGATCAGATTGGGATCGACGGGTGAGGTGCACGAAATCGGCTGGGTGAGGATGTTAATTTCGACGCGGCGGTTTTCTTCATGCACACGGCTGATGGGCCGCTGCTGGCCAAAGCCGACGTCGCAGATGCGCTCAGTCGCGATGCGATAATTGGCGACCAGATAGTTTTTGACCGCCCGCGCGCGTCCTTCGGAAAGTACTTGATTTCTTTGTCGGCTTTGCGCGGGGGTGTGCCCGCGGAAGGGCTGCAGATCGGTGTGCCCTTCGATTTCAATGAAGGTGGTTTGCAGGACGCCGCTTTGCAGCGCCCGACCCAGGATGTCGAGTTGCTGCAACGAGTTGATGGTCAGGGTGCTGTCATTCAGATTAAATTTCACCTTGGGCCGCAGTGGATCGACGTTGGCGGTTTTAGTCACTTGCAGGTCGTAGGCCACTCCTTTCACGACGATGGAGTCGGAGTTATTGATGGCCAGCACGTCGCACGGGGTAAAAATTTGGCTGACACTTTTTATTTCGGAGATGGCGGAATCCACAGTGGCGAGGTAGGTGATCTCACTAACTTGACCGGGCGGCAGCGCCGGGAATCGCCACGACACATATTCCTCCGCAACCGAATCCGGCGCTACGCTGAAGCTCGAAGCAGTCAGGGACAGGAAGTTAGGAATTTGATTGTGGAGATAGAAATTTTGCGCGACCGCCGCGCCGCGGTTTTCGATGCGCAAAGTGTAACTCACGGTGTCGCCGGCGGTGACATAATTGGGCGAAGCGAAAATTTTGATGTCCAATTCCGGCAGCGCAATTGCCTGCATTTTCTGATTATTGGTTTTATCGCGCTCGCGAATGCGATTTTCTTCATCAATGTAAGCGATAATAAAATGCGCGCCGCCCTTTTCCCGGCGCCAGGGAACGAGGAGCGTTTGCTGCTCGCCGGGCAGCAGCTCTTCGATCCACTGCTGCGAAATGGGCCGGCGGGGAGCGCTAAACTCGAGCTCATCGGGGCTGCGCAAAGTTAACTGCCGGGTATCAATGGAGAGAGAATCGTAAACGTTGACGGCGAATTCGCGCGCCGCGCATTTGCTGTGATTGCTGATGGTGAGGGCGATTTCTCCCTGGCAGCCGCTGTCGTTAATTTCATTTTGATTGAGATGAAAATCGATGCGCGTGATCAGCAGATCGGGTTCGCTGGGAGCGGGCGCTTTGAAGCGGGCGATGCTTTTCGGGAAGGTTACGTGCCCATCGCTGTCTTCCACCATCACCGTCCAAAAGTAATTCCCTTCGTTGGCTGCAAAAAGTTTGTGGCTCATGCGGCGCTGTTTTTTATCAATGGAAAATTGCGCCGGATCGGTGATGATGGTCAGCGTCGGGTCGGCGGAATTGCCAAGATCGAATTCCCGCGTTTGTACTTTTTCCATCACCTTTGCCAGCCCCAGGCTGTCTTCGCGCATCACAAAGAGGGCGTAATGGACGGCGTCGAACAGATCCGGATCCTCCGCCATCTCCCACGATAATTTGACGTTGCCATTGCCGGCGCAGGTCTCGAAGATCTCGCTGGCGAGTTCAAAATTCTCCGGCGCAATGGGATAATAATTGACGCCGCCGCGATAAGATGACGAGAAGAAATCGTTGTTTTCCAAAGTGGCCAAATCCACGCGCAGGGCATGGTTGCGCCCGGGCAAAACATTTTTGATTGGGGAGTGAAGGTCGTCAAGGCGGAAGCTTAAGCCCATGGAGAATTTGCTTAAAATATTGTTGCTAAAATTGTAGCCGCTGCGGAACGCCACCGTATAGCCCCAGCCCACCTCAGCGCCAAAACTGAAGCGGCCGTTTTCATCTTCCACTTTCTGGTAATCTCCGGAAAGCTGAAGCTGCAAGCCGCTGTGTTTCCCAAAATTGAGTGCCATGCCGGCGCGCAGGGTGGTGGGCAGCGGCGTGGCCTCGGAGACGAAAGCGAGGGATTGCCCTAAATGGGTTGCGGACACGCCGGCCGAGACGATCGCATAATCGAAAACAGCGGTTTTGAGTTTGAAGCGATTGGAGCGGAAAAGCAAACCGCCATCGAACACGAAGGAGCTGGCGGTGAAATGGGCCAGCCGGCTGCGCAGAAATTTGACGTTGCCGCCAGCCGAGAGGTTGCGCGACAGGAACGTCAACGGATTGCCGTAACTGAGGGTCAGCAGCAGGTCGTTAGCGGAGGCGGCGGATTCGAGGCCGCCGGTGCTTTCGAAATCGCGGATGCCCTGGTAATAAAGTCCGAACGCAATCTTCGAATCGCGGCTCCAGGGAGTGCGCCATTTGCGGCCGTAGGTGATGGAGAGGTTGTAGGCGTCGGCGAACCACTCGGTGTAATTGACTGCCCATTGCCATTCCCGCAAATAGCCAGTGGCGGCGGGGTTGGCGTAAAGCGCGTGCATCTCGTCGATGCCGCCGGTGAGACTGGCCGCCAAACCCTGTTGACGAGCGCCGGGAAGAATTTTGAGAAAGGCCGCGCCGGAGCGCACCTGCGCCGATACTGATTCGGTGAGAAGGAGGGTGGCTATTATCGCGATAAGCGCTATCATGTGCCAGGTGAGACGTGAAAAGTGAGACGTGAGACGGAAATTATGAGACAGCAAGCTGAATGCCGCCGGATACCCTGCCGGCGCTGGCCCGCCTGCCTGTCCGCTTGGCGGATCCGCTTCGGCGGAAGGCTTCTGGCGGGCAGGCCGGCGATCCGCGTCGCGGAAAAGCTGACCGCTGAAAACTATTTTTGGGTCCCGAGTTTTCATCTGGCAATGATCACTTTTTTCCAGCACAGCAGATTGTTGGAGCGCAAAGAAATCACATACACGCCGCTGCCGACTTTTTGGCCATTGGCGGCGACGCCGTTCCACTCGAAGCGATTTTGTCCGGCTGCGAACGTGGCCTCCGCGATGCGCGTAACGTGAACGCCGGTGATGTCATAAACATCCAATTGCACGGCACGGCTCTCGCTCAGCTCGAACTGAATGCCGAGCGGCCGGCCGCGTTCCGGCTCATAAACGTTGGCGTCCAGAAGAAACACGCCGCAGTCTTCAAAAACCGCCAGCACGGTGACGAAGTTTTGGGCAATGTTGTTGGAGTCGTCATCGTCGCAGCCGGCGGTGACGCGCGCGGTGTTGACCAGGCGGGTGAAATTGCTCGGCGGCGAGCGGTGCAATCTTCCCCTGAAATTGATGATGATTTCCTCCCCGCCCGCGAGCGAGTCCCGCCGCCAGAATAAATCGTTGCCCTGGCGCGATTCGAAATCCAGCGGGGTTACGAATTCCGGAATGGTCACCTGCACGAGAATGTTGTAGGCGGTCAGCCGGCTCAAATTGCTGACGCGAATGGTGTAAGTGAATTCTTCTCCAACTTTGATCGAATCTTTATTGGTGGTAACCGACACAGCTAAATCCGGGCAAGCTGGCGGCGGTGGGATTATTCCGATGACGCGCGCGCTGGCGAAATTATTGGCGGCGTTGGTGTCGCCGTCGGCAAATACGTGGGCGATGTTGATCAACTCCACGGGAGAAATCGGCAGCGGATCGGCGACGGCTGCCTGATAAGCAATGTTTATATTTTGCGCCGGCGCCAGCGAATCGATTTTCCAGAATAAGAGGTTGCCGGCAACGGAATCGCCGGCGAGGGCGGTCAGGAGATCGGGCAGGGTGTCGCGTACCGCGATGTTGAAAGCAGTATTTGGTCCAAGATTGCGGACGGTGATCGAATAGTTGAGATTTCCGCCGGCCAAAACCGAATCGGCGCTAACGATTTTTTCAATACTCAGATCATAATTTTTAGGCGGCGGAGGCGGCGGCTGATTTTGCGCAATGACGGTGGCGCTGGCGAAATTGTTGGCGGCGTTGGTGTCGCCGTCGGCGAACACCCGGGCGATGTTGATCAACTCCACGGGAGAAATCGGCAGCGGATCGGCGACGGCTGCCTGATAAGCAATGTTTATATTTTGCGCCGGCGCCAGCGAATCGATTTTCCAGAATAAGAGGTTGCCGGCAACGGAATCGCCGTCGAGGGCGGTCAGGAGATCGGGCAGGGTGTCGCGTACGGTGATGTTGAAGGCCGTGTTTGGACCGAGGTTGCGGACGGTCATGGTGTAAGTTATATTTTCACCAGCGCTTACAGAGTTGGAGTTTGCGCTCTTTTGGATCGCCAGATCATAGTTTTGGCGTTTAAAAACCCGCACCCGCAAACGCGCTGAATCGTTGGCCGAGTCGCTGTCGCAGTCAGCATGCACGTTGGCGACGTTGCTCAACTCGCGGGTGGAATCGGCGGCGGTTTCGTTGATGACGGCCGAGTATGAAACCTGCAACGACTGCTGCGCTGGCAGGGCGTCAAAATGCCAGGACAAAATGTTGCCGTCCGCGTTTAGCGGGGAAAGAAAATCGGAAAGGGAGTCGCGCAGCGAAATATTAAACGCGGGGTGCGGCCCGAGATTTTCGATGGTCAAAGCAAACTCGATTTCGTCGCCGCGGGCGGCGCTGTCGCGGTTGGCGCTTTTCGTCAGTTTGAGATCATAAAGCCGTGGTGGGCCGGCCACGGTGTAATTGTGGGTGTCGCGGTTGGTTCGAAAAATCGTCGCCGAAGAATCGGTGACGGTGATATCAACGGTGCGCGTAAAATCGCTTTCGCAGGGTTGGGGCGAGATGTGCGCCATCACATAAAAATTCTGAATGATGTCGGAAACCTTTTGGTAGATTTCCGTGAAGGAGGCGCCGTCGGCGGTTTTGAAAAATCGCCCGCCGGTCTCGGTTGCGATTTTTTTCAAAATCTCTTCACTGGTGGAGTTGGCGAGCGCGATCATGTAAATCGGAATTTGCAATTTTTGGGCAGCGACGATCACGGAGTCTTCGTTGAGCAGCGGCCGGTTGATGTCGTCGCAATCGGCTAAATTGCGCGGCAGGTTGTTGATGCCGTCGGTATAAACCACGATGCTGCGCCGCAGCGAGCTTTCATCTTTGATGCTGTCGAGGGCGTTGATGATGGCTTCGTAGAGGGGCGTCCACGGGCCGGTGACCGCGGCTTCGATAAAATCGATCAGCACCTGTTGATCGTTGGTGGGTGGCAAGTGTTTGATCTCGCAATTGAATTGAATGACGCCGGCGCGATCCTCCGGTCGCATCTCCGCGATGAAACTTTTCAACCCGGCTTTGGCGCTGTCAAGCGCGTTGGGAATGCGATTGATGCTGCCGCTGACGTCCATCAGCAGCATGGTGGTGGTTGGCACGATCGGTGTGCAGCTTTCACAAATTTCAATGAAGGTCGGCTGCGGCCGGTGGTTGTAAAGATTGGCGGTCTCCGTGGAAACCGGCGCGTTGCTTTCATAATCGAAAATCGGCTGCCAGACTTTTGAAATCGGTTGCCCATTGTTGGCGACGTCATTTGGCCCCAGCCAGCTCAGGGTATCGGCCAGGCCGCGCACCGGCCGGTTCTCGCCATCTAAAATCGACAGGAAGCTGAGAATGGGGTACGGGTAGTTTGCAGAATATCCCCGGAGAGAGGCGTTTTCGGTAGCAATGTTCTGAATAATAACGGCCAACGAATCCTGCGTCTGCGCCGGCAGGGGCTGAGCGGGGAGAGATAGTAGCAGGCCAACAAAACTCAAAAGCAGAAGTTTAATCCGAGTTGCTGGTCTCTGTGATACAAACAACATGTATGTTCAACACACTTTTTAGTGCCAAAATTTAACGGTAATATACTTGCGAAGGGCATAATATGAGAAAAAATATTTACATAGAAAAGAGAAAAAATTGTTGTATTGCCAAAGAGCGTTTTTTTATATTAACCGCAATCGCAACCTGACGAGAGTTTGTTATGTCAAAAAGAAAATTTCTGGAAGAGCTCGAGAAACGGGTGATCCTGTTTGACGGCGCCATGGGCACGATGTTGTACGAGCGCGGCGTCTTCATCAATCAGTGTTTCGATCACATCAACCTCACCAACCCCAAGCTCATCAAAGAAATTCACACGGCTTACGCTAACGCCGGCGCCGACGTGCTGCAAACCAACACCTTCGGCGGCAATCGTTTCAAATTGCTGAAGCACGGCCTGGATGATTCCCTCGAGGCCATCAATTACCAGGGCGCAAAATTAGCGCGCGACGTCGCCGGCGAGCAGTTGTTCGTGGCCGGTTCGATTGGGCCTTTGGGAATCAAGATTGAGCCGTGGGGCAAGCTCAGCCGCGGGGAAGCGCGTGCGGCCTTCAAAGAACAGGCGCAGGCGCTTTTCAACGGCGGCGTCGATCTGTTCATCCTTGAAACCTTTTCCGATCTCAGCGAAATCGAGCAGGCCATTTTAGCCGTACGCGACGTGGCCCCGGATCTGCCCATCATCGCCGAGATGACCATCAACGAAGAAGGGCAATCGCTTTACGGGACTGCCACGGAAACGTTCATATTCCAACTGGACAAGTGGGGCGCGGACGTGGTGGGCGTCAATTGTTCCGTGGGCCCGCCGCCGATGATGGATGCGCTCGAAAAGATGGTGCACGTCACCAAGAAGCCCATCATCATTCAGCCCAACGCCGGCAACCCGCGTGAAATCGAGGGCCGCAACATTTATTTAGCGAGCCCGGAATTTTTCGGCGAGTATGCGATGCGATTCATTAAAGGCGGGGCGCGGCTGGTGGGCGGTTGCTGCGGCACCACGCCGGAGCATATAAAAATGATGGAAAAGTCGGTGCGCATGTTGAGCCCCCGCCAGCACAATTTCAAAATCCAAATTCCCAAAGAAATCGTCGCTGAAGCGAAACAGATTACAACGGATCAAAAAAGTAAATTGGCGGCGAAGATTGCGGCCGGCAAATTGGTAGCAAGCGTGGAGATCGTGCCGCCGCGCGGCAGCGATCCCTCCGGGGTGTTGGCCGCGGTTCAGAAACTCAAAGATTTCGGAATTGATGCCATCAACGTGCCGGACGGTCCACGCGCCATGTGCCGCATGGGCGCGCAGCAACTCAGCATCATCATCGAGCAGCGGGTGGGCATCGAAACCATTTTGCACTATTGCTGCCGCGATCGTAATTTGCTCGGAATGCAGTCCGACATCATGGGACTTTACGCCGTGGGCCTGCGCAACATTTTGATCATCACCGGCGACCCGCCGAAAATGGGCGACTACCCGGACGCCACCGCGGTGTTCGACGTCGATTCCATCGGGCTCACCAACATGGTGAACCGCATGAACCACGGCATCGATTTAGGCGGTGTGAAGTTGGACGCGCCCACCGGCTTTCACATCGGCGTGGGCGTGAATCCCGGCGCCATCGATCTCGCTCACGAAATTCGCCGCTTCGAATGGAAGGTGGACGCCGGCGCGGAGTACGCCATCACCCAGCCGGTGTTCGATCCGCAAATTCTACTGGACTTTCTTCCCAAGATCCAACACGTGCGCATTCCCATCATGGCCGGCGTGTGGCCGCTGGTGAGCTTGCGCAACGCCGAGTTCATGAACAACGAAGTGCCGGGCGCGCACGTGCCGGATGAGTATATGGAACGCATGCGCCGCGCCCAGGAAATTTCCAAAGACGAAGCCCGCGCCGAAGGCATTCGCATCGCGCAAGAAGCCGTGCAGAAATTGCGGCCGCACGTGCAGGGCTTTCAAGTGAGCGCGCCGTTCGGAAAAGTAGACTACGCCATGCAAGTGTTAGCGGTGCTAAAGGAGTTTGGGGGAGGGGTGTAGATTCCTCTTTTTAGCCGTCCAAAAAGTCGATTTTTGTTGAATGTCATGCCCGTGCGGGCATCAATAAAATCAGCAACTATAGCTCCCTGAAAACATGCGGAAGCGACATGTAGGCTTTTTGGACAGCCGGGTTTTAAGGGTTCGATGTTTTATCCCACCAGCCAAATCCAACCAACCACCACCAAGAGCGACGCCAATGTAATGGGCGCCCCCAGCCGCGCATGGTCTTTGAAGCTGATGCTCACGCCCATTTCTTTCGCGCCCTCGATGGTGATCAAATTGGCGATGCTGCCAATAGTGAAAAGATTGCCGGCAAACGTGCTGGAAAGCGCCAGCACGTACCACTGCACTGGATTGGAGGGATCCAAAAATTTGATAAGCAGCATGACGGCCGGGACGTTGCTGATGAGATTGCTGAGTACGGTGGAGACCAGCGTGAGCAGATAGAGGTTGCCGAGTTCGATGCCCAGGTCGCTGATCTGAGCGATGGCAACCGCGGGCAGGTTGGTCAGCTCGATCCCCTTGATCACCACGAACAATCCGCAAAACAAAGTTATGAGATGCCAATCCACCAATCCCAAAATTGCGCGGGTGTGCATGCGGCGGCTGCACAGCAGCACGCCGGCGACGGCGATGGCGGAAAGCTCACGGGGAATTTCAGTGAAGAATAAGATCAGCAGAATTGTAATGAGCACCAATCCCTTGGTGCTTTGATGACGATTGAACTCCGGCCAACGGACGCTTTCGGAAAACTGGCTGACGACGGCCGCCCTAAAATCTTTCCGGCTCAAAAGATGAATCAGAAAGAAAGCTGCCACCAGCGCCAGCAGCGACGGCGCCGCGCACCAGAGAAAAAATTTTGCGAAATCCAGTTTTCCTAACTGCCCGATCAGCATGTTTTGCGGATTGCCAATGATGGTGGCCGCGGAGCCGATGTTGCTGGCCGCCGCCAGGCCGATGAGAAAGGGCGTCGGGTTGAGTTGCGCTCGCAGCAGCGCGACGGTCAGCACCGGCGTGAACGCCAGGCAAACGATGTCGTTTGCCAACGCTGCGGAAAGCACCGCGCTGGCCAGCATCAACCACGCCAGAAATTTTGTGGGCTGGTTCACCCGTTCTGAAATTTTCAAGGCGATGAACGTGTAAAATCCGCCAAGCCGGAACTGCGCCGAGACCACCATCAGCGCGTACAGCAGCAGAATCGTGGGCACGTCGATCGCTGAGACAGCCTGTTCGGTGGTGAGGCCGCCGGTCACCACCATCGCAATCGCGCCCAGCAGTGCGATGCCGGTGCGATCAATTTTCAACCCCGGGATGCCGCCGACGGCCACGCCCAGATACGTGACGATAAAGATGAGGAAGGTTAGTGTGGAGTTGGTGGGAATCAATGTGATCTAAAATGCTTAGCAAGTGAAAATTACTGCCTACTGGAAACTGCTTACTTGACGATTCGAATCTCTCCAGTTTGGTCGAATGGCAAATTGGCCGCGCCGAATACTGGAAGGGAAGAGCTTAAATCAGCGCTGCCGTGAAAACGATAATTCACAGCCGCGTTCCCGCGCAGCAACTGCGCTGCGGATGACCCGATCTGCAAAAAATTGAGCGCCATTGGTAAAGTCAGAATGGACTCGCCTTTGGCGTTCACGGGTTGGCTCAAGTCCGACGCGCCCTCCAGCCATTCCGCGCCATTGATCTCCAAGCGGTAGTTAAGCTGGTTCAATAAAAATGAAAACGGGTTTGGATTATTAATCCGGACGCGCAGGTTAAGTTCCGCCCCAGTGAAATTGAGCCGTTCCAACCGCAGCGACTCCACGCCGATTTTCGGAATTTTGATGAGCGGTACGCTGCCGGACTGGCTGACCGGAATGCGCTGCGGCCCGAGAAAAGGCAAGTCAAACGAAACGCCGGCGTTGATTTTGTAGCTGGTGCTGTCCTGATTTCGCAGGCCGGCAAACGTTTGATAAACATCGTCGAATTTCATTGAAACCAGCACTGGCACAATTTGGCGGCCGTTCGCCGGAATCTCAACTCCAGTGTCATTCGCGCCCTGCACAAATGAGCGCTCGTTCAGCAGAAAATCAAAATCAAAGCCGGTGAGTTTCACGCCGATGGGATTGGGATTGGCGACGTTGATATCGAACCGCAGCCCGATCTCCTCAAACGAGAGGCGATCGAGTTTCGCGCCGGCGAAGTTTACTTGCGGTTTCTTGAAATTTTCTCGGACGAGTTCTTTCACCGAAGAACAAGAGAGGCCAATCAACGCCAATAAAATTATCACGGAAAGAGGGCGGTATTTTTTCATTGATAATAATTCTTTCAATTTCGTTTTGGTCGGCGCCATCAAGCCGCTTGGAATGGGCTGGTCACATTTTTTTCAAAAACTCTTTCACCGCTTGGTTGAACGCCTTCGGATTTTCCATGTTGGAGAGATGCCCGGCCTGCGGCACAATTTTCAGTTGCGAATTTTTGATGTTGCGATGTAGATTTTCCGAAAGCGCCACCGGCGTCAGCGTGTCTTCATCGCCAACTAAAATTAAAGTGGGGCAGGTGATCTGCGGCAACAGCGGATTGGAATCCGCGCGGAATGCCATCGCCAGGGAGGCATTGGCAATGCCAGTTACGGAATTGGAGGAGATGAGCTCCTTCACCTGTTTCACCAGCCGCGGTTTTTTGGCGAGCGTGGTTTTGCCCAACAGTTTCGGCGTCATCATCTCGGCGATCGCGCGCGGCCCCTCTTTGATGGCTTGATCCGCCAGCGCCTTGCGATTCTTTTTGCCCTCTTCGGTGTCGGCCTCGGCGCGGGTGTCGGCCAAAATCAGCGCCTGCACCATTTCGGGGTAATGTCGATAAAACGCGAAGGCCACGTAGCCGCCCATGGAAAGTCCGCCCAAAACGAATTCGGTGATACCGAGCTTTTTCAACAAGGCGTGAATATCCTCCGCCAACGTTTCCATAAAATAGGGCTGGCGGGTGCGCTGGCTGTCGCCGAACCCGCGGAAGTCCGGAGTAATCACATGAAATTTTTTGGAGAAATCGGAAACCTGCGGCTTCCACATGGCGCGGTTCAGCGGAAAGGCATGCAGCAGCACCAGCGGCCGGCCGCTGCCGTAAATGTTGTAAGCTAGATTGACGCGGTTTACTTTAACTTGCATAAAATGATCCTTACGGTTTGTTTTGTGTAGCGGAGTGATGGAGTACTGGAGTGATGGATTAATGGATTTTTGAATCGTGAGAGCCTTGATCCAACACTCCAACACTCCAACACTCCAACACTCCAACACTCCAACCTCCAACATCCCGTTTCCGATTTCGCCAAGGGTTATTGGATCCGTAAAATGATGTTCCCAAAATTCTGGTTGCCCTCCATGTAGGCGTGAGCGTCGGCGGCGTGTTCGAGCGGGAAGACGCGGTCGATGACGGGTTTGATTTTTCCCGACTCAAACAGCGGCAGCGCCTGTTTTTGAAATTTAGAAGTGAGATCGATCTTCTCTGCCAACGAGCGGCCGCGCAGCACTGTGCCAATAATCCGAACGCGCTTTCTCATGATGTCGCTGAGGTTGGCTTCCACTTTCGCGCCGCCCAACAGGCCGACGAGAATGATTCGGCCTTGCGGGGCGAGGCACGCGATATTTTTCTCCCAGTAACTCGCGCCCACCATGTCGAAGATGGCGTGGACGCCCTCGCCGCGGGTTTCGTTTAAGATGGCTTCCTGAAAATTTTGCGTGCGGTAATTCACGCCAACCTCCAGCCCCAGCGATTTTGCTTTAGTGAGCTTGTCATCCGAGCCAGCAGTGCCAAACACCGTGACGCCGGCGTTTTTGGCGAGTTGAAGCGCGGCGACGCCCACGCCGCTGCCCACGGCGTGGATGAGCAGCCGCTCGCCGGTTTTGATTTGCAGTTGCAGAAACAGCGCATCGAAGGCGGTGAGGAAAACTTCTGGGATCGCGGCGGCTTGTTCGAAATTCAGATTCGCGGGAATGGGCATGGCGAGCCGCTCGTGGGTAACGATCTTTTCGGCGTAGCCGGCGCCGGGCAGCAAGCCCATCACGCGATCGCCGGGTTGGAAGTTCGTGACGCTCGCGCCAACTTGCACGACTTCGCCGGCGAATTCGAGTCCGGGAACATCGCCGCGCACGCCCGGCGGCGGAGGATAGAGTCCGCGCCGCTGCAGCAGATCCGCTCGATTCACCGCCGTGGCGTGAACGTTCACCAGCAGTTGGTGCGAATCGGGCGTGGGCTCGGGAATGTCCTGAAGTTTTAGAACCGCCGGCGGTCCGGGTTGAGTAATGATGATGGCTTGCATTTATGCAATTTTCAGTTAAGGATGTTCAAACCCTGTCAGGGTTCACAACCCTGACAGGGTTTGATCTTTCAATTCAGCCGCGCTTCCAATTCCTGCAGCGCCACCCTTGCCGGCAAATAATCCGGCCGGATGTTCAGCGCCGCCCGATATTCTTTCAGCGCCAGCGGCCAGTAACCTTTGTACTCGTAAACCCGGCCTAAATTGCAATGCGGAAATTCCGGGTTTTCATAGCGTTTGGCTGATTTCGCTTTCTCCAGCCAGGGAATGGCCTCGTCCAATTTTCCCATTTGAATATAATAGGCGCCGATGTCGTTGTACGGATTTCCAAATTCCGGATCGACCGCGATGGCTTTGTGGCACTCTGCAATCGCCTCCTCCAACCGTCCCATGAAACTATAGGTCCATCCTAAGAATGTGTGCCCCTCGGCGGTGGGCTCGATCTCCAAAGATTTTTTGTAATAAAAAACTGCTTGCGGCAATTCCCCGCGCATTTGATGCTCATAGGCAAGCTTAAAATACTTGAAGGCCTGCGGCCCAATTTTGTAATTCGGGAACATGGCAACTTGAAACGCATCGAGCAGAGCGTAAGGCGCTGATGCGGCGTTTTGGTTAAATTCTTGTATGGAACTTCGCCAACACAGTTTCTGCTTGATCGATTGGATCGGATTTCAATGCCGCCAGCGCATCTTCCACGTAGGGCGTCCGCCGCATGCCGAGCAGCACACAATGAACGCCGCCCGTTGCAGTTAAAACCCGCAGCGCTTTTTGCGACAGCGTCTCCGAAGTTGTCAGCGCCGGGCAAATCTCGTCGAGCTGATCGCTGATCTTTTTGGAGAAAATCTGCGCCTGGTTTTCGTAATGCCGGGTGATGGTATCCAAAAACGCAAACCATGTTTTGGAGTACGATTCCGACCACTTCTGCCACTCGGCGTCTTCCGCCAGTTTGTGGTTAAGGTAACTCAGGTATGAATAGGCCTGCGGCATCAGGATGTGCTGTTTGACGTGATCCCAGTGCTGCCAGTTTTGAAACACCTCGAGGGCGCCGCCCAGTTGCGCGGCTCGTCCAAAAATTTCATCGAGATGGTGGGCTGGAATTTCCGGCGGCATTTTCTTCTTGAAATGACTCTGGAACTGCGACTCCAACTCCGCCAACTGAAACAACTGTGCGCCAAAATTTCTGGAAATCTCATCGGGATCGGTTTCGCGGAAACTGGCCAGCCGCACCATGCCGCCGCGGCTCATGGCATTCAGCGGGCGATTCACCAGCGCGGCGATGTGGTTTTCCCCAGCTAATTCCAAAAGCGTCTTTTGGCCGTCTGCCTGATTTTTTTCCAAAGCCGCGCCGGCCTCAAAAAGATTAAACGGAAACTGGATGACTTGAAAATAGTTGTTGGACGCCACGTAATTGGCGATGGCGATCACCTTTTCCAATGACGTAAATTCAAAGTCGCTGGCCGGCACCGGAAAGGTGTTGGAGGAAATGCCATAGGCTCTGATTTTTCCTTCCGCCACCTTTTCTTCCATCCACTCAAAGGCTTTTTGAATGCGCAGATAATATTGTTCGCGCGCGCCGGCCGCATCGGTTTCGCCGCGCTTCTTAAGATCGGAAAGAAAATATTCCGGATTGTGCAGCAGGTAAACATCGAGGGCGGGCAGGTGCAGCCGCTCCAACGTGCGGCTCAATTGATCCTGCAAAAAATCCGGATGAATGCAGTGCCAGCAGCCTTCCAGGTATTTCACCATTTCGGGAAACGGATGGCCCTCGGCCTCCTCCTTTTGCGCCAGCTCGAGATTTTGTCCCTGCACATAACCGACTTTGGAGACCAGCACTACTTCGTCGCGCCCCAGCTCGCCGCGTTCGAACATCTCGTTCAACAAATTGCCGATGAGCATTTCACTGCCGCCGTCGGTGTAGTTGCTGGAGGTGTCGATGAGGTTGATGCCGTTGAGCAGGGCGTAACGCAGGGCGCGCGCGTGTTCAATCGAATTATAATGAACGCGGTACCCACCGAAGCCGATGCTGCTGATCATGAGCTCGGTGCGACCGAAAACGCGGATGGCGTGCTGCGGTATCGCCTGATGCACTAAGCGTCTAAAATATTTTTCGGTGGATTCGGGATGCGCCATGATAAAAGATACAAGCGGGGCGCCATTAAATCAAGCATAAAAAAAGGGCAGAACCTGGCTGCCTCAGCAGATTCTGCCCTATTAAAAGGACCACCTTCTCGCTTTAGGAAGGGGACCGAAAGAGGGAGGATAGGGGGGTCAAACCAACGCTTTGTCCATGAAGAAAATGATCAACAAATAGGCAAACGAGATCAAGAATGCGATGACAAAAAAGTTGTTCTTCTTTGATGATTTTTTCATCGGCGCTGCTCCTGAAATTCAGCCGTTAAATTTACAAAGCCTGTGCCACGCGGCGCGCTGGTTCTCCGCAGGAGGAGGCTTTGCCGCCGCTGCAAGCAAATAGATGGTTGTAATTAAAGGGGCTGGAATTTGATTTTGGTGAAGAAAAATTTTTTTGGAGAGTAAAAACCAGCCGGCAATCGTCAGGCAAATTTTACATCGGTTACACGATTGAATTTCAATTTCGATAGAAGCAGAAGCGTCACCGCGCTTCGGATTTGAAATACTCTTCGGCGTGCTCGGGGGTGACTTCGAGGAACTGATCGCAGATATAACATTCCTTCGCGGGGTAGCGCAGCGCGAACGCGCAGCGCACGGAATCGGCGACTGTGTGTTCGAATAGCAGAATGAAGATGAGCAGCGCGCCGATCGCTAATATTCCGCAGACGACAAACATGAACGGGATGCCGAAATATTCCGCCACCGCGCCCAACACGATGCCGGCCACGGAGATGCCGAGATCGAAGCCGCCATAATAAAAGGAAAAGATTTTGCCGCGGGTTTCGGGGGTGGTGTTGTCGGCGACCACCGTCGTCAACGTCGGTTGCTGAGAGCCGAAACCGAAACCGTACAAAATCGCAGCCAGGAACATCAGGCCGAGGTTCAGTGAATGGTTCAATGCGAACACGCCCAGCGCGATAAACGCCAGCGAAAACACAATCAACGGCCCGCGGCCGACGCGGTCCGAAAGCCGGCCGATGAACACCCGCACCACCAACGTCGAAACGCCGAACACCGCAAAGAACAACCCGACGTTGACGTGGAGATTCTCTTTCAAAAATATGGGGTAGTAAAACATCACCGCGCCGTGGATCATGGCGATGAGTAAAATGATCACAAACGAAGCGACAATCCGCCGCTGCCAGATGGCGCGCACAAAACCCGCGCTGGCTTGGGAGGCGTCGTGAGTTTTGGTCTCTTTTATAAATAATGAAAAAATCAGGCAGGCGAGGGAAGCGACTCCCACAAAAATGAACACGGCGGTGTAGCCCCACCAATCGCCGATCAAGCTCCCCAAAATTGGGCCAACTGAAAAGGCAACGGTGTTGACCATGCCGGTGTAGCTGATGATCTCGCCGCGCTGTTTGGGCGAGGCGGCGTCGGTGATGAGGGTGATGGAGGCGGTGCCGAAAGCCGCTAGCCCCAACCCGTGAAACACCCGTAGAGCAACCAGCGGGATGACGCTGTGAATAAAAATATAAAAAATTGGCGCCACTGCAAAAATGACGACCCCCACCAACAGCACCACCTTCCGGCCCGCGCTGTCAATTTTTTTTCCCACCAGCGGGCGGAACAGCAGCACCCCCACGGCAAAGGCGCTCATCACAATGCCAACTTGCGATTTGTTGCTGCCGATGCTGATTAAATAATTGGGGAGGACAGGCAGAAGCGCCGCCGAGCTCATGAAAAACAGAACCCGGGTGATCCAATTGAGAGTGAGCTGGGGGGTCAGTAGGGTGGATTTCATGGCGCCGAATATAAAACCTTTTTTCCTAAGTTGCAAAAAAAATTCTCTTGACATTGATCTCCGTTTCAAATATATTCGGCAAAAATTGAATGACACGGGTAATCCCGATTCGTTGGGATACGGAAGCCGGTGCAAATCCGGCGCTGCCCCGCAACTGTAAGCAGCTACGAACGCCCACCAGCCACTTTTCCGATTTCATCGGAATGGGAAGGCGCGGCCAGTAGGTCCGATGCTGCAAGCCAGGAGACCTGCCCGTGGAGCCTTCGCGGGAAGGGCTGCGCATGAAGTCGATAGTTGAACCCCAACCTCCATCCGCGAGGTTGGGGTTTTTTTGTTGGAGGCGGCGCCATTCGCCTCTCGATTTTGATCCCACCTAAACTCAACATGCCAGCCTGCCCTGTTTAAATGGTTGCCGTCGGTTTTTGGCGGAAGGTACTTAACTTTTTTAACAAGGGAGGTTGCGATGTTTCAACGAACTCTTCTCGTCCTGCTTGCCGTATTCACCGGTTTATTTTTTTCACTTTCTTGGGCTGGAGAAACAGGGGTGTTTAGCGGCCGTGTGACCGATGCCGAAACCGGCGAGCCGGTCGCCAACGCCAACGTCGTGATCGCCGGCAGCCGTTTCGGGACGGCGACGGACCTCAGCGGCCGTTTTCAAATTGCGAACATTCCAGTTGGGTCTTATGTCGCACAGATTCGGCTCATCGGCTACGCTGCGCAGGAATTTCCAGTGGTGATCGCGGCCGGCAAAACTACTTCGTTAAACGTGGCGCTCAAGGCCGCAGCGGTAAAATTTCGTGAAGTGTTGGTCACGGCCACTCGTGAGCCGGCGCTGAGTTCTGAGGTGGCGATGGCCGCCCAGGTCATTTCGCGGGCGCAGATCGAGAGAACGGCCGCACAGAATGTCGGCGAGCTGCTGGAGATTTCTTCCGGCCTGTTTATCAAAAACAACGGCTATCTCGGATCGTTGAAAACCGTCTCCATTCGCGGCGCCAACGACAATCAGGTTTTGATTTTGCTGGACGGCCAGCGGCTGAATCAAGCGCAGGGTCTGGCGCCCGACTTGAGCGACCTCCCGCTGCACGTCATCGAGCGCGTGGAGATCATTCGCGGCGGGCACTCGGCGCTGTACGGCACCGACGCCGTGGGCGGCGTCATCAATCTGATTACCCGATCTGCGAATGAGAACGATTCTGTTTCGGGTCATGTCCATTCCTCCATCGGCTCGTTCGGGACTCGCGTCGTCGAAGCTAATTTTGGACAACAGCTTGGTCGATTGAATTATTTTCTTTCCCACAATTACACCGAGGGCGACGGCAATTTTAAATTCGAAGATCGTTCCGGCAACCGCGCCGTGCGCAGCAACAACGATGTGCAGTGGCACGATTCTTTTTTGAAACTGCACTACACGGTAAATCCCTCGGCCGCGCTCAGCGGTTATCTGCAATTTCACGACGCCGACCGCGGAGCGCCGGGGCCGTTGAGTTTTCCCTCGCAGAATGCAACCCAGAAAGATCGATCGTGGAAGTATCGCCTCAATTACGCGCAAAGATTTTCATCGAATCTCGATTTACAGGCGCAGACGTTTCTTTTTAAATTCAAACAAAATTTTGACGATCCCAACCCATTCTTTCCATTCAAAAGCGTGCACAAAAACGACGCCTACGGAGTGAGCCTGCTGGCAAACTGGCGGGCGTCGAACGTCAACAAAATTACGGCTGGCTACGAATTCCGCGAAGATAAAATCAACAGCACCGACGTGGCTTTGCAAAAACGCACCACCCACAGTTGGTTTGTACAGGATCAAATCAAATTGCCGATTCGAGAACTCGTTTCCAATTCTCACATCAGTCTGATTCCGGCTTTGCGCGTGGACAAGTTTACCGATGTCGATGCCCAGCTCAGTCCAAAGTTGGGCGTTTTGTACAACTATATTTCCGGCTTTCAACTCGTGGTGCGCGGCAGCTTCGGAAGGTCGTTTCGCTTGCCGTCGTTCAATGATCTTTACTGGCCGCAAGATCCGTTCTCCGTCGGCAACCCCAATCTGGTTGCGGAGGAAGGTTTGGGTTACGATTTCGGGACGTTATTGAATTTCAAAGCCGCCGGCTTTTGGACGTTCGAGGTTAATTATTTTCGCACGCGATTGGAAAATCTTATCATTTGGGGGCCGCGAGAGGACGGGGTTTTTAGTCCGGACAATGTCCAAAAAGCCGACATTTCCGGCGTGGAAACCCGCGCGACCTTTCAAAGTTTGAGACGGCTCGTGAATTTTTCTTTTGAATATAATTACCTCGACGCGATCGATGACCGCGATGATCCCCTGCTAAATGGCAATCAGCTTATCTACCGCCCGAAACACAAAGTCGATTTGAACCTCGCTCTGAATTTCGGGAGACTTGAATTAAATGGCTCCTGGCGGGTCGTTAGCAAACGATTTAGCAATCCTGCCAATTCAGCTTTCCTGGAAAGCTATCGCCAAACGGATCTGGCCGCGGCTTGGAGCCAACCGTTTATCGGCGGGCGGCTCCGACTGCAATTGGCCGTCAAAAATATCTTCGACGATCAAACGCCAATTATCGACGGCTTCCCGCTTCCGGGCCGGGAATACCGCACCACTCTGGGTTTTGATTTTTAACAAGAGAAAAATGTTTAACACTGAAGACACCGAAGCCACCGAAGAGCCGCGATTTGGTTTTGAAATGTGAATAAACAGATCGCTTGGAAATGAATTTCCAAGCTGATAACTTAAGCTTCATAAATTAAACTGCTGTATTTCAATCGACTTCAGCCATTAGTCTGACGAAGGTGATCTGAAAATTTTTTGAGAAAAACCGGAGTGAAAACTTCAGTTTTGCAGTGCCATGTCTCCAACTCTTTTCGGAATTTTCGGTTACATCGTTTTACAATTGCTGCTGGGCGTGCTGGTTGCCCGGCGCATTCGCACCGAAGATGATTTTCTGCTGGCGGGCCGGAATTTAGGCTACGCCCTCGCGACCTTTTCGATCTTCGCTACCTGGTTTGGCGCGGAGTCCTGCATCGGCACCGCGGGCGCGGCTTATGCCGACGGCCTCGCCGGCGTCACCGCTGATCCCTTCGGCTACACCGCCTGTCTGCTTTTGATGGGACTGGTCTTCGCCATCCCGCTTTGGAAAATGAAGCTCACCACCATCGCGGATTTTTTCCGCCGGCGCTACTCGGTTTCGGCGGAGCGGCTCACGGCAGTGATCATGGTGCCCACGTCGCTGCTGTGGGCGGCGGCGCAAATCCGCGCCTTTGGACAAGTGCTCACCGCCTCGTCCGAGCTGCAGCTCACGGCAGCGATTACTATTGCCGCGCTGGTGGTGATCATCTACACCGCACTCGGCGGCTTGCTCGCCGACGCCATCACCGATATTGTGCAGGGCAGCATTTTGATTGGCGGGCTCATTTTCGTTTTTTATTCGATTATGAACGACGTTGGCGGGATCGGCGCGGCGCTGGCAGCAGTTGTCCCCGGCAAGCTTTCGTTCATTCCGCAGGGCGCCGAGTCCGGAGCGCGCACCGCGCTCAGCGTGGCCGAGGCCTGGGCCATTCCGATTTGCGGCTCGGTGGTGGCGCAGGAAGTGATTTCGCGGGTGCTGGCTGCGCGCTCGCCGCGAGTGGCGCAGCGCTCGTCGCTGATGGCCGCCAGTATGTACTTGTGCATCGGACTGATGCCGCTGCTGATTGGCCTGATTGGATTTTCACACCTCCCCGATCTTGCCGATCCCGAACACGTGCTGCCGCTGATGGCGCAGCAGCATCTTTCAAATCTGTTTTACGTGATCTTCGCCGGCGCGCTGGTTTCGGCCATTCTTTCCACGGTGGACAGCGCGCTGCTGGCGGCCTCGGCGCTGCTGTCGCACAACGTGATCGTTTCGGTGCGCCCCGGCATGTCCGAGCGCCGCAAGCTGCTCGTTAGCCGGCTCGGCGTGGTGGCGATGGGTGTGGCCGCTTATTTTTTAGCGCTGCACGCCGAGGGCGTCTATCATCTCGTCAAAGACGCCTCGTCGTTTGGCAGCGCCGGCATTTTTGTGGTGATGTTGTTCGGATTGTTCACGAAGTTTGGCGGGGTGCGCAGCGCGCTGGTTTCACTGAGCGCCGGCGCCGCGGTGTGGATTGTTTCGTACTACTTTTTCGATTTTGAGTGGAGTTATCTGCTGTCGCTGTTGGCGGCGCTGCTCGGATATCTTTTTGTGGGGACGACTGGACTCGCCAAAAATTATATCGTCAGCCGTTTTCGTCAACCTGCTCTTGATGAATTCTCAATTGATGATTAGCCGCCAATCAATTCAATTTTTTCGGCTTGATTCGATTTGCAAAATCACAAGCTGCCGCTATTTGCGTGCGCCACAAACTTTTCAAGGGTTAAAATTTCAACCAGCTCGGAATGGGTGAGATGTTCCTGCAGCCCGCCGCCAACATAAAAATCGCGCAGCGTCCAGCCTTCGCCTCCTAAAACCAAATACGCTTTGCTGAATTTGCCGGCGCTGTTGCGAACGGCTTCGGCCAGACAAATCACTTCAAATGGAACTTTTTGCTCGGCGGTCCCCGAGACTTGCTGCCATTTCAAGGAGATGAGAATTGTTTTCAAATCCTTGCTGGCCACGATATCGATTTGGTGTTTGCGGCCGCCCGGTCTTTTGCCGATGATTTGCTGAACTGAACAGGAATAGCCGCCCAAGCGCAGAGCATGGAGAACCATGTTTTCCAGAACGCTGCCGGTTCGGGTATCACGGATCGCCATGATTATGCCACTCCGCGAACGGCTAACATTTCTTTAGCCGGCGAGCGATCGCCGGTGCAGCTAATCATGCGCGGCCCGTTCAGAATTTTGATTTGAAATCCTAATTTGCCATACAACTTTAGAATCCGCTCGGTTGCTTGATTGGATGCCACCACCGGGCCCGAGTGTTCCGCCAACCACTCTGCTAATCGAACCTGATCTCGCCATTCGAACCCTTCGCGGGCATATTGGCGGAACTCCACGTCGTACGGTGGGTCGGCGTAAATAAAATCATCCGGCTGCACCAGCAATTCTTCAAAATCAAGATTCGAAAATTCCCACTTCGCCAAAACTTTTTTGTAAGCCGAGAAATCCCGCACGTAGTTGATGATCTTGTAACTGCCGAACGGCACGTTGAATTGCCCGCTGCGGTTGAAGCGGCAGAGTCCGTTGTAGCCGGTGCGATTCAAATAATAAAAAATCTCGGCGGCCTTTTTGCTCTTTTGTTTGCCGTTGCCGATTAGCCGGTTGAATTCTGCGCGATGTTCATAAAATAATTCTTTTTCATTGCGCATCGGAATGGAGACTTTCAGCCCTTTTTGTAGCCAATGGTAAAAGTTAATCGCGTGGGGATTGATATCATTCAGCAGCGCGCGTTCTGGCCGCAAGCCGAGGGCGATCGCCAGGCCACCGCAAAACGGTTCCACCAGCCGGCGGTGGCGGTGATTTTCCCAAATGGGCCGCAGATAGGGGAGAAGCCAGCGTTTTCCGCCCGCCCATTTCAGCGGCGGCGGCAGCGGCCTCGTTGTTTTATTTGATTGACTCAATATTCTAATTTTATTGCAGAAAGGATTATTGGATTTAGATCCAACACTCCAGCAGTCCAACAGTCCTAAATGATCAAAGGCTACTCTCCCACCCGCATCTCCACTCCCGGCAGCGTGCGCACGTAATGCTCGCCCATCACTTCGGCTGGGGTGTGCACGCCGGGATCGATTTCGTATTTCAACAAATATTCCACAATGCCCAGCGCGGCGTGTACCGTCACCACGTAGCCGTTGGGCGTGATCAACTGCGCCGCTTTTTTTTCGCCGGCGGCGTTGGAAACTTCTCCCCAAATATAACACTTGGTGTTGACCCGTTCAACCACGTCTGGGCCGCGGCTGTGAGTCGCGATTTTGTTTTTCAAATATGTTTGCACCGCGTTCGAGCCCAGCAGCGATCGCAAGGGCCGCGCCAGCTTCATTTTCGTGATCTCGGATTTTGGGAACGCTTTATAAACTTCGATGTTGGGAATGCCGGTGGTGTAGTACGCCGTGGAGACGTCGCCCCAGGGAATGGTGGCGGCCATCTTCGTTCCGTGTGGGAAAGGAATCTCCCGAACTTTGTACGCCAGCGGCACCTGTTTGATGACGCCGTTTTCGCGGATCCGGCCGCCTACTTTGATTCCTTCGATCATAGTTTGCGCGGTGCCTTTGCTGGGCCGGCCCTCGGCGTCGAACGCTAAAACGAGGTGAGTGGCGTCGGGCAGAAATTTTTTGAGATTGAGGGCGAGGCAATCGGTGGGCACGACGTCGAAGCCGACGCCGGGCATGAGGAAAATGCCGCGTTTCACCGCGAGGTCGTGCAGGCGGCGGATGCTTTCAAAAACTTCAATTTCGCCGGTGATGTCCAAGTAATTGGTTTTGGCGGCGAGGCAGGCGTTGACCATGGGCTCGCTGGTGGCGGAAAACGGCCCCGCGCAGTGCAGCACAATCTCAACTTGTGAAAGGGCATCGATCATGTAAGCGGGAGAGTCGAGCGTGAAAATGCGAAACTCACAGCCCAGCTCGCGCGCCAGCGCCGAGACCACCGGCTGATCGCGGCCGGCAAGAATCGGCTGCAAGTTTCGTTTTTGGGCCTCGCGGGCGATGAGTTCCCCGGTGTAGCCGTTGGCCCCGTAGATCATCCATTTTTTATTTGGCATAAGTTTCTCGCGTAGCGCAAAGCGCAGAGAGCAGAGCGAAAAACGGCAGATTCTATTCGCTTTGCGTCAGGCGCTCAGCGCTTTGCCTCAAATCCAGTTCCATAAATTTTGCGCCATCGATGGGATTGTGACGGTAGGGCGCGATGGGTTTGAACCGCAACGATTCGTACAACGCAATGGCCGACGTCATCGATGGCAGGGTGTCCAGCCGCATGAAGCGGTAACCGAGGGCACGGGCCTCGGCAATGACGGTCAGCGCCAGCGCCTTGCCAAATCCTTTGCCGCGGAATTTCGCACGCACGTAGAGGCGCTTCATTTCACAAACGCCATCGGAGATTTTACGCAGCGCCACACAGCCGGCGATTTCGTCATCGAGAAACGCCAATAACAGATCGCCGTCGGGCGGCGCGTATTCTCCCGGCAGATTCTGCAACTCCTCTTCAAAATTTTGAAATGAAAGATCGATACCCAATGACTCGGCGTATTCGCGAAACAGGATTCGCGCTTGCTCGAGGGTCTCGTTCGTGACGCAAGTGAGCGTTAGGATTTGCAAAACGGCGCCTATTTCCACAACAAAATCAGAGTTCCCAAACTAAAATTCGGAAATTGAATATTGAATTTTATTTGTTATTTGATTTTTGTTTTTTGGGATTTACAAACGCCTCCGCCTCGATCTCCACCAGCATCTCCGGCGAAATGAGCCGGCTGACTTCCACCATGCTGGTGGAGGGCCGGATGCTTCCAAAAAATTATCAATAAACTTTGCCAAATTTCTCCCACTCATCG
>JBBIIG010000016.1:0-78064 GCA_037446635.1 bacterium
GGTCTGCAGTGCAGACTAGTGGTCTTTAGATCTCGTCGGAGCTGGTGCTGTCCCTGGCGTCGGAGACGCGCACCACTCCCGAGCTGGATTGCAAATCGGGCACCGTCCAGTTGTGGCTGCCGTCGTTGGCCGTGCTGCTAATGATGGTGCTCCAACTGCTGCCGCCATTGGTAGAAAACTCGATTTTAACGTTGGCGATGGCGCCGGCGGAAGTCCACTGGATGGTGAAGGTTGAAGCGGCGCTCAGGGTTTCGCCGCCGTTGGGGGCGGTCACGGTGATGGAGGCCGGGGTTCCGCCGCCGCTTCCTAAAACTTCATACCACACCACATCGTCGGCGTTGGAGAGGCCGGCCGCCACGTCTTCATCGCCGTCGCCGTCAAAATCGCCGACGCCGATGCCGCGGCTTCGTCCCAGCCGCGAGTCAATTTCCACTTGCGTAAAATTTTGGTTGCCGTCGTTCAGCCACACCACGATGTTGCCGTTGTCGAACCCGGCCGCGGCGATATCGGTATCGCCGTCGCCATCGATGTCGCCGCCTGATACCGCCCAGCATTCCCCAAAGCCGCTGGCGACAGTTTGCTCGCTGAAGCTGCCGCCGTTGTTGCGCAGCCAATCCACGTCGCCGTTGTTGCGCTGGGTGCGCAGCACGTCTTTATCGCCGTCGCCATCCACGTCCACAGCGAACACCGCCCACGAGCCATTGGAGGCCAGGGTGCTCTTGCTGAAACTGCCGCCGCCATTGTTTTTCCACCACGAGCTTTGGTTGGAGCCGCTGGCGAGCAGATCCGTATCGCCGTCGCGATCGAGATCGGCGGCGTGCACGGAATGCGCGCCGGGCATGTTCGATTCAAGAATGTGTTTTGTGAAATTGCGGTTGCCGCGGTTTTCATACCAGACGATCTGTTGGCTCTCCCACATCGCCACCGCGATATCAATATCCCCATCGCGATCGTAATCGGCGGCGTAAACCGACTCCGGATCCAGCCCCTGATCGTCGAGCAGATGGCGGGTGTATCCGCTGCCGGTTCGTTCGTACCAGACCACCTCGTCGGTGGTTGGCGACGACGCTACGAAATCGAGATCGCCGTCGCCGTCGATGTCTTCGGCATGAATCGACCAGGCGCCGCTGAGATTGCCGATGGTCTGCCCGGAAAAGTTCCCGCTGCCGTTGTTGCTGTACCAGCGCAAATTGCCGCCGGTGCCCGCTGCGGCAATATCATCTCCTCTAACATAAATCCAATAGACGCCATTCAAGCCGCCGTCAATGACGTGCTTTTCCACATTTAGTTGAGCGAAGGCCGAATTTAAAAGCGCAAGGCTCCATAATATGCAGATGCCAGCAAGTGCTTGTCTCATTTTCCCCCCTGTCGTTACCTGAAAGTGAGTATCAAAAAAATTGGCGAGAATCGTTATCTTATTTGAAGTTTTTTCTAACTATTTTAGCAGCAATCGCCCCCCTTCGGCGAAGGGTTTTAAACATTTTGTGGACTGGAATAAGCGAACCTCTAAGTTGTAATTGAGATTAACATTTCAAACAATTTTTTCGGAGGGAGCGATGCGTTGCTTCATCGTTTTATTTTTCATGGTGAGTCTAATTTTCAGCGGCTGTGTTCGTGAAAAGAACACGACCTCAGAGTTTGCCGAATTGGTGAAATCAGAGTACGCGTTTGCAGAGTTATCGGCCAAAAAGGGCATCAAGGAAGCGTTTGTAACTTATTTAGCTGACGATGCCATTGTATTTCGCCCGCGGCCGCTGAAGGGCAAACCGATTTATCAAGCGCGTCCGGTTACCGCTGCGCAATTAAAATGGTGGCCAATCTTCGCCAACATTTCCAGCGCCGGCGATCTGGGTTACACCACCGGTCCGTGGCAATTCAAGCGCGACAGCAGCGACGCCCAGCCCGCGGCTTTTGGCCACTTTGTCTCCGTTTGGAAAAAGCAGGCCGACGGCCTCTGGCGGGTGGTCATCGATGCCGGCGTTTCCCATCCGCGACCGGCATCGAAAGCGGCGGGAATCGATCCCACAACTTTGCCGGCGATGAAAAGCGTTTCTACAGCGATGCTTGAAATGAGCGCCGCCGAATTGCTCGAGGCGGATCGGGCTTTGGCTGCGGCCGCGAGCGCAAACGGGTTTGCGCAGGCATTTCTTCAGCACGCCGCGGAAGGAGTGAGGTACTATCGCGAAGGCGCGTTTCCGATAGTTGGCAAAGCAGCGGTTCAGTCCGTGTTAGCCGATTTCAGCGGCGGATTGAATTGGGCGCCGCTGGCGGGGGAGGTTTCGCGGTCTGGCGATCTGGGTTACACCTACGGCATCGCGCAGCATCAAGCGAACACCAACGGTGAGATTTCTGAATTGAGTTATTTGCACATCTGGAAGAAGAAATCGGGTGAACCGTGGCGGTTGCTGCTTGAAGTTATGACTCCGATTCCGCCGCAAACGTCAAACTCAAATTAAAGATAACCAAAATCAAACTTCAAAATGCAAATTGCAAAAATCTATGATCTTGAATTTTGAGGTTTGCACTTTGATTTTTCATTTTAAAAAGGAGTGTGCGATGGTTAAAAAAGAATCGAAAAGGCTAACCGCGCTGGCACTTGCGATGAGCCTCCTGATTTTTGCATCGTCTTTGATTGCTCAGCAAAAAAATTATACCCAGGAAGAAGCCAACGCTTTTTTGCAAGCGCAGGACTGGAAAAATGCGAGCGCGGCGTTTGCCGCGCTGGTTAAACAGGATTCGAAAAACGGACTGGCGTGGCTGCAGTTGGGAATCTCGCGCCACCATTTGAAAAATTATGCAGACGCGATCAAAGCCTATCAGGAAGCCGACAACCTGGGGTTTGCGCAGTGGCGGGCGCGCTACAACATCGCTTGTTCTTTTGCGCTGATGAACAACAAAGACGCGGCTTTCGAGTGGTTGAAAAAAGCGCTCGCAGTTGGTTTCAGCCAAACCCAGCTTTTGGAGAGCGATGCCGATCTTGCCAGTTTGCGCGACGACGCCCGTTTCCAAAACGTGTTGGAGTTGACGGAGCGGAACTCCCGCCCGTGCGAGTACAGCGAAAAGCACCGCGAGTTTGATTTTTGGATCGGCGAGTGGGAGGTGTTCAATCCGCAGGGTCAGCAAATTGGTACGAATGTGATTCAGAAATTCATCAACGGCTGTGTGATTTACGAAAACTGGACGTCGGCGCGCAGCGGATATTACGGCAAAAGCTTCAACTATTATGACCCGGCTGCCGGCAAATGGAAACAAAATTGGGTGGATTCGGCTGGCGGCATCGTTTGGTACGAAGGCGAAGTGAAAGACGGCGTCATGCACTTTAGCGGCGAAAACATCTCGATGGACGGCAGCAAACAATTGGCGCGGGTCACTTTCACCCCACTGCCGGACGGTCGAGTTCATCACGTCATCGAGCAGTCCGCGGATGATGGCAAAACCTGGTCGGTTTATTTCGACGGCATGTATGTGAAGAAGAACGCCAGCAGTAGTTCGAACCCGTGAGCACACGACGGTCAAAAAATGAAGAATGCGGATTTGCCGAAAACATCGGATTCCGGACTGTCTAAAAGGGCGCCTAACATTGCCTGCCTGCAGCAGGTAGGCGCCGACATTTTTCTTTTTGAATAGCCTCCTACGTCGGCGATTTTTTAGTTGTTTATTTTCATCGCGTCTGCTATTTTAGCGCCATGAACGAGCAGCCAAAGATCGCCCACGTTGGCGCAGGTTATTGGGGGAAAAATATTATCCGCAATCTTAATAGCCTGAACGTCCTGGCCGCCATTTGCGACGCCGACCCGGCGACGGCGGACAAGTTTCAAAAAGTCTATCCCAAAATTCCCTGCACCACCGATTTCAAATCCATTCTGCGCAACTCGCAGATCACCGCCGTGGCCATCGCCACGCCGGCATCGACGCATTTTCAACTGGCGAAGGAGGCGCTGCTGGCCGGTAAAGATGTGTTTGTGGAAAAGCCGCTTGCGCTGCAGCCCGATCAAGGCGAGGAGTTGGCAAAGCTTGCACATGACAACCAGCGCATTCTGATGGTAGGGCACATTTTGCGCTATCACCCCGCCGTCGAAAAAATCAAAGAGTTCATCGACAGCGGCAAATTAGGCCGCGTGGCTTATGGCTACTCCAATCGCCTCAACCTCGGCAAGGTTCGCAAGGAAGAAAATATTTTGTGGAGTTTCGCGCCGCACGATATTTCGGTGCTTATTTTTTTGCTCAACGGCCCGCCCGAAGACGTGCACGCTTCCGGTGAAATTATCCTGCAGCCCGGCGTTCATGATGTAACGCTCACTGTAATGAAATGGCGCAGCGGGGTGATGGCGCACATTTACGTGAGCTGGCTGCATCCCTTCAAAGAGCATCGGCTGGTGGTGGTGGGCGACAAGGCGATGCTCGTTTTCGATGATACGAAAGAAAAAGATAAGCTGGCGCTCTACGACTGCGGCATCGATTTCATCAAAGGGGAAGCGGTGAAGCGCGACAAAGAAGCTGAGGTCATCGCCTTCGAACAGAAGGAGCCGCTGCGAGCTGAGTTGGAGCACTTTCTCGAATGTCTGCAAACCCGGCGCACTCCGAAAACCGACGCCCACGAAGCGCTGGCGGTGCTGCGGGTGCTGCACCAGGCCCAGCAATCTTTGGAAACGCGCGCTGAAATCAAAGCGACGACCCCGGCGAACGAGCCGAAAGAATATTTTGCGCATCCGACGGCGATCATCGATGACGGCGCGGCGATCGGCAAGGGCAGCAAAATTTGGCATTTTTCTCACATCAGCGCCGGCGCGAAAATTGGCGAGCGCTGCAACCTCGGGCAAAACGTTTATGTGGCAAAAGGCGTGGTGATTGGCAACAACGTAAAAATTCAGAATAACGTTTCGGTTTATGAAGGCGTGATATTAGAAGACGACGTGTTCTGCGGCCCGTCGATGGTGTTCACCAATGTCAAAAATCCCCGCTCGGCCATTCCCCGCAACACGCCCAAAGACTATCTCCCAACCCTGGTGAAACGGGGCGCGTCGTTGGGGGCGAACAGTACGATTGTTTGCGGCGTTACCATTGGCGAAAACGCCTTTGTGGCGGCCGGCGCGGTGGTCGCCAGCGACGTGCCGCCGCATGCTCTGGTGGCCGGCGTGCCGGCAAAACCAATTGGTTGGATGTGCAGTTGCGGTTTTCGACTGCGGGAAACGAAGAGCAATCTGGCGTGTCCGGAGTGCGGGAAGAAATTTGTGGTGAAGGAGGAAAAGCTGGAATTGGCTTAAAGCCTCCTGCTGGACAAATTGCGTTTTTTTCGACACATTAAACTACTCATACCGCAGCGCCTCAATCACGTTCGCGTTCGCGGCGCGTATGGCGGGATAGAGGCCTGCCAACACCCCAATGCCGGCGCAGATAAAAAAGCTGTTGACGATCCACAGCCACGGGAAAATTAACTGCTCGCCGATGTTGATGCGATTGAAAATTGTGCCGGCCAAAATGCCCAGCGCGCCGCCCAGCAGGCCCAGCATCACCGCTTCGGTGAGAAATTGCAGGATGATGTAAATCTTCTTGGCGCCGATGGCTCGCCGCACGCCGATTTCGCGTGTGCGTTCCGTCACCGAAACCAGCATGATATTGGCGATGCCAATGCCGCCCACCACCAGCGACACCAGCGCGATAATAATGATGAAATTCGCGATTTCGGTATTGGTTTCCTGAATGGTGGAGAGAAACAGATCTTGCCGCCGCACCTCAAAATCATTTTGCTGATCCGGGCGCAGGCGGTGGTTGCGCCGCAAAATGGTTTCGATGTCAAACAGGGCTTCGTCGTAGTCTTTGTTGGAGCGGATTTGTGCCATGATGCTCGTGAGATAATCCACGCCGAACATGCGCTCCTGCGCCGTGGTGAGCGGGATGAACACCTGATCGTCCGGACTGCCCCAGCCCTCGCCCTTGGCGCCGAGAAGTCCAATGACCTCGAAGTGTTTGGAGTTGAGCAAAATGGTTTCGCCAATGGGAGATTCCTCGCCGAAAAGTTGTTTATGAACGTTGGCGCCCAACACCACGACTCGTGCGCGCTCGGCAACCTCGGTGTCGTTGAAAAACCGGCCTTCGATGGGGTGGTCATTATTGACGAACTGGCGTTCCGGCGTGGTGCCGACGATGCGGGCGTTCCAGTTTTTATCGCGATATTCCGCCACCGCGCCGGCGCCGTACTCGGGCACGGTCACCGTGATCACCGCAGAAGCCTGTTCGATTTCCTGGGCGTCCTTTAACGTCAAGTTCACTACGTTGGCCGCGGTTGAAACGCCGCGCCAGCGCGAAAATTCCGGCCGAATGGTGAGCACGTTCGAGCCCATTGCCTGCAGGCGATCGTTGATTCTTTTTTTGGTGATCTCGCCCAGCGTGACCACATACAGCACCGCGGCGATGCCCACCGCGATACCGATCAAAGTCAAAATCGAACGCAAGGGATTGGTTCTTAGGCTTTGCAGAGCAACCAGAATATTTTCGATAATGATCATGGGTAATTTTTAACGCAGAAAATTTTTGGACGCGGATAGACGCTGATTATCGCTGATTTATTTTTTATCTGCGTTCACCTGCGGAAATCTGCGTCCATTTTAAATTAACGCTGTTGTTGCCGTTGCGTTTGCTGAGATTGAGACTGACCACCGGTGACGCCGAAACTGGTGCGCTCACGAATCCTCTGCTCAAAGCGGTCGCTTTCGGTTTTGAGCCGGGAGGTCATGGGCACGCCGACAACATCTCCGGCTTTTAAACCCGAAATCACCTCCGCATCTTTAAAACTCATCAGCCCGATCTCAATCTCGTGGGGTTGAAAATTATTTCCCTGTTTTAGAAAAACCGTTCGTACCGCGGGTTTGCTGCGCGCTTGCGGCGGCTGCAGGGCAATGGTCGGCACCAGCAGCACATTCTCTTTATTCACGATGGAAATCTCAACGTTGGCGTTCATGCCGGATTTCAAAAGCCCTTCGGCGTTTTCAACTTCAATGATGACATCGAATAGCGTGACGTTTTGCTCCACGCGCGCCTCCGGGGCCAGCCGCACAATTTTGCCTTTGAAGCGTTTTTGCGGATAGGCCTCGGCGATGACGATGGCCTCCTGCCCCGGGCGAATTTTGCCGATATCGATTTCATCTATCCCGGCTTCAATATAAACGGCGTGCATGTCGGCGATATCCGCAATTGGAGTGCCGCCGCCGACGTTGTTGACGCCCGAGGCGATGATTTGTCCTTCCTCAACATACTTTTGCAAAATGATGCCATCGATGGGCGCGCGCACAATGGACTCGGCGAAGCTTTCCTGCGCGCGCTCCAACGCCGTCTGTGCTTGCAGCAGCTTGCCTTTGGCGGTTGCCAGCGAAAGCTCAATTTGCCCGATCTCTTCTTCCGAAACCAGCCCTTTCGCAAAAAGCTGGTCGCGGCGATCGTAGGTGTGCTGCGCCTGTTTGAGCTCGGCTTCGGCGATGGCCAAATTCGCTTTCGCCTGTTCCAGTTCCGCGCGCTCGTCTTTTTGATCCAGCCGTGCAATCAAATCGCCCTTTTTCACAAAATCGCCAACCTCGATGGGCAGCTCCTCGATGCGGCCGCTGGCCTTGGATTTGATTTCAATGCGATTAATGGGTTTGACGCTGCCGCTGGCGGTGACGGTGATATCGAAGTTACCCGTTTGAACCGTCATCTCTTTATAAGGCACGACGTCGGGTTTGGCGGCGTTGCCCGCGCCGTTGCGCATCGCAATAAAGCCCACGGTGGCGAGGACGATGACCAGCGCAGCTATGAGTAATTTCGTTTTTGACAACTTCATTGATTGCCTCCAGAACTGTGTCGTCTAAACATACCCAAATTGCTTTTGAAAATCAAGCACAGTTTATTTCACTAAAAGGAAGGTGGGCAGGGACATTGAGTGCCCTGCCCATCAGGAGGGTAAACTTAGTGGAACTTAGTTATTTAGTTATGCAACTTCTGCGCTTGAATCAAAGCTCCAGGTCTTCGCTGAATTCCCCTTCCAACTCGAAATCAAAATCATCCGGACCAAAATCGCCGTTGTTGCCTTGAAGATGCTGGAACATTCGCTGGCGCGGGAATGGCCGATCTTCGCCGCGGCGATTTTGCAATCGTTCTTTCTGAATGGTTTTCAGTGTCTCTTTTTGTTCCGGCGTCAGTATTTTTTGGACCGCCAGCCGGCCCTGCACCCGATTCAGTCGCAGTTCGGTTTTGAGTTTGCCAATTTCTTCGATCTTGCCTTTCCCCTGGTTTTCATCCGGGTTATCGCCCTGCATCAAGTTGCGCAGTTCGAGTTCTGCGAGCTGGATTTTGGAACGCGTTTGAATCGCATTTTTTTCGCGGGCGAATCTTTGTTCTTTGATCTGACTGAGCTGTTGTTCGGTCAACTTTAACTCGTCGGCTAACATTTCAATTCCAAACATTTGCCCGTGGTGCCGACTGAAACGTTTGTGCTCGAGGCCTCTCTGCGCGAAAACCGCAGAAGCCGCGAACATGAGAACTAGAAACGGGATAATGATTTTCGTTTTCATAGTGATTCACTCCTTCATTTAAAGTTAAGGTGTCTGTTTTAAAATTCCATTTACCGTGAAGCGCAACGCAAACAGTTTTTTGGATTGGATGGTCTGCATACGTTTTCCGCTTTTTGCCAGTTAGACAACGGATGGCGGAGATTCATTCCCGGCATCAAAAAATTAAAAAACCACAGCAAACGAAATTGCGTGTGGTTTTTAAATTTTGAAGGCAAGAGCTAATGCATGTTCTATTCTGGCGGATCATCAAGAGGTGCGTTGAAGCGATCGCCGGGGAAAGGCGGGGGCTCATCGCGCAAAAGAAACCGGCGGCGGGTTCTCAACTCACGATACTTTTCCAGTTGCTCAGGCGTTAGTACGGCTTCAATTTCTTTTTCGGTTTTTTCAAATTGGGTTCTCATTTCTTGATGAAATTCCCGGCGTTTTTTAAAAGAAATACGGCCGCGTCCCGGAAGAATTTCATTGGCGAGCAAAATCTCTTCAATTTTTTTAGATTGACTTTCGCTCAAATCTAATTCTTCGGTGAGATGCCCGACCGTCACGGCGACGCGGAGACTGCGTCCTCGGGCGAGGCTTTCCTCCAACCGCGCGCGCTGCTCCTCGGTGAGCAGCGCATTTAGATCCGTGCGCAGAGAATCGTAAACCGCGAGAATTTCTTCCTGATGCTTTTCGTGAATGTTGGAGATCCGTTTGGAGTAATTGCCCAAAACCTCGTCGAGCTGCTGGCTTTGCTCCGGCGCCGGCCGAATCACCCCTTTCATAAAATTGAGAAAACGGTTCTCCGGCCGCATCAGCTCAAACTTGCGGGCGCGTTCCTCGCGCAACAGAGCGCTGCCCAGCGCGCCAATGGCGACGCCGATGAGCAAAGTTCCAATTAGAATAAAAGAAGTTTTTGTTTTCGTATTCAAAGTTTATTCCTCCAATTGCGTATCCAATTGCAGCGTGTCTTCAATGGTCACTTGCGGCATTCCAAACAAAGTTGACAGCGATGGGGCCCGGCCGGTCAGCAGGGCGGAGGCGAACAACAAAATCACCGTCAGCGCGCCGGCCAGCGCAATGCGCCGGAACATCCAAATGAGCGATTCGAAAAAGTCTTCCCGTTGCGCGGTTTCAGACTGAATGCGCTGCATGAGGCGTGCGGCAAAGAACGGCTTGAACTTCCGCACGGCGCCGCTGGCGATCATTCCGCGCACGGCCTCAAGACTTTTTTTCTCTTCCCGCAATTCCGGCGAATTTTGCAGCGCGGTTTCCAATTCGGCGCGCTCGTTTTGGGAAAGGTCGCCATCAAACGAGCGGAGGAGTAAATTTAACCAATCTGATTTCATACCGTCTCCTCTATGAAAGGCCTCAAATATTCCTGCAGTTTTTTTTGCGCCCGCGACAGTCGCGACAGCACGGTGCCGAGCGGAATATTCAGCGTGTGCGCCGTTTCTTCGGTGGAGTAGCCTTCGATGAGCCGCAGCACCACCACCGCGCGGAACTCCGGTTCTAATTTTTGCAGCGCTTGTTGCACCAGTTGCTGGCTCTCAAAAGAATCGGGCTTGTCATCCGCTTTGATTTCCGCGAGAGATTTCTCGTCTTCCGATTTTGAAAAGAAAAACCGCCGGCGTTTTCGCCGCTTCAATTCGTTCAACGAAAGGTTGATGGCGATGCGCGTCAAATAGGTGCCCAGCGCAGCGTCGCCGCGAAAGCTATGCAGCGACTTGTAAAATCGCATGAAGACTTCCTGGCCGATGTCATCGGCGGTGTCCGTATTTCCCAACATGCCAGTCACCGTTGCTGCCACTTGCGGCTCGTATCTCTTCACCAACTCTGCAAATGCGTTGTGGTCGCCATCGCGGGCGCGCGCTATCAAATCATGATCCGTCAAGATCGCCTTTTCAAAATAGAGTCCGACAGTTAGACAAGGGTAGGGGTGAGTTTATTCCTTCACTGCATTCACCACAGTGAACCACAAAATTGTTAGTCATCAAATAAAAAATTCTCTTTGCAAAAACAAGATTTGTTTTGCTTTTTACAGTACAAACATTATTTAATAATAATGTAAATTTTAGAGAATCGGGAGTTAGCAATGAGCAAGAACTTCTATAAAGTAATTTTTGAACCTCAAGAAGAAGGTGGATATACGGTTACCGTCCCATCTTTGCCTGGCTGTATTTCCGAAGGAGACACTTATGATGATGCGTTAGCCAACATAAAAGAGGCAATCGCTTTGTATCTGGAAAGCCTCCGAGCAGATGGTCTCCCCATTCCAGATGAAAACCATCTTATTGTAGAAGTAGAGGCGCCCCATGAGCAGATTGCCGCCGCTTAAAAGCCGCGATGTTATTAGAGCCCTTCAAAAAGCAGGTTTGTTGAACATCGACAACGAGGCGGCCACAAAATTTTTAAGAAAGAGAAACTTAGAGTTACCGTACCGGTTCATCCGAGAGACCTCAAAAAGGGCACACTTCGCAGCATCATTGAACAAGCAGAATTGACTGTTGAAGAGTTTATTGAGCTTCTAAAATAAAAAGTCAAATTTTAATTCTGACCATCACTTCTTTCAAATCCGCTGCCAACTCCACCGGCCGATTCGCCAATCGCGGCTCGATGCCATCCAGCTGCCCTTCGTGATAGCCCACCTTGAAATTCACAAACTTTAACCCGTGTGCCGTGGAAACCACCACCACGCGATCGTTCGGCTTGATTTCTTTTTTCTCCACCAATTTCAGAAACGCGGCCAATGCCACGCCGGTTTGCGGACAAACGAATAATCCTTCGCGATCGGCCAGCGCCGCGGCGTTCGCCAATTCTTCTTCGCTGGCCTGTTCGACGATGCCATTTGTTTTTTTCAAAACCCGAACGGCCTTTTTAAAACTCACAGGATTGCCAATTTGAATTGCGGAGGCGAACGTGGCACCAGCTTTTTGGGGCTGAAGATCGACGAAGCCACTTTTGTAACTTTCGTAAAGCGGATTGGCTTTCTCGGTCTGCGCGCACACCAGCCGCGGCAGCCGATCAATTAAGCCGACGAATTTCATTTCCGAAAAACCCTTGCCGATGGCGGAGACATTGCCGAGGTTGCCGCCCGGCACAATCACCCAATCCGGGACTTGCCAGTCTAATTGTTGGGCGATTTCCATCGCCACGGTTTTTTGGCCTTCGACGCGCAGCGAGTTCATGGAATTGGCGAGATAGATTTCTTTCGACTCGGTGAGCTTTTGTATCATCGCCATGCAGCCATCGAAATCGGTATCGAGTGAAAGGGTGAGGCAGCCGTTGGCGATGGGCTGAATGAGCTGCGCTGTTGAGATTTTATTTTTGGGAAGCAGCACAATCGACGGTATTCCCGCCGCGGCGCAGTAAGCCGCCAGCGCCGCCGAGGTATCGCCGGTGGAGGCGCAGGCGACGGCTTTGATTTTCTGTCCCTGCGCGATCATCTGTTTGACCATCGAGACCAGCACCGTCATTCCCAAGTCTTTGAATGAGCCGGTGTGACTGTTGCCGCAGAGCTTCACCCAGATTTTTTCGATTCCCGTTTTTTTCGAAATTTGCCGCGCCTCGAATAGCGGGGTTCGTCCCTCGCCAATGGAAACAATATGTTCATCAGCGATTTCTGGGCACACCCACTCTTTTTTCCCCCAAACGCCGCTGGCGAACGGGCCGGCGGCGCGGCCGTAGCGCGCGGCAAAGATTTCTTTCCACTTACTCGCGGAAGTTGCTTTCAACGCCTCGAGATCGTGTTGGACTTCCAGCAGATCGCCGCACTTCGGGCAGCGGTAGATGATTTCGGAGAGGGGGATTCCGGAAACGCAACCGTTGATGCAGCGGTAGTGGGCTTGGTAAAACTTACGAGGGTACATTTTTCTTGACTCACTTAGCAAACAGTTGTAGATTCCGAGTGAGCAAAAGGGTGAACACAGATGACTCAAAAAGTAAAGTCTATAATTCGCGATATCCTAAAAGATGCCGGAATTTCTTCTGAAGTCGAGGCACTGAGAAACCAGGCATAGATGATCAGTCTGGCCAAAGTGCAAAAATATGAAACTGAACTTAATCATTATCAAAAGAAATATCAAATGTGCTTTGATGATTTCGAGAAAAAAATTACCGCATTGGAAAACGCCGAAAATTTTGAAATGGAAGATGATTATTTGGACTGGAGGTTTGCAGTGCATGCCTTGAAGATTTGGGAAGAGCGGAAAGCAATTCACGAACATGCTTAGTCGTTAGTCCGTCAAAGATGAGATCAGATATGCAACTAAAAGATTTCTTGTTGCTCAAGAGAGACGAAATTTTGCGCCTCGCCTCAAAACACGGGGCGCGAAATATTCGCGTCTTTGGCTCAACTGCGCGCGGTGAAGCCGATTTAAATAGCGATGTAGATTTCTTGGTTGAGATGGAACCGGGAAGAACCTTGCTTGACATGGGAGGGCTTTTAGTAGAATTGGAAGCTTTGCTTCAACGGCGGGTCGATGTAGTTACTGAGCGAGGATTGAAAAAACGAATTCGCGACCGCGTTCTCAAAGAGGCTGTGAGAATATGAGAGATGCTCTGGAACGCGTTAGGGACATTTTGGATGCAATTGAAACCTTCCCTCATTGAAGTCCATACAACAACTCCACCCGCCGCCGATAATCCTCCACTTCTTCTTTGATTTGTTTGCGATTCCAGCCCCAGTATTTACCCATCACCTCGGCACCGGTTTCAGCGCAGTCCAATCCGCGGCAGGCGCTGGTGCCGATGCCGGTGCGCCGCAGGAAAATATCTGCGAGGGTGCGCGGCAGCTCGTTCTCGATGGAAAAAACAATTTGCGCTTTGATATCGGGATTGTTTTTGCATATAGGCGCTTTCAGCTCCGGCAGCTCATTAGCCAAATCCAGCACCCGCCGGAATTGGCTGCCATAAATCGAAATCAAATATGCCACTTGTTCTTGCGCGAGGCCGGACTTCTGCGCGTGACTTCGGACATTATCGCGCAGATACCGTTGCAGGTCGCTCATGCCGCCGCCCCATGAAGGCCTTTCTGCGGTTTGGCACTCCGGCGATTCGCGGTGTAACTTTTCGTACACCAGATCCACGGCTTCCTGCGCCAGACTGCGAAAGGTGGTGAGCTTGCCGCCAATGATGGAAAACAGATTTTCGATGCCCTCGTCTTCGTGATCGAAAATAATGTGACGGCGGGTGATCTCGGCCTCCTCAGTATCGCTGTCCGTAACCGGCAGGGGGCGAATGCCAGCCAATGAATAGATGACATCTTTTGCCGTGAGATGCGCATCGGGTACAACAAAATTGACTTCGGCCAGCAGGTACTCGATTTCTTCAGCGGTGGCGCGCACCGACTCGAGGTCGCCTTCGTAGCGGATGTCGGTGGTGCCCACCCAGTAGTAATCGCGCCAGGGGATGATGAAAAACGGCCGACCATCCTGATGCGCGGGCAGATACAGGGCGTGGCGCGGGCCGTGCCGGAATTTTGGCAATAAAATGTGGCTGCCTTTCGTGCCGCCAATTTTTTTGGGGGTGTACGGATTGCGAAGCTGTAGAAGGGAATCGACCCAAGCGCCAGTTGCGTTTACCACCACCCGCCCGTGAATTTCCGACTCTTTGCCGGTCAACGCATCTCGAACTTTGACGCCGCGAATCTGATCGTCCTCAATGAGCAGGTCGATGACTTTTGTATAATTTTGCACGACGGCGCCCGCAGCTTTCGCCAGCAAAATATTTTCCAAACAAAGACGTTCCGGGTAGGTGAGCTGGCAATCGAAATAAGTGAAGCCGCCTTCGAGATTACGGGCGCGGATGTTGGGCTCGAAAGTGAGCAACTCCTCCGTCGAGTACGATTGGTGGTTTTCGAGGGTTTTATCATAAGAAAGAATGTCGTAGGCCAGCAGTCCCAACTTGACTTTGCCATAACCGTATTTGTTGTCTTCATAAATTGGAATGACAAACTGAATGGGGTGGACGAGATGAGGGGCTTGTCGCAGCAGAATTTCCCGCTCCCGCAGAGACTCCCGCACCAGCCCGATTTCGTAATGTTCGAGATAACGCAGGCCGCCGTGAATGAGTTTGGTGGAACGAAAGGTGGTGCCGAACGCAAAGTCATTTTTTTCGGCAAGATAAACAGAGAGTCCGCGTTCGGCGGCATCGCGCGCAATGCCGGCGCCGTTGATGCCCCCGCCGATAATGATGAGATCGTAAATTGTATGCCTCATGGTTCAATCGCCTTTGAATGGCGCAATATCATTAAAAAAGGTTAAACAGTCAAGAGGCTGGCGGAGCCCACGCAGAGCGCGGAATCAAGATTAAGAAAGCGGAGCGGTCCTTGCCTGCCTGCGTAGGCAAACGCAATGAAGCCATCTCCAAATTCTGAGCACCCACGCGGGAATTGCCTCGTCGTAGTCTTTTCAATAATATAAAGATTCGCCCCATCAATTATGTTGATTTTTAGTGGCACGCTCTTTATATTTACGCCGTTATTTTAGCGTGCTCATCCATCCTAACCCGGAGGCGGTCATGGATTCAAAAACGCTGCGATCCCCCATTGAAGCTTTAAATCCACCGAAAGCAGTGAGTGTCAAAGTTGGCACTAAGGTGGATGCAGTGATCAAACTCATGAAAGAAAAGCGTATTGGCTGCGTGTGCGTGGTGAGGAACAATCAGATGGCTGGCATCTTCACGGAGCGCGATGTGTTGAAACGGGTGGTCGGCGCGGGGCTGGACGTCAAAAAAGTGCAAATCGAAGAAGTGATGACCACTACCCCGGAATATCTTTACATTGACGATCAACTGGCATTCGCGCTTAACCGAATGGACCTCGGCGGGTTTCGCCACATCCTTTTAATCAACACCAAAGGCGAACCTTGCGGTGTGATTTCCATGCGCGACATCATGTCGCATTTAGTAGAAAACGTTGGGGAGAAAAATTAGGCAGGGGGAAAAGCCGAACAGCATAAAATCGAGGAGGCGCCAATGGTAGTTAAAACGGATTTTGACAAATTCGATGATGAGCTGCGCACCATGCAGGAGCTGATGGAAGAGCAGGAAATCACCCTGCGCGATAAAGATTTGCTCGTGCCTATCAAGACTTTGAATTTGAAAAAAGCGGTGACGGTTGCGCCGGGAACATCCATCAAACAATGCGTGGAAACCATGCTTGCCCGCCATTTTGGGTGTTTGCTGGTAGTTAAAAACAAAAACTTGCAAGGCATTTTCACGGAGCGCGACGTGTTAATGAAGATCGCCGGCGAGAATATCGATCTGGCGAAAGCCAAAGTGGACGACTACATGACCCCCCATCCCGTAACCCTGACTCTGAAGGACCCCATCCTTTCAGCGCTGCGGCTGATGCACCACGGAGGCTATCGCCACCTAACCATCGTCGATGAAAAAGGCGAACCTGTTTCTGTGCTTTCCATTCGCGACGTTGTCCACTATATCGTCGAGTTTTTCCCGCAGGATGTTTTAAACTTGCCGCCGCACCCGCTTCGCGTTGGCGCCAAAAGCGCTGACGGCGGCTGAACGATGGATTTGCAATAAATCAACTGTTTTCAAATAAATTGGAGTAATCATAAAAGATGAGTAAACCAGTCAAAACTCTCAACGAGGTGACTATCCGTTTCGCCGGCGACTCCGGCGACGGCATGCAGTTAGTCGGCAATGAATTGGCGAACACCTCGGCATTGCTTGGAAACGACATTGGTATTTTGCCGGACTTTCCGGCCGAAATTCGCGCCCCTGCCGGCACACTGCCCGGCGTCAGCGGCTACCAACTGCATTTCAGCAGCTATGACATTCACACGCCCGGCGAGCAATACGACGCTTTGATTGCTATGAATCCGGCGGCGTTGAAAATGAATATTGGCAACCTCAAACCCAACGGTATTTTGATTGTGAACTCCGAAGCTTTCAAAGATCGGAATTTGCAGCTCGCGCGCTATGAACGCAATCCCCTGGAGGATGGCTCGTTAGACAAATATCAGTTGTTCGAAGTGGATATCACCGGCCTAACGCGCAAGGCGCTGGAAGAATTGAATCTCTCCGCCAAAGTAGTGGATCGTTGCAAGAATTTTTTTGCGCTTGGCATGGTTTTTTGGCTGTATAATCGCTCGATGGACCACGCCATCGCTTTGATCAAAGATAAATTTTCAAAGAAACCGGAATTGGTAGAAGCCAACCTGCGCGCATTGAAAGCTGGTTATGCATATTGTCTGGCAACGGAGCAATTTGCCACCTCGTATGAAGTCAAGCCGGCGAAATTGCCGCCCGGCAAATACCGCAGTTTGAGCGGCAACGATGCCATCGCGCTCGGTTTGATTGCCGCTTCTGTGAAATCGGGGTTGCCGCTGTTTTATGGCAGCTATCCCATTACGCCTGCCAGCGATATTCTGCACGAGCTTTCGCGCTACAAGAATTTTGGCGTGCGCACCTTTCAGGCGGAAGATGAAATTGCGGCCGTGTGCGCCGCCATTGGCGCATCATACGCCGGCGCCTTGGGCACCACTGGCACCAGCGGCCCGGGGCTGGCGCTGAAAATGGAGGCCATTGGCCTGGCGGTAAGTGTGGAACTGCCGCTGGTGATTTGCGATATCCAGCGCGCGGGCCCCAGCACCGGCATGCCCACGAAAACCGAAGCCGCGGATCTGTTGCAGGCCATCTACGGCCGAAACAGCGAGGCGCCGGTGCCGGTGGTGGCGGCGTCGCGGCCATCCGATTGTTTTGAAACCGCGTATGAGGCGTGCCGCATCGCCATCAAATACATGACGCCGGTAATTCTCCTCTCCGATGGCTATCTTGCCAATGGCGCGGAACCCTGGCCCGTGCCGGATGCCAGCAAGCTGCCGGAGATTCCAGTGAAATTCGCGACGGATCCGGAGAGCTTTGCGCCCTTTTTGCGGGATGAGATCACGCTGGCACGCCCGTGGGCGCTGCCTGGCACACCGGGGCTCGAGCATCGCATTGGCGGTTTGGAGAAAGAGGCCGTGACCGGCAATGTAAGTTACGATCCGCGCAATCACGAGTACATGTGCACCATCCGTGCGAAAAAGGTAGCGCAAATCGCTGACGATCTGCCGCCCACCCAAATTGAGGGTCCGCACTCCGGCGACCTGCTTGTCTTGGGCTGGGGCAGCACGTACGGCGCCATCAAAACGGCGGTCGAACACAAGCAGAAAGAAGGCAAATCGGTGTCGCAGGTTCACTTGCGTTATTTGAACCCATTGCCCAAAGACCTGGGGAAAATTCTTTCGAATTTCAAGAAGATATTGATCCCTGAGCTCAATTTGGGGCAATTGGTGAAAGTTATTCAAGCAACTTATCTTGTCCCGGTAGTTGGGTTCAGCAAAATTCAGGGACTGCCATTTTTCTCTTCTGAAATTGAAGAAAAAATCGATCAACTTTTGGAGAAGTAGAATGAGAGTAAAAGAAGAAACCATGACCCCCAATGGGCCAATCATAAATCTCACGAAAAAAGATTTCGAGTCCGATCAAGAAGTACGCTGGTGTCCCGGCTGTGGTGACTATTCGATTTTAGCGCAGACGCAGCGGACGCTTCCGAGTTTAGGCATTCCGCGGGAAAAGTTTGTGTTCGTCTCCGGCATCGGTTGCTCCAGCCGCTTTCCGTATTACATGAACACCTACGGCTTTCATGGCATTCATGGCCGCGCGCCGGCGATTGCCACCGGCGTCAAAATCACCAATCCGGAATTGTCAGTATGGGTGGCCACCGGCGACGGCGACGCCCTCAGCATCGGCGGCAATCATTTTATTCACTTGCTGCGCCGCAACCTCGATATCAACGTGATTCTTTTCAACAACCGAATTTATGGGTTGACGAAGGGCCAATACTCGCCGACTTCTGAATTCGGAAAAATTACCAAGTCTTCGCCGTTCGGCTCTGTAGATCATCCGTTCAATCCCATCAGCGTGGCAATTGGCGCCGGCGCAACGTTTGTCGCCCGCACTATGGACCGCGATCCGGCACATATGCAGGAAACCATCAAAAAGGCAGCCGAGCACAAAGGTACCTCGTTTGTTGAGGTTCTGCAAAACTGCAATATCTTCAATGACGGTGCCTGGTTCAAATACACGGAAAAGGAAACCAAGCCGGAGAACGTGGTTTATCTCGAACACGGCAAGCCGCTCATTTTCGGTGCACAGAAAGACAAAGGCATTCGCTTGAATGGCTTCAAGCCGGAAGTGGTTTCCCTCAAAGACGGCAAATTTTCGGAAGTGGATTTGTTGGTGCATAATGAAAACGATCCCAACTCCACCTATGCTTATATTTTGAGCCACATGATGGACAACCCCGCGCTGCCCATTCCCGTCGGTGTGTTTCGCTCCGTTGAAGCGATGCGCTATGAAGACGCGTTGACCGAGCAGCTCAAACTAGCATCGCAGAAAATGGGCAAGCCCGATTTGCAGGCGCTGCTGGAGTCCGGCGATACCTGGGAAGTCAAGTAAGTCGCTCTCATTATGAACGACATTTGAAAAATACGAATATCGAAATCCGAACCCGAAACAAACCCGAAATTCAAAGATCAAATTAACGGTCGATTCTTCGATACCCAAAGTGTTCCTAATTCAGGTTTAATGAGCCCGGTGAATTACGCCGGGCTTTTTGTTTTTACCACTTGAATATCCGGTTGGACTTTCTTATGTTGAACCATGAACGTTGAAAAAATCAAAGCGCGTTGGCAGCGGCGGAATGACGCGCGTCTAACCTCATTGGAAAATCGAAGAACCGCTCTACTGCAAAAACTTCGGGAATCTGTGCCGGAGTTTCTAAGCGAATTCCCCGAGGTCACTAAGCTGATCGTTTTTGGCTCACTGGTTCGGCCGGGGTACTTCTCTGTAATTTCGGATGTGGATATTGCTCTGAAGAATCTGCCAAACGCGCGTTATTGGGAAGCGTTGTTGTGGTTAGAGAAACGCCTGGCGTTTGAAGATATTGATCTGGTGAGAATCGAGGATGCCAGGCCCGGTATTTTGAAATTCATCGAGAGGGGCGTGGTCTTGTATGAAAACTAAATTCGAGAGCCTCAAACTTCTCAAATCTGAAATTCACGAGGCTTTGGTAAGAGTCGGAGAATTGGACGACAAACTAATGTCGTTGAATCCCGAGCGAAGCAGCGATGATGTTTCCGAAGAAGATTTGATAATCATTGGATATTTTTTATCCGGAATCTATTCAACCATCGAAGAGATTTTTGTTAAAGTTGCAAAAGAGTTTGAAAACAAAATTGAGGATTCGATACACTGGCACGCAGAATTACTAAATAGGATGGCCTTAGACATTGATGAGGTTCGACCGGCGGTCATCTCAAAAAAATCGCGAAATTGTCTGGATGATCTTCGCAAGTTCCGGCATGTGTTCCGTTTTTCTTATGCGTATGAATTGCAGGCGGATAAGATGGCAATCGTTGTGAAGCGCTGGCTGAGTTGTCGGAAAAGCATTCAAGAAGATATTCAAAAATTTGTGAGCATTTTGGATCAACTGGCAAGCTGAACTTATGTCCACTCGCAAAACAAAACATTCCAGCCTGGTTTTAATCGTGCTTTCCTGGCTGCTAACCCGCTTGTGGCAGGGCATCGAATTATCGCGGCTGGCGATTTTTCGTTTCAAACCGCCAGCGGTGATCAATTTCATAGCGCGCGACGCCCGGCAATTTCCGCGAAGCGTCTGGATGATGGAGCGAAACAAAGTTTATTTGCTCGCGCTTAATGAGCCCCCCGATCCCCTTCAAATCAAAACCACCATTTGTGAAACGAATTAAAATCATTTCAGGGTAGCGTGATGTCAGAGAAGAATAACCTTGGGGCGATCCTTTGCCCCAATTGTAAGAAACTTATCAGCGCCAATTCCGAGCAGTGCATCTATTGCGGCATGAAGAACCCCAACCTCTGGGGCTTCAGCGGGTATTTGCGGAAAATCTTTGGCGCGCAGGCGAGTCTCGTGCCGGCAATCACGATCGTTTGTGTCGTGTATTACGTTCTGAGTCTCCTCTTTGATCCTTCTGCCATCATGCACCCCGGCGGGATTTTTGATTTTCTTGGCCCGTCCAGCCACAGCTTATTTCGTCTCGGCGCCACCGGCACGTTGGCGATGTCGCTTGGTAAATGGTGGACGCTTATTACAGCCGTTTATCTGCACGGCGGGCTGCTGCACATTTTCTTCAATTTGTACTGGCTGCGGCAATTAGGCCCGCCTCTCGAAGAATTTTTCGGGGTGGCGCGCACGTTCATTATTTTTACTGTTGCCGGAGTTTTGGGTTATGTCGCTTCCAATTTGGCTGAAATTGGATTCACCATCGGCGCTTCCGGTGCCAACTTTGGGCTGCTCGGCGCGTTGATTTATTACGGCCGCCGGCGCGGCGGCACCTTCGGCGCCCACATTTATCGCGAAGTGGGACAGTGGGCGATTGTGCTGTTTGCGATGGGATTTCTGTTTCCGGGCATCAACAACTGGGCTCATGCCGGCGGCTTCGTGGGCGGGTATGTAACCGCGGCGCTGGTGGGTTTCGCCGAAATCAAACCCGAGAACCAATTTCATCTTTTTGCGGCGCTGGCTTGCATCGCGGTGACCATTCTGGCGTTTGTGCTGGCGCTGCTGCCGTGAGACGGCAGAGGGCAGAGGTGAGACGTTTTATAACCGCAATGACCGCAAAGAGGGCGCAACAATTCTTCGCGTTCTTTGCGTTGTCTTTGCGAACCTTGCGGTTAAGTTGCTAAATGAAAACTTTGAATGCAAACGCGAGGACAATCGAAATCTTCCAACCATCCAGCCTATTGCGGACGCCGGCATACGGCTCACGATTGGTGAATTTGATGAAGTCATCCGGGAAGCGGTCGCTGCCATCGAGAATTTTTTCCGGGGCGGAATCCCGCAGATGGCCGCCCGTGTTGGTTGCAAAAACTGGGCGGCTGATTTTAGCCATCAAAAAGGTGCGGTTTTTTCGGACGCCGAGCACGAGCCCGAGGTCGCCGGCGAAGAAGGATTGCGCTTTGTACGCACCGTCCAGGCGCTCCGAGTAGTCCGAGCCGGAAATATTTGAATAACTCGATTTCATGCTGACACGGCGGTTTAAAAAAAGCGTCAGCAGCCCGCCCACAAAAACGTTCCCCCACACTCTGCCGGCTTCCCCTTCTAAATAAAAGGCGTCGGAATGAATGCGAAAATTGCGGCTGTCGCCATTGTTGAACAGGCCGTTGCTGCTGCTGGTTAAGCGGCGCCAGCCCGCCAGCACGGCCGTAGTCAGACGATATCCCACGTAGCGGTATCCGCCCTCAAAACGCAGCCCCACATAGTTATCGAAGCCGCTTAAAAATTGGCTCATGTTGGGCGCGTTGACGGCGTTGTAGGTTTGCTTAAAATGATTTAAGTCGGCGGAATCATAGAGGCTGAGAGTTACGCCCGTGCCCACCACGCCATAGTGCTGCGACCACAGTTGTAACGAACATGACGATTCGATGATCAGGAGAAATAAAATGGTTCGCATCATTTGACGCCGCAATTTTTCCGGGAGAAATTTGCCTAACGAATTTTCGCCACGCACACCGTGAGATCATCGAAGCGAGCGCTGGCAGAAGCGTGCTGCTCCACCGCCTCGATGATGGCCAGGCCGATGCGCCCCGCTGGTTCCGCAGCCGCGTTTTTGATCACCTGCTGCAGACGATCCGTTCCAAACTCTTCACCGTTGTGATTCTTGGCTTCGGTGACCCCGTCGGTGTAGAAGACGAAAATGTCGCCGCGCTTCAACGGGATGGTTTTCGCGCGCGTTTGTTCAGCAAATTCCTGGGTTGAGCCCAGCCCCATTCCCATTCCGGGGCACTCCAAAACCTGGGTGATGTTTTTACGCGCGTCGTAGTGAATGGGCGGCTCATGACCGGCGCGCACCAGCGTCAGCTTTTTGGCGCGCAAATCAAACTTGCCGCCCACCTGCGTGATGAAGAAACTTTTTTCGAGATCGCTGCACATCAGAGAGTTGAGCCGAACAAAAAATTCCCGCGGCGATGGATGATAGGAATAAATGGAACGCATGATGCCCTGAATTTTGCTGACATACAGCGCCGCCGACGTCCCTTTGCCGGAAACATCCCCAACGATGATCATCAATTGCTTTTTGTTGAATTGCAGGAAGTCGTAGAAATCGCCGCCCACCTCGGTGGCGGGTTCGGAGTGAACAAAGATGTCGAGGCCCGCGATATTGGGGATGCCTTTCGGCAGCGAGCCGAGCTGAATTCGGCGGGCGATCTGCAGCTCATTCTTCATCCGCTCCTGCTGTTTTAATTCTTTGTAGAGGTTGGCGTTTTCCAGCGCCACCGCGGTTTGCGAAGCCGCAGCCTCCAATAGCTCCAGGTCTTCCACTTGGTAGTGATCTTCGGAGAGTTTTTCGCCGACTACGAACAATCCCAACAGGCGTCCGTTCAAAGCAATCGGCGCCAGAAATGAGACGCCCATTTTTTTGAGTTCAGAATTCCAGGAATTCAAGCTCTCCACCGGCTGGGCATGACCTTTACTTGCGATTTCTCGGACCCAATCATCGTCGCTGTGGAAATGCAGTTTCTGCCAGGTTTCAGGTTGAAAACCCGAAGCTTCGGCGGGAATCAGTTTGCCGTTTTCAGCCAAAAAGATGCCAATATTTTTTAGGCGCATCAATCCAGAAAGTTTTTCAATCACGTCGTGGCTCAGGCGCTTTTCATCCAAACAGCACGCGACGATGCCGCTGAACTCGGCTAGCGCTTTTTTGTAATCGTACTTCTCCTGATAAAATTTTCGCGCCACGCGCTTCTGCAGAAAAACCCGCAGCCGCCAGAGTATCAGAATGAACAAAATCGTTTCAACCACCACGGCTTTGACCTTCCAGTGTTCGCGTTTTTCGGGCGGCAAATCGTTTACAAAGCCGATTTGAATTTGCTGATTGGTAAACCAGATTCCCGGATAATTCAAGCGGAGCTTTGGTAACATCATAACGCCTGAGATCAGAATCACCGCCAGCCCAATATTAATCAGGATAGAAACCGTGACATAAACCCGGCTGCGGCGTATCACCGGATTGAAGTCGAGCAAGCGGAAGCGGTAGGTAGTATAAAGATACGAAAGGGGAAAAAGGATCAGCGCGATTAAGGCAAATTGGCCGTAGATGAGCCACTCGATCTTGTACCAGATGCAGATGGCGGTGACCGCAAAAAAGGTCACGCCAACTACCCAGCCGCTCCATTTGAGGTAGCGGTTGAGGCGTTTAACTTCGGGGGGTTTGGTTTTGCGATGAAAGAAAAAGATGCCAATTCCCACAAGAATCAGGAAAAGCAGCGAGCCATTGATGACGATTCCCAAATAGAAATTGAATTTTATTTTTTGCAAAAACAACAGCGTCATCAAAACAACAATGACGGCGGACAGCGTGAACGCAGTGAAAATAAAGGTGCGATGCAACCAACGGCGCTTCAGGATATCGGGGCGGGGGACCGGAAAATACATGCGCGCATAAAAAAATAGCATGATAAAAATGGGTATCGCCGCGGCCTGCAGTATCGAGTTGATGGAAACTCGCACCGAGAGCGACAACAAAATCAAACTCCAAATCAGGAAGCTGGCAAAGAGCAGTCGCGCTGGTTTGAGATGCGGGCGCAGGAGGCCGAAAAACGCCGCCGTCCCCAGACTCGCCAGTCCGGTCAGAAACAGCAGAACCAGATAGATATCCACGCCGATGGTGGCCATGGTAACCGGGATGGTGAGCTGCTGGCCCTCGCGCAGCACGATGTATTCAACGGTTTCGCCGGGGGCGATTTCGCGCAGGATGCGGTCGGCTTCGATGGCGTTCTGGAAGCGCCGCCCCTTAATGCTGAGAATCACGTCGCCCACTTGAATGCCCGCGCGATCAGATGCGCCGCCTTTGGTTACGGCTTTGACGGTGACGCCGAGTTTGCCGTCGTCAAAATAATTTTGATCGGTGGCGGAGGAAATGGCGCGGCGAAAATTGCCGACGCCGTAAATCAAAACCAGCGCGATCAAAATCGCGAACAGCGCGCGCAGCTTTTGGCTGTCCGCAAAGAATTTCTGGGGTGATTTTAACATGGCTTGAGGTACGAGAGTTAATGTTAAACACCGAATATAGTGAAACCCATCGAAGAATCTAAAGAATTTTCAATGACGTTCGGTGACCTTTAGGGTTAATTTCTTAGCCCGGATAATTCACCGCAGAGATCAGAGGCTAAATAAAAACAATTAACTCTAACGGAAACAACTCCGCGGCCTCTGCGCGCTCTGCGGTTCATGAATTAATCAGGATAAGCCCTTTTTAAAAGTAAATAGCTTCCGTGGATTTCACAATGTGCGCGCCGCTCTCGGCGAATTCTTTGAAAACGGCGTCCGCTTGATCGGTATAATCCACCACCCCCGGGACCACCACCGGCGACATGCAGTCCTCCAGCAGATAAACTTTTTTCACCAGCCGGTGATCTTTGTCCCAGATTTCTTTCAGAAGGTCTGCGATGGTCCAGGCGACGCAGTGGCTTTTGGCCTGGCCGGCAATGATCACCGCGTCGAACTCCAGCAGCTTGCGAATGAAGGCGCTGTTTTTTTTGGCAATTTTTTGGCCGGTTTGATCTTCCAGCACTTCTGGACTCAAAACCGAGTAGTTTTCCGTCAAGGGGTTGTTGCCTTTCACCTGAACGTCGGGTTGACTGCGGCGCGCGATGCTGTGAAAGAAAATCGCCTCTTCCACCGCCGACACCAGGGCGTGGCCGATGCCGCCCAACATCGCATGGTACGGCCAGATGGTGAGTTGATATTTTCCGCCCTTTGCCAGTTGGCTGGTGTAGTGCTGTAGATATTCCTGCCCGTATTTTTCATCGATTCCCAAGACGATCGCAACTTCCGGATTGAGTTTCCAGACGCCGTCGCGAATGTCTTTTTCCGAAATCAGTGTGTAGGGTTCGGGATGCCGATTCTGATCATTGATTAGAAAAATGCTGTGGAAAATTTGCATGGCCTGATGGGTGTCCATGGTTGGGCAAATTTGCGTGATGACATTCAGGTTGCGGTAAATAAATTCGCACAGTCGGCGGTTGTCATCAACCGCGCCGGTACCGGAGCGTCCGCCTACAAACAGCTCGAAGTCTGGAATGCAAAAGGTATTTTGTACATCCACGGCAATGAGGCAAACACGAAACTCATCGCGGGACGCCGGTTGAATGTTGTGCTGCCGCGCCCATTTTTCCGCTTGCGCCGCCCGCTCCTGATACGGGACGCGCCAGACTTCTCCAACTTTGCCAGGATCAAAATAGGAAGGAATGGGTAATTCGTTCGCTAACATTTTCAATAAACCTCCTTCGTTCCATCATCTATCTTTAATTCTCAAATGTTGATTGCTTCTTCATGCTCTCTACCAGATGCTGTTTTCGTTCCCAAAGGTTTTGCGTTATGGAAACGTGATAAATATGCGGGTTCATCAGTCGCTTCACGCCGGCGTCCAACCGATCTATATCGCGCTGGCGAATTTCGCGCATTTCCTGGATGGTTGGAAAATCCACAATCAGTTTTCCCTCTTTGAGAACGTCCGTCAATAAAGGTTCGATTTCCATAATTTGTGATTTATCCAAGACGCGATGGATAGTGGCGTCCGTTGGATGATGCAAATGAATTGTTTTCCAGTCCCGCGGTTCTTCATCGGAGAGGCCAATGAGATCGGCGGTGGCCTTGCCGCGGCGGTCGTAAATTCGCCAGACGCGCTTGTTGTCCGGGTTGGGGGTTTTGGTCGGCGATTCCGAAATTTTGATCGCCGGCAGCCAGTGGTTGTCCCGCTGCAGCGCCACCAATTTATAAACGCCGCCCAGCGCGGAATCACCGGCGGAAGTGATGAGCCGCGTGCCCACGCCGTACGCCAACCGTTTGATAAGCTGATTGGGATCGAGGTTGTGGCGCGGCGCCTCTTCTTCAATTTGAGTGATGATTTGCCAGATGTTCAATTCATCCAACTCGTTGGATAAAACAATCGTGGTATCCGCGAAGCCCGCGGCGTTGAGCCGTTTGGCGGTTTCGATGCTGAGATAAGCCAGGTCGCCGGAGTCCAATCGCACGCCCACCGGCTGGTGTCCCTTTTTCTTCAACTCTTCAAAAACTTTGATGGCGTTAGGAACGCCGCTTTCCAGGGTATCGATGGTATCCACCAACAGAATGCAGTCGTCCGGATAAAGCTCGGCGAAGGCGCGAAAGGCATCGAGTTCGCTCATGCCCAGCGCCAGAAATGCCTGCACCATGCTGTGGGCGTGGGTGCCTTTGGGAGGCAGACCGAGGGCGTGTGAAATTCCAACGTTGGAGGTGAAATCCGCGCCGCCGATGAGCGCCGCGCGCGCGCCGGCCAGCACCCCGCGATCGTGCCCGCGCCGCGCGCCGAATTCTAAAATGAGCTGACCGTGACTGATTTCGCGGATGCGCGCGGCTTTGGTGGCAATCAGCGTCTGGTAATTAAGATGATTCAGCAGTGAGGTTTCTAAAATCTGCGCCATCGCCAGCGGGCCTTGCACCACGGCCAGCGGCACATTGGGATGCACAACCCGTCCTTCCGGGATGGCCAACATGGAGATGGAATGGAAGCTGCCATTTTGTTCGAGCCACTTGAGAAAGTCATCAGCAAACAGCGGTTTGCCGGCGCGGCTTTTCTGGCTGCGCAAAAAAGAAATGTCCTCTTTGCGAAATCGCACCGAAAGCATCCAGTCCAATAGCCACTCCAGTCCGGCATTGATGCAGTAGCCGGCTTTGTGGACGCCGTAATCCGGATAATCGCGGAAGAAGTAATCGAACTGCGCCGGTGTTTCGTGAAGGCCGTGGCGGAAGTAAAGCTGGGCCATCGTCAGTTGATACTGATCGGTGAAGAGGATGCCTTCGGCGGTGGCGCGATCGAAACGTCGCATGCTTTGCCGTTCCCAAATTAGTACGCGACCAATTTAATTCAAAAATTCCTGGGAGTCAAGTTATTGCCTGTTCTTGATTTTGATCCGGAATTGCGTTAAAATCGGTTCGATTTGTCGATTTTGTGGGTATGTAAAGCAAACCTCTGGTTTGCGTTTTAAAGCATCGAAAAGCAGAGCGTTGAGTTACAGGGAAACCTCTGGTTTGCGTTTCAAAATTATCTCAAAGCGGAGCTTTGAGATACAGTTCATTTTCAAACGGAGGAGCAACTTATGCCCGAAATTTTTTCTGGTTTTCCCAAAGAATGCGTTGCCTTTTTGAGCGAGCTTACAGAAAACAACAGCAAGCCGTGGTTCGAAAAACACAAGGACGATTACGAAAATTACGTTCTCGCGCCGGCGCGGGAGTTTGTCGTGGAGATGGGGAAACGCCTGCGAAAGATTTCCCCAAAAGTGAACGCCGATCCGCGGCCCAACAAATCGCTGTTTCGCATTCATCGCGATACGCGGTTCAGCAAAGACAAATCGCCCTACAAAACACATTTGGGAATCATGTGGTGGGAGGGCAGCGGCCCGCGCATGGAATGCTCGTGCTATTATTTCCATCTCGAGCCGCCGAATCTGATGTTGGGAGTCGGCATTTACCAATTTCCAAAGCATCTGTTGGAGGCCTATCGCGCCGCGGTGGTGCATCAAACGCACGGCAAACAGTTGGCGCAGGCGATCAAAAAAGTCACCCAAAAGGGCGAATACGAATTAGGCGGGCGAGTTTATAAAAAGACGCCGCGCGGCTTTGATGCCGATCATCCGAACGCGGATATGTTGCTGTTTAATGGACTCTACGCCGGCGCCACTACAAAAATTCCGCGAGAATTGCATTCGCCGGCGATCGTGGATTACTGCTTCGAGCGCTACAAAAAAATGGACCCGCTGCACAAGTGGCTGGTGGCGTTGACGGAACGGGTTTAGTTTGGTAGAGAGCCGGAGAGAAAGATTTTGCTGAGGAAGGTGCGCAAGTAAGGGGCTTCTTTGAAAAGGACTTTTCACCAAGAGGGGGACCACGCTTCGCGAGTGGGTGGTTAGAATAGTTTATTTCAAAATATATCCCATGATCACGCTGACAATTGTCGTGGACCAGAAGATGAACATCCATTTTATTAAATCGGCGCGCTGGATGGCTAGCTTCTTGTCAATTTCAATACCCAGCCGTTCGATTTCGGAGCGTTGGGCGGTTAACTTTTGGTCAAAATCTATACCGAGTTGTTTTATTTCGGAGCGTTGGGCGGTTAACTTTTGGTCAAACGCAACAGCAAGTCGTTCGATTTGGTTAATCAGCAACTCCCGTGTGTGAGCAAGCTCATGCTGAAATTTTTCAAGCGTGCGGCCATTCAGGCGTTCCATCTCTTCGATCTGTGCTGTGTTAATTTGATTGATTATCGCCACGAATTCTTGTGCGCCCGCTTCGCCTAACTTCGCGCGAAGATTCTTGGGAACCGTAATTGCGATCGTTGCCAAAGTTCGCCTTCAATTTTTTGGAAAAAGATAATCATATTAAATTAGTTTTGCAAAATAAATTTTGCCACGCCGCTTGCATCCCAGCCGAATTATTTTAAATTCAGAACAATCTCAAATCAATGAACAAGTAAAAGGAGAGACGCGCTATGAACAGACTTGTGTGGCGATGGGTTTTGGCTGTTCTGTTGGTGAATCTATGGTTTACTACTGGCTCACTGCAATCCCAAACCAAGCTGCTTCGCTTTCCCGACATTCACGATGACACCGTGGTGTTTTGCTACGGCGGCGATCTGTGGAAAGCTTCGGCCTCCGGCGGACTCGCCGTGCGGCTCACCGCGCATCCCGGCCAAGAGCTGTTTCCCAAATTTTCTCCCAATGGCAAATGGATTGCGTTCACCGGCCAGTACGATGGCGACGAGCAGGTTTATGTGATCCCGGCCGAAGGCGGCGAGCCGAAACAGTTGACATACTATCCCGCGCACGGGCCGCTGGCGCCGCGTTGGGGTTACGATAACCAGGTTTATGGTTGGACTCCCGACGGCACAAAGATCGTGTTCCGCTCGCTGCGCGACGCCGACGGCGCCAACGTCCTGACTGCGCTTTACACCGTGAGCGTCGATGGCGGCTTACCGGTGAAGCTGCCCATGCCTACTTCTGGCGCCGGCGATTTTTCACCCGACGGCGCCAAGATTGTTTATTCGCCGCTGTTCCGCGATTTTCGCACCTGGAAAAGATATGAGGGCGGTTGGGCGCAGGATTTATACATCTTCGATCTCAAAACTCATGATGCGCAGAAAATCGCCGCCAGCATCCGCAGCGAACGCGATCCCATGTGGATCGGCAACACCATTTATTTCACCTCCGATCGCGACGGCACCTACAATCTTTTTGCGTTTGATATTGCAAGCAACGATGTGCGCCAGCTCACCCAAAGCAAAACTTGGGACGTGCGCTGGCCGTCGTCGGACAATCGCAGCAAGATCGTTTATGAGCTCGACGGCGAGCTGCAAATCTTCGACGTGACCACCAACGAAGATCGCCGCATCTCGATCACCGTTCCCGACGACGGGCTGGCCAGGCGCCCCTCGCGCTACTCCGCCGAAAAAAATATCGAAGACTTCGAGCTTTCGCCGAAAGGAGAGCGCGCGCTGTTTGTGGCCCGCGGCGATATTTTCACCGCGCCCATCGAGAAAGGCCCGACCCGCAATCTCACCAACACATCGAATGCGCACGACAAATGGGCGCGCTGGTCGCCGGACGGCGCGAAGATCGCGTTCATCTCTGATCGCAGCGGTGAGGATCAAGTCTATCTCATCAATCAGGATGGTGGCCAGCCCGAGCAGCTCAGCACGCAATTCAAAGGAATGCTGTACGCTCCCGAGTGGGCGCCGGATGGCAGGCGCCTCGCTTTCTCAGACAAAGATGGAAAGTTGTACGTGCTCACCATCGCCACGAAACAGGTGCAGGAGATCGCCGACGATGAATTTAGCGGCATCTTCGACTACACATGGTCGGCCTGCGGCGGCCACCTTGCATTTTCGATGAACGATTGGAGCGGCTACAGCTCGATTTATATTTGGAGCGTGAGCGATGGCCAGCGCCGCCGCATCACCGGCGAAAATTTTAATGAGTACGGACCGGCGTGGGATCCGGAAGGCAATTACCTCTACTATCTTTCCGATCGCGAGTTCGCGCCGCAAATCAGTAGTTGGGAATGGAACTTCGCCGGCAATCGCAGCACTGGCATTTTTGCACTGGCGCTGCGCAAAGACGTGAAGAATCCATTTGCGCCGGAGAGCGACGAAGTTACAATTGGCGAGGGTGAAAAGACGGAAAAAGAAAAAGGCGCGGAAGAAAAAAAGGACGAAAAGAAAGCCAAAGAGACTCCGAAAGAATACATCAAAATCGATTTTGATGGTCTCGCGCAACGGGTGGCAAAGGTCCCCGTCGAATCGGATAATCTCAACGCCCTCACAGCCATCAAAGGGCACCTCATTTACACCAGCGCCGGCGCGCCGTTTTATGGCCGCGACAGTTACAAGAAAACCAGCCTCGAGATTTTCGAATTCAAAGAGCGCAAAAGCTCGACACTGGCTGAAAACATCTCGGGTTACGCGCTTTCATCCGATGGCAGCAAAGTGCTGGTGCAGCAGGAGAAAGCGTACAACCTTTACGACGCCAAACCCAAGCCCGGCGAGAAGAAAACCGTCTCCACCAAAGGACTCATGGTCGATCGTGTGCCGGCGCAGGAATGGGCAGAAATTTTCGACGAGGTTTGGCGCCGCTACCGCGATTTCTTTTACGTCCGCAACATGCACGGGTATGATTGGAAAGCGATTGGCGATCAGTACCGCACCCTGCTGCAGCACGTGGCGCATCGCTCGGATTTGAATTATGTTTTGGGCGAGATGGTCTCGGAGCTGAACGTCGGCCACGCTTACATTGTCGGCGGCGATTTTGAAATTCCCGAGCGGCCAAAAGTGGCGCTGCCGGGCGCGCGCTTCGAGTTGGATGAACAAGCCGGGCGCTATCGTATTTCAAAAATTTTCCGCGGAAGTAACGAAGAGGAAAAATACCGCTCGCCGCTGACCGAAGTTGGCGTCGATGCGAGAGTCGGCGATTATGTGTTAGCTGTCGACGGCGAGGAACTTAACGCCAACGACAATCCGTACCGGCTGCTGCAGCATAAAACCGATCCGGTCACGCTGACGCTGAACTCGCGGCCGGTGCTGGACGGCGCGCGCAAAGTTACGTACAAACCAATCAACGATGAGTCCGATCTGCTCTACAAAGAATGGGTTGATGGCAACCGCGAGAAAGTTTCGCAAATGACCGGCGGACGCGTGGCGTACCTGCATCTCCCCAACATGGGCGCTGACGGCATTTACGAGTTCATCAAATGGTACTATCCGCAAATCCGCAAAGAGGGGCTGGTGGTGGATGTCCGCTCCAACGGCGGCGGCAACGTCTCGCAGTGGATCATCGAACGCCTCGACACCAAACTGATGGGCACGCGCTTTGGCCAGTCCAGCGATAAGCCATTTACTTATCCGGCTGCAGTTTTCCACGGGCCAATGGTCTGTCTTATCAGCGAAACCTCGGCTTCGGATGGCGATATCTTTCCGCACTATTTCCGCAAAGCTGGACTCGGACCATTGATTGGCAAGCGCACGTGGGGCGGCGTGGTCGGCATTTCCGGCCGCGGGCCACTGTTGGATGGCGGAACCGTGTTCGTGCCTCTGCAGGGTACCAACGATGAAAATGGCAACTGGATCATCGAGGGCCACGGCGTCGATCCCGATATTGAAGTGGAGAACGATCCCAAGAGCGTGCTGGCCGGCCGCGATCCGCAGCTCGAGCGCGGCGTGCAGGAAGTGCTGAAGCGGATGGACGAGAAGAAAATGAAGCTGCCGGCTCGTCCGCCGGATCCGTTGAAAATCAAAGCGCCGATTTCGACGAACGGACAGTAGTGGAGTGTCAAGCTTCAGCTTGACCCCGCAGATGCCTGTAGATGAGACTCATCTTTGAGATGAGTCTCATCTTTCCCAAATTGACCCCGATCAAACTGGCGATGAATTTCTGAAGCGCAAATAACCAAACAAGATTCTCCCACTTAAATCGTGACCTTCGAAATTTTCCACCGTTACCGTTCGATTATCGATGACTGGCCGGCGTTCCTCGACGCCCTCCGCCGTCCGCTGCCCACCTGCATTTGGGCGAACACCGCGCGCATTTCTCCGAGTCAGCTGCACGAAAGACTCACGCGCGACGGGATCGCTGTTAAGCCAATAGAATGGTACGAGGGCGCGTTTCGGCTGCCGCCGGAAATAAGCATCGGAAATCGATTAGAGTATCTCGCCGGTTTGTGTCACGCGCAGGAAGAAGCCGCGATGATTCCCGCCGTGCTGCTCGATCCGCAGCCCGGTGAGCGCGTGCTGGAATTGTGCGCGGCGCCGGGGAACAAAGTCGCGCAGATGTCGCTGAAAATGCAGCAGCGCGGCGCGGTGATCGCCAACGATTTCAATTACCATCGCATGAGGGCGCTGCGCCGCATTATCGATCGGCTTGGACTCGTCAACGTGAGCGCAACCCTCTGCAACGCGGTTTCCTACCCGCGGCCGCCCGAATTGTTTGATCGCGTGCTGGTGGATGTGCCGTGTTCCTGCGAGGGTACGTCGCGCAAAAGTCCGGAAGTGCTGTTGCACGGCCGAATCAACCATCTCGAAAGATTGCAAGCCGCAATTTTACGGCGCGGGCTGCAACTCTGCAAGCCCGGCGGCCGGGTGGTGTATTCCACCTGCACCTACGCGCCGGAAGAAAACGAGATGGCGGTGCAGGCCGCGCTCGATTTCCTGTCTCCAAAAATTCACGCCCGAATATTAGAAGCGAATTTGCCGGGATTGAACTGGAGTCCGGGCCTGGAACGCTGGCAGGGAACGGCCTTTCGCGCCGATATGCGCCACGCCATTCGCATCTATCCCCATCAAAATGATACCGGCGGATTTTTTATTGCGGTGATCGAAAAATTGCAGGGTTCAAATTCCGGGTTGACAACGGAGGTGGCTGAATTGAATTGGGTGGATGGCCAGCCCTATTTAGAATATCTCGAAGAACGTTTTGGCATCCCGCGATCGGTTTTCGAGGGTTATCGTTTCTTTCGCGCCAACGCCAAATCCATCGCCATCATCAATGAAGATCATCGGATCGCTGCGCCGCTGCATTTTGCCGGCGTGTCGTTTGTTCACACCAACATGAAATACCCAAAACTCTCCACCGCCGCGGCGCTGGCCTTCGGAAAATATGTTACTCGTAATGTCGCCCAACTCGATCGTTTTCAAGCAGAAGACTATTTGAAAGGCAAGACGCTTTATGACGTGGTTGAAAATTTGGATGAGGGATACGTGTTTGTGAGGTACGCAGACATCACGCTTGGCGTGGGGGTTTTTTTCAAACACGAAAACACCACGGAGCTGCGCAGCTCATTTCCCAAAGCTTGGCAACTCAGTGCGCCAGATGAGACTCATCTTTGAGATGAGTCTCATCTATTTCCTATTTTCCATTCCATTGAAATTTCTGCAAATCTACTTGGCCGCTGCGGTTGAATTTCACGCCTTCTTTTTTGAGCAGCGCCGCTTGCAATTTTCTCTTCGCTTCTTCATCAAAAGAACTGCGGCCGCTGGCGTTGATGACCCGCTGCCACGGCAGGTCGAGTTCTGGCGGCGTGTTGTTGAGTGCCCAACCCACGGCACGCGCGGCGCGCGGCTTGCCGGCCAACGCCGCGATCTGGCCGTAGGTCGCCACTTTTCCTTTTGGAATTTTTTGGATTATTTTATAAATTCGCTCGAAGAAATCGGATGGCATTTCGTTCCTCGTCGCAAGATAATCATTACCTGATTTTTAAGCAAGAATTCTATTTCAAATATCGTTTCTTCCATGAAAATTCGTGTCCATCCGTGGTACGTTTTTTATTATGAAACAATTTGAGCCCGAATCCAAACCTCTGCTTTATCGCCTCATCCGTGTGATCGTCAAAATCGCCATGGCGATTTTTTTTCAGAGGATTGAATTACGCAACGGCGAAAACGTGCCGGCGCGCGGCCCGGTGGTGTTCGTCGCCAATCACCCCAACTCGATCATGGACGCCCTGGTGATGGGCGCCGTGACCCGCCGCAAAGTCAATTACATCGGCCACGCTGGACTCTTTTCCAACAAACTCAAATCGTGGTTTCTGAGAAGCTGCGGCGTCATTCCGGTGTATCGCCGCGAAGACGCGCCCGATAAAATGGAGCAGAACATCGCTGCATTTGAGGCTTGCTTTCAGGCATTAGAAAAGGGTGAGACCATCGGCATTTTTCCCGAGGGCACCAGCGATATGCTGCGCAAAGTTAAGCGCGTGAAAACCGGTGCGGCGCGCATCGTGTTGGAAGCTGAGCGCCGCAACCATTACCAGTTGGGTGTAACCGTGCTGCCCATTGGACTCTACTTTTTCTCGCGCAGCCGCTTTCGCAGCAAAGTGCTGGTGAACGTCGGCAAGCCGATTGACCTCGCGCCATTTTTCGAGATCAACGAGCGCGACAACCCGGCAGCGGTTCAGCAGCTCACCGCGGAAATTCAGCGCCATCTCGAACGGCTCACCGTCAACATTCAGCATGAGGAGCTGGATCAATTCGTGCGCGACATCGAGTGGCTCTACCGCGATGAGTTGAAAGCCGAAACCTTCCCCGATGTGCGCTCGCAAAAGAGCGCGACCACAGATTTTATTCTCACCCAGAAAATCGCCGAGTGCGTGGAGTATTATTTCATGCATCAGCCGCGGCGGGTGCGCGACATGCAGGAAAAAATCAGTGCATACAAGCGAAAGCTCAATCGGCTGCATCTCAAAGACGCCATGCTCAAGGAAAAGCAAAATTTCTGGCAGCTTTTCCGAGAGAGTTTGGTGACATTGGTGAAGGCGCTGGTGGGTTTGCCATTCGCCGTTTATGGAGTGGTTAACAATTTTATCCCATATTTGATTGCCGAAAACCTCGCGAAAAAATTCATCGATGAGCGCACGAAAATTCTCTCGGCGCTGTTCATCGGCGGCGGGCTGGTGTTCATTTTTTTCTACGCGGTGCAGGTGTTCGCTGTCTGGTATTTCAAAGGGCCGCTGTGGTCCTCACTTTATTTGTTGACCCTCCCGATCGCTGGACTCTTCGCACTGGCTTACATTAAAGACATTCGGCAGGAGCAGGAGCGCATCAGCTTCTCGTTTTTCTTATTCACCAATCGCCAGTTGTTTTACAAAATGCGCCGCGAGCGCAAGCTGCTCATCGCCGAGATGGATCAGATCAAAGAGGAGTATTTGAATTTGACAGGCCTGCAGGAGCAGACCAACACGTTGACTACCTCGGGGTGAAATGCTGGTGTCATTCAGGAGGAATCCTTTTTGTGAACAGCCGGGTCGTCAATAAAAAAGGTTCCTCCTGAGTGACATTCAGATTTTGATAACTTAACTAATCTTCAAATTATGAACTTTTTTGGAAATCACTCAAGTCTTGGCCAAATTTTTGACGGCATCACGCTGCAATCGCTTTTGGGCGATCTCAGTCACGCCGTGGCACCGGAGCGGCTGGGTCCGAAAGTCACCGAGCGGGTGATTTGGCGCGCCGTCACCGATGAGCGCAAAATCGCGCTGACGTTTGACGACGGCCCGCATCCGCTTTACACGCCGCAATTGCTGGAAATTTTTGAGAAGCATTCCGCGCCCGCGACGTTTTTTCTTGTTGGAAAACATATTGAACAAAATTTTGGATTGGCGCAGCAAATTGTCCAACAAAAACACGAAATTGCCAATCACACCTTCACTCATCCGCTGATGTTCAAATTGACAGACGAGCAAATGCGCGATGAGATTTCCCGCACCGACGCGCTGCTGCGCCAGCTCGGCAATTCCGCGCCAAAGTTTTTGCGGCCGCCGGTGGGACTGTTTTCCAAACGAGTGTTGAATATTGTGGAAGAATGCGGTTACCGTACCGTGGTGGGAGATGTTTATCCCCGCGACCCGCACCTGCCCGGCACAAATCGAATTGTGTCGCGCGTGCTCAGCCGCGTGGTCACCGGTTCGATTGTGATCATGCACGACGGTGGCAACAGCGAACACGTGGATCGCTCGCAAACCATCGCCGCGGTGCAGGCGTTGCTTCCGCAGTTGCGAGAGAGAGGATTTGAGTTTGTGCGGTTGTCAGAGTTGGTGGGTAGTAAGTCTCAGGTTTACTAAACCTTCACGGTTTAGTAAACCTGTTGTTATTTTGCGAGCCGGAATTCTGCATCTACCGGCAAGGAAAACAGCTCGCTTCGCAATAACCGTGTGGAAAAGAACAAAACCTCCAAGTTCTCGATTTCACCCGTCGTAGGATTAAATCTGGCAATAATTTCATCCCCCAATTCGTCTGATTCCTGTTCCGCATACGGCGCGACTTTATTAATGTAAAGGATGTCTGCCTGGCGGTCGTAGTTAAATGTCAGCTTTTTGTCCATACAACATCTCCGTGTGTAAGTTTGCGTGTAAGATATGCGGTTATAATCCAATGTCGCTTTATTGGAAAAGATTCGCTGATAATTACGACGACAACGAATTTGCCGTTTTGAACTTGCTCAAACCATTTGCAAAATAACTGTGCATTACTAAAGCGTCTGCTGCGACGAACATGATCTGGATTCATGATGGTTTCAGAAAATTCTTTTTCATGAGCTGGCAGAAAATCTGGATGAGTATTGGCAATTTGCTGTTTACGTTCAGTTGTGAGTTCTACCTCTGTTTGCAAAAATGGGCAATTGATTAATTCCATTTTTTTTGGCGATAATTTAAATACTAATCATAACGATTGCAATCAGATTTACTGTTTTCGCGCACCTTTGCTCATTTTATTTTGAAAATTTTTGCGTGCCGCTGCGATCACAACATTTTTCCCCGGCCCGCAATTTTGAAAACCTGCTCCACCCGGCCCGTACGAACGCCGTACATTTCATCGAATTGGTTCACCACTACACAGGCGTGATTGGGGAGGATGCGCACTTTTTCGCCGATTTCAAAACGAGCGTCCGATTCGATGACGCCGTGTTCTTCCGAAAGCCGAGTGATCGCGACTTCTTTCTCAACGACCCAGCCGTAGCCGCCCTCTTTGCCGCTCCGTCCGCGCGGATCGGAAGTGAACGCTTTTTTGCCGGCGTCAATTACCGCGCGATGTTTTGATGGGCAACTAATCACGGTTGCCAGCACCGCGAGTGCACAATCGTCCAACTCACAGGCGAAAAGATCGACTTGCGTCAAATCATAAAACACGTACGTGCCCGGGCGAATCTCGGTGACGCCCGGCGCCGCTGCGCAGTACCGCGCCGCCGGCGTGGAACCGACGCTGACCGTCTCGACCGGGATGCCGTTTCGCCGCAACCGTTCCGCGGTTTCCACCATCACGCGGCCTTCCTCGCGGCCAATTTTTTCGATGGCCTCGCGGCTGGTTTGATTGTACGCGTGGCCGCCGTGCGTCATCAGTCCGCGCAGAGTCAGTTGTTTGAATTGGACGAGATTGTTTGCCAACTGCAGCGTCTCTTCGCCGGGCAAAACGCCGGCGCGATTTTGTCCGCAATTGATTTCGATGACAACTTCGAGAGTTTGGCCGGCTTGCCCGCCTCGGCGGGCCTGCGCCAGCGCGGCGTTTAAACTCTGCGCGCCGAAGACGCTGTCCACCGCGGCGCAGACTTTTGCTTTTGTTGAAAGCTCAATCAGCCGTTTGAACTTTTGCTCGCCGATGATCTCGTTGGCGATGAGAATGTCGTCGATTCCCGCGGCGGCCATTGCTTCGGCCTCGCCCAACTTGGCGCAGGTGATGCCGGACGCTCCGGCCGCAATCTGCATTTTGGCGATCTCCGGGCACTTGTGGGTTTTGGTGTGCGGACGCAAATTGACGCCGTGGGATTTGGCCAGCGCCGCCATGCGCGCGATGTTGGCCTCGAGGCGATCTAAATCAATCAATAAGGCGGGGGTGTCGAGTTGTTGGAGATGCATTGCATTGAAAATTTTGGTGTATTTTAAGGAAGATTGGCAGGGAAAGCAAGAGAAAAATTCACCTTGATTTTCTGCTTTTTTCGATTAGATTGACGGGTGTTGGGAACGAGCCTCTGATACCAGTTCCGGATTCTCTAAGCTGTGCGAGTTCTGAAGTTTCACTCTCTCCTGAATACGGTTACACAGCTTGCCTCCTACATACTTTTTTCCAAAATCATTTTCGAGGAGATATGTCATGTTTAAAAAAAATCTTCTCGTGAGTTTTGTTCTATTAGTTTCATTAGGGCTATCACCAGAAATTCTCGCCCAGCCGCAATTTATCACCTCACTTTACCCACCTCAACACGGTCTCAACATTCCTATTGATGCTGAGCTGCGTGTGGGGTTAAACGCCGCTTTAGATCCGATTTCTATCTCGGATTCGTCGATCTATGTTTGGTCAGACATTACCGGTCTGCACAGACTAACAGTTACAATGGAGAACGGCGACAAGGATTTGCGCATCGTGCCACGCCACTGGCGTTTGAATGCCCGCCCGCCTTTCAACGCCGGTGAGCGGGTAACGGTAACACTGACAACTCGTTTACGCTACGCCGACGGCCAGCCGTTTGAGGGATTCACATGGCATTACACGGTAGCGACACGACAGAATTTTGGCGGAGATTTCAGGCCGGAGGCGGTCTTCGGAGGTGTTCTTTCAACTAATTTTATTGTTTCAGATTTCAATGGAGATGGCTCGCCTGACTTGATAGGCAATGCTGACATTGATTCGAAGATGCTGGTTTATTTTAATGATGGTTCAGGTATTATTCGATTCGACCACACCGACGATCCCATTAGTCCCGATACGGAGACTGCAGACCTTGACCGTGATGGAGATCAAGACATCCCTTATACTGGCAATAGTTCTATCTTGAATGATGGGCTCGGCAATTTTTTTGAAAAGCAATTCCCTTTTATGTTAAATGGCTTTGCTAAAGCCCATGACTTCAATAATGATGGAATTATAGATTTCGTTATTGGAAGTGTTATCTCTGATACCCTTTATTTCGGCCTTAGTCAGGGCGGAATTTCTTTTAATGTTCTCCTGAAGTTGAAGCCTCCAATTCCTCAGCCTACCTTTTATCGCCCCGGCCTTTCTTATGACCTAAACAATGATGGCAGGATCGATTTTCTCTACGTTGGTGGGTTTATCGATACGATTCCCGGCTTTGCAAGTTTTGAAGCAACAGCAGATAGTATGCGCATATTACAAAAACTAGAACTTCCTTTTGAACAAAGCAGCTTTTTTGGTAATGATTTTGATAATGACGGCGATATCGATTATGCTTTTGTTCCGGGAATGTCAACTTTTGTTTCCGGGGATAAAAACAGATACGTTACATTCTTTAACGATGGAACAGGACAATTAAGGCCGACTGGATTGCAGCGGGATAGCACAGATGTGCGACTGGCCGAAACCGTGGAGGGGGGGGACTTTGATGGCGACGGCGATATTGATTTAGCCTTTGCCAGTAGCAATCTAATATCGGCAATGCCTGAAACATACGAGCCGGACATTTCCATCTTTATAAATGACGGAGATGGTAGGTTTTCATTAGCCAGCCGTGTGTCTCTGCCATTTAATCGCCCCCTCAGCCGGGGGCTTCGTGCTATCGACCTTGACCGCGATGGAGACCTCGATCTAATAGGTGTTGCCAACGGGTTATTTTTCGTTGTGGCAAATGGCAGTTATGCGACCGATGTCATTGAAGAACCATTTGTCCAAATGCCAAGTCAATTCTCAATCGCCCCTATTTATCCTAACCCTGTTAGAAATTCTGCAAATATTGAGTTGAGTTTGCCAAAGGGTGGAAACAAAACAATTACCATTGCAATTTTTGATGTCAAAGGTAGGCGAGTTCGTAGTTGGCAATTTGACCGTCCCGGAGAATCACTTCGATTCACATGGGATGCTCGCAATCAAACGTCAAACCTCTTGCCCAGTGGGGTCTATTTTGTTCAGGCCCGAATGGGCAGGCTGTTCACGGTGCGAAAGCTTGTGCTATTGAAGTAAGCTTTTGGGATTATTTAGATTAAAGGGAGGTGTGCTATGTGCAAAAGAATTATTTTATACTGCCTTGTCATGCTAAGTCTTCCCTTGGCAAGCGTTCAAAATGGTCTAGCACAGTCTGTGTTTCGTCTCGGCGCCTGGTGCTTTCGTACCGGGGCGCTACCGGAGCCAATCTACGAACAAAGCCCTGGAGTTTGGCGTGTCAGAGGCTCCGAACGTGACAGACTACTCGACCTCGGCTTGAACTACTTTATCGCCTGCACTGGCCTGAATGCTGAGCAAGCCATGGTTTTCATGGGAGATTCGCTAGCTTTGGCGCCGTCACCCAAAAATTTCAAAAACACATTAGAATGGTCCCCGGCCAATGCATCGTCGGCGACGCCATACCAGGTTTGGGATACAATTAGTCAACCTGGCGGCCCCGGTGATCCCGTTTGGGAGGCAAGAGTAAACAATGGTTACATTTCAATGAATACGCTGTATTCTGCCCATGCAGGACTTCACAGTTTCGTTTCTGGCGGCGAAAGAAACCTTCATCTTACTGATTATCATCCATGGGCGGAGTATATTTCTAATTCCGTTCATGTTAATGCTCCGGGGGTACAAGCACTTGTGCAAACGTGCCCTTTTGCGCCGGGAATTTTAAACTCTTTATTACAAACAGTTGCCAGCTTGGATATCTTCATGCATTGCAACTACCCTTTTCCTACCGGTACCCCGAGCAGCGGAAGTACCTTCCAGGACGCGCTGCAGTCATCGGCTAACCAGTTTTCCGAAGCCGCAACCGCAGTCAAGACGTACCAATCTGCCACACCTTTCTACGCTATCATCCAAGCTCATAGGGCACAGGGTACCTTTAATTACCGCGCCCCAAGCTTGGAAGAAATTCTTTGCCAGATCAATCTCGCGCTGGCTTATAGCGCGAAAGGAATAGTTTATTATTTGTATGTTAGAGTTGGGTCCGCCAACAAATTTCCAAGAAGGGTTACTCGACGTCAACCGAAACCCTACAGCACAATATGTTTCCGTACAAGCGATTCACAATAACTATCAAAGTACTGGCCAAAAACTCGTTGATATCGGCGCCAATTTTCTAAATCTCACCTGGCAAGCTGGCTTTTCAATTCATCAAAACACTACAGAGCCCATTAGCTCAAGTGCCAGTTTGTACGATGTCCAGGCCAGACCGCCCGGCGGCAGTTGGGATCTGGGTTCAGAAACTTATGTCGAAGTGGGGCATTTCAAAGACGCCAATAACTTGGATAATTACCTGGTGGTCAATCGCCGCTGCACAACCACTGAAACCCGTGAGATCACCGTGAAATTTCTGAGCGTCGCAAACAATGCTTATTTAGTCACAGATGTTTTTGCTGCCACTCAAACGATCTATCAAACCACCGGAACAAATTTTTCTCACACGTTTACTCTGGGCCCCGGGGAAGCCAAGCTGCTCAAGCTCCAAGACCTTTCGAAATCAATTGATGCCGATGCCACCGCCCATAACTCAGGCCGGCGTCTCGTCAGAGATAGCGCTGGAAATTATCATCTGGTTTTCGGATCCGGTGGAGAGATTTTTTATCGTAAAAATGTTTCAGGAGCTTGGCAAATTACACGGCAGTTAAGCAGCGGCAACGGCGGCAACAAGTATCCCTCCATCACCGAACGCGGCGGCAAAGTCTTTGTCACCTGGCAGCGCAAAAACGGCAGCACTCACGATATTTGGTTCCATCGCAGCGATGATAGCGGCTCCTCGTGGCCTACTGCTAACCGAAAAGCGCTGGCCACCAGTGTGGGTTCCTCGGATCCGCTGCCGGTTATCACCAGCCACACCACCAACAATCTTGTGGTGGTCTATCGCAAAAATGGCAATCTGGAATCCAAGCACAGCACCAACAACGGCGACAGTTGGCCAACCACCAAAAGCATTACCGGTACCACACTCACTTCTCCAACCGTGACCAACACCAACCCTAGTACTCCCACCACAGCCCTGGCCTACGGCAGTGGCGATAATCATGTTTACTATCGTTACTACACGGGCAGTAGTTGGAGCAGCGCAACCAACTTGTCCAGCATCGTTCCCGGCACGGCCGTGCATCAGACGCCCTCGCTGGCAAGCCAGGGAGCGATTTCGAATAACCTGCACGCGGCGTGGCATCGCAAAACCGGCAGCGGTTCCAGTGCCACCGACCATCGCATCATTTATCGCAAATCCACCGCCTACAATAGTTGGCCTGCGCAATATACCCAACTCAGCACTCAGGATCAGCAGCGCCCCACGGTTGCGGCCTATGCCGCCAATAGTATCGACGTGGTTTATGAAACTTCGAACATTCCTCCTACCAATACTTTTATCATGAAACAGCACTACAACGGCTCGAGTTGGAGCATCCCCCTCGACGCCGGCTTTGGCAGCTATCCCTCGGTTTCAAGTGGAAGTACTCAAGCGAAATACGTTTGGACCAGTGTGGGAACGGCGCCCTATCTCATCAATCTCAGTTCAGAAACGCTCAGCAAAGACGGAGATGGCGAGTTCTATTACGAGCGCCAGATTTCCTGGCTCGATAGCTTGGGTTCGCACCTGACGGTGCGGGTAAAAAATCTGAGCTTAAAAAACGCGAAAGGCGAAACACAAGTTCTATTGTTGCAGCCGGTGTCGTTGGATACGGTTGCGGATTTCACTCCCGCCAACGCCTTTGATTTTTTGGTCTCTGCGCCGATCATATTGCCGGCGGATGCCGAAAGTCTGGTGGTGGATTTGACTTTGTGGGCGGAGAATGCAGAGAAAGTGGGATCGGGCAGCAGCCCGAAGCTCGCAGTAGAATTCAAAAGCGATGATGAGCAGTCGTTGCGCAAGATGGACGGCCCCGAGTTTTCCGCCACCGGCGCCATCGCCGAAACCGAGCTGCGGGTGGCCGTTCCATTAGAAAACGTTAAGCAATTGGCCGATTCCAAAAACGTGCAAGCGCTGGTGCGAGTCGAAGGATTGTCTCCCGTTGCGGACGTGTTTGCCAGCTTGGGACATATTTACGATTTCAACAAGTCGGTGGAAAAAAGCTCGCTCAGCCAGCAGAGTGAAAGCACAAATGGGCAAATCCCCGCCGCGCTTGCTTTATTACAGAACTACCCCAACCCCTTCAATCCGGAAACCATCATCAAGTATCAAATCACTTCGCCTTCCGCGGTTTCTCTCAAAATCTACAACCTGCGGGGTCAGTTGGTGCGCACGCTGGTAGATGCCGTTCAAAACGCCGGCAATTACGAAATCCTTTGGGACGGCCGCGATGATTTCGGCAACGAGGTGGCATCGGGAGTGTACCTGTATCGCTTGCAGGCCGATGAGAGCATGGCGGTGAAAAAGCTGACGCTGCTGCGCTGATTATTTTTTCACCCTTGCGAAGGATTGCAAACCTTCGCAAGGGTCTTTGCACCCAAACCCCGGAGACAAACAGACTCCGGGGTTTTCTTTTTCATAGCTTGATTATCTTGGCGAGTATGTTTATATTCAGCCGTCACGAAAATTGGTGCGTGAAATGAACGGCAAAAAAAATCAAAATAAAATTAATTAGAGGAAGCTGAGCTTCTCGGTGTGGTACATTTTGCTGGCGTTGTTCATCATGTACTCGCTGCAGAGTTTTATTGTGCGCCAGGACGTCGAGAAAATTCCCTACAGCGAATTCAAACGGCTGCTGAACGAAGACAAAATCAAACGCTGCACCGTTTCCCCGGAAAAAATTTCCGGCATTAAAATCGCCGACAAAGTGGACGGCCAGGCCGCGCCTCCACCGGAAGATAATGTGTTCAGCTTTCAAAAATCAAAATTGGGGCCGGGCGAAAGTTACTTTGAAACCGTGCGCGTGGAAGACCCCGATCTCGTCAAAGAGCTGCAAGCCAAAAACATCAAGTTCGACGGCAAGGTTGGCGACGATTGGTGGGTGAGCCTGGTTTTTTACTGGGTTTTGCCGATCATGATTTTGATTGCAATTTGGGGGTTTGCGTTCCGGCGCATGAACCCGCAGGGCGGCTTGATGTCGATCGGCAAAAGCAAAGCCAAAATTTACGTCGAAGGCAAAACCAAAGTCACCTTCAAAGACGTGGCGGGCATCGACGAAGCGGTGGAGGAGGTGAAAGAAGTGGTGGAATTTTTAAAGAATCCGGATAAATTCAAAAGCTTGGGCGGCAGAATTCCGAAAGGCGTGCTTTTGGTGGGGCCGCCGGGCACCGGCAAAACCCTGCTAGCGAAAGCGGTGGCTGGCGAAGCGAGCGTGCCGTTTTTCAGTTTGTCCGGCTCGGACTTTGTGGAAATGTTCGTCGGCGTGGGCGCGGCGCGGGTGCGCGATCTTTTTCAGCAGGCGGCGCAGCAAGCCCCCTGCATCGTTTTTATTGATGAATTGGATGCGCTGGGCAAAGCGCGCGGCATCAATCCGCTGGCTGGCCACGACGAGCGCGAGCAAACTCTCAATCAACTGCTCACCGAAATGGACGGCTTCGATCCCAACGCTGGGGTGATTATTATGTCCGCCACCAACCGTCCGGAAATTCTCGACATGGCGCTGCTGCGTCCCGGCCGCTTCGACCGCCAGGTGGTGGTGGATCGCCCGGACATCAACGGCCGCGAAGCGATTTTGAAAGTGCACTCGCGCGCGATCAAACTGGCCCCCGAAGTTGACCTGCGGGTGATTGCGGCGCGCACTCCCGGTTTCGTCGGCGCCGATTTGGCCAACGTGGTGAACGAGGCCGCCCTGTTGGCGGCGCGGCTCGGCAAAAAGGACGTTTCACTAAAAGATTTAGAGGAGGCCATCGATCGTGTGATGGCAGGCCTGGAAAGAAAGAGCCGCGTTTTGAACAAAAAGGAAAAAGACATCGTCGCCTTTCACGAAGCTGGCCACGCCATCGTGGGCAGCAGCTTGACGGGCGTCGATCGCGTGCACCGCGTGTCGATCATTCCGCGCGGCGTGGCGGCGCTGGGCTACACCCTGCACCTGCCAACCGAGGATCGCTACCTTTACAGCAAAGCCGATCTGCAAAATCGCATCAAAGTTTTGCTGGGCGGGCGAGTGGCCGAGGAGATCACCTTCAAAGAAATTTCCAACGGCGCGTACGACGATTTGAAACGCGCGACCTCTATCGCCCGCAGCATGGTGACGGAGTTTGGCATGAGCGAAAAGCTGGGCCCGCTCTCGTACGCGCAGGAACGCCGCCCGTTATTTCTGGGAACCGAAATCAACAACGGCGGCGCGTACAGCGAAAAGATCGCCAGTGAAATTGACCAGGAAGTGCGAAAAATTATTGAAGCCGCCTATCGCGAAGTCAAAAAATTATTGCAGGCCAAAAAGAAGAAGCTGGGAGAATTGGCAAAATTGCTGCTGGAAAAAGAAGTCGTGGAAGGAGAAGAGTTGGAGAAGCTGTTGGATGGAAAGAAAAAGAGCGCCTGAAATAACCGCGCCGCTTAATTTTTTGAAAAGATAAAATGAAACTCGGAACCGTTCACTACATCGATTGCGCGCACTTTCTCCCCGGGCATCCGAAATGCGGACAATTGCACGGCCACACTTACAAAATTGAAGTCATCATCGAAGGCGAAAACAAACACGGCATGGTGATCGATTTCGCCGATATGAAAAAAACCGTCAACGCGGTTTTGATGAACTATGATCATAAATCGCTGAACGATTTCCTGGAATACCCGTCTGTGGAAAATATCTGTGAGCTGCTGCAAGCGCGGCTGAAAGATAAGTTGAAATTTCCGTTCACCATTCGCGTTTGGGAAGGCGACGGCAAATGGGCGGAGTTGTAGAATTATAAATTAAGCGGTCAAAATGCGTTACCTGGTGAATTTAGAAAAAACAGAAGAGGGATACGCCGTTTGGTGTCCAGGATTACCCGGATGCTGGTCGCAGGGGTGGACGGAGGAAGAAGCGCTGGAAAATATTAAAGACGCCATCCGATCTTATTTCTCTGGCTTGACGATTGACGAATTCAAGAATTTGCTTTAATCCCATTCATGCCTGATAAAATAAAAACCTTTTCTTGGTTCGATCGACAGATCCTCAGCCTTACACTCAACTCTCCGAAAGGCAACGTCCTCGATCGCCAGATGATTTCCGAGCTGAGCGAAGCGGTCAAACGCGCGGGCTCGGATTCAAAAATAAAAGCGCTGGTGTTTGAAGGTGCGGGCGAAAATTTTTCGTACGGCGCCAGCATTCCAGAACATCAACAGGAAGTCGTCGCTGACCTGCTTTCCAAATTTCACGATTTTTTCCGGTCGCTCATTCAAATCAGCAAGCCCACTTTGGCGCTGGTGCGGGGACAGTGCCTCGGCGGCGGATTGGAATTGGCCGCATTTTGCAACTGGATTTTCGCCAGCGACGACGCGCAGTTCGGGCAGCCGGAAATCAAATTGGGAGTCTTCCCGCCGGTGGCGCGGTGCGCAATTCTGGCGTCGTCACAGGCGCTATTACTCAGAACGCGGCCGTACCCACGGTGCCGCTGCCAAGCCTTTCGTTTTCTGCAGGAGGCGAAAACGTCACGGTTACAAAGAACGGTTCGCTGGCCCTGCAGCCGGGTACATACGGTAACGTCCAGGTAAACACAAATGGCAGGTTAGAATTAGTGGATGGCGACTATTTTCTGGAAAACTTGAATCTCGACAAATCGGCGGTTTTAGTGATCGATGTTTCTGCAGGTTCGGCAACGGTGAATGTTTCGGGATTGATTGGCTTTGGTAAGAATTCGGAAGTGGAGATTACTCCGGGCGGTGAAAGTGCAACCCAGGAGGCGACGTTCAACAATTTAAATAATGGCACTTTGAAGATTCAAGCCAGCGCAAAAGTTTTGGGCTCGATCATGGCGCCGAAGGCGACGGTGGTGCTCGACAAGAACGCTCGTTTCAAGGGGGCGATTTTTGCGAAGGCCATCACTGTGAATAAGGGGGCGACTTTTTTGCATCACAGTTCGACCACCAGTTTACCGAAAGCCGCTCCGCTGGATGACGAAGCGCCGGCAGAGATCATCGCCTCGGCTCCAGCGAAATTTGAGTTAGGGCAGAACTATCCGAACCCGTTCAATCCCAGCACGACCCTTACGTTTGCGGTTCCGCGAGCCAGTGACGTTGCGCTTTCGATTTATAATCTCCGCGGCCAATTGGTTCGCAAGTTGGTTTCGGGATCCTTTGCGGCCGGCCGGCACCAGGCCGTTTGGGATGGCACGGACTCTGAGGGCGTGCGGGTCGCCAGTGGGATTTATTTTTACAGATTGCAAGCGCGGGATTTTGTCGCCGTCAAAAAGCTCTTGCTGGCGAAATAGTATCAAATGACCACAGGAGAAGAAGTTATAGGTTTTCTTAGGCATAACGAAGAAAATGGCTGATTAAAGCTGGGAGGATTCATCGGGAATCCTCCCGGCCATTTCCTTCGGTCCGACTATCCCTGGCAGGTTGCTCCTCAGCAGAGCCTGCTTGCGTTTCGTCGGACGGATTTAATATAGCAGATGCAACCTCAGAATCAAGTCTATTTTGTTCTTTGAGTTTTTTGAGTTTGTCCGGTAGCAGATCGATGTATTGCTGGACCACTCGCGGCGCCAGACGGGTGAGCTGACTGATTTTGTCGAGTTGCTGAATGCCATGTTTCCAGAGCATTTCCACGCGCTGGTAGTCGCGGATATAACGGTCGACCGATTCTGCAGCGTGGTTGGTTTTAATGGCGATGTCGGGCGTGAGATAACCCTCGAGGTAGAGGGTGATAATCTCTCGTTTGTGAGTGATGGCGCCGGAGAGATCGTGGATGTTGCCGCGGGTCGGCAGCAGCTTGCCGTCTTTCTGGATTTCACAGACGTACTGGCTGACGACGGCATCGCAGACGCCCAGCAGAACCGACAAATCGAGATTGGTCAAAACGGCGCCCTGGTCAAAGGCTTCATAGACCCAACGTTCGAGGAGGCGTTTGCGCAGAGTTTTGGAATCGAAGCCGTGAGCCAAGTGCGCGATATCGTTATCGGTGACAAACGACAGCACCACCGGCTTCATGCGAGTTTGCGCCAATGATTTGCCTTTTTGTGGGTATTCATCGACGGGCACCGCCATCCACACCAGTTGACCGTAATGGAGGTGGTGCAGGTCGTCGTCCAGAGAAGAAACCAGAAAATAATCATCGATGAGTTTGAGCAGGTCATCGATGATGGCGCGGGCGGTGACTTCGCCTTTGTCGTAGCCGTAATGGTTGAGGAAGCGGTGCAAGAGTAACTGGTGGAGACTTTTAGATTTAAGTCTCCGGAATTTCTTGAGTTGAATTTGTTCTTTGGTAAGCGGTTTACTCATGTTGGTCACCCCCTGTGCGCGGTTGAGCAGCGGATTTTTTTCCCGCCGCCTCGCCGACTTGGGCTGGCGTGAGCAGCTCCTGCAAGCGCTCATTATCCTGTTGTTGATAGGTTTGGTAGAGCTGGATGTACTCTCGCACCAAACGGTCGGACTTTCGAGCAATGAGGCGGATTTGATTGGGCGAGAAGTTTTGGCGGTGGAGAGTAGCCACTTGCAGGAAATCGGCCAAATAGCGTTTGACGCTGGACTCGGAGTGGTTGGTTTTGAGTTCGATGTCGGTGAAGGTGAAGCCTTTGAAGTAGAGGTCGAGGATAATAGTTTTGTGGGAGAGCCCCGGCCCCATGTCATGTTTGGTACCGCGCGTCATGATGAACTGCCCTTGTCGGCGCAGATGTTGAACATCGCGGCGAACGGTGGCGGGACTGGTGGTCAAGAGCATGGCCAGGTCTTCGTAGCTCAACAGCGCGCCCTGGTCATAGGCTTGTCGCGTCAGGCGAGCGAGGCGATGGCGTCTGAGACCAGCCAAGCCATAATTAGCAAGGGCATCGAGATCGCTGTTCAAGTCGATGAGCTTGAGGCGAACGGTGACTTTACGGGTGAGGCGAATGTGTTTGCCGGCGGGTTCCTCGGCGGCCACCGCCTCATAGGCAATCTCACCGGTGGAAAGAGAGACGTTGGCGTGTTCTTCGAAATAAAGCGAGAACTGTTGATAGAAGGCCTCGGCGATGATCGGAGTGAGATTGAAATCAGTGGCGAGTTTCTGGATGATAGCTGCCCGCGCCTCTTTAGACTTCAGTCGCAGGACGCCATAAGCCCCCTGCGTGCGATAACTTTGTGAACGAGCCATAGGAGTTCCTCCTCTCTTGAACAGGGTTAATATAACTCCTATGGTCATTTGATACAAACTTATGATAAAAGACATGAACTTGAGCCACTGATTTTCACGGATGTTCACGGACGATCAATTTGAAAAAGCTTTGGCAACCCGTGTCATTAGTGTGAATCAGTGGCTCAAAAACTTTGCTAAAAAAAACAATGTTGTCGGCTTGTAGTACTGATTTCCAATCAGTGAAGCGATCGGCTCGAAAACTTTAGATGTAAATTCGATGCTTTCCGATAATCCGAGTTCGAGTTTTTAGCTCCCAAATTTTGCTTGACTTTTAAGCGAATATTGTTTACTTAGATTCGACATTTTTGGGCTCATACCGCGCTCTTTAACCTCTTAAGTTTTCAAGTCTTTTTAGTCATTTCGGGAGTGGAGGGTTCAAAGCGCAATTGTACTTAGAAAGGATAAATATGCCGAAAATTTTGCTGGCCGCGGTCGCACTGCTTTTGCTTTTTTCCGGCGCAGCGATGGCGCTGACGCCGGTTGCGGCGTCGGAGGCGCAGCATGAAGCGGGTGGGTTGGGCGCGAGCTTGCCGGTGTGGAGCGTCATTCCATTTGTGGGCATTTTGCTCTCAATTGCGCTGTTTCCGCTGTTGGCGCCGAAATTCTGGCATCACAATTTTGGCAAAGTCTCGGCATTCTGGGCCGTGGTGTTTGCCGCGCCGTTTTTGTTTGCTTACGGGGGAGAAGCGCTTCATGAAGTCCTTCATATCTATTTAGCCGATTACATTCCTTTCATCATTTTGCTCTGGGCGTTGTTCACGGTGGCCGGCGGCATTTATGTCAAAGGCGCGTTGTGGGGTTCGCCCACCACCAATAGCGTGATGCTGCTTATCGGCACGGTGATCGCCTCGTGGGTGGGCACCACTGGCGCGTCGATGCTGCTGATTCGGCCGGTGCTGCGCATGAACAAAGCGCGTAAAAACAAAGTTCACATCATCGTCTTTTTCATTTTTTTGGTGAGCAACATTGGCGGCTCGCTGACGCCGTTGGGAGACCCGCCGCTGTTTTTAGGATTTTTACACGGCGTGCCTTTTTTCTGGACGTTTCATCTCTTCCCGCCGATGCTGTTGGTATCCGTGCTGCTGCTGGCGATGTTTTTCATCTTCGATACCATCATGTACCGCCGAGAAGGTTTGGCGGGAACCCACACCATCCGTGATATCGATGTCGAGTTGGAAGAAGAACACGGCGGCACAATGGTGGTGGAAGAGGAAGTGATGGCCAATCCCGGTTCGCGCCGCGTTACCAAAGAGAAGCTCTCCATCGAAGGATTGATCAACCTGATTTTTTTGGCGGGAATTGTTGGCGGAGTGTTGTTCAGCGGTTACGTGAAAATCGGCGAGCTGAATATTTTGGGCGTGCACATCCCTACGGAGTTCGCCATTCGCGATGTCTTTTTGGTTTTGATGGGACTGCTCTCGCTGCGTTTCACCGAGAAAGAAACCCGCGAAGGCAACGAGTTTTCCTGGTTTCCGATTAAAGAAGTGGCGATCCTGTTTGCGGGAATTTTTATGACCATCATCCCGGCGTTGAAAATGCTACAAGCCGGCGCGCACGGCCATCTGGCGTTTATCATTGAAGCGGTCAAAGAGCCGTGGCATTATTACTGGATCACCGGCTCGCTGTCGAGTTTCCTCGATAACGCTCCGACCTATCTCACCTTTTTCAATACCGCCCTCGGTAGTTTACAATTGACGGAGGCGCAGATTGCCGAGGCCCTGCGCTATTCGCACGCGGTGCTGGCGCAGCACGGTTTCACGGAAGAGCTGATTCAAAAAATGGAAAGCTTCACGCCCATCCTGCTGGCGATTTCCTGCGGCGCGGTGTTCTTTGGCGCCAACACCTACATCGGCAACGCACCCAATTTTATGGTGAAATCCATCGCCGAAGAGAACAATATTAAAATGCCAAGCTTTTTTGGATATATGATGTACTCGATTGTGATTTTAATACCGCTGTTCATCCTGACGACGTTTATTTTCTTTTAAGTATGATTGTTTGATAAATTTGGAGATTTAAAACCAGAAGTTTTAAAAACTCTGCGTTCTCCGCAACCTCAGCGGTGAATTATTTCAGACCGCTTGGAAATGAATAAGTAAAAACGCCATGATGCCTACGCTATTTTTCGTATTTGCCATCCTCGCCATCGCCTCCGCGGTGATGATGATCGCCCATCGCAACCCCATTTACTGCGCCCTGTTTTTGATTGTCACTTTGTTTGCGCTCGCCGGCTTGTTTGTGCTGTTGAATGCGCCGTTTATCGCGGCGGTGCACATCATCGTTTACGCCGGGGCGATCATGGTGCTGTTTTTGTTCATCATCATGCTTTTGAATTTAAAGAGCGACATCGCCAAAGAACGCCCGGGCCGCTGGATGCAATTTTTGGGAATTCTGCTGGCCGCGATTTTGTTCGTGCAGCTTGGCTTTATCCTGCAATCCCGCGACGCGAATTTTCTCGACGAAAGCGCCGCGCTGGGAACGCCGGTACAAGTGGGCGATACGCACACCATCGGCCAGTTGCTGTTCACCAAATATCTGTTTCCGTTTGAAGCCGCTTCGGTGCTGCTGCTCTCGGCTATTATCGGTTCGGTCATCCTGGCGAAACGGAAGGTCGAGTAGATGACGATTCCAATTTCATATTACTTATTGCTGAGCGGAATTCTTTTCATCATCGGCGTCATCGGCGTGTTGACGCGCCGCAACGCCATCGTCATTTTTATGTCTATCGAGTTGATGTTAAATGCCGTCAACCTCACGTTCATCGCATTTTCAAAACACCTCAACTCGTTGGACGGGCAGATTTTTGTGTTTTTTGTGATGGTGGTTGCCGCGGCGGAAGTGGCCGTCGGGCTGGCGCTGATCGTCGCCATTTTCCGACTGCGTGAGTCCGTCTATGTGGATGAGATTAATATTATGAAGTGGTAGGATTGTAGAGGATTGAAGATCGAAGATAGATCTTCTATCTTCGCTTAATTTCAAAACCAATTCAAAATGACCGACTACATCTGGCTAATCCCCGCCTTCCCGCTGCTGGGATTTTTAATCAACGGACTTTTTGGAGCGCGGCTTCCGGAGCGCCAAATAGGAAGAATCGCCGCCGGCGCGATTGGCTTGTCCTTCCTGAGTGCCGCCGCTTTGTTTTTTCATCTCCTGAGTTTGCCAGCGCCTCAACGGGTGATCAATCAGACTCTCTATAGCTGGATTCGCACCGGCAACTTCGAGGTCTCCATCAGCTTTTTGCTGGATCCCCTTTCGATGGTGATGGTGCTGGTGGTTACCGGCGTGGGGCTGCTCATCCACATCTACTCCATCGGCTACATGCACGGCGACCGCGGGTTCGCCCGCTATTTTGCGTTTCTGAATTTGTTCACCTTCGCCATGCTGATTTTGGTGCTGGCGGATAATTTCCTGCTGCTGTTTGTCGGCTGGGAGGGCGTCGGACTTTGTTCGTATTTGCTGATCGGATTTTGGTACGAAGATAACTACAACGCCTACGCCGGCAGAAAGGCGTTCATCGTCAACCGTATCGGCGACTTTGGATTTCTGCTGGGCTTGTTTTTGATCTTTGTTCATTTTGGGTCGCTGCACTTTGATACGGTTTTTAGCAAAGCCGCCACGCTGCAATTGGGCAGTGGTCTGGCCACGGCCATCGCGCTGCTGCTGTTTGTGGGCGCCACCGGCAAGTCCGCGCAAATTCCCCTGTTTGTCTGGCTGCCGGACGCCATGGCCGGCCCGACGCCGGTTTCCGCGCTCATTCACGCCGCGACCATGGTGACCGCCGGCGTGTACATGGTGGCGCGCTGCCACGCCATTTTCCTGCAGGCGCCCACCGCCATGCACGTGGTGGCGATCATCGGGCTGGCGACGGCGTTTCTCTCCGCCACCATCGCGCTGGTGAACTCCGACATCAAGCGGGTGCTGGCGTATTCCACCATCAGCCAATTGGGGTACATGTTTCTGGCCTGCGGCGTGGGCGCGTTTGGCGCCGGCATTTTCCACGTCAGCACGCATGCGTATTTTAAAGCGCTGCTGTTTTTGAGCGCCGGCAGCGTCATGCACGCCCTCCATAACGAAACCGACATGACCAAAATGGGCGGCTTGAAAAATAAGCTGCCGGTGACCTATCGAGTATTTTTGGTGGGCGCCATGGCGCTGGCAGGCGTGCCCTTTCTTTCAGGATTCTTTTCGAAAGATGAAATCCTGTGGAAAACCGTTAACAACATCGAATTTCGCGGCTTCGAATTGTGGCTGATTGCAGTTTTAGTGGCCGGCATGACCGCGTTTTATTCCTTCCGACTCATTTTTATGACCTTTCATGGTCATTCGCGGGTGCCTCTGGAGAAGGCCGCCCACATTCACGAGTCACCGACGATCATGACGGCGCCGTTAGTGGTACTGGCGATTCTTTCCGTCGTTGGCGGCTGGATTGGCATCCCCCATTACTTCAACAAGTTTGATGAGTTTCTGACGCCGGTGTTCAATCAATATGTGGTTATCGAGCACCTCGAAGGTTCGCTCACGTATGAATTGTTTACCATCGCGGTTTCGGTGATCATTGCCTTATGGGGGATCGGTCTGGCGTATCTATTTTATGTAGCGAAGCCCTCCATGCCCATGAATTTGTCGCTGCGGCTGAAACGAACGTATCAGTTTCTTTACAACAAATGGTACGTGGATGAATTGTACGATTTTCTTGTGGTGCGGCCGTTGGCGTTTTTGTCGGAAGTGTTTTTGTGGCGCTGGCTGGATGTGAAAATCATCGACGGTACCATTAATTCGGCGGCGAATTTGATGCAGCGTTTCAGCGATCTCTCGCGGCGGCTGCAATCCGGCGTGCACTCACTTTGGTGATCGGGGTGGTATTGTTGATAGGATATTTTCTGTTTAGATAAAAGTGCGTGGCACTTCCAAAGTGCCGCGCACTTACTTGAGAAAAAATGCCAGGCGCTTCCAAAGTGCGTGGCATTTAATGGAAAGGATACGTGAAGATGCCAGGCACTTTCAAAGTGCCTGGCATCTAACAAAAAGATGAACATGAATTTGCCCTATTTGTCTCTAATTACGTTTCTACCGCTGGCGGGCGCGCTGGCGCTGCTTTTTATCGATGGCCAGCGCCGCGAGCTGCTCAAACGCACCGCCTTCGCCATTTCGGTGATTGTTTTCGCGCTGTCGCTGCCGCTCTATTTTCAATTTCAGGAACAAGCGGGAATGCAATTTGTGGAGCGCGCCGAGTGGATTCCGGCGTTCGGCGTCAGCTACCACCTCGGCATCGATGGCATCAGCCTGTTCATGGTTTTGCTCACCACGTTTTTAACGCCCATCGTCATTTTGGCCTCGTGGAGCGGCATCGAAAAAAATCTCAAAGGCTATCTCATCTCCATGCTGATTCTCGAAACCGGCATGATCGGCGTTTTCGTCTCACTCGATCTTTTCTTGTTTTATGTTTTTTGGGAAGCGATGCTCATCCCGATGTATTTCATCATCGGAGTCTGGGGCGGCCAGAACCGCATTTACGCCGCCATCAAATTTTTCATCTACACAATGGTCGGCAGCTTGCTGATGTTAGTGGCGATTCTGGTGCTCTATTTTTATCACGGCGGCCTCACCGACAACTACACCTTCGACATTTTAGCTCTGCAGCAGATCAACATTCCGCTGGGTTACCAAACCTGGCTCTTTCTGGCGTTCGGCCTCAGCTTCGCCATCAAAGTGCCGATGTTCCCGTTTCACACCTGGCTGCCGGACGCCCACGTGGAAGCGCCCACCGGCGGCAGCGTGATTCTGGCCGGTGTGCTGCTGAAAATGGGCACCTACGGTTTTCTGCGGTTCTGCCTGCCGTTTTTCCCAAACGCCGTCAGCCAATTCACGCCGTGGATTTTAGCGCTGGGAGTCATCGGCGTCATCTACGGCGCGCTGGTGGCGATGGTGCAGCCGGATCTCAAAAAACTGGTGGCCTACTCCAGCGTCAGCCATCTGGGATTTGTGATGCTCGGAATTTTTGCGCTCAACAACCAGGGCATTCAGGGCGGGTTGCTGCAGATGATTAATCACGGCCTTTCCACGGGCGCGCTGTTTTTGATCGTCGGCATGATTTACGAACGCCGCCACACCCGGCTCATCGCTGACTTCGGCGGCCTGGCGAAACCGATCCCCATTTTCACCGCCTTTTTTATGATCATCACCCTGTCGTCCATTGGTCTGCCGGGACTCAACGGCTTCGTCGGCGAGTTTCTGATTCTGCTGGGAACCTTTTTGAAAAGCAAGCTGTTTGGCGTGCTGGCCGCGAGCGGCGTAATTTTAGCCGCAGTCTATATGCTTTGGATGTTCCAGCGCGTGATGTTTGGAAAAGTGGAGAAGCCGGAAAATCAAAATCTAACTGATTTGACGAAACGGGAAATTGCGGTGCTGGTACCCATCGTGATTTTTGTGGTGCTGATTGGCGTCTATCCCAACGCTTTTTTGAAGAAGATGGAGCCGACGGTCAATCAATTAATCGAGACGGTGCAGACGAAGCAAGCGCAAAGCGCGCCGTTTGATACATTTTTTGTCGCAGAAAAAAAATTGGATTAGCATGAAACCCTGTCAGGGTTTCGAACCCTGACAGGGTTGGATCACGACCCTATGAGTGAACTATCTCTTACAAACATGAATCTGGCGGTGGTAGCGCCGGCCATCGCGTTAACCCTCAGCGGTTTCGTGGTGGTGTTGCTGGGTTTGTTTTTCAAAAACGTCTCACGGGCGCTGTTTCTGACGGTAACCGCTTTAGGGTTGGCACTGGCCTTTGCGGCAACGTTCTCTCTTTGGGATCAAAATCAACTGGCTTTTGGCGGCCTGGTGGCAGCGGATAATTTTGCGCTGGTGTTCAATTGTGTTTTTCTAATTGGCGCGGTGATGAGTATTCTGCTTGCGCTGAATGCCCACGAGAGCGGCTACCTGCTTTATCCGGAATTTTTTGCAATTGTGATGTTTGCCGCCGTGGGGATGATTCTCATGGCGGGCGCAACCAACTTCCTGACGCTGTTCGTCGGTCTCGAAACCTTGTCCATTTCCCTTTATATTTTGGCCGGATTCAAAAAGAACGAAATCCGCTCACTGGAATCCGCCTTCAAATATTTTCTGCTGGGCGCGTTCGCCAGCGGATTTTTGTTGTACGGGATCGCCTTTATTTACGGCGCTGCCGGCAGCCTCGATCTCGCGCAGGTTTCCACTTACGTTAGAAACAACGGAATGGCAGAGAACCCGCTGATGCTGCTCGGCGGTTTGCTGGTGGTGGTGGGTCTCGGCTTCAAAGTGGCGATGGTTCCCTTTCACATGTGGGCGCCGGACGTTTATGAAGGCGCGCCCACGCCCATCACCGCGTTCATGTCCACCGGCTCCAAAGCCGCGGGCTTTGCCGCGCTGCTGCGAGTGCTGATTTCCTCCACCGACGGCGCCGTTTCGGACTGGGTTGCGGTCTTGTGGGTGCTGTCGGTTTTATCCATGTTCATTGGCAACATCGCCGCCATTGTGCAATCGAATCTCAAACGAATGCTGGCGTATTCTTCCATCGCCCACGCCGGCTACGTGCTGGTGGGAATCGTCGCTTGCCTGCCTGTGCAGACAGGGAATGAAGCCGGGGCAGCCAGCGTCATCTTCTATTTGCTTTCCTACACGTTTATGAACATCGGAGCGTTTGGGGTCATTTCGATGATCAGCAGCAAAGAGAAGGAATATACCACACTCAACGACGTTCGCGGCCTCGCCTTTCAACAGCCATTTGTTGCCGTGGTGATGGCCTTATTTATGTTCTCGCTGGCCGGGCTTCCGCCAACCGCGGGCTTCGTGGGTAAGTTTTATTTGTTTTCAGCGGCAGTGAAGGCCGGACACATTCCGCTGGTGATCATTGGCGTCATCAATTCGATGATCTCCCTCTATTTTTACCTCGGCGTGGTGGTGGTGATGTTCATGAAGGAAGCCCAGCAGCCCATTGCCGCTCCCAAAAGAATCGCAGCCGTGACCACGAGTTTGTTTCTCGCCGCCGTTGGTACGCTCGGTCTGGGTTTGTTTCCCTCACAGTTAATTGGCCAATTACGAATTGTGGTTAGCCGCTTGCTGTGACCACTTTTCAAATTTAAATCAAAGAAAAGAAATAAAGCTGTATAAAAGTTTGTTCGCTTCCTCCCAACGAAGTCGAGGGCAGGATTAAATGAAACAGAGCTATCAAAATTTACTGGAAGACGTTAAAACCGATCACACTTCGGGGGCGTCGGTGGTGGCTAAAAAGGCCATCAGCTGCCTGGAGGCGCTGGCGAAAGAAAAGTCGGGGTCGGGCGTTGCCGAATTGACCTCAGAAATCGAACGCGTGGCGAGTGAAATTGTGAAAGCCCAGCCCAACATGGCGCAGCTTACCAATCTTTTCAACACGATTTTTGTTACTCTCGACGCCGCGCCCTCGGACGACTCGCTGGCGCTGGCGCGAAAAATTTCCGGCGAAGCCAAGCGCTTCGCGGAAAACGCCAAAAAGGCCGTGGCGAAAGTTGCCGAATTAGGCGCGCAGCTCATCTCCGCCGACGACACCGTGCTGACTCACAGCAACAGCAGCACGATTTTGGCGATCATCAAAAAAGCGCACGAGGCCGGCAAACCCTTTCAAGTGATCATCTCGGAATCACGGCCAGCGTGCGAGGGCCGGGAGCGCGCCCGGGAGTTGTCGAAGATGGGCATTCGCACCATCTATTTGACCGACGCCGCGATCAGCATGGGGGTGGAGCGCGCCGATATCGTGCTGTTGGGCGCCGACAGCATTTCGGAAAGTTCATTGGTCAACAAAATTGGCTCGAAGGCCATTTGCCTGCTGGCGCGTGAGGCGCTGGTTCCATGTTACGCCGCCAGCGAATCCAGCAAATTTACCCCGCAAAAACTGACTCCCAAAAAAGAACCCCTGCGCGATCACAATGAAGTTTGGGAGAATCCGCCGCCGGAAACAACGGTGGAGAATTACTATTTTGACGAGACGCCGCTGGATCTCTTCACCGGCATCATCACCGAGGCCGGCGTGCTGACGCCGGAGGAAATGGGCGGGAAGATTCGCGCGCAGGTGCTGCATCCCCGGCTTTTAGAAATATTAAAATGATGAACGTTCGCGTTAAACAAACAAAACTGCAGAATGAACCCTGCGAGGTCTTGATTTTAGGGGTTTGGAAAAACGCCAAAACCTTGCCGCTCGGCGGCAATCCGCGGCTGCAAAAGGTTTGCAAGGAGTTTTTGGCCGCCAATGATTTTAAGGGCAAGAGCAGTGAAACCGTCGTTTTGTTTCACCCCGCTAATTTGCCCGCCAAACGAATTGCGTTGGTGGGGTTAGGGGATAAAGACGGCTACGATTTGGAGCGCATCCGCCAGGCTTGCGGCGCGGCCGCCAAAACTCTGATGCGGCTCGGGCTGCGGCGCGTCGCTCTGGCCGTGGAAACCTTTGCCGCGGATGACCTGCCAATTTCCGATGTCAGCCAATCTGCCGTGGAGGGGATGATTCTGGCCGCTTATCAATATACCGCCTTCAAAGAAGTAAAGCCCGAGGAAAAAATATCCCTCGATGAGACGACCCTTCTGTTTGAGGAAGCGGTTCGCAAAGAGGTGGAGGAGGGAGGCCGTTGGGGAAAAATTGTTGCGGAGGCGACGAATTTTGCCCGCGATTTACAAAATCATCCCGGCAACTTCGTTACCCCCACGAAATTAGCCGAAGCCGCAAAAACGGTGGCGGCCGAGGCGGGTTTACGATGCAAAGTCTTAGAAAAAGCCCAGATGGAAAAACTTGGGATGGGGGCGCTGCTCGGCGTGGCCAGGGGCAGTTTGGAGTCGCCGAAGTTTATCATTCTCGAACATAAGCCGGCAAAGGCAACCTCGCCGGCGGTGGTTTTGGTGGGCAAGGGCATCACGTTTGACAGCGGCGGCATTTCCATCAAACCCAGCGACCGCATGGAGGAGATGAAGTTCGATATGTCCGGCGGCGCCGCGGTCATCGGCGCGCTGAAGGCCGCAGCGCAATTGAAACTGCCGGTTCATGTGGTTGGACTGATTCCCTCCTGCGAAAATTTGCCCAGCGGAACCGCCATGAAACCCGGCGACATTCTGCGCGCCAGCTCCGGCACCACCATCGAAATTGTCAACACCGACGCCGAGGGCCGCTTGATTTTGGCGGACGCCCTCCATTACGCCAAACGTTATAAGCCCGCCGCGGTCATCGATCTCGCGACCTTGACCGGCGCCTGCGTGGTGGCCCTGGGCACGTACGCTTCCGGGCTGTTCAGCCGCGACCCGGAATTAGCCGCCGCCCTGCAGCGCGCCGGCGAAAAAAGCGGCGAGCGCGTCTGGCAACTGCCGCTGTGGGACGACTACAACGAAGACATCAAAAGCGATTACGCCGACATCAAAAATTCCGCGGGCCGTGCCGGCGGGGCCATCACCGCGGCCGCGTTTCTTGGTAAGTTCGCCGAGGGCTACCCCTGGGCGCATCTTGATATCGCCGGCACCGCCTGGGCGGATAAAGAAAAGGGTTATTTTTCTAAAGGCGGCACCGGAGTCGGGGTGCGGCTGCTGGTGGAGTATTTGAGATCTCGCTAAGGACAGTCATGCGAGATTTTTCTTTTGACTTTTAGGATCGAAAAACTATATTTCGATAAAAAAGTGTAAGGCTGCAATCATGCCTGAATACGTTACAAAAGAAGAGCTCTACGAAATTTTAGACGAGCGTTTTGATATTCGCCAGGATATCGAAGGTTTAAAGCGAGACGCTTCCGAATTGAAGGTTGAGGTTTCGACCATAAAAGTTGAGTTAAAGCGATTCGAGGTTGAGCTAAGGCGGGTAGAGGAAACGCTGCGCACGGAGATTAAACGCCTCGATGAGAGATTCGACGGTTTGAAGCAAACCCTAAATCTTCATTTGACGTTGATTCTGCTTTTGTTTGGTACCATCATTTCAGGATTTGTGAAGCTTATTTTTTTCCCGTAAAAAAGTTTTGAGTATGCCCGAATACGTTACAAAAGAAGAGCTCTACGAAATCTTAGACGAGCGTTTTGATATTCGCCAGGATATCGAGGGTTTGAAACGCGACGTATCTGATTTGAAAGTTGAAGTGGCCACAGTGAAAGTTGAGATCAAACGTCTTGACGAAAAATTCGACGGTTTGAGGCAGACACTTAATCTTCATTTGACGCTGATTCTGCTTCTGTTTGGCGCCATCATTTCAGGATTTGTGAAGCTAATTTTTTTCCCTTAGGTTTTGCGGCCACCAGCCGGACTCACCTCACCAAAAGCATCTTCTTTATTTCACTAAATCTCCCCAACTCAATTTTGTAAAAATACAAACCGCTGGGCGCTGCATCGCCGCGATCATTTGTCCCATCCCAGAACGCCGAATAGCGGCCGGCCGTTTGAGTTTCATCAACCAACGTTTTGACTTTCTGTCCCAAGATGTTGAAGACGTACAATCGAACATGAAACTCCGCCGGCAGCTCGTAGCGAATTTCGGTGCTGGGGTTAAATGGATTGGGGAAATTCTGGTGAAGCTGGAAGAATTTGGGAAGAGGCTCGGGTATTTCCTCCCCTTCCGCATTGAGAGAAAGACTGAAGTTGCTTGCGGCCATCAGCCTTGCCCAGCCCGCATTATATTTCATAGTTGAAACGCTGGCCAGGTGCCCCGGCCCCAAACCGCCTACTACCGCAATGATAACCTCCTGAGTATCGCCCAGCGCCATTGAAAATGGGCCTGTGACTAAATGCATCCGGCGATCATCCGGATTTGCGTCAAGCCAACCCGTGCCCGTGACCGGGTCGCCGGGCACCCGAAATTTTGTCGGCTTACCGGTTGGATCAAGCCAGGGATCGGGGAGACATTCTGGCCTTGGCCTGTAACTGCGGAAAAGATTCCACCATTGTAGCGCGCTGAACGGAGGCCTCTCTGGACTAGCGCTAAAAAAAGCAAAAGCGTCCATGCCGCGATTTAGCGCGCCTCTTACTTCGCGCAAATTGAACCGGGCTTCATCTTGTGGGTTCCCGGTAAATACCCGTGGGCCTTGAACCAGTACGTAGCCAATCGCGGGCGGCGGTAAATTGAACTCTTGAAATACCGGGTCGAAGGTGGAGTTGTAACAGTAGCCGATGGAACGAAGGGTGTCGCAGCCAACCAGATCGTCTCCCAAATAGCCCACGTCTGGGTCGGAAAACTGCGCAACATACATGCTATCGATGTGTGCGGTATCGGGAGTGGCGATCGTGCCTTTGTAGATGAGGCGGTATCGTTTGAAGATGATGTTTTGTAACGCCTCCGTTAACGGGGAACCGCGGCGATTATATGCCCACAAGGTTACCTGGACTTCCAGCCCTATTGGCGGCGATCCGTACAAGGCTAAGGTGGAAATTGAATCCAAATCATTGGCAACGAACCAGACCACTTGATCGGCCTGTGCCAGCCCCGGCTCTTCGCCGTCATCCATCATGCCGTTATGATTGGTATCATAAAACGGCGCACCTTTTTGCCACGGCTACTCCAGCCAGTCTGTTTCATATTGCGCACGAACAAAATTGATTTCGGCGTCGGTTATGCTATCCGGCAAAAGGTTAAAAAACTCAGCGGCGTCCTGTTCGAGATCGGCGGTTTGCCAGTCTCGGCGGATCCGCCAGATTCTCACGTCCGGGGCAACTGGGTCTTCGGCCACACCTCTTTCAATAATTCTTCCCGGCAGTAATCCTGAAGAATAAACCGTTCCGCCAACTCGGGTAAACGATGGTGCAGGAGGAAAAATGCATCCAACTCCAATCAGCCTGCCGTCTTTGACCTGGCCTCCCCAAAGAACGCCATCGCTGAAAATTACGCTACCGGTACCTCGTGGGTAAGTAGCTCCTGGTCCACCTGAAGGATCATTCGCGGTGACACCATCTTCGTGAATCCACATTGAAAGTTTGTTGATGGTGACCAGGGTTGCGCCGACGTCCTCATTAGACCGCAGAAATTTCGCCTGGCCGAATAGCCAGGATGTTTGTAGTATCCAAATGATTAGAATAAACTTCATTTTGGGCGCGAAAAAGAGTTACTCATTTTAATATTTTTTCACCAACGTATCGTGGCTGAAATTTCGCCTACAATTTAAAGTTGCCTGAGTTCAAAATCAAAATAAATTATTTCGTTAGTAAAAAATAACGTTTATTTTCAAGTGTCTAATTCCAAAAATAACTTGCGAATGGCGCGATATTTCTTTATATTGCCTTCCGCATTTTTAAGATTTCAGGCATGTTTCAAGAACTTACTGAAAAATTTGAAGACGTTTTCAAGAAGCTGCGCGGGCACGGCAAGCTGACGGAGACCAACATCTCCGAAACCATGCGCGAAGTGCGCCGCATTTTGTTGGAAGCCGATGTCAATTTCAAGGTGGCGAAGGACTTTATTGCCCGGGTGCAGGAACGGGCGCTGGGCCAGGAAGTTTTAAGAAGCATCACGCCGGCGCAGTTGGTCATTAAAATCATTCATGATGAGTTGGTGACGTTGATGGGCGCCGCGGATGCGGGGTTGGTATCGCCAAGTTTACCGCCCACCACGATTATGTTGGTGGGATTGCAGGGTTCCGGCAAAACTACGTTGGCCGGCAAATTAGCAAAATTTCTTAAAAACAAAGGGCGAAACCCGCTGCTGGTGGCGGCCGATCTTCAACGTCCGGCGGCGGTGGAGCAATTGCAGATAGTGGGTGAACAAGCGGGGGTCGACGTGTTCGCTCAAAAAGACAGTACGCCCGTGCAGGTTTGCAGCGACGCGGTGAAATTTGCCCGTAAAGATGGTTTCGACGCCGTCATTCTCGATACCGCCGGCCGTTTACACATTGACGAAGAACTGATGGCCGAGCTTTCTCAGATTAAAGAGCAGGCTCACCCACACGAAATTTTGTTCGTCGCCGACGGCATGACCGGGCAGGATGCGGTCAACACCGCGCAGGAATTCACGCGGCGATTGGATATTACCGGTATCGTATTAACCAAGCTCGATGGCGATGCCCGCGGCGGCGCGGCGCTCTCCATTCGCGCGGCGACCGGCAAGCCCATTAAATTCATCAGCGTCGGTGAAAAATTAGACGCGCTGGAAAAATTTCACCCCGAGCGCCTGGCCTCACGCATCTTGGGAATGGGCGACGTGGTTTCGCTGGTGGAAAAGGCCCAGCAGGCGGTGGATGTTGAAAAAGCGCAGAAATTAGAAAAGAAACTGCGCCGCCAGGAGTTCACGCTGGAAGATTTTTACGATCAGCTTCAGCAAATCAAAAACATGGGGCCGCTGGAAGAGCTGATGCGAATGATTCCCGGCCTGGGCGGCAAAGCGCTGAAGGGATTGAATGCGGACGAGCGGGCTTTGATCCGTACGGAGGCCATCATCAATTCCATGACGCCAGAGGAGCGCCGCAAGCCGAATATCATCAACGGCAGCCGGCGCAAACGCATCGCCAACGGCAGCGGCGCCAGCGTGCAGGAAGTGAACAAGCTGTTGAATCAATTCCAAATGATGCAAAAGATGATCAAACGAATGAGCAAATTGGGTGGAAGGGGGTTGCCTTTCAGTTTTTCATAAATACGAAAGGCTCAAAAATCCGAAATTCGAAAATCGAAATTCGAAAACAAATACGAAGCCCAAAATTCAAAACTCTTAAACCGGAAATCAGAAACCAATATGAAAAACCTAAAAAGTAAATTCAAAATGAGAGCACTGACTGCGGGTTTCGGTAATTGGTAATTTGAATTCCGGATTTGTTTCGTATTTTGTATTTCGTATTTCGATATCCGAATTTTCGAACTTGAGATTTAAAAAACATCATCATAACAAATTTAAGGAGGTAAATTTTGTCGGTTAAGTTACGCTTACGTCGGATGGGACGAAGAAATCGCCCGTACTATCGCATCGTGGCTATCGACTCCAGGGTGGCGCGCGATGGCCGTTATCTCGAAAATCTCGGCACCTACGATCCCCTCGTCCATCCTGCGCAAATCGATTTAAGCGAAGAGCGCGCCCTTTACTGGCTGCAGAATGGCGCGATTCCTTCGGATACCGTGAAAAGTTTTCTCAGAAAGAAAGGGGTTCTTTTCAAACTGCATCTGATGCAGCAGGGGGTGGACGGCGCGACCATTGAAGAGGAATTCAAAAAATGGCAAGTGCAGCAGTTAGAGAAACAAAAACGCCAGGAAGCGCTGCTGGAACAAAAGAAGCGCGAATCCAAAAAGAAAAAAACGGCGGAGCCGAAAGCTGAGGCGCAAGGGGAAGCCCCGGCTGCCGCGGAAGCTGCGCCACCAAGTGCTACCGTCGAGGCTGTTCAGGAGACAGCAGCCGAAACGACGGCCGCAGAAGATACTCAGAAAAACTAACATCGCTTTACAGCCTTAGAGTCAAAGGGGCAGCAGAAGTCGCTGGTTCTTTTATTTTTGTTCACGGGTGTGGATAGCAATTCAAATGGAGGTGAGACCATGAAGGAGTTCATCGAATTCATTGTCAAGCACTTGGTGGATTACCCCGATAAAGTCGTCGTCAACGAGATCGACGGCGAACGTACAATCGTTTTCGAGCTGCGGGTGGGACAGGGCGATATGGGTAAGGTTATCGGCAGAAGAGGACAAACGGCGCGGGCGCTGCGCACGCTGCTGGCGGCGGCCTCCGCCAAAATGGGCAAACGCTCGGTTCTCGAAATTCTTGAGTGATTTGAAACCAGAGTTTCCGGATTACATCATTGTCGGCGAGGTGGTGCGCGCCCACGGCGTTCGTGGGGGAGTTAAAGTTAAACCCATTAGTGATTTTCCGCACCGTTTTAGCCAATTAAAAAAAGTCGTCGTTGAGATGCCGAGGGGACCAACGACAGAGTTAGAAATCGTCAGCGCCGCCGTCAGGAAAAATTTTGTGTTTTTGACTTTATCCGGCATCGACAGTCGAGAAAAAGCGCAGGCGCTGCAGGGCGGCTTCTTAAAAATTCCCTCCGCCCAAGCCGCTCCGCTGGCCGACGATGAGTTTTACCACTTCGAGGTCATCGGCTTCGAGGTGCAGACCACGGCGGCGCAATCGTTGGGGCTTGTGGAAGAAGTGCTGGCTCTTCCCGCCAACGATGTTTTGGTGGTGCAAGCGAATGAGCGCGAGTATCTCATTCCAGTGATTAAAGACGTCATCAAAAAAATCGATCGCCCGGCGCGGCGGATTACCATCGAAGCGATCGCCGGACTGCTTGATTAGTTACAATGAAGATTTTTATCGTTACCGCTTTTCCTGGATTTTTCGACGGCCCGCTCAGCGAGAGCATCATCAAGCGCGCCCGCGAAAATAAAATCGTCGAAATCGAATGCTACGATTTGCGGGATTTCGCCAGCGACAAACATCGGCAGGTTGATGACTATCCCTACGGCGGCGGCCCGGGGATGATCCTCAAACCCGAGCCCTTTTTCAAAGCGGTGCAGCATATAACTGATACCAGGAAATTAATCAACCCCGAGATCATCCTCACGACGCCGCAGGGAAAAACTTACAACCAGCAAACGGCGAAAGCTCTGGCCTTGAAAAAAGAGATGATTTTGCTTTGTGGACATTACAAAGGCGTGGATGAACGCGTTCGCGAGTATCTCGCCACCGATGAGATTTCCATCGGCGATTACATTCTCTCCGGCGGCGAGCTGGCAGCAATGGTGATCGTGGATTCGGTGGTGCGGCTTTTGCCGGGCGCCATCGGCGATTTCGATTCCGCCAAAAGCGATTCCTTCGAGGACGGTTTGTTAGAAGGACCGCAATATACCCGCCCGGAAAATCTGAACGGCATGAAAGTGCCGGAGGTTTTGCTCTCCGGCCATCACGCCGAAATTGAAAAATGGCGAAAAGAACAATCGCTGCGGCGCACTCGAGAGCGCCGCAGCGATCTTTTGCAGATAAATAACGAATAAGCTAAACAGAAAAGAGCGGAGGTAGTTTCATGCATAAAATGGATTCATTGCTGGCCGGGGAATTAAAAACCGATCTTCCCGATTTCGGCCCCGGCGACACCGTGGCCGTGCATACTAAAGTCGTTGAGGGCGACAAGGAGCGCGTACAGGTTTTTGAGGGCATCGTGATCAAAAGAAAAGGCGAAGGCGTCAACACGACGTTCACGGTGCGCAAAATTTCCAACGGCGTTGGGGTGGAGAGAATTTTTCCGCTGCACTCGCCCAATATCGAAAAAATTATTAAGCTCAAATCCGGCCACGTCCGGCGCGCGAAGCTCTACTACCTCCGCGACTTGACCGGCAAAGCGGCGCGCATCACCGAAAAGAAATAGCGGTGATAAAGCGATTGCTCGAAAAGCGCCGACTTTTTTATAATCGTTAAAAGATGCTTGACATTGCCGTCGAGAATTTGTATTTTCATCGCGTTTATTTTTCCTGCTGCCTCTTTCTAATCCAATTGTCACTCTCCAACTAACTCATTGGAGGGGTTGCGATGCGACTCAGAACGGTAAAAGTCGAAAACCCGGACGGATTGAATATCATTATGGGGCAGTCGCGCGTTATCCGCACCGTCGATGAAATTTACGAGGCGCTGGTCGGCGCGATCCCCGGCATTCGCTTCGGCGTCGCGTTTAACGAAGGCGCAGGCGAACCGGAAGTGGTAAGATTCTCCGGAACGGATAAATCGCTGGTGGAATTGGCCAAACGCAATGCTCTCAACATCGGCGCCAATCACCTCTTCGTCCTCCTCACTCAAAACGCTTTTCCGATCACTGTGATGAAAAGCTTGAAAGCAATTTCGGATATTTCCGAGATTTATTGCGCCACCGATAACGCAGTGGAAGTTATTGTGGTGGACAGCGACCACGGCCGCGGCGTGATGGGGTTGGTGGACGATCAGGTGGCCGTCGCTCGCCAACGGGCGGCGCCAAACCTCTAAAGCCGATTATCTCAATTTTAAAAACCCTCTATTCTGTTGGAGGGTTTTTTCATTTTCAGTCGATGACGCCCTTTTATAATTTTGCGAAATTGTGCGACCAGCTCGCCGCTGCCAGTAAAAAGTTGGAGAAAATATCCCAGCTTGCGGATTTTCTTCTTCGCTTGCACGATGATGAATTACGCGCGGCGCCGCTCTTCATTTTAGGAAAAGCCTTCCCGGATTACGATTCCCGCACCCTCGATGTGAGCTGGCGCACTTTGCAGCGGGTTTCGGAAAATTTGGGTGAGGGCAATTCTGCTCACGCACTTTCGTTGTTAGAAGTCGCCGACTACTTCTCAAGAATCGCGCAGATCAGCGGCAAAGGCTCGCGCCAAAAAATTGACGAGCTGCTCACGGAGATGCTTTTACGAGCTGATGATTTTGAACGAAAATGTCTGTTCAAAATCATATTTGGTGAAATGCGCATTGGGGTTGCGGAAGGGGTTTTGCTGGAGAGCATCGCCCGCGCCGCCAGCGCGCCATTGGAGTTGGTGCGCCGCGCCAACATGTATTTGGGCGATCCCGGCGAAGTAGCGTTCGTGGCGTTGCGCAATGGGCGCGATGGCCTCGCCGGAATCAATCTGCAATTGTTTAGGCCGGTGCAGCCGATGCTGGCCGAGCTGGCGGAAGATTTTTCAAAAGTCTTCAAAGAGCACGGCGGGCGAACTTCATTAGAATTTAAATTTGACGGCGCGCGTGTGCAAATTCACAAACGCGGCGATCGGGTTCGAATCTACAGCCGTCACTTAAGTGACGTGACTGGCAGCCTGCCCGACGTCATTGCAATTGTTTGCCGCGGCCTGCGAGCCGAACGCGCCATGGTTGAAGGCGAAGTGGTGGCCGTCGGCCGCGACGGCAAACCGTTGCCGTTTCAAGAATTGATGCGGCGCTTCCGTCGGGTTCATAGCATAAACGAAATTCAAAAAGAAGTACCGGTAAAACTTTTTCTTTTTGATCTATTATTGCATGAAGGTGATCCGCACGTGGATTCAACGTACGAGCGGCGGTGGAGCATTCTGAGCGAGATTACTGATCCCGATCTACTGGTCAATCGTCTGATTACCTCCGACGAGCGCGAAGCCAAAGCATTTTTGCAATCGGCCCTCGAACAGGGACACGAAGGTTTGATGGCGAAAAAATTAGACAGTGAATATACCCCCGGCTCGCGCGGCAAGCGCTGGTTCAAAATTAAACCGGCGGAGACGTTGGATTTAGTGATCACCGCCGCGGAGTGGGGCAGCGGCCGGCGCGTGGGCTGGCTCTCGAACTATCATCTCGCCGCCCGTGATGAGGACACCGGCGAATTCATGATGTTAGGCAAAACCTTCAAAGGCCTGACTGACGAGCAATTCAAATGGATGACCAGTAAACTGCAAAGTCTCAAAATTCACGAAGATCGCTACACCGTTTATGTGAAGCCGGAGTTGGTAGTCGAAGTGGCGTACAACGAAATTCAACGCAGTCCGCATTACAACTCCAAATTCGCGCTGCGCTTCGCCCGCATCAAACGCATTCGCGAGGACAAAACGCCGGCGCAAGCCGACACGATGACGCGCGTGCGAAAATTGTTCGAACAGCAATTCGCGCGCAAGGCTGAAACCGCGGAGAGGACGAAGTTTAAGTGAGCGGCATGTTCGACGGCTCGCTTGCAAAAAATTTGTATTGACGAAGTGCAGATGCTCATCAAAATCCTCACCGTTGGCAAAACCAAATCCCGCCACTGGCAATTGGCCGAAGCGGAGTACATTCAGCGGATTCAAAAGCATTCGGAAGTGCAGCAAGCCACCGTCAAAGATGCGGCGCGCGCGGCCATGAGCAATCCGGAGCTGGCCAAAGAAGCTGAGGGAAAGAATTTACTCGCGAAAATTTCAGCCGATGAGTATGTGGTGGCGTTGGATGCCAGCGGTCGGCAAATATCGTCTGAGCAGTTCGCCGAATTTTTCCACACTCAGATGCTGCGCGGGGTGAGCAAGTTTGCATTTGTGATCGGCGGGCCGCTGGGACTTTCTCCGCAAGTTTTGAAGAAAGCTGGTATGGTACTATCTCTTTCAAAAATGACGCTGCCGCACGAGCTGGCGAAGGTCGTTTTAGTAGAGCAGATTTACCGGGCATTTTCTATTTTGCGAAATGAGAAATATCACAAATGAATCCCATTACGTTTACTAAACCTTTAAGGTTTAGTAAACGCGGGGTTGGAAATTATTCTTTGATTTTCAATTTACGTCTCTCTATATTTACGTCGATATGATCGAAGCTTTGGAAGAAAAAAATAGCGCCTCCCAATTTTATCAAAAAGGATTGGGACTCAAAAAAGAAGTCGCGGACATTCTCAAGCGCGACTACCACAGCCGACTTGTGGAGGAAATCCGCGCGCGGGATTTTCGCTTACAGGTTGATGGTGTGACTATTTTTCTTGCGCGGGAATTTGGATTCTGCTATGGCGTCGATCGCGCGGTCGATTACGCCTACCAAACCCGCGAAAAATTTCCGGACCGCCGCATCTTTTTGACGGGAGAGATTATTCACAATCCGCACGTCAACCAGCGGCTCATTGAAATGGGCATCCAATTTCTAAGCGGGCAATACAGCAACGGCACCACTCTCGAAGATTTGACTCCACAAGACGTGGTGATTTTGCCGGCCTTCGGGGTTTCGGTTGGCCAGTTCAGGGAGCTGCAGAAACTTGGCTGCATTTTAGTGGACACCACCTGCGGCTCGGTGCTCAATGTTTGGAAGCGGGTGGAGTTTTATGCGCGAAGCGGTTACACCTCGATCATTCACGGCAAATATTTTCATGAAGAAACTATTGCTACCAGCTCGCAGGCGCTGAAATATCCCGGCGGCAAATACCTCATCGTGCGCAACATGGAAGAGGCGCTAATCGTGTGCGACTACATTTTGCATCGCGGCGACAAAGAAAAACTGATGAGCCAATTTGCAAAAGCACTTTCCCCGAATTTTGATCCCGATCGCGATCTCGACAAAATCGGCGTTGCCAATCAGACGACCATGCTCAGCAACGAGTCGCTGGCCATTGCCGAAGAATTCAAAAAAGTAATGCTCAAAAAATTTGGCGCCGAAAATCTCGACGCCCATTTTCAGAATTTCGACACCATTTGCAGCGCCACCCAGGAACGGCAGGACGCGGTGCTCGACATGGTTCAGAAAAACAAGTTGGACATGATGCTGGTCATCGGCGGTTACAATAGCAGCAACACCAACCACCTCGCGGTGATGGCGTCTCAGCATTGCCCGACGTTTCATATCGACGATCCAGCGTGCATGATCAGCGCCGATGAAATTCGCCACAAGCAAATCGGCGGCTCAGAAATCGTCACCACTCGTGACTGGCTTCGGGATAGCAATTTGAAAATCGGGATGACCGCCGGCGCCTCGACCCCCAACAACAAAATTGGCGAAGCGATCGCGAAATTGCTGACCCTGCGCGGCATCGATGTTGAGGCGATATTCAACTAAATTTTTTTTATGATTTTCGATTAGAGTAAAAAGGCAAGTAGTGAGACTGCTTGCCTTTTTGTTTTTTGGGTGATATTCTCCTCCCCCAAATTCCGTTTTTTGGGAATTTGGGGGAGGCCGGGAGGGGGTCTGACCCCCACCTGGCCTCCCCCATTTTCGCTTTTCAAAAATGGGGGAGGAACTTTTCGTAAGAAAAACCATGGAAGACATCATTCACGAATTGCGCCAACGCCTCGCTGGCGAAGTCCGCTTCGATTCCTACTCGCGCGTTCTTTACAGCACCGATGCCAGCATATACGAAATTGAGCCGAAGGGTGTGGTGGTTCCGCGCCGCGCCGAGGACATTCAAGCGACAGTGGAGATCGCCAGCCAGCACTCGATTCCCGTTGTTCCGCGCGGCGCCGGCACCAGCATAGTCGGCAATGCCATCGGGCCGGGCATCGTCATCGACTGCTCGAAGTATTTGAATCAAATCCTCGAAGTTAACACGGAGGAGCGCTGGGCGCGGATTCAGCCGGGCGTGGTGCTGGATCAGCTCAATTTTCATCTCAAACCGATGAATCTGCTGTTCGGCCCGGACGTCGCCACCAGCAGCCGCGCCACCCTCGGTGGAATGATGGGCAACAATTCTTCGGGGGCGCATTCTCTGGTTTATGGCAAGACCAGCGATCATGTGATCGAGCTGAAGGTGTTGCTTTCAAATGGAGAATTTGCCACACTCACCCCGCTGACTCAGGTCGAATGGAAAAACAAAATCGGACAAAATGGTTTTGTTAATTCGCTGTACGCCAAAGTCGATCAACTGGTGCACGATCATGGCGAGGAGATCGATCGCCGTTTCCCCAAAATTCTGCGCCGCGTCGCGGGATATAATCTCGATGAATTCGTGCGGCAGTCGCATAATAATCTCGCCAAGTTGATTGCCGGCTCCGAAGGCACGCTGGCGGTGATGGTGGAGGCGAAGGTGAATCTCGTGCCGCTGCCGAAACATCGCGTGCTGGCGGTGGTGCATTTCACGGATTTGTTCGCGGCGCTGCAAGCGGTGAACGGCATTCTCGAATTCCAGCCCTACGCGGTTGAACTTCTCGATAACAACATTCTTGATCTCACTCGCACCACACAGGAATACGCTCGCCGCCTCACATTTGTAAATGGATTTCCGGCCGCGCTGCTGCTCGTAGAATTTCACGGCGATTCAAAGCCGGAGCTGCTACATAAATTAGATAAACTATCGCACTATCTCACGCACAACAAAATCGGATACGATTGTCCTAAATTGATTGAAGCAGAGGAGCAGGCCAATGTGTGGTACATCCGCAAGGCCGGGCTCGGATTGTTGATGGGCACAAAGGCCGCCCGCAAGCCGATTGGTTTTGTGGAAGACTCGGCGGTGGCGCCGGAGAAACTGCCAGAGTACATTCGGCGCTTCGATGAAATCGTCCACTCGTACGGCACCAGCGCCGCGTACTACGCCCACGCCAGCGTCGGTTGTCTGCACATTCGTCCCAAGCTGAATTTGAAAGACCCGCAGGACGTGGAAATCATGGCGAAGATCGCCGATGACATCAGCAACCTCGCGCTCGAATTTGGCGGCACCATCAGCGGCGAACACGGCGATGGTCTTTCCCACAGTTGCTGGAACGAGAAAATGTTCGGGACAAAATTGTACGCGGCGTTTCGCGAGTTGAAGCGGGCGTTCGACCCGAAAAACATTCTCAATCCTGGCAAAATCGTGGACGCCCAGTTTCTGACGGAAAATTTGCGCCAGCCGCCGAAGTTGGAAATTCAACCCATCAAGCCGTTTTTTGATTACTCCCGCGATGGCGGATTTCACAACGCAATTGAATTGTGCAATGGCAACGGCGTGTGCCGAAAAAAAACCGAAGGCACGATGTGTCCCTCGTACATGGTGACGCTGGAGGAGGAGCACTCTACTCGCGGTCGCGCCAACGCCTTGCGCGCGGTGCTCACTGGCAAGCTCGACAAAAGCGAGTTCACCGGCCAGCGCATGTATGAGGTGCTGGAGTTGTGCATCGCGTGCAAGGGCTGCAAAGGCGAATGCCCCACCAACGTCGATATGGCGAAGTTGAAGTATGAGTTTCTCTATCATTATCACAAGGCCCACGGCGTGCCGCTGCGGGATCGATTGTTCGGCCATGTCGAGATGATCAACCGCCTCGGCTGCGCGACGGCACCGCTCTCGAATTGGGCGCTGGCCACGTTGCCAGCACGCTGGCTTTTGGAAATATTTGGCGGCATTTCCCGTTTTCGCAAACTGCCGCCATTTGCGAAACAGACGTTTGCGCGATGGTTTAAAAATCATCGCGTGAATTGTCATTCTGAGTCTCGACGCTTTTCCAGTCGAGACGAAGAATCTGATTACCAACCATCAAGCGGTGCTAAAAATAAAATCGCGCTCTTCCACGATACTTTCATGAACTACAATTACCCGGCGATTGGCGTCGCGGCGGTGAAGGTATTAGAGGCCGCCGGTTATGAAGTGATTTTGCCGGACAAAAAATGCTGCGGCCGGCCGTTTCTCTCGAAGGGGATGTTGGAGGAAGCCCGCGATTGCGCGAAATATAATATCGAAAAACTATACCCTCTGGTCGAGCGGGGCATTCCGATTGTCGGCTGCGAGCCGAGCTGCATGATGACCTTTCGTGATGAGTATCCGGATTTGCTGAATGATTCACGGGTACGGGCGGTTGCGGAAAACACCTTTTTGGTAGAAGAATTTTTTGCTAAAGAAACAACACTCGCACTTGCTTTAACGCCAGCCAAAAAGAAATTTCTGCTGCACGGGCACTGCCATTTGAAAGCATTAGTGGGAACCGCGCCGACGGTCAATTTTCTCAAACGCATTCCCGGCGCTGAGGTTCAAGTAGTGGACGCCGGTTGCTGCGGCTTGGCCGGCTCGTTCGGATTCGAAAAAGAACATTATCAAATCTCGATGGCGATGGGGCGCCGCCGGTTATTTGACGCGGTGGAATCAATAAACGACGATTGGGAAATTGTAGCGCCGGGGGTGTCGTGCCGGCAGCAGATTGAGCACGGGACGGGAAAACGGGTGAAACATCCGGTGGAGGTGGTAGCTGATAGTTTGATTTGATACCCACACCAAATCACAAAGAAAGTTTTTTGCGATTCGTCTGGTTCGTAGTTACAATCTGAGAAACTCCAGGAGGAAAATTGAAAAACCGGGCTTTGCTTTTCGTTGCCTTTGCGCTAACCATTTTGCCACTAACTCTCTATTCACAAGAATGCCTTATGCCGCCGGCCGGCCCACCAGGTCCCATAAATGAAACCACCCTGCGACTATTGCAATCGCAGTCGCTTCGCGGCGAGATCAGCGAGCCCAGTAACCTCGTGTTGCACGGGCAGGCGCAGGGCACGTGGCAGGCGCTGGTCATTCTCATCGATTTTCCGGATTATCGCTGGAACCACCAAGCCGATGCCAATTTTTCCAATCAGGACACGCTTTATACGCGAGATCATTTCAACGACATGCTGTTCAGTTTGCGAACATACAAAGACCCCTACAGCCAGAGCGCGTACACCGGCAGCATGCGTGATTTTTATCTCGAAAATTCTTACGGCGCGTTTGAGGTGATCGGCACGACCACCGTGTGGTACACCGCGGAACATTCGTGGCGGTACTATTCCAACCACGATAGCATCAACGGTACGAGTGACGACAATGGCTTTGGCTTATATCCTCACAATGCAGTTCGTCTGGTTGAGGAGGCGGTGGAGTTAGCAAATGCCGACGTTGACTTTTCAAATTTCGATAACAACGGCGACAGCGTCGTTGATGCGCTGTTCGTGGTGCACGCCGGGCCCGGCGCCGAAGAAATTTACACCCGGAATTTTGCGCAGCATTTCAATTATCTTTGGTCCCACAAATCCTCCATTCAAACGAAGTTGGTGGATGGCGTGCAAGTTCGCGGCTACACCCTTGAGCCGCAGAACGGCACCATTGGCGTGTTTTGCCATGAGTTCGGTCACGAGCTGGGGCTGCCAGATTTGTACGATACCGACAACTCTTCCGAAGGCATTGGCGAGTGGTGCTTGATGGGCGGCGGCGGCTGGTGCTTCCGCACTGGCGATCAGCTCGGCACCTCGCCCGCGCATTTTTCGGCCTGGAGCAAAGCGCAGCTTGGCTGGCTGCAGCCCATAAACGTAACCGAAAATTTGATCGCGCTGGACATTCCGCCGGCGGAAACCCATGCGGTGGCGTATCGGGTTTGGCGAAATGGCGAGATGGGCCCGGAGTATTTTTTGATTGAAAACCGGCAGCCGTTGCTTTTCGACGCCGGCTTGACGCGCCGGCAAAAAGATTTTGGGTTGGCCGATCCCGCCGGCTTGATCATTTATCACGTCGACAACTTGGGGCGGCAAAATGTTGATAGCAGAAGAAGAATTGATGTTGAGGAGGCAAGCCCATTTTTTACCGCAAACGGTTACTTTGAGCAGCTCGATTTGCCGCGCCTGCCGCCAGCTCACGAGTTTTTGTACAACGGCAACCGCGGCGACAACGGCGATCCTTTCCCCGGATTTAGTTTGGCCAACGACGAAGCGACCGACTTTGTCGGCGCGCGCGATCGCACCGAATTCAGCGCCGCCTCGATCCCCAATTCTCACGATAACTCCGGCAACCCCACAGACGTTCGAATTTCAAACATTCGGCAGGTTGGCGAGAATATGCTGGTGGATATTACCGTCCAAACGGTGACGGCCGTTGAAGACGGCTCGGCCGCGTCTTCGGTTCCCGAGCGTTTTAGCCTATCGGCAAATTTTCCCAATCCATTCAACCCCACGACGGTCATCTCTTACACTGTGCCGGCGTCATCGAAAAATGGGGTGCGGGTGCAGCTCGTGATTTATAATCTTAAAGGAGAGCGGGTGCGGGTACTCATCGATCAAACCCATTTTCCCGGCGAGTACTCGATCAATTGGGATGGCCGCGCGGATAATGGCGCGGCCGTGGCTGCCGGCGTTTACCTGTATCGCATGCAAGCCGGAGATTTTTGGCAGTCAAAAAAGATGGCGTTGGTGCACTGAATTCTTTTCAAAAAACAATATGTAGCCTTGATTTTAAGGCGCGAAAGCTATACATTGCCATCGACTTTTTGCATGCGGAGGGTAGAGATTGTCCGAAACATTGCGCCAACGCGCGCTGCAGATTGTTGACCGCCTCGATCAGGCCTACCCTGAAGCCCATCAGGAGCTGAATTTTTCCTCGGCGTTTGAGTTGTTGATCGCCACCATTTTGGCCGCCCAATGCACCGACGCTAAAGTCAACCAGGTTACGAAAACGCTATTCAAAAAATATCCCACCCCGCAATCCTTTTTAAAGGCTGATTTTTCGCAGCTGGTCAAAGACCTGGAAGGCATCACCTTTGCCGGCAGCAAGGCAAAGTACATCCAAAAAAGTTGTGAGAGGATTATTAACGAATTTGGCGGTGAGGTGCCGAACACGGTCGAGAAATTGACGAAGCTTGCTGGCGTCGGGCGCAAAACCGCCAACATCGTGCTGGCCAACGCCATGGGCATTCCCGCGATTGGTGTGGATACGCACACCATCCGCGTGCCCAACCGGCTGGGGCTGGTTGCTACAAACGATCCGAACAAAATCGAGGCCCGGCTGTGCGAGTTGCTGCCCAAAGAGAAATGGCATCGCGCCAACATTGTCATTCAATGGCATGGCCGTTACACCTGCCAGGCCAAAAAGCCGAAGTGCGGCCAGTGCGTGGTATTCGACTTGTGTGAATGGGGCGAAAAAGAGTTATTCAATTGATTGGAATTGACGGTAATATTGAGGAGTAAATTTTTAACAAATTTTTGGAGAACGCAGCCATGGAAAACTCCACCGATTTTTACCACAATGAACATGAGCCGCCGCAACCAAAAGTAACCCCGATTGCGGATATTATTTCTCTGGAAACAGTGGTTAATATGCTGGTTCAAAAGGGCGTTTGTACAGCAGAAGAGTTGTATGAAGAGGAACGCCGCCACCGTGAAATTAGCAGGCAATTAGGAAAAATTAGAATCGTTCAAACCCCCATCGATCCGGAACAGCTGCAGCGCGAGGAGCTGCGCAAAAAGCAGAATTGGCTGAAACGAAAAATGAGCAAGCATCGTTGGTCGCGACAACTGGGTACAAAAGTTTTTGGCTGGCAGTGGAAAAAAGTACGAGTCGCACCCCATGTGGACAAAACTAATCTTCATTAGAAGGCGTCAGCATTTAGCATCCATTGTAGTTACATTTTTTCTGATTTGCCCGAAGATGATTTTCACTCAGGGCAAATTCCCCGCGCCCAAAGGTCATGTCAACGACTTCGCGAACATCATTCCTCCCGCCATCGAACAGCAAATCGAAAGCATCTGTTTAGAAGTTCGCCAAAAAACCGGCGCCCAGATCGCGGTGGTCACCGTCGATAGCGTCGGCGACGAATACTATTCCGAGTACGCCAACAAACTTTTTACGGTGTGGGGCATTGGCGAAAAGGGCAAAGACAACGGCGTGCTGCTTTTCAATACCATTCAAGAACGCAAGCTGTGGATTGAAGTCGGCTACGGCTTGGAGGGCATTTTGCCCGATGGTTTGGTGGGCGCGATTTTAGATGATTATGTGATTCCCTACTACCGGCGCGGCGAGTTTGGCGAGGGGTTGCTGGCCGGGACGAAGGCGCTGGCGGGGGTGATCGCCAAAGATGCCGGAGTGGAAATCACCGGCTCCATTGAGCCGATCAGACCTCGTGGCCGGCGCCGGGAAAACAATGTGAATTTTCTTCCGTTTCTATTTTTCCTCCTCTTTTTTATTTTTCCGATGATTGGCCGGATTCTGGGTTTCGGCTCCCGCCGCAGGCGGCGAGACAGCAACTGGCCCTTTTTCTTTG
>JBBIIG010000017.1:0-18139 GCA_037446635.1 bacterium
TTGTCAACCAGGCGACGTTTTCCGAAAAACTAAAATTAGTTTTTGGCGGCCGCTTTGATGTGATTAACTATGACGACGAGCGCGCAGATCTCAATTTGTTAACCGGTCAAATTGAGCCGTCCGCCACCCGGCGGAATTATGAAAAGTTCAGCCCCATGGTGGGAGTGACCCTGGCGCCGACGGCCACCCTGTCGCTCTATGCCAACGCCGGCCAGGCTTTCGCCGCGCCCTCCAGCCTTACCAAAGGCGATCCCAAACCGGAAGAAAGCACCCAGTTCGAAGTGGGCGCGAAGGTGCGCGCCCTCAACGGCCGGCTGCAGAGCGGGGTGGCGCTTTATCATTTGAAGAAGGAAAACATTGGCATTCCGGACGCCACGGGCATCACGCAGCAAAGCGGCGATCAGCGCGCGCGCGGTGTGGAATTCGATCTCTCGGTGCAGCCGGTGAACAGTTGGCACGCATTCTTGACCTACGCCTTCACGGACGCAGAGTTGACGGAGTTTCGCGAGATCGATACTTTTACTCAGCAGTTGGTGGATCACAGCGGCAACACGCCAGTCTTCGCTCCCAAACATATTTTGAATTTTTGGACCACGAAGGAATATGCCATTGGCGTCGGATTTGGCGCGGGCTTTCGTTACGTCAGCAGCCAGTTCATCGATGAAGACAATGTGTTTGAAATCGACAGCGCGTTGACGTTCGACGCCTCGCTCTATTACACGTTTCGCAACTGGCGCTGGAGCGTCAACGTTAAAAACATCACCGACGCCGAGTACGAAACCCGCGGCTTTGGCTCCACCTCGGTGATGCCGGCGAACCCGCGCGCGGTGTATGGGGCGATTGACTTTTCGTTGTAGGAGCTTTGATTGTTGTTGGGATTTTAGTTTCAAATGACGAGGAGTAATGGAGTGTTGGAGTGCTGGATCGTAACGCAAACCTCTGGTTTGCCATCTCAAAGCGGAGCTTTGAGATACATTACTCCATTACTCCATCACTCCTCGTGGAAATATGATTAATCTTTGAATACAGCTCAGGTGAAGCAAAAATGAAAAATGAATGCGACGTAGTTGTGATCGGCGGTGGGCCGGCCGGCGCCACCGTTTCGACGATCATTGCCCAGCAGGGCTATCAAGTTCAGCTCTTCGAGCGCGATCATTTCCCGCGTTTTCACATCGGTGAGTCGCTCATCCCGGAAACCTATTGGGTGCTCAAGCGCCTGGGCATGCTGGAAAAAATGCAGAAGAGCCATTTCGTCAAAAAATACAGCGTGCAGTTTATCAATGCCAGCGGCAAACTCTCCGCGCCATTTTATTTTTGGGACAACAAGCCGCACGAGTGCTCGCAGACCTGGCAGGTGGTGCGCAGCGAGTTCGATTTGATGATGCTGAACAACGCGCGCGGGCACGGCGTACAGGCCTTCGAAGGCGTGCGCGTGCGCGACGTGTTGTTTGCGGGAGAGCGTGCCGTGGGAGTTAAGATTCAATTAGAAGATGGCTCGCAGCATGAGGCGCGGGCGAAGGTGGTCGTCGATGCCAGCGGCCAGAGCGGCTTGCTGCAAAACAAGTTTAAATTGCGGGTTTGGGATCCGGTGCTCAACAAAGGCGCCATTTGGACCTACTGGCAGGGCGCGTACCGCGACACCGGCCGCGACGAAGGCGCCACGATGGTCATCCAAACTGCCAATCGCAAGGGATGGTTCTGGTACATCCCGCTGCACGACGATCGCGTGAGCGTCGGCGTGGTGGCGCCGTTCGATTATCTTTTCAAAGGGCGGAAGAGCCACGAGCAAACTTATAATGAAGAGGTGGAGCGCTGTGCCGCTGTGAAGGAGCGGGTATCGAAGGGCCGACGCATCACCGGCTATTTTGCGACCAAAGATTACTCCTACCGTGGCTCACAGGCGGCTGGCGATGGTTGGGTGACCATCGGCGACGCGTTCGCCTTTCTGGATCCGCTGTACTCCTCGGGCGTGCTGCTGGCTTTGCGCTCCGGCGAAATGGCGGCTGATGCGATTGTGGAAGGATTTCAAAACGGCGATCTTTCTGCCGCGCAGCTTGGAAAATGGACGTCGCTTTTCAACGTTGGCGTCGATCGCATGCGCCGCCTCGTTTGCGAATATTATGATGGCTTCAGCTTCGGCAAGTTCGTGCGCGCTTATCCGCATCTCCGCGGCACGGTGACGGATTTGCTGATTGGAGATTTGTTTACCGACCGCGTGGATGGCGTCTGGCAAGCGATGGAGTCGCTCTATCCGGAAGGCAAGACGCCGCCGCCGTCGTGGGATGCCGGCACGCCGCCGGAGGTCGCCGCGAATAAAGCGAATGAATTGATTCTACCGGAAGGGGAAAGGCCGTAAAACATGACAGTCCAGCTTGTCATTCCGAACGGAGCGCAGCGTAGTGAGGAATCTGACGGAGAATAACTTCAGCGATTAGGCTCTCAATTGATTAGTGCAAAAACGATCTGTGCATTGTCAGATTCCTCACCCGACAAAAAACGTCGGTGTGTCATGACAATTAATGTTTGTTCATAAAAGCGGAAACGTCTTAAAAATTTGCACTTCATAGAGAAAAAATGAAAAGATACACGCGATCAATTCTGTACACCCTGCTGGTGCTGCTTTACTTCCTCCACACCGACTGGTGGTTTTGGAACGATAGCCGTTTGATTTTGAATTTGCCCGTTGGTCTTTTGTATCACATCGGGTTCTGTGTCGCCGCTGCGGCGCTGATGTTTTTGCTGGTGAAATTTGCGTGGCCTGCGCACTTGGATCTCGAATCGGCTGTCATTCAGGAGGAATCTTTTCCGCGAAGCTGATCGCCTGCCCGCGTCCGCGAAGCGGATCCGCCACTGCGGAGAGGAAGGGGATTCCGATTAGCAAGTAGCAGGATACCCCAATAAAAAGACTCTTCCTGAGTGACACGAAAAAATTCTAAACTTGTGAATAATTAGACTAATCCTTTATGGTTTTGACGATCATCTTCATTTATTTGCTGATGGTGCTGACGGTAGGCTCGTTGAGTCACCGGCTTTTCCGCGGCACGGGCGAAGATTATTTCGTGGCCACCCGTACCATCGGGCCGTTTATTCTTTTGATGTCGCTATTCGGCACGCACATGACGGCCTTTTCGCTGTTGGGTGCTTCGGCGGAATCGTATCATAACGGTATCGGCGTGTTTGCGCTCATGGCCTCCAGCTCGGCGTTGGTGGCGCCGGCGGTTTTCTTTTTTATTGGCACGCGAGTTTGGGCTATCGGCAAGCGCCACGGCTATTTGACGCAAATTCAATTTCTACGCGAGCGCTGGAATTCCGACGCCGTGGCTTTGATCATGTTCGTGGCGCTGATCGCTTTTCTGATTCCGTATTTGCTCATCGGCGTGATGGGCGGCGGCATCACGCTGAACGAGATCACGGGCGGTCGCATCCCCGAGTGGGTGGGCGGATTGATGGTGTGCGCGGTGGTGCTGGCGTACGTAACCTACGGCGGCTTGCGCGGCACCGCCTGGGCGAACACCTTTCAAACGCTGGTGTTCATGATCCTCGGCGCGGCGACGTTTTTGGTGATCGTTAACAAATTGGGCGGACTCTCCAATGCCATGTCGCTGATTTCGGAGCGCAACCCGGAGCTGCTGATGCGCGGAGAAAAAATCAGGCCGCTGAAATCGTTGAGCTACACGCTCATCCCACTGTCGGTGGGAACGTTCCCGCACATTTTTATCCACTGGCTGTCAGCCAAACGCGCGGATACGTTTCGCTATCCGATGATCTTTTATCCGCTTTGTATCGCGGTGGTTTGGGTTCCCAGTGTGCTGTTAGGCATGATGGGCACCATCGATTTTGCCGGGCTGCGCGGCCCCGAAGCCAATTCAATTTTGATTCGGATGATCGGCCGCTACTCGCCGGAGGTGCTGGCGGGATTTTTGGCCGCGGGGGTGTTCGCCGCCATCATGTCGTCGCTGGACTCGCAGGTGCTGTCCATCGGCACGATGTTTACGCACGACATCGTCCGCCGCTACGGTTTCAAAAATAAGATGAGCGAGAAGCAGCAAATCTTTTTTGGACGATTGTTTGTGGTGGTCATCCTGGCGATCACGTTTCTTCTTTCTCAAATATCCAATCGCAGCATTTTCAAATTGGGCACGTGGTCGTTCACTGGTTTTACGGCGCTGCTCCCAATTGTGGTGGCAGCGCTGTATTGGAAACGCAGCACCAAACAGGGGGCGATGACTTCGGCGATCGCCGTGGTTGTTTTGTGGATTTATTTTTTTGTGCAGGGATGGCAGGACCCCAATTACACCATCGGTGGCAGCGGCCTGATGCCGGTGGCGGTGATGCTGGCGGCCTCCACTTTTGCGATGATCTTGGTTTCGTTAATGACAAAAGCTCCGGACGAATTGACTCTGATGAAGTTTTTTCCCACGGACGGGTATCTTTCTGCTAAGCGCTTGAAACCGAAACCCGAAGAAATTCGCACTCAATGAATATCAATGATCAATTTATCAAATTAAACAAAGGAGAATCTATGACGTCGAAAACCTCCAACATGCGGCTTGAGAGCAAACGCCTACTCACTGTAGTTGCTTCGTTGTTAAGTGTCTTATTTCTGGAGGTGCCCCTTGACGCGGCCGGTCAAGTGCCCGCGTTGGAGGAAGAGAAAACATTCAATCAGGCGCAGAAATTGGAAGAGTTGCGTCAGTCGATTGCCGGCAAAGAGAACATGGCAGCTGACTCGGTTTTTAAAAACATTCAGTTGCTAAAAGGCATGCCCGCCGGCCGCTTGCTGCGGGTGATGGAGATCGCTTACAGCAAATCTTTGGGAGTGGATTGCACCCACTGCCACGTGGTTGACCAATGGGAGAAGGAGGACAAACCCACCAAACAAATCGCTCGCGAGATGTGGGGCATGATGAACGGCATCAATAGCCAGTTCCTCAAAAACATAAAGAATTTGAAAAGCGAAACCCCGTCCATCAATTGCACGACTTGTCACCGCGGGCAAACCAAGCCGGCGCTGAACTTGCCTTAGAAACGGCGACCGGCTTTCACGCGCGTTCGGGATTCGTGAACATCAGTTTGATATTTGAGTTGCGCATTTGTTTCGTATTTCGACATTCGAGTTTACAATTAAAATCTAAGTATGAGAATAGCCTATATCTCCACCGGTGCCGGCGGCATGTACTGCGGTACGTGCCTCCACGATAACACGCTTGCGGCCGCTCTGATTCGCAAAGGTTACGAGGTCGCGCTCATTCCCACCTACACGCCCATGCGCACCGATGAAACCAGCGTCAGCATCGACCGCATTTTCTATGGCGGCATCAACGTCTATTTGCAGGAGAAATTCGCGCTTTTCCGGCACACGCCGTGGATTCTTGATCGCCTTTTCAACAGTCCGCGTTTGCTCAACTGGTTGTCAAAAATGGCCTCCGCCACCGACGCCCGCGATCTCGGCGCGCTCACCGTTTCGGTTTTGAAAGGGGAACACGGACATCAGCGCAAGGAATTGGAAAAGCTGGTAACGTGGTTGAAGGAGTCGTACAAACCCGATCTCGTGCATCTCAACATTTCTATGCTTTTAGGAATGGCGCGGGAGATCAAAAGTGAATTAGGTGTGCCGGTGCTGTGCGGCGTTCAAGGCGAGGATCTGTTTTTGGAGGAATTGATTGAACCTTATCGCACGCAAGCCAAAACCATCATGCGTGAACGCGCCAACGACGTCGATGGCTTCATCGCCACCAGCCGCTATTACGCCGATTACATGGCTGACTTTCTCGGCGTTCCTCGTGAGAAATTTCACGTGGTGATGTTGGGGATCAAATTGGATGACTACGTCGGCGCGCCCAACAGCCGGCCGGCGCAGGCAGGCACACCGGAGAGTCCCTTCGTGATCGGCTATCTCGCGCGGCTGGCGCCGGAAAAAGGGCTGCATCTTCTGGTGGATGCTTACAAAAAGCTGCGCGCGCAAAACAACGCCGGTAGGTTGAAATTGCGCGTCGCCGGTTATCTCGCCAAAAAGGATGAAGCCTACTTCAAAAAGATTCATGCGCAAGTAATGGCAGAAGGCTACGACGGTGACTTCGAATATCTCGGCGAAGTGGACCGCGCCCAAAAGATAAATTTTCTGAGCAGCTTGCACGTGCTCTCAGTGCCAACGGTTTACAAAGAATCGAAGGGACTATTTGTACTCGAAGCTCTGGCCAACGGGGTGCCGGTGGTGCAGCCGCGCCACGGCTCGTTTCCGGAAGTCATCGAGGCCACGGGCGGCGGCGTTCTCGTCGAGCCGGCATCATCCGATGCCCTGGCCGAAGGCCTCGAACAATTGATGAACGATCACACTCGCCGCGAGCAGATGGGCCGACGCGCCAAAGAGGCCGTGCGCCGCCACTTCAGCGATCAGGTGATGGCGGACGCGATGATCGAGGTTTATAAGCAGTATGTGTGAGTCTCATACAAATACTCGATCCCACTACTCGTTCCCACGCTCTGCGTGGGAAGGAAGCGGATAGTAATATAGCACATCGCGCCCGCTGGACGGTAGTCATTGGAGACTAACAGAGGGATGGCGGACGCGATTGTCGAAGTTTATAAACAGTATTTGTGAAATCAATTAAACCCTGACAGGGTTGCCACCACAAAGGAGAACCATGCCAGCAACAGAATCGACTCAAACCAGTTTGACGTGGCTGATTTTTGCGTTGATGACCGTCATTTCGTGGGGACTCTACGGAATTTTTCTTCACACTGGCCAGGTGTCGATGGCCGACCCGGTCAATGGGCGCTACAAAGCGTTTCTGTTTGTCGGCATCGCTTATTTGATCACCGCGGTGGTTGGCCCGGCCATCCTACTTTTTGCAAATGGCGCGGCGTGGAATTTTCCCGCAAAAGGAATGGTGTGGTCGCTGCTGGCGGGCGCAGTGGGCGCGGTGGGGGCGTTTTGCGTGCTGCTGGCGTTCGGCGCCAAAGGCTCGCCAGCAGTGGTGATGTCCATTGTATTCGCTGGCGCGCCGGTGGTGAATGCTGTGGTGGCGTTGGCGGTGCATCCGCCAGCGGGTGGATTTAGCGCGCTGCGTTGGCAGTTTGTCGCGGGGATTTTGTTGGCAGCGATTGGCGGGTGCCTGGTGACGCTTTACAAGCCGGCTGCTGCGCCGTCACCTACTGCGAGCAAAACCGCACAAACTATGGCGCGGAGTGATGGAGTAGTGGAGTAATGGATCATTGTTGAGTAATAAAAATTGTAGTAAAGCGAACCCCTGGTTTGCTTTTCAAAGCGGAACTTGAGTTACATTAATCCAATAATCCAACCAAAGGAGTTTATTATGAGACAATTCCTTTCCATTTTGGGCGCACTGATCATTTTGGGAAGCACCCTGCTGGCATTCGCCAACGACGACATCGAAAAGGAGAAGCAAGCCATTCAGCAGGTAATCGAAAGCGCGTACGTCAAAGGTATCCACATCGACCGCGATCCCGCCGCTATTCGCAGCGGCTTTCATCCGGATTTCACCATGCTGGTGTTCAAAGATAACCAGATGAGCAAAGTCACGCTCGAAGAATGGATCGCTCGCCTCGAAGAGGGCAAAAAGCAAAATCCGACGCTGGCCGAAAAGACGACGCACCAGTTTGAAATCGTCGATCTCTCTGGCAACGCCGCGGTCGCGCGCATCGAGTTGTTCAAAGATGGCAAGCACGTTTTCACTGACTTCATGTCGCTTTACAAATTCGACGAAGGCTGGAAGATCGTCAACAAAATTTTCTTCCGGCACAACTGATCGAAAGTGGCGACCGAGTAGCACACCAAGACTCCAGTACTCCAACGCTCCATAATTCGCATGGTTGGAGAATTGCTCAGTCGAAAATGATAGCAAACAAATGACCAGTAACATTTAAGGAGGTAACATGAAGGCACGAAAGGCAAAATTGGGCAGCATCGTTTTGGGGGCGCTGTTTTGTTTTTTGATGAGCACCGCGCTCCTGGCGCAATCGCCGCTGTGGGGCGATCTGCAGCCGGGCCCGCACGCCGTCGGTTTCAAAGTCGAGCACCAGTACGACTACTCGCGTTCGTTCGGACTCAAGTACGATTTTGAGGGCAAGCTCAATTCCGACGCCGTCAAGCGGCCGATTCAGATCAGCATCTGGTATCCGGCGCAAAAAGGCGGCAGCGCAATGATGTTCCGCGACTACGTCAACCTCGTGGGCACCGAAGTCAATTTTCGCGAGCTCACCGACGAGGTCAAAACCGAGGCGCGCGACAACTTTTTTCGCGGCGCACTGCAGCAGGGCGTGACTCCCGAGGAGCTGGATGAGTTGATGGATGTGAGCATGGTCGCGGTGAAAGACGCTGCGGCGCAGCAAGGCTCGTTTCCGCTGATTGTTTTTGCCCAGGGCGGCAACATGTCCTCTCCTGCCAACGCGGTTTTATGCGAATACCTGGCGAGCCATGGTTACATCGTCGCCACCTGCCCTTCGGTGGGCAAAGACGCCCGGCAAATTACGCCCGATTTTGCCAGCCTGAACGCCCAGGTGGACGATCTGGAATTTATCATCGGCTATATGAAGTCGTTTCCTCACGTCGATGGCGGGAAATTAGGTTTGATTGGCTTCAGTTTTGGCGGCGGCGCGATTATCGATTTACAGCTTCGCAACATGTACGCCGATGCCCTTGTCAGCCTTGATGGCAATGATGGCTTTACCAACGGCGTTCAGCTCATTCAGCAATCGCCATTTTACAACATTGCGAAACTGCGGGTGCCGTTCATGCGCTTGTCACAAGTTGCCGGTCCGCAGGCGCCCATCGACCTGACTTTTTACAACGCCATGAAATTCAACAAAAAATATTTGGCCAGCTTTCCGGATTTGCGCCACATCGATTTCACCACCTTCGCCATGATCGAGGAGCTAGTGCCCAATTCCACCGGCCAGCCGCGCGGCGATATCAAATTGGGACACAAACTGGCGTGCGAGTACGTGGCCAACTTTTTCAATGGCTACGTGAAAGGCGACCAGGCCGGATTAGCATTCTTGAAAAAGGAGCCAACTGCCAACGGCGCGCCGGCGGACTTCATGACCGTGGCTTTTGAAGAAGGCTTAAAGCCGGTGCCGGTGGAAGCCGAGTTTGTCGGCCTGCTCAATCAGGAAGGTGGGGTGCAGAAAGCCGTCGAGATTTTTGAGTACACCCAAAAGATGGCGCCGGGCACGGTGCTGTTTCAGGAAAATCCCACCAATATTCTTGGGTATCAGCTCATGAACCAGGGCCGCACCAAAGACGCCATCGAAATTTTTAAAATAAATAATAAGGCGTTCCCCAACTCGGCTAACACATACGACAGTCTTGCCGAGGGCTACATGACCGATGGGCAATTGGAGTTGGCGATCCAATATTATGAAAAAGCGTTAGAGGTAGTGAAGACTGACGTCAACTCGCCGTTCCGCCAGGCCATCGAGACTAATGCACCAGCGCGTATTCAGCAAATGAAGGAGCAGTTGGCGGGTACGGCCAATAAGTAAAAAAACCTCACGTAGGGAACGCATGTTATGCGTTCCCTACAAAGAATAAAAATGCCGCACGAATTTTACACCCAGCGCAAAATCGAATTTGCCGATACCGACTTGGCGGGCATCTGTCACTTTGCTCGCTTTTTTGTGTTTATGGAAACCGCCGAGCACCAGTTTCTGAATTCTATCGGTGCTAGTGTATCGATGGAGATCGATGGCAACAAAATCGGCTGGCCGAGATTGTCGGCATCGTGTGAGTACATCAGTCCTGCGAAATTTGAAGACGTGCTGGACATCCACCTCATGGTGGCGCGCAAGGGCACAAAATCGATGACCTACAAATTTCTCTTCACGCGTGGAGAGACGGTGATCGCGCGCGGGCAGATGTCGTCGGCGTGCTGCATCTGTAATCCCGGCGAGGAGATTCGCGCGATCCCGATTCCGGATTTTATTGCGGCGAAGATGGAGGAAGCGCCCTGACGTGAAACGGCAGCCGGCAGATGGCAGACGTGAATCAGAAGTGAAGCGTGTGTAAATAGATTGAGAAAACGGGGAGGGAAGAGAGAGTATTAAGATTGTTCTTCTTCCAGTTTTTCCTCCAAGTATTTATGTGCCGCTTGAATGAAGGCTTGGTAATCCTCTTTGGTTTCCGACTTGAACTTTTTGATGGACGCCCATTTGAGATCAAGATACTCGTGAGTGATGATGTTTCTCAGTCTGACCCATTTTGAAAGTCTTTCCGTGAGATTTTTTGGAAAACCGCTGACGAGTGAAAGTGACGAAAGGATTTCCCGGTAGGTATCCGGAAGTTTCAAAGACTCAGCCGTCAAGATCAATTTGGCAACGTCGATTGAGGAATTGACAATATTTTCAATCCAACGTTCGATGTTTCTTCTTTTGTTTCTATCCGTGTTTTACTCTTACCAGGTTAGGGTCTCGAATAACTGGTAATCTTGCAGCTCTTCGGATAGAAGCTCCAGGTGCTTAATCAGTTTTAGTTCGATTTCTTTTTTTAATGCCATATTTTTCTTTATAGTCATTTATCAGTAATTCGCTGAAATCTTCCGCAATCGCAGTGATAATTTCCATAAATCTCAAAAACAGGTTCCAATCGTTAATCGCTAGAGGAACACCGCGAATGGCGCTCGCCGCCACCGTCGCCGGTGCGCGGTTCAAAACCAGCAGCTCGACTTCTTTTTTCGCAATGCGTTCCAAATCAGCCCAAATTGAGTCTTCATTTTGATGATAAATTTCATCTTCGAACTCGATGACTCGTTGATCTTTCGGATAGAAGTAAACCGCAATATCTACGTCAGAGAGCTTTGTCGCCGTGCCGTGGGCATACGAGCCGTATAAAAAAGCAAACGCCACGTCTGCTCGGTTCGAAAAGTAATCTTTGAAATTTTCCAAGTTCATCAGCATGTTAGTGATTTTAAGAAAAAATTCGTGAAAGGCAAGAAAAACATTTTCCTCCTTTGAAGGGGCAGGGAAAAGTTTTTGTGCAGTTTTCAAATGGGAGAGCTATGCCTGACATTTCATTAAAAGTAAGCGAGGTCAATAAAACCTTTGGCGCGAATTCCAACCCCGTCGAAGTGCTGCGCGGCGTCTCGTTTGAAATGAGGGCCGGCGAAGCGCTCGCCGTGACCGGACCTTCCGGCTCTGGAAAAAGCACGCTGCTACATTTAATTGGAACCCTCGATGTACCCGATTCCGGAACGATCGAGATCAACGGACAGAATCCGGGGCAGCTTTCGGAGCCGGAACTCGCGCGCTTCCGCAACAAAGTGGTCGGATTTGTTTTTCAAGATCACCATCTCTTGCCGCAGTACACAGTGCTGGAAAATGTTCTGATTCCAACAATTGCTTTCCAAGACAATGGCGCTGACGCCGAATCTCGCGCCCGCGAGCTTTTGAAGAAAGTCGGGCTGTCGCACCGCATCGAGCATCGGCCCGCCGAACTCTCCGGCGGCGAGCGCCAGCGCGTGGCGATTGCGCGCGCGCTGATCAACCAGCCCAGCCTTTTGCTGTGCGATGAACCGACTGGCAATCTCGATCGCAAAACCGCGGCCGCGGTTGCCGATCTCTTTTTCGAGCTGCATCAAGAAGAAAAAAATATTCTCATCGTGGTTACCCACAGCATGGAATTAGCCGGCCGCTTCCCGCGCCGCTTTGAATTGACAGAGGGAAAATGCGTTGATATTTAATGCAAGGGACGACTAAAGTCGTCACTACAAACGAAAGGGGGGACGACTAAAGTCGTCACTACAAACGTAATGGGAATGATTCGCAGTTTAATCTATTTTTGGAGAATCAATCTTGCGGTGATGTTGGGCGCTGCAGTCGCAACGGCGGTGCTCACCGGCGCGCTGCTGGTGGGCGATTCCGTGCGCGGCAGTCTGCGCGATTTGACCCTCGAGCGGCTCGGGCGAATCGATTACGCGCTCGTGGCGCAGAGATATTTTCGCAGTGAGCTGGCGACTAAAGTCGCTACTACAAGCGCAGGGGCGACTGAAGTCGCTACTACAAGCGCAGGGGCGACTGAAGTCGCCACTACAAACAGTGAGATTGCATCGGCCATCATCCTCAATGGCAGCGCCGTGCACACCAAATCCAAATCGCGCGCGTCGCGTATCAACATTTTCGGCGTCGATGAGCGGTTCTCGAACTTTTTCGACGATGCGACCAATAACGCCGAAGATTTCGCCGTGAAGTTACAGAAGCAGCCTGGCCGGATTTTCCCTTCAATCATCATCAATCAATCGCTGCAAAAACAACTCAACGCGGAGGTCGGCGATGCGATTCTGCTGTCGTTTCAAAGCGCCAGCGACGTGCATCGCGCTTCGCTGCTCGGGCGCAAGAAAACTGAAGACATTATCGAAAGCGTGCGGCTGACGTTGACGGCCGTTGTTCCCGATCGCGGGTTGGGAAGATTTAGTTTGCGTCCGCATCAAACTTTGCCGCTGAATGCGTATGTGTCGCTGCCTGTTCTGCAAAATGCGCTCGACCAGCCGGAGAAAGTCAACGCTTTATTGGTGGGAAATTCAACCCTGTCAGGGTTGCCAACCCTGACAGGGTTACGACTGGAAGACTTCGGTTTGTTCATCGAAACCCACGACGGCTATTTTTCCCTCGAAAGCCGCGAAGCGATTTTGAGCCCGAAGATTTCGGAGCGGGCATCTTCGGTTGCCGAAGAGCTTGGCTTGCCGCATTTGCCAACCTTCATCTATTTAGCCAATCAGATGGCGATCGGCGAGCGACTGCTGCCCTATTCAACCGTGTGCGCCATTCCTACTCCCGTTGATTTTCCATCTGCTAAATTAACATTACAAAACGGCCAGCCCGCGCCGGCGCTGAATGAAAATGAGATTTTGCTCAATCAGTGGGCTGCCGATGATCTCGCAGCAGAGCCAGGCGATGAAATTGAAATGGCTTATTTTGCGGTCGGCGTCCGCGACGAGTTAGTCACCCGTACCGCAACATTTATGTTGCGCGGTATTCTACAAATGACCGGCCTCGCCGCCGATCCGCAACTGACTCCGGAATTCCCCGGCATCGCCGACGCTGACAACATGGCTGATTGGAATCCGCCCTTTCCCGTCGATTTGAATTTAATTCGCCCGAAGGACGAAGCGTACTGGGATCAATTTCGCGGCGCCCCCAAAGCCTTTGTGTCGTGGGAGACCGGACGCCAACTCTGGGGCAGCCGCTTTGGCGATGTCACTTCTTTGCGAATTACGGCTCTCAGCGGCGAAGACTTGTCCGCCGCGAAAGAAAAATTCGAATCGGCGCTGCTGAAAAAATTGCTCGCCGATCAAACCGACTTCGTATTTCAGCCGGTAAAACAACAGGGATTGCAAGCCTCGGCCGGCGCCACCGATTTCAGCACGCTGTTCATCTCGTTCAGTTTCTTTCTCATTGCGTCCGCGGCCTTGCTGGTGGGGCTGCTCTTCCGCCTCGGCGTCGAGCAGCGCGTCCGCGAAATCGGCATGTTGCTGGCGGTGGGTTTTCCGCAGCGCCGCATTCGCCGGCAATTTTTTGGCGAAGGCGGGTTGCTGGCAGCAGTTGGCGCCGCGCTGGGATTGACTGGCGCCGCGCTTTATGCGTGGTTGATTATGATCGGCCTGCGCAATTGGTCTGGACTTTTCGGCGCAGAAGCCGCGGGATTTCTCTCGCTGCACCTCACGGCGCGAAGTCTCATCATCGGGTACGTTGCTTCATTGCTGGTGATCCTGATTTCGATCTTTCTCGCTTTGCGAAAGCTCAGCCGCATTCCGGTGCCGGCGCTGCTGGCGGGGGTTACCGCCGTCGAAACTAAACAGACGGCGGTTCGGCGGTTCACGAAAGCGCTGGCGTTCTCGACTTTTTTCATCGCCGCGGCGCTGACGTTGGTGGCGGCCGCAACGGGGCAAACTTCATCGGCGGGATTGTTTTTTGGCGTCGGCGCGCTGCTGCTGATTTCCGGGCTGGCGTTTTTTTCTCTGTGGTTGAAATCACCGCATAAATCTTCAATCCAAAAACGCGGAGCGGGTCAAGTGCTGCGCATGGCGATGCGCAACGCCCCGCGCAATCCCGGCCGCAGCATGTTGAGCGCCGCGCTGGTGGGGTGCGCGTGCTTTGTTATCATTGCGGTTGAGGCGTTCCGCCATCAGCCCGGCGCGGCGGAAGTTCAGCGTTTGAATTCCGGCGCCGGCGGCTACTCGCTGGTGGCCGAGGCGGATGTTCCGCTGCTATTTGATCTCAATTCGCCCGACGGCCGTTTCGAGTTAGGCTTTTCCGACGCCGATTCGGATTCGTTGAGTGACGTGCTAATTATGCCGTTTCGCCTGCGCCCCGGCGACGACGCCAGTTGCTTGAATTTGTACCAGCCGGAGCAGCCGCGCATCTTGGGCGTGCCCGCGGCGCAAATTGCCCGCGGCGGATTCCAATTTCAAGAAGTGAGAGATCCGGCACTCGAAAATCCGTGGACGCTGCTGACTGACCCGTCTCCTCTCAGTAGCGGGGCTGGGGCGCAATCTTCGCCGGAGGAGCCCGTCAACCCCTCTCCTCTTAGGAGAGGGGCAGGGGTGAGGTCCGCGCCGGAACCGGCCGTCATCCCCGCCTTCGGCGATTACAACTCCGTCCTCTGGATTCTCCACCTCAGCCTCAACAAAGATTTGATCGTGCGGGATGAATTTGGCCGAGAGATCAAATTGCGTTTTGTGGGCTTGCTCAAGAGCAGCATCTTCCAAAGTGAGATTCTGATTTCGGAAGAAAACTTTCTGCGCCATTTCCCGAGCCACAGCGGCTACGCTTATTTTCTCGCGCAAGTTACACCAGCGAAAATGCAACCGGTCTCCGAAATTCTCGAACGCACACTGGACGACTACGGCTTGGATGTCGCCGCCACGGCCGAGAAGCTCAACAATTATTTGGCGGTGGAAAATACCTACCTTTCCACCTTTCAAACCCTTGGCGGACTCGGTTTGCTGCTAGGAACAATTGGGTTGGGAATTATTCTCATTCGCAACGTCATCGAGCGCCGCGGCGAGCTGGCCACTTTGCGTGCGTTCGGATTCCGCCGCGTCACCCTCGCGGGGATGGTGCTCGCCGAGAACGGCTTTCTGCTGATTTTAGGTTTGACGCTCGGCAGCGTCTCGGCGTTGTTTGCGGTGGCTCCGCATGTTTTGAGCAGCCCGGAAAGCGTGCCCTATCTTTCCCTTTCTTTGATTCTGCTTTTGGTTTTTGTGGTGGGAATGTTAGCGAGCAGCGCGGCGGTCTCAGCGGCCCTGCGGATTCCGCTGCTGCCGGCGCTGAAGGCGGAGTGATCCTAAAACTAAAAGGTTGCTTTTGACGACAATTGTTTATAGCTTTTGAACAAACAAACCACACGGAGGAATCATGAAAGCGGAAAATGATCGACGGGATTTTCAGGAGGAGACGACAGAACTAAAGGATTTAATAGAAGCAAATACGGATAAGACTATATTGGAAAGGATTAGGATGTTGAGTAACTTGATAGAGGAAGAACCTCCCAAAATCGAGGTCGAGATATCATTCGAGGGCGCCGGCAATGCCAACTCGCCAGCTAATTGAAAAAGAGATTAACAAATCAGTTCGAGTCGGCCCAGATTTTGATAAGATTCGACGAAAGTATTTGAGATTACTTGCGGACTTTACAAAGCGAGATACAATAATCTATGCCTCGGGTTTTTTATCAAAGACTGCCCAAGGGATCCCCAATACCTTCATTTTGATCACCCACGTTGATGTACAAGGGTTTATGACAGCACTGCAAGGCATGAAAGGTGATAAGCTTGATTTGATATTGCACAGCCCGGGAGGTTCTTTAGACGCCGCTGAGCAAATAATTTTCTATTTGAGGGAAAGGTACAGACACATAAGAGCTATTGTACCACAAAACGCAATGTCTGCTGCCACAATGATTGCTTGCGCGTGCGATGAAATACTAATGGGTAAGCATTCTGCCATTGGCCCGATTGACCCTCAAATGACTTTCCCAACCAAGAGCGGTTTATTTACTGCGCCAGCTCAGGCCATTTTAGACGAATTTGATCTGGCTAAAAGCGAAGTAATACAAAATCCGAAAACTGCACCGTTATGGGTAGAAAAAGTCAGGAATCTTCCTCCCGGTCTTTTGACGATGTGCCAAGATACGATACTTCTTTCGATTTTTAAAGTACGGGAGTGGCTTACAAAGTACATGTTTTCCGGAGATACAGACGGCGCCATTAAAGCGGAGCAAATTGCCGAGTGGTTGGGCAATGCGAAAGAACATCGTTCTCATGGCAGACCCATAAATTACAAGCTGGCACAGGAAAAAGGTTTGAGAGTCAGTTTAATTGAAGAAGATCAAAAGCTGCAAGAGGGGGTATTGTCTGTCTATCATGCAACGAATATCACTCTTGAAAACACCAACTGCGTTAAATTTGTTGAAAATCATCAAGGCAAGGGATGGTTTTATAAAGTAAAGGTCAATTAAATACCACTTTTTTGTAGTGAGGTGTTACCGTTTACTGGCATGAAGAATCGTCAGTCCCACCACATCGTCGTTCTCGTAGCGCACAATTACATCGTCGTCGGTGAGCTCGCTATCGGTGGCAAAGCTGGGCTTCTTGAAATTAATGTAGCTTAAATATTTCTTGACTGCCATTTTCTATTTTTTATCTTCAATCACTATTTCAATTCATCCTGTAAATTCTGCCCGAATTAGTCTTTCCAATAAGGAGACTACTCATGACCCTTGAACGCATCCACCAAATTGCGGTATACGCCCGCGACCTCGACGAAGCGATCTCGTTCTATCGCGATAAATTGGGCGCGCGTTTCATTCACAAGTTCGATCCGCCGGGCCTGGTTTTTTTTGATTTCTCCGGCGTGCGCGTGCTGCTGGAGAAAACGGGTCCGAAGGCGACGTTATATTTTTGGGTTGATGACATCGATGCGGCTTACGCCGAGCTGAAGTCAAAGGGAATCGAATTTCTCCAGGCGCCGCAACTTGTTCATCGCGATGACGCGGGCGTTTTCGGAAAATCCGGCGCGGAGGAGTGGATGGCGTTTTTCTCCGATCCTTCGGGCAATGTGCTGGCGCTGGCTAGCCGACGGCCGTGATGTTGTCTTACCTCCTTCATCGAATCAACAACATTTTCTGACCTTTCTTAATCATTAGTGATAGCTGAATTAGCTTCGTAAAGCGAAAGAGCGCCGAGGGCACTTGTTCCAATCGCTCCACGCCCTTCGTCCTCTCGCGCCTTCGAGATCACTTCCGCTTCGCAATCGGCACATAGTCGCGCAAATCATACCCCGTGAACACCTGCCGCGGCCGGGCAATTTTCTGATCCTCATCTTCGAGCATCTCCTGCCACTGTGAGAGCCAGCCCACCGTGCGCGGAATGGCAAACAACACCGGGAACATTTCTACCGGAAAGCCCATGGCCTGGTAAATGATGCCGGAATAGAAATCCACGTTGGGATACAGTTTGCGCTCCACGAAGTAGTCGTCTTCCAGGGCGATGCGCTCCAATTCCAGCGCAATGTCCAGCAGCGGATTCTTGCCGGTGACTTCGAAAACTTTGGGAGCCAGTTCCCGCAGTATGCGCGCGCGGGGATCGTAATTTTTATAAACGCGATGGCCGAATCCCATCAGCCGGATTTCTCCCGCTTTGGCGCGCTTGATATGATTTGGCACGTTGCTCTTGTTGCCGATTTCCTTCAACATGCGCAGCACCTGTTCGTTGGCGCCGCCGTGCAGGGGGCCGTACAACGCCGCCGCCGCGGACGCCACCGCCACGTAGGGGTCGGACTGCGAGCTGCCGACGCTGCGCATGGTGTTGGTGCTGCAATTTTGTTCGTGATCCGCGTGCAAGATGAACAGCACATCCAGCGCCTCCTCCAGAGTTTTGTTGGGCTGGTATTTCAACTCCGTCATCTTAAAAAGCATGTTGAGAAAGTTTCCGCTGTAACTGAGATCGTTATCGGGATAAACATAGGGCAGGCCCATGCTGTGGCGATAGGCGAACGCCGCCAAAGTGGGCATCTTCGCCACTAACCGGTAAATCTCCTTTTTGCGAATTTCGGGATTGCGGACGTTTTTGGATTCCGGATAAAAAGTCGAAAGCGCGGCGACTGTGCTCACTAAAATTCCCATGGG
>JBBIIG010000017.1:18149-32734 GCA_037446635.1 bacterium
GGGCGTCGTAGTGGAAACCGTCCATGAATTTTTTGATCTGCTCGTGGATGATGGTGTGGTGGGTGATGTGATAGGTCCATTCTTCAAGTTGAGGTTTCGATGGCAGCTCGCCGTTGAGGATGAGATAGGCTACTTCGAGAAAGCTGCTTTTCTCTGCCAGCTCCTCGATATCGTAGCCGCGATAGCGCAAAATGCCGCGCTCGCCGTCGATGAAGGTGATGGCGCTCTTGCACGACGCGGTGTTGGTGAAGCCGGGATCATAGGTCAGCATTCCGAAATCGTCGTCGGAAATTTTGATCTGCCGCAAATCCGACGCTTTGATGGCCGCGCCGTAAGTTTTGTAGGTGCCGTACATGATCGGGAGTTCATATTTCTTGCCGGTGCGGTTGTCGATGATGGTTAACGTATCTGCCATTCAAAACCTCCTTTATTGGAATGAAAAGATGTGGATTTTCTTTCTTGAAGATACGAATGAAAAAGAAATGGCACAAGTCTCTGAGATGGATTTATGGCGTGATTGTTTCGCAGAGCGCATGGCGCACAGAGCAGAGCAAATTAGGCTACGCGATCTGCTTTCTCACAAAAATCTCTTCACACAGATGAGACTCCAACGCCAGCACGGTCTCATCGATTTTGATCACATAAGACGGCTGCTTTTGCTCCAATCGTACGACGTTTCCCGGCACCACGCCGTAAACGGCGAGGCGGTCGAGGCTCTTGTTGCGGCCCTGGGCAATAAACACGATGCTGGCCTGCTCGCCAATTTCCATGTCTTTGAGGCGGCGCACCACCGGCTTCACTTCTTTGGTGAATTTGGCGCAGCACTCGCCGCGCGGAATGGCAATGCCGTGAGGACACACTGGCGGATGGCCTAAAAAAGTGCAGACGCTGTCCGTGACTTCCGGACTCAAAATGTGCTCGAACGCGCACGCCGATTTGGTGATCTCTTTTTCGCTCACTTGAAACACATCGGAGAGCAGACGTTCTGCCAACAGATGCCGGCGAATGATCGACTCGGCTTTTTGGTGACCTTTGGGTAGAAGTTTGATGATGCCGTTATCCATTGAAATGAAGCCGTTGCGTTCCAGCATCTTGGCCGTGGCGCGATCGGCCAGCGGCGCCTGCGCCAACACCGTCTCCGCGTCGATGATGCATTTTTCGTGCATCAGCCAAATGGTTTTCAGTAAATGATCCGCGCGCTCACTCATTCACGATTTCCTTTTTGCCAAATATTTTTTTGATGAAATTCACTGTCGCCGATTGTGCCGGCCACTGGTAGCCGCAGCGGGGGCAGCAAATCAAATTACACTTCGCGCCCAGCGGACAACTGGCGCACAGCGTCTTCGCGCTTTCCTCGAAATTGTTACCACAAAGAGGACAGGTGATCATAAATTATCTGTATCTTTAGGTTTCATTCTCGCGTGCTTTTAGCGGGAATCCATTCCCTCGTTCCCACGCTCTGCGTGGGAACGGAAGGCATACAGGATGCCACGACCGTCTCACGTTCCCACGCAGAGCGTGGGAACGAGAAAGCGGAGCTACAAAATCCAATTCAGTAGCCCGCCCACCAAAAACGCGAACGGCACGATAAACAACGAAATCGCCAGACCCGTCTTCCAGCCGCGTTCTTTGATGATGACAAAGAAGTTCGCGATGCACGGCACGAACAGCGTGATGGTTACCAAACTGACGACAATCTGCTTCGGCGACAGCAGCCCCTTTTGCGCCAGATCGAACAAACCGGCGGCGCCGTAATCGCGGCGCAAAAAGCCGATGAGAAATGCCTGCGCCGCCTGTTCCGGCAAGCCGAGCAATCCGCTCACCAGCGGCGCGCTCCAATTTTCGAGGGCGGTCAGCGCGCCGGTTTTCGCCAAAACAAATAAAACAAACGTGCCCAGGAAAAACAGCGGCACCGCTTCTTTCAGATACCATTCGACGCGCGCCAATGTTTTTACCACGATATTGCCGAGACTCGGGCGCCGAATCGGCGGCAATTCCAATAGAAAATCCGAAGTTTCCCCCGGCAAAACTTTCGACGCCAAATATCCAACGAGCATCAACACCCCGAGCACGCAGCCGGACCAGATCATCAGCGCGCTGAACGAGAGTCCGCCCAGCAATCCGAGGATCACCCCCAATTGTGCTGAGCACGGCACGCCTAACGCCAAAAGCAGCGTCACGATGATGCGCTCTTTGCGGGTTTCAAGAATACGGGTGGTGAGGGTGGCCATGGTATCGCAACCCAGTCCCAAAACCATCGGCAGCACGGCTTTGCCATTCAGTCCTAAAACTTTGAAAAAGCGATTGACGATCACCGCCAGCCGCGGCAAGTAACCGGTGTCTTCCAAAATGCCGAAGGCGAGAAAGAACGTCGCCACCACCGGCAGCACAATGGCGATGGCGTATGACAGCGCCATCGTGATCAGGCCGTATTCGCCCACCAATAATTCGTGCAGCAGCGACAACGGGGCGAGAAACGCGAACAGTTTTTCCGCGGCGGGGAGGATCCATTTGCCGAAAATAATTTCCTCAAAAAAATCCACCAGCGTGCCGGCGCCGAAGACGCCCACGAACTGGTACATTCCGTAGAGCACGGCCATCAAAATTAGCGGCCCCCAAATCGCGTGCATGGTCAGCCGGCTCAAAAAATCGGACAGCTTGTGGTGCGCGCTCTTTTCAATTTTATATACCGCGCGATAGAGTTCCTCGGCTTTCTGCATGCGCCGTTGATTGATGACCACATTCACCGGCTCGATGATTTGCGCCTGCAGGTTGCGGCGGATGGTCTCAATTTTTTGCAGCGCTTGCTGCTCGAGATTTTCGATGAGCCAGTCGCGCAGGCTGTCGTCGCCGCAGAGAATCATCAGCGCCAGCGCCCGTTTTGCGGCCACGGATTCTGGCAAACAGCGGCTGATTTCCAAAATCGCATCTTCGATTTCCGGCGGGTAGGTGATCGTCAGCTTTGCCGCCAGATTATGATTACAAATTTCTTCCACCAGTTGATGCAGCCCGCGCTGGTTGATGGCCACCGTTTCCACCACCGCCACGCCCAACATTTCCGCTAATTTTTTGCGGTCCAAATGAACGCCGCGGCTGCGGGCTTCATCCATCATGTTCAAATTCAAAACAAAGGGGACGCCCATCTCTGCCAATTGCACCGAGAGAAACAACGCGCGCCGCAGGTTTTTTGCGTCCGCCACTTGCACCACCAGCCGCGGCTTTTCGTTCAGTAAAATGTTTCGGGTCACCACTTCGTCTTCAGAAAACGGCAGCAGGCTGTTCACGCCCGGGGTGTCGATGATTTCGTCGGCGCCGCCGTTGTATTTGGCTTTGCCTTTGGCGATTTCCACTGTGGTGCCCGGATAATTGGAAACCGTAACGTAGCGTCCGGTCAAGTAGCCGAAGATGACGCTTTTGCCAACGTTGGGGTTGCCAACCAAAATGACTTTTCTCCGCAATAGATCCTCTGCCTGCTTGGGCGCCGCGGATTCACTATTGCGAAGCGTTAAGATTTTTGAATGATTCATCTCTGGTTTAAATGACTGCCCGCTGAGAGCCTCAGCAGGCGGGCCAATCCTCGAATTGGGGAAATTTTTGTTTGAGCGCTTGAATGACAATATTTTCGGCATCGCAAAGAGAAAGTGTACCCAAATTCAGGATTAAGTCGTAGCTTGAAATCTCCTCGGCATCGTGATGAAAGAAGCGATGCAGAAACGCCAGCCGTTCTTTGTCCGTCAAATGCACTCGCGCAAACGCCTCCTTCTCGCTGAGTTCGAATTTTTTCATAAGAGTTTCAATGCGATGCTGCAAAGACGCCGTGACCTTCAACCGCAGCGCGCGGTGACAGGGCAGAATGAAATTGGCGCCGCGGCCGAGGATGATGGCGCGCCCCTGTTCGCCGATGGTGGTGATGGCGGTCACCAGGTGCTTGAAATATTTGTCGCTGCCCAGCGCGTGGCGATCGAGCAGCGTGAACACCCAGTTGTGAATTTCGTTTTGAGTTTTTTCGTCGAACATCTCCACCATGTTTTGGCGCACGTGCGCGTTTTGCGCGATGTACTCCACCAACTCGCGGTCGTAAATTTTCCAGCCCAACCGCTGCGACAACGCTTGCGCAAATTCCTCTCCCTGACTTCCCATTTCTTTTGAGATTGTAATGCTGGGGACCACCCCTTCCCGGCGGTTAGTCTTGCCCCTGTCGTATGTTCTCTCCCATAATTTGAACTGCCGGGTGATGAGCTGCTCCATTGGGATTTTGTTGTGCAATTTCAATGGCTTCACCCCCTTCCGAAAGAAGATTTTGGAAGTCCTGATTGTTCAAGACAAAGGCCGTACCAATTTATTCAAGGGGCGGGTGGAGTGGCTTTTAACATTTTAATATATTAGAGATAGCGGTGCTCACTACGGTGAGCCGGCCATGGCAATTTTATTAACATTGAGAAAAAGAGGCTGCGGATTTCCCAAAAATACAAAAGTAAACCAGAGGGCAATTCCGGCCAGGGAGTTCTTAAACCGGGGCACGTAACTTCAGTTTTGGGCAGCCCAAAAGTCAATTTTCCTAAGTGTCATGCCCGCATCCACGAAATCATGAGCTTATGACTCCCGCAAAAGACACAAAGGAGTGGCAGATTGGCTGTTTGGAACGTCCCGCTGCCTTTTGGATTATCGTGGTAACATGAAGCTCTGGATCCGAGGATTTACAGCCGATACACCACGTCTGCCAGCGTTTCGTAATTATCATGAGCCGCCGTAAACGACTCGAAAATCTCGGCATCGGTTCCCGACTGGCAGCAGTCGTGAAAGCTGCGAGTTTTCTCCAGCAGGGTGTTGGTCAGCCCGGTGATGTGCTCTTTCTGTGCCGCGAATTTTTCCGGGATCTCCGCCGCAGCTACTTTCTCTGCGCTCTGGAGTAAAGCTGCGGCGTTGGCTTTAAACGCTGCCACGTCCTGATTGGGCAGCGCCTGATGCATGAGCGGCCGCAGCACGCGGTGGTAGTCGTCCATCGCTTGCAGCAGATTTTCGGTTGCGGTCGATGTCTGTTTGGTTTCGGATTGCTTTTGGCAGGCGACTACCAATGCCACCGTTAAAGCCGATGACAAGAGAAAACCTTTTTTGTACCTAGTTCATCCTCTGTTCATAATTAAAATTCCGCCCTAACTCCAAAACTAAAGACCCTGCCACTAAGATAATGTTTGATCAACCGGTCAAAGGCCAGTTCATAGCCAAGTACATTTCTTACATCATAGAGATTTAAGATTTCTTCTCTTAAGGAAATGCGCGTATGTTCTCCGATTTTAAATTCCTGATTAAAGCCGAGGTCAACTCTATAGTAGAATGGTAACCTCCTGCTGTTCCGTTTCCCATCTATTAATACATAGGCGCCGACATCGTTATCCCAAACCCACTTGCTGGGCGTATAGGGATAGCCAGTTCCGAACAGAAGCCGTACGAACAGCTTTGACCATGGCAGCCGTTGCATTTTATCCTCATTGTAGATCGCTAACTGATGACGCCTATCGGTGGCTCTGGGCACGTATCCAGTTCGATCGTTCACTAAATCCTCGCGCGCCACAAGGTAACTGTAGCTTATCCAATTCTCAGTTGTAGGGATGATATTCCCGTGTGCATGCATATCCAGGCCATAGGCATAGCCATGAGAGTCGTTTTCACCGGAATACTTTATTTGAACATCTTGTAAATTATAAGACACCAGATCACTATATTTCTTGTAATAGGCTTCCACTTTAAGCGAAATATCATTTTCCAGTAAACGCTCGAGTCCGAGAGTAAATTGACTTGCTTTCTGCGCTATCAGTCCCGAGTCGTTGCCCTGTCGAAATTGGAACTCTTTGTAAATTGGGGGCTGGGCGTAAGAGCCGGCGGCGAAGGTCAGCAAAGTAGAGTTTGAAACGCGATACGCAAGATTGGCTCGCGGCAATAGCAACTGCTGGTTGTTGAGAGTTGATTCGGTCCACCGCAACCCAAGCTGGATGCCGAGCTTTTTTGAGATTTGCAGATTTGATTGAATGAAACGGCCAATGAGGAAACCATTCCGCTTGGTCAGTTCTCGATGATAGTTCTCTTTAAGGTCCAGATAAATCTCTCCTACATCTGACACCTGTTTCCATTTTGAAAGTAAAGAATCCTGTGTTGTAAAGTATTTCAACTCCAGGCCAGCATTAACGAGCATAAAGCGTGAAACCAACCACTGCAAATTTATTCGCGAGCTGTAAAAGTCGCCGTCTAAAAATGTGTTTACCTCCTGATCGCGGCCGGCATATTCGCCAGTCTCAGATTTTCCTAAATCGACTGACAACTTTGTGCTTTCTCTTTCCTCCTGTTGGAAGTAGGAATTGATCCACTTTAGAGAAAGGTCACTTGTGAGTTGACCATCAATTGATAAGCTCAACACTGTAGTGTTGTAATCAAACTTTTCCCTACCCCGAAAATAAAACTGGTAGCTTTCACCGGAGATATATGAAAGGGTCGATTCGCCTCCGGAAGCGCTGAATTGGCTTGATGCCTTCAGGGCAAATGCGGTAACATCAAAAGCATGGTGCGGCCGAAAATGAAAAAGCCCCTGAAAGTCAGTAAAAAGTGGGCTATAATCACTATCCACTTGCAGGGATTGAAATAAGTAGCCATAACTTATTCTTCGCAACGCAATCTGCGCCCAGCTGTTTTTTCCTGGCCGAAGCCCGAATGCGCTGTTGATCCCAATGGGGCTGGCTTCCCCTTCGGCAAAAATCTTCTGTTCGAACTCTTGCCGGTATCGTATATCCAGCACTGAAGAGAGCTTGTCGCCGTAAGAAACCGGAAAAACACCCGTTCGAAGATTAATGGCTTCCAACAAAGTTGGATTAATGAGTGATGGGTTTTCGGCAATACCTTTTCGAACAAGCTGAGGTTGGTAAATCTCTACGCCGTTGATATAAATCAAATTCTCATCGAAATTGCCGCCGCGCACATTGTAGAGCGAGCTTTGATCGTTTGGCGAGGATACACCTGGTAAAGTTTGTAAATTGAGCAAAACATCTGGGAGCGGTGAAGGAATATGGCGCAGAGGCCGCGACCCAATCACATACTCGGAAACGGCTTTTTCCCCTCGTTCGTCGGTGACGGTAACCTCGGGCAGTGATAAAGCCATGAGTTCGAGATCGAAATTAAGAACCATGGTTACGCCATCAGGTGGAACAATGATCTGTTGCCGCGATTCTTTGTAACCGATGTGGGAGATAATCAGATCATAGCTACCTGCTGGCAATCGCAATTCATATCTTCCTAAGGAATCTGAGGCCGTGCCTAAATTGCTATTGCGCACAGTAATGTTGACACTTTCGAGTGGCAAACCCGTGTTTTTGTCTTTGATATGACCGGTCAAAGTAGAAATCTCTTTTATATTAGTTGCAGATGTAGAAGCGAAACACGGAATGATTATCACACAAAAAAGTAATTGAAGAATTTGTCTCTTCATCAGTATCTTCACACCAAAGTATTTTAAGATTAATTCCATTTGGCCCTTAAGAACACACGCAGTGAGATTTACCCATCGCCCTTAAGTAAATTAAGGACGATGGGTGTAATATCGTCCCTATTGCAAGGTAACTAATCGAGTCCTATGTTCTGTTCCCTTTAGAAAGGTAACATACAGGTCGATATAATAGCCTCCATAAGCAACAGGGGGTATTTGATTAATTGAGAGAACTGGAGTTGTAAGAGGACCAACAACCTTCTGACCAATGCTGTTGTAAACGTTCCACTGGTAAGAGTAAGGTCCCCAACCACTGTATTCATTAACATGCCACTCTTGGTTGTTACGCGGAACTGCCGAGCTTGGCCCTTTTATTCGCGCATCATAAATCTTAACGTACCAGGTATCCTCCGAAAGTCGTCCATAACCAGGCGCGGTGTATTCTGCAATAACATACCAATAGAATGTTCCCTGTGCAATCCCTTGGTCAATTGTTATTTGGGTTTCCATCCTGTCATAGGGATCAGTATATCTGTGATACTCCTGGCCATTACCAGTGATAGTCACATTATACCTATAGAAGATGTACGGTGGTAGAGGCCCGTCAAACTTGGTCCACTTGAATTTATTACCGAGTTCAAACCAGGCGTTGTTAGCTGGAGACACGAGGAAAAATCGGTAGTCTTCTCCCGCATCAAGCTGATACGAATGCGCTTTGGCTTTAGGATTTTGAGCTTGAGTTTCCTGATCTTCATTAACAGGGGAAAGAGGCTGTTTGCTTTCATTACATGCAGTGAACAATAAGACCAATAATACCAGAACTCCAAAAATGGATATGGATGCGATTAATTTATTGAGTGACATTTTGTTATCCTCCTTTTTGAATTTGCTTTTCACTGAACTGCTTCCGCTTTCTCGCCACTGCGTTGTAGCTTAAGGAGGATGATCCCACTTAAAATACATACAGACCCCTCCAAGTCAAAAAATCGCTTGACAATGGAGAGGGTTTTCAATATGTTTGGGCGTTAATCCCGACACTTCGGGGTTAGCGCGTGGGCGGGGTTACCGGTTTGACTTTCCACGGTGAAACGGTAGCCTCGCTTTTTTATTGAAACCCCTCCCGTCGTTTTAATTTGGTTTCCACAATCTTCTCAAACAAAAAAGCCAAACAAGTCTTAGGTTCAATTTGTCTGGCTTCAGTAACTTCCCGAATGGAATTCTCCCTTGTTTGTGTGAAGGGAGACCTGAGTTTTAAAAAGAACGGTGGTTTTATTCTGAAATGCGGCATTTTTATTTACAATCCCTGTGCCAGAATCTCGTCATTTTGTGCGATTTTTTATGGGTTTCTTATGTTTTGAAATCACAATTCTTACGACTCGCCATTAAAAAGCAGTTTGGTTTCTAAAACCAGAAAAAATAAAACTGAGACAAGCGTGTCTCAACTGACCTTTCGCGATCTTGAGCTTGCTTGTTGATTACTATTGAGTTACAAAAGTGTGACATCAAATGTCCATTAGTGACAAGATTGTCCCAATTTTGTGCTGTGTGACTCCATTTCAGAATTTCTTGTGCGCTGAGCGGATCCGTTTTGCGGAGGTCGGTTTGGAAAGTCACCTCCTACCCCCTCGCTGCTTAGTTAAAGAGGATTAGGGGTTGTCTTTTCTGTGCCTCTATCTCGGACAACCCCTAAATCCCCCTTTTGTTAATTTTTGTTAAGGGGGACTTTGGTATACTTTCTTTCAAGGGGAGGGGGCAAGGGTGGTCAATCCGTGTTTCTCCGTGAAAACTCCGTGGTAAAAACTACGCTCCTAAAATCGATCGCTCCCCGGCCTGTGCATCCACCACGGCGATGGCCGTCATGTTCACCACGTCAACCTCATTGAAGTCGCCGATTTGCAGCACGTGCACTGGTTTGCGCATGCCCATGAGAATCGGGCCGATGGCCTCGGCGCCGCCGAGCGTCTGCAACAGCTTGTACGCTACGTTGCCGGCTTCGAGGTTCGGGAAGATTAGAACGTTGGCGCCGCCCGTACCTTTTAGCGGACTGAACGGATAAACCTCATCGATGATTTCCGGCGCCACTGCGGTGTTGGCCTGCATCTCGCCATCGATGATAAAATCCGGGTTGCGGCGCCTGACGATCTCTACCGCCTGCCGCACTTTGTCGGCCAGGGGGTGGCGCGTGCTGCCAAAATTCGAAAAGGAGAGCATGGCCACCCGCGGCTCCACGTCGAAGCGGCGCACCTCTTTGGCGCACAGCAAAGCGATGTCCGCCAAATCCTCTGCTGAGGGCTCGATATTGACGGTGGCATCGGCGAAGAAAAGCACGCGATCCTTGAAAACCATCATGTAAACCCCCGCAACCTTTTTCACGTCCGGGCGCGTGCCGATGATTTGCAGCGCCGGGCGGATGGTTTCGGGGTAGGCGTTGGTGAGTCCGGAGACGAGGCCGTCGGCGTCGCCGAGATGCACCATCATCGCGCCGAAATAATTGCGCCGCCGCATCGTCTGCACCGCCTCCGCGCGCGTGACGCCTTTGCGCTGCCGCAGGTGGTAAAACATATCGGCGTACATTTGCATTTTATCCGACTTCAGCGGGTCGACGATCTCCACGCCGGAATTCAAATATAAATGCAGGTCATGAATTTTCTGTTCGATGACCTCGCGCTTGCCTAACAGAATCGGCTTCGCCAGTCCTTCATCCAGCACGATTTCGGTAGCCTTGAGAATCGACTCGTGATCGCCCTCGGGATAGACGATGCGCTTCGGCTCTTTTTTCGCTTTGTTGATCACCTTACGCATCACCCGGCGGGACATGCCCAGGCGCGCTTCCAACTTCTCTTTGTATTCATTGATGTCGAGTTTCAGGCGCGCGACGCCGCTTTCCATTGCTGCCTTGGCGACTGCCGTGGCCTCCCAGATCAGCACGCGCGGATCGAACGGTTTGGGAATGATGTACTCGCGGCCAAACTCCAGACGTTTCATGCGGTAGGCCATCATCACCGAATAGGGCACGGGCTCTTTGGTCAAGTCCGCCAGCGCTCTCGCCGCCGCCACTTTCATTTCCTCGTTGATGGTGGTGGCCATCACGTCGAGCGCGCCGCGGAAGATGAACGGAAAGCCTAACACGTTGTTGACCTGATTGGGGAAGTCGCTGCGGCCGGTGGCCATGATCAAATCGTCGCGGACGGACATGGCTTCGTCGTACGGAATTTCCGGGTCGGGATTGGCCATCGCAAAGATAATGGGATTGTCCGCCATCGAGCGCACCATCTCTTTGGTGACGATGTTCGGACCGGAGAGGCCGGAGAACACGTCCGCGCCCTTCATGGCGTCGGCGAGGGTGCGGGCGTCCGTTTCCACCGCGAAAAATTCTTTGTAGGGGTTCATGCCTTCTTTGCGGCCTTTGTAGATCACGCCTTTGGTGTCGCACAGCATGATGTTTTTCTTTTTGACGCCGAGCTGCATGTAAAATTTTGCGCAGGCGATGCCGGCCGCGCCGGCGCCGCTGATCACCAGCCGCACTTTGTCGATGGGCTTGCCCACGATTTCCAGCGCGTTCAGCAGTCCCGCGCCGGAGATGATGGCGGTACCGTGCTGGTCGTCGTGGAACACCGGGATGTTCATCTGCTTTTTCAGCTCCTCCTCGATGTAAAAGCACTCCGGCGCTTTGATGTCTTCGAGGTTGATGCCGCCGAAGGTGGGCTCTAGCAATTTCACGGTGCGGATGATGTCATCGGGATCGTGGGAGTCGATCTCGATGTCGAACACGTCGATGTCGGCGAAACGTTTGAACAGCACGCCTTTGCCTTCCATCACCGGCTTGCCGGCCGCCGCGCCGATGTCGCCGAGGCCCAGCACCGCCGTGCCGTTGGAGACCACCGCCACGAGGTTGCCTTTGGAGGTGTACTTGTAAACGTCGTCGGGATTCTTGTGAATCTCCCGGCAGGGCTCGGCCACGCCTGGCGTGTAGGCCAGCGACAAATCTTTTTGCGTTACACACGGCTTAGTGGGCGTGACTTCCACTTTGCCGCGGCGTTCGCGCTCGTGATATTGCAGCGCTTCTTCACGGTTTATCATTTCATAAACTCCTTGTGTTTTGTTTGCGATGAAAAACTCAATTCTTCGCTGCGGAGAATTTACTCGGCACGCCTTTGCTCGCTGGGGATTTAGCCTCCGTGCTCGGCCCGCCAAGAAATCCCCCGCGTACTAATGAATCTGGAATTGAATTCCAAAAGCCATTTTTTCCGTGCGGGATTACCTGCCCGTCGGCAGGCGAGCTTGGCAAAACGGCACGGGCGACAAATCCCGCGCGCGCCGAGTGATTCATCGATCCATTAATCCAGCAATCTATTTATCCACTAACTCTCAAAGCGGAGCTTTGAGTTACATTCCACCACGCTAGCGCTTCGTTACACTTTCTCCACTTGCCGTTTCTTTTCAAACAGCTCTTCCAAATGCAGGCGGCATGCAACATCTCGCAGATCTTTTCCCAGCGCGTGGTTGAATTGCAGCATGGCTTCGTCCACTTTCCCCATCTTCGCATAAACCACGCCGAGGTGATAGTGCGCCATTTCGTAGTCTGGCGTCAGTTCGATGCAGGTTTTGAAGTGGGAGACGGCGTCGTCGAATTGGCCGAGGTGGTAGCAAGCGAGGCCGAGGCGGTAGTGTGCGGGACTGTATTCGGGATCGGCAGTTAGCACTTTTTTGAGCTGCACTAAGGCTTCGGTGAGCCGCGCCTGATAATAGAGGACGATGGCGAGATCATACATCAGGTCAATATTATTGGGATCGATGTCGAGGGCCATGCGGTAGCGCGATTCCGCTTCCACCAATTTGCCTTTATGAAACAAGGCGTTGCCAAAAAGTTTTTGCGCCAACGGATTATGCGGATTGTCCTCGGCGAATTTTTTGGATTCTTCAAAAAACGACTTGCCATGAAACTTGCTCACAAAATCCGCCGCCGCCCACAGATACTCTTCCTGGTAATCGTCCTTCAGCAGCGCGCCGCAATCGAAACAGAACGCATGTGCGTGCGGACGTCTGGCTTGGCATTCCGGGCAGTACATCTTCTCTCCTTAATGCGTTATGGTTTCAAAGTTTATCCTTCGCTATTTGCTAATAGAAAGCAGAGGAGGTGGTATTGGAGTGTTGGAGTAGTGGAGTAATGGAGTAATGTTTTACTCTACCCATCAATCCATCAATCCATCAATCCATCAATCCATCAATCCATCAATCCATCAATCCATTACTCCAACACTCCAACCCCTGTCACTTGGGAATTTCCACCACCCTAAGGTTACTCTGATATTGTTTGAGCAGCTCGAGAAACGCCTCGGGAGCTTTCCTGAAGGTAGTCTGGCAATCCTTGCACTCGAAATAGAACGTATCGCCGCGAAAGGTAGCGTACAGGTTTTCGGCTTTCGCCTGCTGCGACGCCACCGGCGCGTAACATACCGGACAGTAACCATCGGCCTGTTCTTCCGGAACGCCGGGATGTTTCTCGCGATGGAGCTGCGCCACGTAGTGGCCGAGGGCGCGAATTTCTTTGGCGCTCAGGCGAATGGGCGGCATGGCGGTGCGGTCCACAAATCGCAGGTGCACTTGCACAAACTGGCTGTCATTCGCCAAAAAGGGATCCGATAAATCTGGAGCGATCGAATCTGCTATGATGTCAACGGTTGTCGCCGTAACGCCTTCAACGTGACATTTGGCGCACTGATGTTGCTCGAATAGTTGTTTTCCCTGTGCCGCCAACTCCAACGAAACCGGATTGACCACGCGCTCTTTTTTGGCGCAGGCTGCGAACCATCAGCGCGATCTGCCACATGTGTTTCGTTTTCATAAATCCTCCTTAAAAATGAAGATGTATTAGAACTGGCGCTATTGGAAGATAGCTTGATCAGTGATTAATTTCACTGCGCACCGATAACACCGGGCAGGGAGAAATTTTGATCACTTTTTCCGTGACACTACCCATCAGTACTTTCGACAGTCCGGTGCGGCCGTGGGTGGCCATGGCGATGAGGTCGATGTCCCAATCCTGCGCAAATTCCATGATGCCGTAGCCAGCCGAGCCAATGTGGTGGCGGATGAACTTTTTGGTCTCGATGGTCTCGAACGCCTGCGGTAACTCCCACTGCTCTTCTAATTTCGCTTTGAGCTTTTCAAAGAAATCGTATTCTTTCGACTGGATTTTGGGATCGAGTTGGTGGCCCAACTCCACTACGTGCAGAAGGTTAATCTCTGATTTGTACTTTTCCGCGATGGCGGCCACGATGGGCAGCACCGCATAGGAGAGGGGAGAAAAATCAATCGGCAACAGAATGCGTTTGATGGGCAGGCCATCCGGTTTGGCGTGTACCGTCAGCACCGGGCATTCAGCTTTACGGGTGACCTTTTCGCCGGTGGCGCCTAAAAACAGCCGCTCAAATTTCGAGAGGCCTTTGGCGCCAAGGATGATCAAATCAAAAGGCTCGCTTTGGGCGTAGTCTAAAATTTCAAGATATGGCGTGCCGACGCGAATGACCTTTTTGAATCTGCCAGCCCAGTCGCCGGTGAATTCGTTCAACTGTTCCACCAGGTCTTCTTCGCGGGCCGCGCCGTAATTGGGGAAGTCCGGCATGAGCGCGGTGTAGGCTTCCGCCACGTTTGGGGAGACGTGCATCAGCACCAGCTGGGAATCAAATGTTTCTGCAAAATTTTTGGCGTACTGCAGCGCGTCCCGCGAGGCGTCTGAAAAATCAATTGGACAGAGGATTTTTTTGAACAGATTCATTTCGCTCACCTTCCTTAATTTTTAGACTTATAATTCGATGCCCATCGAGAAGCGATGATAAAATTTTGCTTTGAGATTCATCCCCAGTGAGAGTGATGGATTAATGGACTGATGGAGTACTGGATTGTGACGGGGCTGTCCAAAAAGTCGATTTTTGTTGAATGTCATGGCCGTAGGCTTTTAGCGGGCATCCCTATCAGCAGTTTATAGACTCCCGCTAAAAAAATGCGGGAGTGACAGATGGGCTTTTTGGACAGCCCCGACTTCAAAACAGAGCTTTGAGTTACATTGATTCATTACTCCATTACTCCATTACTCCATTACTCCATTACTCCA
>JBBIIG010000017.1:32834-72877 GCA_037446635.1 bacterium
CATTACTCCATTACTCCATTACTCCATTACTCCATTACTCCACTAGTTCACTACTCCGCGTTACCAATATTTGCGCTCCTTGGCAAATTGCTCCAATTCTCCTCGGAAATCCGGGTGCGCAATTTGAATAAGCGCCTCGGCGCGTTCGCGCAGGCTTTTGCCGTGCAGATAGGCGATGCCGTATTCGGTTACGATGTAGTGAACATCGCCACGGCTGGTGACTACGCCCGCCCCTTCCTTCAAATGCGAAACGATGCGGGAAACCCGCCCGTTCTTGGCCGTGGCTGGCAATGCGATGATGGGCTTGCCGCGTTTGGCGCGCGCCGCCCCGCGGATGAAATCCACCTGGCCGCCGAAGCCGGAATAAATCGTGTAGCCGATGGAGTCCGAACACACTTGGCCGGTGAGATCCACTTCCACGGCGGAGTTGATGGCGACGATGCCTTCGTTTTGCGCGACCACAAATGGATCGTTGGTGTAATCAACCTGATGCAGTTCAAAAAGCGGGTTGTTGTGGATGTAATCGTATAGTCTGCGGCTGCCCAAAACAAATGTAGCGATCACTTTGCCCGGATGCAAGCTTTTGCGCGCGTTGGTGACGATGCCGGCCTCCACCGCTTCCATCACGCCGTCGGATACCATTTCGGTGTGAATGCCGAGGTCTTTGCGGTCGCGCAAAAGCGACAGCACCGCGTCCGGGATGCCGCCGATTCCCAATTGCAGAGTCGCGCCGTCTTCGATGAGCGTCATAATATTTTCGGCGATGCGGGTTTCGACCGTGCTGGCCGGCTTGGGGTTGAGCGTGGGCAGCTCTTCGGAAACCTCGACAATTTTGGCAATGCGCGACACGTGCAGAAAGCAGTCGCCTAACGCGCGCGGCATTTTTTCATTCACCTGCGCGATGACCATCTTCGCGGTTTCCGCGGCGGCTTTGGTGGCGGCGGTTTCCACGCCGAACGAGACGAAGCCATGATCGTCCGGCGGCGAGGTTTGAATCAGCGCGGCGTCGAGCTGCACTTGCTCGCGGAAGAGGCGGGGGATTTCGTAAAGAAAAATCGGAAAATAATCGGCGCGGCCGTCGTTCACGGCCTGACGGTCGGCGGGTCCCACAAACAGCGATTTGTGCCGGAAGTGGCCGTCCATTTCCGGGCGCGACAGCGGGTCGTCCCCCATCAATAAAAGATGATAGACTTCGACGGCTTTTAGTTCGTCTTTGCGTTTGGCGAGCGCATTCAAAAGTACGTATGGCGTGGCAGCGTTGCCGGAGCTGAAAATTTTGTCGCCACTTTTGATGATCGAAACCGCCTCATCTGCTGAAACCCGTTTGCTTTTATAATCTTCCATCCATTTCATGATGGATACTCTCCTGTGCTATAATTCCAAATTTTTGTAAGGCAGGTCGAACAAATCGGATAAAGACTTCGATGCGCATTGACCTTGGTATAAATAGATGCCGGTTTGCAGGCAGGTAAATTTTTTGACCGCGTTTTCGATCCCCAACCGCGCTACCTGCTGCACCCAGGGCACCACGGCGTTGTTAAGCGCATGGGAAGCGGTGCGCGCCACCGATGCCGGGATGTTGGGCACGCAGTAATGCGTCACCCCGTGCAGAACGTAGGTTGGCGAGGAGAGCGTGGTGGGCCGGCTGGTCTCGACGCAGCCGCCCTGATCGATGGAAACGTCGATGATGACCGAGCCGGGTTTCATATTTTTGACCATTGCTTCGGTAACCAGATGCGGCGCCTTTTTGCCGCGAATGAGAACGGCGCCAATCAGCACATCGGCGAAGCGCACCGCGCGTTCCACTAACAGCGGCGTGACGATGGAGGTAGAGATCTGCTTCTGCATCATTTGATCGATCTTGCGCAGTTTCTCCACGTCGCGGTCCATGATCATCACCTGCGCCCCCAATTGTGTGAAGGCCCGCGCCGCGTTGACGCCCACGGCCCCGGCGCCTAAAATCACTACGTTGGCCGGTGGAATGCCCGCAACGCCGGCCAGCGTGATGCCGCGGCCGCCTTCGCGGCTTTCCAACAATTTGCCGGCGATCTGCGGCAGCACCACGCCGGCAATTTCACTCATGGCGGTGAGAATGGGGAGGGCACCATCGGGCTGTTCACTCAGCTCATACCCCAGAGCGGTGACGCCTTTTTTCATCAATAGGGAGAGGATCGCTTTGGTGGTGATCCCAAGATTCAAAAAAGAGAAAATAATCTTTTCCGAATCGAGATAGCGGCCCTCCTCTTCGGTGGGCGGCTGAATTTTGGTGATGAGCTGGCCGCGCTGAAACACCTCTTCGCCTGAAAACACAATTTGCGCGCCTACTTCGCGGAAATCCTGATCCGAGAAGCCGCTGGCCTCGCCGGCGCCTTTTTGCACGTAAACGTTGTGGCCCTTTTGGGTCAGGGCATAGACGCCCACCGGCGTGAGCGCCACCCGCCGTTCTTCGGCGGCTATTTCTTTGGGAATGCCGATATCCATGCCAATCTCTCCCTGTGAGTTTTGAACGCCTTGGAGTGCAAAACTTTAATTTTGCGGCCCTCCGAAGAGGGCGTTGCGTGGCTGTCATTCCCGCATGTTTTTAGCGGGAATCTCTGCAGCCTCCATTGAATGCCTGTTTAAAAGCATTCGGGCATGACCGAGACACTGGCTTTTTGGACAGCCCCAATGCTGAAGCATTGCACTCGGTTTTTTGAAAGACACTTTTTCGTCCCTTATTCAGGCAAGCAACATGCCACCAGCGAGCTCATTTTGGAGTGTCTAATAATCAAACACTTAGAGTGAAGCGGCTCACTCGATTCGCTGCCATTAATCCCACTTTCGGGAAAACGAAATTGGGACGATTCTTAATTCTGAGAATAAACCGACGTTATTGACTTTGAAAGCGCTGCGGCCGGAAGGCATCGAGCGGCGTGGAGGAGGCGCCGGTGAGAATTAATTCAGAGATGAGCTGCGCGGTAATCGGTGCCAGCAGGATGCCGTTGCGAAAATGGCCGGTGGCCGCGATGAAATTTGCAATGGCGGTCGCGCCAAGAATCGGCAGATTGTCCGGAGTGTCTGGCCGCAGCCCGGCCCAAACATCGCCCACGGTTGCGGAAGCCAACGCTGGCGCCACGTTGATGGCTGCCGCCAAGAGTTGCTGTACGCCCTCCGCGGTGACCCGTTTGTCGAAGCCAACATTTTCCAAAGTTGATCCGACCAGGATGCGGCCGTCCGGCCACGGCACCAGGTAGCAGCCGGTGGAATGGATGAGATGGTGCAGCGGCTGCGGCTTGATTTCCAAACACACCATCTGTCCGCGCACGGGCCGCAGCGGCAACGGGACGCGATTCTCGGTTTCAATCAACCCCGACCAGCAGCCCGCGGCGTTGACAATGATTTGGCATTCCAAAACGCCCGCCGGGGTGCGAACGCCGGCCGCGCGATCGCCCTTCAAAACCAATCCTAAAGCGTGAGTGTGATTCAGAAAGGTCACCCCCAGCGCGCTGCCCGCCGCCACCAGCGCCTTCATCAGCAGGCGATTATCCACGTGATGATCGTCGGGTAAAAAGATCGCCGCTTCGATATTCCTGGCCAACGCCAGCTCCATCTCATAAAGTTGTTGGTGGGACACCTCCTCGGCGCGTTTGCCAGCCGCGAGCTGGCGCTCCAGCAAACCGGCGAGCGCCTGCGCTTCTTTGAAATCCGCGGCCGTGTAAATGCTGCCGGTGGTGCGGTAGCCAATTTTCACACCGCTGGCCTCTTCCAACTCCTTCACAAAATCCGGATAGAGCGCGTGGCTGGCGTAACACAACTCGTCCATTGCGCCCCGCAAGCCGTGGGCGGCTTCGGACTGCGGCGCCAGCATTCCCGCCGCAGCCCACGAGGCCTCCAGCCCCGGCTCATTTTTTTCCACTACCGTAACCTTTGCGCCCTGCTGCGCCAACCGCCAGGCAATCGCACAGCCGATGACGCCGCCGCCGATGATGAGGATGTCGTTATTAGATTTCATTTCAACCACTAAGTTTATTTATCTCTTCCTAAAAAAACAAGGGGATTTTGGGAGGATTTAAGATTTCCAAAAAAGTTCTTGACATTTAAGTTAAATTATTTTATTGTTGGTTAAAATCGAATAAACGGAAAAATCAGTTTTTTCGATTAATCCTTTCTAACTTTAAATCAGCTTCGCTTATGAACTTCCTTTTGATCGTATCTGTAGTGATCTCATTGATGATAACGGTCGCAGTTCTGCCTCAAACACCCGTTAGCGGAAAAGTTAACGCCAATGGCGTTCAACTGTATTACGAAATCCACGGCCGCGGCCCGCATTTAATTTTGATCGAGGGTTTAGGCGTGGCCACCTGGCTGTGGGAGAAACAAGTCCCGGATTTTTCCAATCATTTTACGACGGTGGTGTACGACAATCGCGGCGCCGGCGAGTCGGACAAGCCGCCGGGGCCCTACTCCATTTCGATGATGGCCGACGATCTCGCCGCATTGATGGATTCTCTGAAAATTGCGAAAGCCCACATTCTCGGCGCCTCCATGGGCGGCTTCATCGCCCAGGATTTTGCGCTGCGCTATCCGCACAAAGTGGACAAGCTGGTTCTGGTTTGCACCAGCGCCGGCGGCCCGGATCACGTGCCCATGTCGCAGGAGGCGCTGGCGATGTTCTTTTATAATGAAGGCTCGCCGCGCGACATCGTCCGCAAAAAACTCGCGCTTGCCTATTCCGAAAGCTTTATGCAAAATTCGGAGATGGTCGAGCATTTGATTGATTTGCGATTAAACAACCCGCAGCCGCCGCACGCTTACCTGGCGCAAATCGCCGCGGGCGCCGCGTTCAATCTCTCCGAGCAAGTGCAAAATATTTCGGCGCCCACGCTCATCCTGGCGGCTGAAAACGACTTGCTGGTGCCGGTCGCGAATGCTCATAATCTCGTTAAAAAAATTTCCAAGAGTCAGCTCAAAATTTACGAAGGGCTCGGCCATCAATTTTTCGTGGAGCGCCCGCAGCCCTTCAACCAAGACATCATCGATTTTCTTAAACCCGAATAAAAAGGGAGAATGATCAAAAATGGATGCCATTCGGCAGGCGATCATCAACGACTTTGGCCGCGGCTATTTGAAGTTTGGCCACAGCGAGCTTTTAGGGCGCGTAGTGGGACTGTTGATTTGCGCCTCCGAACCGTTGACAGAAGAGCAGATCAGCGAACAGCTCAATGTCAGCAAAAGTCCGGTCAATCAAATCACCACCCGGCTGGAGGAGCTGAATTTGGTGCGGCGGGTGCGCATCAAAGGCGACCGCAAATTTTATTATCAAATTTCGCCGGATGTTTTTTTGCAAGCGGCTATAAATTTGTCGCGGCTTTTCGAAGACAATTTGCAAGTCGCGGAAAGCCATTTGGAGCCGCTGCTGAAAAAGTATTCCAAGTCCAACGCCAAAGAAAAAGTGCGGCTGCGCCCCGTGGTGGAGCGCATCATTGCGATGCGCGAATTCCACTTGCGGGAAATCGCCGCTTACAAAAAACTTTTGGAGGAGTGGCAGACCGCCAAACTCAAACTGCCCACCATCGAGGAATATCTCTCGAAGTGGTTGATCAAGCGCGCGTCGTGAAATCGCGATGATCGTCCTCCTCGTTCCCACGTTCCCACGCTGGAGCGTGGGAACGAGAGTGAGGGAGTCGCGTGGGAACGAGAGTGAGGGAGTCGCGGGGGAACGAGAGTCGACGCGCGTCTTGAAATTGATGATCGATGATCGATGGCTCCGTCTGCCTTCTGCCATTTGACATTTCACGTTACCGGAGATAACCCATGAGATTAAAAGATAAAGTCGCCATCATCACCGGCGCGGGCAGCGGCATTGGCCGCGCAACGGCGTTGACTTTCGCTCGTGAAGGCGCGAGCGTGGTGGCGGCCGAAATTAACGAGGATGCCGGCAAGAAAGTCGTGGCTGAGATTGAACAGCTTGGCGGCGCAGCGCGATTTGAACGGGTGAACGTGGCTGAAGTGGGCGACGTGACTCGGATGGTGCAAAACACGGTGACGGCTTTTGGGAAAATCGATGTTTTGATCAACAACGCCGGCATCGTCGTCGATGCCCGGCTGGTGAACATGACCCTCGAGCAGTGGCAGCGGGTCATCGATGTCAACCTCAAAGGCGTATTTCTTTGCGGGCAGGCGGTCGCCCGCGTGATGGAAGCCCAGCCCAGCGGCGGTGTGATTTTGAACGCCTCTTCGGTGGTGGGACTCTACGGCAATTTTGGCCAGAGCAACTACGTCGCCACCAAAGCCGGGGTGATCGGCATGACCAAAACCTGGGCGCGAGAATTGGGAAAGAAAAACATTCGTGTGAACGCGGTGGCGCCGGGCTTCATTGCCACGGAAATTCTGAAAACCATTCCGGAAAAAATCATCAGCATGATGGTAGAGAAAACGCCGCTGGGCCGCATGGGCAAACCGGAAGATATTGCCAATGCCTATCTGTTTCTGGCGTCGGATGAAGCGGCGTTCATCACCGGCGCGGTGCTGTCGGTGGATGGCGGCCTTGTGGTTTAAAGGAGTAATCGCAACTCTGACGGGGTTTTAAACCCTGTCAGAGTTTTAAAAGACTATGAACAACCTGATCCCAGTAAACGGAATCCATCTTTACGTGGAACGGCTTGGCAAAGGCGAGCCGGTGCTGCTCATCCCCGGATTGGGTGCGGGCGCGTGGCTGTGGTTCAAAACCGCGCCGGCGCTGTCCAAACATTTTTCAGTGATTATGCCGGAGCTGCGCGGCGGCGGGCGGTCCGATAAACCCGACCACCGTTACTCCGTGCCGCTGTTCGCAAACGATTTGAGGGAATTGCTGGAAAATCAAAATATCAAAAATGCCCACGTCATCGGGGTTTCCCTGGGCGGATTCATTGCGCAATTTATGGCAGCGACCTGGCCGGAATTAGTGGGGGCGCTGGTGCTGGTAGCCACGTCTCTCGGCGGCGACGGCCAGCTCGGTCCCGCCGGCGAAGTCCTCTGCCGCACCATTCGTCCGCGCGGAAAAACCCGCCAGGAACGTCTCGAAGATTCCTATTCGCTCAACTTTTCGCAGGCTTACCGGACAAGTCATCCAGAAGAGCTGCAACGCATCACCGAGTGGCGCACGCAATTTCCGCAGCCGGAGTTCGCGTACTACCGACAGTTGCTCGCGGGTTACGCTTTTGATGGCACGCAATTGGTCAAAAGAATTTCCGCGCCGACGCTTATCGCCGCGGGAAAGGACGACCCATTCGTGCCGTTGGATGATACTCTGACACTTAAAAACAATCTCGGCCATTCGGAATTCGAACTCTTCGACGGCCGGCACCTTTTCTTTTTCGAGCACAGCAAAAAGTTTAATCAGCTTGTCATTGAGTTTTTGCAGAAACATCCCATTTCGGGCAACTCAGCGGGGATGGTTCAACAAGTGGAAAATCAGCCTGAGCGTCAAGCTGAAGCTTGACACTCCTAACATTCAGAGGTGATGATGTACATTGGCGACTATCTCGCGCGGCGATGCGTTTATTCCCCCGACGCCCTGGCTTTGATCGATATCGGATCGCAGCCGGCTCAGCGGCTGACGTATCGGCAGCTCAATGGGCGCGCCAACCAGTTGGCCAACTGGCTGCGGGACAAGGGAATTACAAAGGACGAACGCGTGGCAATGTTAGCGCTCGACGGCGTGGAATTTTACGACGCCTTTTTCGCCTGCAGCAAACTCGGCGCGATCTTCACCCCGCTCAACTGGCGGCTGCACCCGCGCGAAATCGAAAATCAAATTCGCCTCACCTCGCCTAAAATCCTGCTGCACAGTTTCGAGCCGCCCATTGATGAAATCGTCAACCATCTCGGCGCCATCAAAAATTTTCCGGAGTTCATCGATCTAAACATTCTCGAAAGTATTTATCAAAAAACTTCCGCCGACCCCGTAACCTGCGAGCCCCTCACCGAGCGCGACACCGCCTGTTTGCTGTTCACCGGCGGCACCACTGGCCAGGCGAAGGCGGCGCAAATCAGCCACGGCCAAATCGTGTGGAACACCTTCAACGCGCTGCTGGCAGACGTGTTGGGCAGCGACACATTTTTAAATATTTTCCCGATGTTCCACACCGGCGGGCTCTTTGCCTTTTCCGTCCCGATTTTGATTTTGGGCGGCAGGGTGATTCAAACCAAAAAATTTGACGCCGAGCAAATTCTCGAAACCATCGAAAAAGAAAAGGTGACCATCTTCGGCGGCGTGCCGACGATTTTCCAGATGTTGACTGCCGCGCCGAATTGGGAGAAGGCGAACCTTCGCTCGCTGCGCTACTGTCTCAGCGGCGGCGCGCCCATGCCCATCGCCCTCATTCAAAAATTTCAGAAAGAAAAAGGAGTGGTCTTCCGGCAGGGGTTTGGGATGACGGAATTCGGGCCAGACGTTTTTTCGTTGGCCAGCGCCGACGCCGAGCGCAAAATGGGTTCGATTGGCAAGCCCAACTTTTTTGTCGATGCCCGAATCGTCGATCCACAAACCAACGAGCCGCTGCCTGCAAACAAAATTGGCGAGCTGGTTTTGCGGGGGCCGTCCGCAACCACCGGCTACTTCAACAATCCGGAGGCCACCCGCGCCGCGTTCGATTCCGAAAACTTTTTTCACACCGGCGATCTTGCTTACGTGGATGAGGAGGGTTACTTCTTCATCGTCGATCGACTTAAAGACATGTTCATTAGCGGCGGGGAGAATGTTTATCCCGCGGAAGTGGAAGCGGTGTTGTACCAGCACCCGGCGGTGGCGTTGTGCGCGGTGATCGGCGTTCCCGAGCCGAAATGGGGCGAAGTTGGAAAAGTGTTTGTGGTGCTCGAAAAAGGAAAGAAACTCACTGAAACGGAGGTGCTGAACTTTTTGCGTCAGCGGCTGGCGAAATATAAAATCCCGCAGTCGGTTGTGTTTGTGGAGTCCCTGCCGAAAACCGCTATCGGCAAAGTGGACAAAAAAGCGTTGACGTAACGCAAAGCTCTGCTTTGCGGCACGTAACGCAAACCTCTGGTTTGCCTGCTTGCGCAGGCAGGCGGCTCTCAAAGTGGAGCTTTGAGTTACAATTCGGAAAAACCATGTATCATCTGAATTATGATTTTGAAAATTCGCGGTCGCAAGATCGCGCGCCGCCCTGAATTTCAGACGTTTACTAAACTTTAAAAGTTTAGTAAACGTGGCTCACACTCAATCCACAACTCAAACCAAATGGAGGAAAAAATCATGTTGAGGAAGATCTTGTATGCAGCGCTGCTCACGGTCATGCTGGTCAATCTGGCCATGGCCGAAGGCGGAACCATCAAAGGCGTTGTCAAAGACAAAGAGACCGGCCAGGCGATGGCTGGCGCCAACGTATTTTTAAAAGGGACCAACTACGGCTCGTCCACCAATATCCGCGGCGAATACGCGATTACAAACGTGCCGCCGGGCAATTACACCTTCGTGGTGACCTACATCGGCTACGCGCAGTTCTCGCAGGCGCTCGCGTTCGACAACGCCGCGGAAATGACGCTGGATGTTGAAATGATCAAAACCGATTTGATGAGCGAGCAGGTGGTGGTGACCGCTTCCAAAGCGGCGGAGAAAATCACCGAAGCGCCCGCCACCATCAACGTCATCAGCGCGCGCCAAATTGCCGAGCATCCTTCGGCCAACGTCGGCGAGCTGCTGGCGTATGAAAAAGGCGTGGATTACGTGCGCACCGGCGTGCTGGGCACCGGCATCAACATCCGCGGCTTCAACAGCGCGTTCAACATCAAAAATCTGCAAATGAACGACACCCGGCTTTCAACCCTCATCGCCACCAGTCTGCCGTTAGGCGCGCTGGGCACCACCGTGAAAGAAGATATCGAGCGCATCGAAGTGATTTTAGGTCCGAACGCCGCGCTCTACGGCCCCAATGCGCACAACGGCCTGGTGAACACCCTCACCAAAGATCCGCGCACCTCGGAGGAAACCACGGTGGTGGCCAGCGGCGGCAACCACAGCGCCTTCAGCGGACGCTTCCGCCAGGCCAAAGTGGTCAACGAGTGGTTCCGCTACAAAGTCACCGGCGCCTATTTGCGCGGCGAAGAGTTCGACTACGTGGACTCCGTTTACGTTGGAACCGCCGCGTTTGAGGAAGTCGGCCTCGACCGCGATTTCGATTCCATTCACGGCGAGGCTTCGTTTTATCTCAGCCCGAACCAGGATTCCGATTTCATTTTGACTTACGGCGGCAGCAACAGCAACAACATCGGCGTCACCAACGCCGGCCGCAACCTGATCGTTGACTGGCGCATTCATTTCCTGCAGGGACGATATGTCTCGCCGCGATTCTTTGCGCAGGTCTATCACACCTGGAGCAAAACCGATGACACCTTCGCCATGAATCAGCGCACCCAAAATTATCTGACTTACATCAACGCCAGAGATGCGCAAGGAAATCGTCTTTTCAGTGACGAAGAAGCCTTGTCTCGCTCCCTGCATACCGCCTGGTTTGCTCCCCTGGGTGTGCATCTCAATCGCGAGGCCAATTTCGTGGATGACTCCCGCCGCTGGAACGCCGAGGCGCAGTACAACAACACCTGGGAAGGATTCCAGATGGTAGGCGGTGTGCAAGTGCAGCGGGACATCGCGAACAGCCACCAAACGTATTTGCTGGATCGGGAAGGCGCCATCGAGCTGGATCAATGGGGAGTGTATGCACAGGTGGAGAAACCGCTGGGCGAATCCGGCGTCGAGATCATCGGCGCGGTACGCGGCGATGATCACGAGCTGTACGGCTTCAACGTCATTCCCAAAGGCGGGCTGCTGTATCACACCGGCAGCAACAACTTCCGCGTGACGTACGGCAAAGGAATTTCCGCGCCCAGCATTTTGAATTTGAGCGCGAATATTTTTGGCGGCTTGCTCTTGGGCAACGGCGAAGGCTTCACCCTGAGCGATGGCACGGAAATCCCGAAGTTAGAGGTGGAAACCATTCACACCATCGAAGGCGGCTACAAAGGCATCGTGGCGGATAAGCTGTACATCGACACCAACGCTTATTACAACTTCCACGAAAACTTCATCAGCCCGACCATCAACATTGCCACTCAGGGCCGGACGGTCACCCACCGCGGCGGCGTCCCCATGCAGGAAGTTATCCCCGGCACGCCGGCGGCCGGTTCCGCGTTTGTTCTAACTTATTTAAACTTTGGCAAAGTGAACACCTACGGATTCGATCTCGGGCTGAATTACTTAGTAAACAGCAACGTCAACCTGCGGCTGAACTATTCGTTCTTTGATTTCGATCTCGACACCGACGACCCCCAAAACGACGGCAACCGCAACGGCGTCGTGGATGAAAACGATTTGCCCATCAACACGCCAAAGCACAAGCTCAATGCGTCCGTGAATGCCAATCGCGGCAATTGGTTTGGCACGCTGGGCGCGCGGTGGGTCGATGAGTACGATTTCTTCTCCGGCATCAACGTGGCGGCGAAAACCAACACCAGTTTGATTTACAACGGTTCGCCGGTGGTTGAGGGGCAGCGCGTCGGCCGCGACTTCAATGAGGGCCCGCTGGGCGGATACGTCAACATCGACATCGGCCTCGGCTATCGCATCAATCGCAATATCGCGATCTCGGGACAACTGATCAACGTGTTCGATTCTGAGGTGCGGGATTTCGTGGCCTCGCCGTCCATCGGGCGGCTGTTCTCCACGGAGTTGAAATTCACGTTGTAATCTGCGAATCTGAAATCCCTCTTGGGAGGGGGCCAACGCCCGGTCGGAAAATGGGTGAAGTGCAGAGGCGATTGTTCCTCCCCCATTTTCGGTTTTTGAAAATGGGGGAGGTGAGGAGGGGGTCGGTTGGATCGATGATCGATAATCAATGATTGACAATTCACAATTGACCATTCACAATTCACCATTCACCATTCACCATTCCCGTTGTGCGCCAGCTAATGGTGAACGGTGAACGACTAATTGTGAATTGCCAATTATTCAATCATAATCATCGATCATCGATTCACAAGACCCCTCCCGGCCTCCCCCAAATTCCAAAGGGCGGAATTTGGGGGAGGTGTTTACTTTACTCACACGATCCAATTTCCGACCGGGCTTCAATTTGATCTATCTGTAATATCATGAAAGCAAAACAAATTTCAACAGAGTTGCAAGTTGGCATTGTCAGCGCCGGCATGTATTTGCCGGAGACGTTCATGACCGCCGCGGAGATCGCAGAACAAAGCGGCTTGCCGGAATGGGTGGTGCGCGAGAAGTTAGGCATCACTAAAAAATACGTCGCCGGGCCGGGGGATCATCCCAACGAGATGGCCATCCGCGCGGCGAAAGACTGTCTCGCGAAATGCAATGTGCCGCCGGAGGAGATCGACGTCGTCCTCTGCACCACTGAAGAATGGAAAGAATATCTACTGTGGACGGCCGGCATTCATCTGGCGCACGAAATTGGCGCGCGCAACGCCTGGGCAATGGATCTGCACATGCGCTGCTGCACCACCATCGCCGCCATCAAACTGGCGAAGGACATGATGCTGGCGAACGATGACATCAACACGGTGCTCATTGCCGGCGGCTACGGCGTCAGCCAATTCATCAATCTAAAAAATCAGCGCACGTCGTTTATGTTCAACATCGGCGCCGGCGCGGGCGCGCTGCTGCTGCGCAAAAACTGGCCGCGCAACCACGTGCTGGGCTGCCACCTCATCACCGACGGCTCGATGAGCAAGCACGTGATTGTCCCCGCCAGCGGCACCGTGCAGCACCCCACGGACGAGGCCGTCGCGGCCGGCCAATTCTATTTTGATCTCAAGGAACCCGAGGCGATGAAAACTCGGCTCAACGACGTCTCCATGAAAAATTGGCTGCGCTGCATCGATGCGGCGCTGCACAAGAGCGGCCGCAAATCCGACGGTTCTTCTTTCACTCGAAAAGATATCGGCTATTTGAATATGATTTTGGTGAAGCCCTCCGCCCACCGCGAAATGCTGAATCATCTCGGGCTGACGGAAGTGCAATCGGTTTACTTGAGTGACTACGGCCACATTGGCGAGCAGGACAGCATCATCTCCATCATCGAAGGCGAAAAACAGGGCCGGCTGAAAGACGGCGATTTAATGATGATGGTGGCCGCGGGGATCGGGTATGTCTGGGGAGCAGCGGTGGTGCGATGGGGGGAAGTGCGTGAGGCGTAGAGCGAAGAGCGTGAATGCTAGTGGAGTGTTGGAGTAGTGGAGTAGTGGAGTAGTGGAGTACTGGATTAGTGGATTGTTTCTCGCTCCCACGCTCGGCGTGGGAGCGAAACCGGAGACGCTCTGCGCCAACCCCCTCGTTCCCACGCAGAGCGGGGGAACGAGAAGGCTCACTTTTAGGCTCATCGATCCAGTACTCCATCACTCCTCTTTCAATTTACACAGAATCATGGATAACAAACTTAACCGCGAACTTCCACAAAAGTCGGAATTCGTCACCGATTGGCTAGATAAGCGCGCGAAGCTAACCCCGGATCGCATTGCACTCGAAGACGCGATCACCGGCGAAACCATCACGTTCCGCGAGTGGAATGGCCGCGCCAATCGCACCGCCAACTTTTTGCGCAGCCTCGGCGTGAAGACCGGTGACCTCGTTTCCGTTTATGCCAGCAACTGCAGCGCGTACCTCGACATCTTTTTTGCGTGCGGGAAAATCGGCGCGATTCTCCACAATCTCAACTGGCGGCTGGCCGTGTTCGAGCTGCAAAACATCTTGGCCGACGCCCAACCGAAATTTTTGATCTATTCACCAGAATGGCGCGAGCAGGTGAACGCCCTCCGCTCCACGCTCCCGGCGTCGCGCTTCGTTGCCATCGGAGATCGAGCGCTTGAAAACGACACGGATTTTTCCGAACGCTCCCATCACTCCGACCAACTAAGCGAACGCCCGGATTTAACACTGGATCACCCGTGGGGAATCTACTACACCGGCGGCACCACCGGCATCCCCAAAGGCGCCATCCTCACCCACGGCAACATGACCTGGAACAGCATCAACACCGTGATGAGTTGGGGCGTCACCGCCGAAGATTGTGCGCTGCTGCAGCTTCCCTTTTTTCACATTGGCGGGCCAAACATTTTCATGCTGCCGCTGGTGCACGTGGGCGGCAAAACCATTCTCTGCCGCCAGTTCGACGTCGAGCAAACGTTCGATTTCATTGAGCGCGGCGACATCACCCACTTCGTGGGCGTGCCGACGATGTTCATCATGATGCAGCAGCACCCGCGCTGGCCGGCCACGGACTTTTCCCGGCTGAAATTGGTGATCAGCGGCGGCGCCCCCTGTCCCTTGCCGGTGATGCAAAAATTCTGGGACAAAGGCGTGGATTTCAAAATGGGCTACGGACTCACCGAAGCTTCGGGCAACAACTTCTGGCTGCCGCAAGCGGATGTGCGGCGAAAAATCGGTTCGGTCGGTTTCCCGATTTTTCACATCGATATGAAAATCGTCCGCGAAGACGGCAGCGCGTGCGCCGCGAACGAAGCGGGCGAGCTGCTCATTCGTGGGCCGCACGTCACGCCGGGCTACTGGAACCGGCCCGAGGAAACTGCGGCCATCCTCAAAAACGGCTGGCTGCACACCGGCGATTTGGCGAAACAGGATGACGAAGGCTATTTTTATATCATCGGGCGCAGCAAAGATATGTTCATCAGCGGCGGCGAAAATGTTTATCCTGCCGAAGTGGAAAGCGCGATCTTTGCGCATCCCGCGGTGGCGGAGGCCGCAGTGATTGGCGCGCCCCACGAAAAATGGGGCGAAGTGGGAAAAGCGTTTGTGGTGATCGAAAAAGAAAAGAAGCTCACGGAATCCGAGCTGCTGGAATTTTTGCGGCAGCGGCTGGCGAGATACAAAATCCCGCAGTCGGTGGTGTTTTTGGAGTCGCTGCCGAAAACCGCCATCGGCAAAGTGGACAAAAAGGCGTTAACGGAAATGAAGGGATGAATGTTTTGATCAAACACAGTTTGTAACTGTGTTTTTGAGATGTTTTGGATTCATAAGCAAACACCTTTACAAACGGTGTTAGATCGAAAACATGCAGCTCTCAAAGCGGAGCTTTGAGTTACATTCCAAAAAATTGACATGATTTTAGCCTGGACACTCTTTCTGATTTACATGCTCGGAACCGCCTATCTCGGCTGGCTGGGATACAAGCGCACCAAAAATTTTGACAGCTTTGCCATCGGCAGCGGCGATATGCCGCCGTGGGTGGTGGGCATCACGCTGGCGGCGAGCGTGGCCTCGGCGGCGACGTTCATTATCAACCCGGGATTTATTTACGTGCACGGGCTTTCCGCTTTCATGCACTTTGTGGTTGCCGTGGGCTGCGGTTTCTGTTTGATGCTGGTGCTGCTGTCATTCCGCTTCCGGCAGTTGGGAGAGTCGAACAAAGCGCTCACCATGCCGCACTGGATCGGCAAGCGGTTTCAATCGCGGGGCATCGCGCTCTATTTTGCCGTGGTGAATTTATTTGCGCTGGCATTCGTGGTGCTCATCGCCGGCGGCCTGTCAATTGTGATGCAGCAGTTGCTGGGGATTTCCAACGTGGCTGCGCTCATCATCATTTTGGGATTTGTCACCGGCTATATTTTCATTGGCGGGACTTACGCCCACGCCTTCACCAACACCCTGCAAGGCTCGCTGATGCTGATCGTGTCGCTGGTGATTATCATTTCGGGGCTCAAATTATTTCTTCCCAACTCGCCCGGCTTTTTCGAGCGATTGGCGGCGCAGGATGCCAACCTGGTGGCGTGGGTCAACCCGGCCAGCGATTTGTACAACAGCGTCTTCTCTATTTACGTTAGTGGATTTATCATTGGCGCGGCGCTGGTGTGCCAGCCGCACATTCTCACCAAAGCGCTCTACGTCAAAAGCGACCGCGCGGTGCGGAATTATCTCATCATCGCCGTCGGCGCGCTGGTGATTTTCTTTCTGCTGCCCGTCGCTGGTTTTTATGCCCGCCTGACTTTGCCGCCGGCGCAAATCGTGGATGCCGCCACCGGCGTCTTCCGCCAGGATTTGGTGATGACGATGTACCTCAAATCCGCGTTTCCGGAGTGGACGTTCACGTTTATCAGCATCGTGCTGCTGGCGGCCGGCATGTCCACCCTCGACGGCATCCTGGTGTCGCTGTCAACCATCAGCGCCAACGATCTGATATTGAACTTAATTGATCGTTTCAGCCGAGTCCAGCGCAGCGAGCCGCAACGGCTTACTCTGGCCTACAAATTAAGTCACGTGATTTTAATTGGAATCGCCGCCGCGGCGTTTATTATTTGCTTGAACCCACCGCGGCTGTTAGGGATTTTCGGACAGGTGGGGGTGTACGGAATGGCGGTAGCCGCCGCGCCTCCCCTGTTAGGCGGGATTTTGTTTCGGAACATTTCCCGCAATCTGGTTTGGCTGTCGTCCTTCGTGGGGCTAACCGCTCATTTCATTCTCTATTTTTACGGCGCGCGCCTTTTTCCGAATTCGGAACTCGCCTTTGCCAATCCCGGCGTCACCGCGACTCTGGCAATTATCGTCTCGCTGCTGCCGGCGCTGCTCGCCGCCGGGCTGCGGCAGCGCGCACGAACGGCTTCCCACCGCTAAAGGGTCTTGCCGCCAATGAGCCCAATCACCGCGGTGAACTCACTTTTATAAGTGGTGGAACAAGTTTCGATAAATATCGTCGCCTCCGGGGTCCGCATTCGTTTAGAATAATCTATTAATCTATTTAACCAGGAAATATGCTCAAACTAACTTTTCAACCAGTTACCCAAAAAAACTGGAAAGATTTCGAAAAACTGTTCGGCCCCAGAGGCGCGTGCGCCGGCTGCTGGTGCATGTTCTGGCGGCAGACGCGGTCGGAGTTCGACAAACTCAAGGGAGATGGCAACAAGCGCGCCATGAAAAAAATTGTTGACTCTGGTGAGATTCCCGGAATTTTGGCGTATCACAACGGCGAGCCGATTGGCTGGTGCGCGGTGGCGCCGCGGGAACGCTTCTCGGCGCTGGAACGCACGCGGGTGGCGAAGCGAATCGACGAGCAGCCGGTGTGGTCGGCGCCGTGTTTCTTCGTTCACAAAAATTTTCGCAAACAGGGCGTGACCGTGCAACTCCTGCGCGCGGCCATTGATTTCGTCAAAAAAAATGGCGGCAAAATTTTGGAAGGATATCCGGTTGAAGCTAAGAAAGAGATGCCGCCGGTGTTCGCTTATTACGGGACGGCGTCGGCGTTTCGGCAGGCCGGTTTTGTGGAATGCGCTCGGCGTTCGGAGACGCGGCCGTTCATGCGGTTTATAATCGATAAGTGAACCACGAATTTCACGAATGAACACTAATGCAAAACTGAAGTTTTGCCCTCCGAAGTTATTTAGCTTGACATTCAGATAATTCATTTGTATTATCGGCTTGCATTTCTTAAGAGCTCAAGTAAAGTAAATATTCGTCTCTCCGATTTTTAATCGTTTTGACGGACGCAGAAATCTTATGATCGGTCAAACCATTTCCCATTATCGCGTCCTCGAAAAATTGGGACAGGGCGGAATGGGCATCGTCTTCAAAGCGAAGGACGAGTCGCTCGATCGCCTCGTCGCGCTGAAATTTCTCCCTTCTCACTTGAGCGACGAGGAATACGGCCAAGCGCGTTTCATTCAAGAGGCCAAAACCGCTTCGTCGTTAGACCATCCCAATATCTGCACCATTCATGAAATCTCCCGCACCGAAGACGGTCAGCTCTTCATCGCCATGGCCTACTACGAAGGCGAGACGCTGAAGGAGAAGATCGGCCGCGGCCCACTGGAAGCAGCGGAGGCAGTAAACATCGCCGCCCAGATTGCGCAGGGGTTGAGCCGCGCTCATCAAAATGGCATCGTGCATCGCGACATCAAGCCCGCCAATATCATGGTTACAAACGATCGACAGGTTAAAATTTTGGATTTTGGTTTGGCCAAATTAGCGGATGAAACCCGGCTCACTCGCACCGGCGAAACCCTCGGCACCGCCGCCTACATGTCGCCAGAGCAAATTCAAGGGATGAAGTTGGATCATCGCAGCGACATCTTTGCGTGGGGCGTGGTTTTTTATGAGATGCTTGCCGGCCGTCTGCCGTTTGAGGGGGAGTATCATCAAGCGCTCATGTATTCGATTCTGCATGATACCCCGCCGTCATTGAGTTCGTTGAACCCGAATATTCCGCATGAACTCGATCTCATTGTCGCCAAAGCTTTGGCAAAAAATCCGGACGAGCGCTATCAGCAAACTTCTGAATTGGTGGAAGACCTGCAGATGGTGGCTAGGCACCTGCAAACCGGTCAGCGATCCGAAAATAAACTTCATGCCTCCTCGGGGGCCGTCGCTGTCGCGTCAACGAAGCGGCAAACGGCTCCAATTTTTCTGTCCAAAAAAAAGATGGCAGTGGTTGGGACGTTCGTGCTTTTGATGGTCTTGCTCATCCCCAATGTGCAGCGTTTGTTGGATATCATGAGAACGCCCAAGACCAAGCACATCGCGGTGCTCTCGTTTGCGAATATCGGAGAGGCGCCGGAAAATCAGACGCTGTGCGACGGCTTGGTGGAAACGCTCACCAGCAAACTTTCTCAGCTTGAAAAATTTCAGGGATCGTTTTGGGTGGTGCCAGCCAGCGAAGTGCGAGCCAGCAAAGTGACCACCGCCAGCGCGGCGCACCAACTTTTTGGCGCGAATATGGTAATTACCGGCAGCGTGCAACGATTCGAAAATCGCTTGCGGGTGACGATGAATCTCATCGATGCAAAATCGCTGCGGCAGGTGGCGTCGCATGTGATTGACGACCCCTTGACCAGCGGCTCAGTTTTGCAGGACGAAGCGGTGTTGAAATTAGCGGAAATGTTGAACGTTGAACTGCAGCCGGAAGCTCGCGGCGTCTTGATGGCCGGCGTCACCACCGCGCCGGGGGCATACGAATTTTATTTGCAGGGCCGAGGAACCCTGCAGAATTATGATAAGCTCGAAAACATCAATTCGAGCATTGAGTTGTTTGAGCGGGCGCGGAATACTGATCCCAATTATGCGCTGGCTTACGCGGGCCTGGGAGAGGCTTATCTCCGAAAATATCAGGCCACCAAAGAGGTGGAATGGGTGAAGCGGGCGGAGGAGAATTGCCAGCGCGCGCTAGATCTGAATAATGTGCTGGCGCCGGTTCATGTTACCCGCGGCTTATTGTTTGCCGAAACCGGACAGCACCAAGAGGCGTTGATGGAATTTCAAAAGGCTCTGGAAATCGAGCCGCACAACCCCGAGGCGTTTCGCGGCCGCGCCCAGGCTTTTGCGGCGCTTGGTGAAATCGATAAGGCCGAGGAGGTTTACAAAAAAGCCATCGCCATCAAGCCCGATTATTGGGGCGGCTACAACGACCTGGGGGTGTTTTATTTCCGGCACGGACGCTACGAAGATGCCATTCCGCAATTCAAGAATGTCATCGCGCTCACGCCGCAAAACGCCAAAGGCTACCGCAATCTCGGCTCCATGTATTTTTCTCTCAAGCGCAATGCGGAGGCCATTGAAGCCTACCAGCAGGCGTTGGCCATCGAGCCGAATTACAGCGTCTATTCCAACCTCGCCACTCTTTATTTCAGCGAGGGCAAATATGGCGACGCCGCTCGCATGTACGAAAAGGCGTTGGAGCTGCGCGACACCGACTACCGGGTTTGGGGATATTTAGCTACGGCTTATAAACGCAATCTTGATCAACAAAAGGCGCAGCAGGCTTATAGCCAGGCCATCAAAATGGGGGAAGAGCAGTTGAAGATTAAACCCAACAATCCGGACCTCATGTTGAGCCTGGCGGCGTACTACATCGAATTTGGCGATCGCGCTAAGTCGCTGGCGCTGGTGGAACGCGCGGCCGCTTCAAAGAGCAAAGAAGTTGAAATTATGTTTCGCATCGGGCTGATGTATGAGCAATTGCAAAACCGCGAGGCGGCGTTGAAGTGGATTGATGAAGCGCTGTCAAAAGGCTATTCGGTTGCGGCATTGGAAGGCCAGCCCACGTTAGCTGATTTGAGAAAAGATGAGCGTTATCAACGCATCATACAGAAGCTGGAACAGAACAAATAGCGCTCAATCTCATGGTTGGTTGTATTTTGATAAATCACAAAGCGGATTGATGGATTAATGGATTGGTGGATCATTGATCCATTAAATCCCATAACTCAATTGGAAAGAACAAGGTCTAACTGAATAGGAGGGTTAAAACGTGGCAAATCCAATCATCACCATCACAGGCTGTACACCGGATAAATATTCGGTGCGCACCAATCGCGGCGGAGCGGTGGTTTTCAAATCTGGCGACGGCCAGGTGTATTACGTCGATTTCGGGAACAATGATCCAACCATTTCCAGCCAATCTTTTCCGATTCAGGTGCCGGCAAATGGGTCCGCGCCATTGAACCTCAAAGACTCAACGCCCGCCAGCACCTATCCATTCAGAATTCTCGACGCCAATCGCAACCAATGCTGCCCGCAAGTGGACGCGGGCCCGGGCGAAGAGGCCCCTGTGGTGATCGTGGACTAATTCGGCGCTGCCTTCGGAGGCGTTCATCTTCACAAGACGGTGGTTTCGAAGCGCAGAACGCATCGTGCACAGCGGAAGGTTTCGGCTGTGCGCCATGCGCTCTGCGCTATGCTTTTAAAGGAAGAATAAAAATGTCAAAGAAAATATTCGCCGCCGCTCTGCTCATTTCGCTGCCAGTGATGTTCGGGCTCCGCAGCTTTCAGGAGTCAGACCGCAAAGTCATTCTGGAGGTACCGTTGATGAAACAGCAAACCAAAATGTGGTGTTGGGCGGCTTCAGCGCAAATGATCATGACTTACATGGGCAAACCGATCACCCAGTGCGAGCAGGCCGATATCCAACTTAAGAAAACCGATTGCTGCGCCGATTCGATTCCAACGTATTGCATCAAAGGCGGCTGGCCGCAATTTTATCGCTACGGCTTCACCAGCGACAGCGTCGATGCGGCGCTGTCGTGGGAGCAGCTCAAGGCGCAGATCGACCGGAACCAGCCGGTGGTGTTTTCGTGGCGCTGGTCGCTGGGCGGCGGCCACATGATGGTGGCGACTGGCTACGCCGAACCCAATTGGGTTTATGTCAACAACCCCTTTCCGCCGCAGGGCGAAGCCAGCCTGCCGCAGGGCGATTATCAAGCCATCACCTATGAGGAATTTGTTAGCAGCCAGAATCACAGCCACTGGCGGGATTATTACAATATCCAGCCCAAGCCCGAACCCGAGCCGCAGCCGCCTCCGCGTACGATAACGCGCGCCGCTCCTCCTGAAAACCGACCCGAGGCGCAAATCGAGGTGGCGGAAGTGACCACTGCCGCCACCTCGGGTGGAGTGGCGGATCGCGCCGAAGCATTTGTTTCTTACGACAAAGCGCCGGAACCCATTGGCGGTTTTGCTGCCATTCAGCGGGCGCTCAAGTATCCGCAGAATGCACGCGAGGCCGGCTGGGAAGGGCGGGCGGTGATTAACGTGCTGGTCAACAAAGAGGGCGAAGCCGCTGACACGAAAGTGCTGCAATCTTCCGGTCATCCAAGTTTGGACGAGGCCGCCATTGAAGCCATCAAAAGCACCAAGTGGCGGCCGGCGCTGCAGCGCGAAACTCCCGTGGCAGTTTGGGTGGCGATTCCGGTCAATTTTCAGGTTCGCAGGTAGCGGAGTGAGACTGTCCAAAAAGGTACCTGTCATTGCGAGCGAAGCGAAGCAATCTCACAATTTATGCTCAAATTGTGGGATTGCTTCGTCGCTAAACGCTCCTCGCAATGACAATTTCACCACTTTTTGAACAGCCCAGTGCACGCCGGTTTTAGTGGAGAAAGCTTATGTGCCCAAAATTAAAATGGGTCGTTTTGCCGTTATTTCTTGCCGCAGTCAGTTCCTGCAAACGTGAGCATCCGGCAGGGGGGCCGGCCGCGAAATCACTGGATGCCGTCCGCAGACTGGCGACGGCCGAGAACTATCGCAAGTTAGGATTTGAATCGTTGGAGGAAATTGAAAGAATGACGTTGGGGACGCCCATTCCGGTTTATTTTGTGGGATTGGAGACGCTGCGAAAATTCACTCCCGGCGACGACCCCAACACTCTGCTCACCTCGCCCCACGAAATGATCTATCCCGTGTTGGTCGATGGCAACGTGCGCTGCTCGCTGGGATTAAAAGAGCAGGGCGGAGAATGGCAAGTGCGAACCTACGGCCGGCCGCGGCTATCGCGCGCCCTGGCCAAAATCCGCGACAGCCAGACCGCCGCCGGCGCCGCGCCCGAGGATTATTTTGCCGTGGAAATTCCTTCGATGTATCTCGTTTTTATCGGACGCAAAAACGGCGAGGCGCTGCTGCTCACCCACGTTCACGATCATGAAGAGTTTGGTTTTAACTCTGGGGAAACCGCGCCGGCAGCCGAGGTGTTTGCAAAAATTGCAAATGCGGCCGGAAACTACCCGGGCCCGTTGCCGCAAATTTGATCCTTGCCGGCCGCGCGCTGTCTAAAATGAAACTCAAATTATCGAAGCAGCCGCTGTAAAAACAATGGCAATCCGCTTGCCTTCATGATGATCTCTAATGATTTGGTTTGTTCGGGTTCTAATTGCAAAAGCTGTTTTTCAGTCCGATATCCTCTGACCTCGATGATGATCTCGTACTCGCCGGGTTGATGAGTAAATTCAAAATTGTCGCCGATGAATTTTGATTCGCCAACGATTTTCTTGCTTTTGAACTCGCGAAGCGAAACCAAAACTTCATTGAGAATGGGTTCCTTATTGTCGGTCCGGAGACGAACACTCACTTTGGAAAATTTTTCTGTCGTGTCTTTTTTGGCCGCTCGTGTCGTATCCTGATTTAGAGCAAAGGTCGCTGTCGGATTAAGCAGAGTATGCCAGGCGTCCTCTGCGTTAGGTTCGCGATTGATATTATTGGGGAGATGGGAGTTCAGACTGGGCGGCGATTCGTAGGGGGTGACGGTCATAATAATTGTCAAAATGCTGGCGCCGACATAAAAAGCTGATTTTTTGGTTTTCGCTTCAAACACCAGACATAATGCCGCACCCAACATCACCAGCAGAATTGCAGCCATTAAATTGGAAAAGGCAATCGCCAGAGTGGTCTGAATCGTGTATGCAATTTTTAGGGTGGCCGCGGCTTCGTTTTTTTGAATTAAATCAGATAGCACAGCTAAAATCGCCCCCAGCATTCCGGACAAAACAAGGAACGCCCGCTCTTTCAAATTGTCTGTCACTGTTTTACCTCCTTGTGCAAAAAGATTCATTTCTGCTTCACCCGCGCCAGCACGCCGCCAAAATCATTGAAAATAATTTTTGACGGCTTTTCTACAAAGGGTCCCAATCGGAAGGACTGCTCGCTGCCCTGCATCCAGATCAGTTGTGTGACTTTTTTCTCCGGCAATTGAATGCCCAGCGGAATGAACATTTTGAAATTGGCCGGCACGTTTTCCTGGCGGACGATCAATTCCAACCAGTACGCGCCATTGGAAGTTGAAATGGTGTAGGAATAAATGTAAGTCGGAACCTCGACGCCAAAAATCCACTGATCGAAAAACCAGTCCATCCCTTGGCCCACGTGTTTCTCGACGATATTTTTGAAATCGAAAGTCGTGGCGCGTTGGCTGCGATAGGTGGAAACGAAGTCCGCCAACATCGCCCAGAAACGGTCGTCGCGGCCAGTGTCAAAATCGCGCAGCAGGGTGCGCAGCGTATGCAGAACGTATGCGCCCTTCTCATAAACGATCACATAATAATCCACGGGAAATTTTGAGCCGAGCCGCTGCCCCAGCCAAATAGGGCCGGCCGCCAGGCCCTGACTTTTCAGCAAATCGTTTTTAGAAAATCCAAAACGCCGCAATCCCAAACTCACCCCGATGTGGCCCTTGTGCAGCAAATCGTTGCGCCACCCTTCTAAAATTTCAAAGAATATTTTCTCCTCTTTCGCCAAGTGCTGAGCCAGCAGCGCGCCGGAATATTCCGCCAGCGCTTCACTCAACCACTGGTCGTGATAGGTTTGCCAGCCCACCACGTTGCCCCACCACTGGTGCGAAACCTCGTGGCCAACATGATTCTCCGTTGCCCCTTCTACTTTTTTTTGAAACGAAACCGCTGACAGCAGCATCAGCCCCGGATAACTTTGGCTAAACACTCCCGGCGCTTCCACGACACTCAAGTGCGAAGAAATCTCCGCTTGCAAACGTTCTTCAAAAAAGTGGATGCTTTGGGCAACGGTGCGGCCAATCTCCTCTCGGCTTTTCTTTGAACGGGCCGGCGTGGAGTGAACGGTTATCTCGGTTTCGATTGCGGTGGAATCGTAACTGCCAAACGCGAACGCCGCCGCCAACGCCGGCGCCTCCTGAATCCACCGCGACGCGACCCGCTTTTTGCTGGCTTGCTGATCGAGTAACCGACCAACCGACACCACCTGCCAGTCCGCCGAGTGATCGAAGGTGATATCAAACGTCGCCGGGTTCAAATAGCCGTGGCGGGGGAGCCAGTTGATCTTGTCTTTCAAAAAAAGCTGACCGCCCGCCGGTTCCAACAATTTGCCGCTGTAGTAAACCACCAGCGTTTGTTCACTCTGCGGCAGCGGCTCCGGGAATATCGCCGCCAAGCTGGTCTGTTTTTTTTCACGGATGAAGGCGAGGGGCGCGCCGCGATTATTTTTTAGAGAATCAATTTTCAGCTCATAAAAAAGATCGAAGTCGATGAAACGCAGGCTATGCCGGCGCGGGAGGAAAACAATTTCTGCCGCGATCTCAACCTCGCCGCTTTTTTCCAACTGTACATTCATTTTATAATGGCGAACGTCGATCAAATCTTTGTTTTGCGAAATTGCCGCCGTCGAACCCCTTACAACCGAAGCCGCGCGGGAAAATGAACAGATGGTATAAAATGGCTTGAGTGCGCGGTTGGGGTAAAATTGATAAACCGCAATCTCTTCGCGATCTTGTGGATCGAAGCTGTAAATAAAATAATTGGGGAGAATCACGCTGGCGTCCACGTTTTGCAGCACGGCGTAAAAGCATCCTTCTTTCGGTTCATTTAGCAAATCGGCGGTGATGCGGCTGGCGAGATTGAAGCCGAGATCTTCGAGCAGGTGTTTCGAAATCGTCTGGTGGATTTTTGGAACCTCTTTAGGGATGGCGGAAGGCTGAGCTTTGAATTGAGAAAGCAAGTTGTCGGCGGTGTCGTCCGTGAAGCGCAAGTAGGCGGCGGAAAAATTTTCGCGCAAGGAATCTTTTTCCAGAAATCGGCGCAGCTGGTAGCGCTCGATGTCATTGGGCGGCGCGAATTCAAAAACGCCGTCGCCTAAAAACACCGCGCCGGTGATTTTGCCGGCAATGAGATTGGAGAAATAAAACGTCCCGGTTTGAAATGTAAACTTGGCGTGTTCTTTTTCGAGGATGAGATTTTGGACGGTCGCCGTCTGAGTGAGGTCAAAATCCAGGGCTTGTTGTTGCTGGTATATTTTTAAAGCGGTGGAATCGGAGGCGACGGAGCCAGGGTAAGCAAGAACGTGATTAAAACGGAAGATTGGTAAAGCGACAAAAAGTAATAAGATGAACAAACACAAAATTTGAGACCTGCTAAAAATCAAGTTGTTTTAGAAAATTATGAGGCGTTACTATCATTCTCTCGAGGGTTTTTTGTTAGATCTGTAGCGATGGACTTCATCCACAATTTCAGAAAGCGGCATCGCTTCCTCAGGAACCCTGCATTGGAACAACCGCTCGATTGAAATCGACTGTAGACAGCAGCAGCTTAATTTATTAAGCTTAAGCTATTAGCTTGGAAATTCATTTCCAAGCGGTCTGTTACATAAAATTAGTAATTTCGATCAAACAATCAACTCTAATTTTGCCGCCAGTTTTTGTGATACCACTCCTTCACCACTTTCTCCGCCGGCTTGCCATTGGGGGTGAAATCGCTGCTGGTCGGGCCGCCGTATTCCAAATAGGTGGGCCACTTCCACCAATAAAATCCATAAAACCACTCTTTCTCCCAAAACGATTCGAAGATGGCCTGATAGCACAGCGCTTGATCCGTCAACGAAATCGGCGCGCGGCGGTCGCGTTCGTGGGGCGTTCGCCAAGGCGCTGCGGCGCTGGTGAATCCCACTTCCGTTAGCAGCAGCGGCTTTTTGTATTTTTGGACGACCTTCTCAATCACCGGCATGCCGGTGCTCATGCCCTTTTTTAGTTCGTCAAGGGTAGCGGTTTCGTTTTGTGAAAGGGGGTAATAGAGATTGAGCCCGATGTAATCGAGGGCGTCCCAAAAGGTGATGCCCTCAAATTCGTGATACCAATTGGCAGCGTACACCAGCGGCCCGCGGTAGAGCCGCCGGATTTTCGTGATCAGCTCGCGCCACTCAGCATCGTGGTTGGGAGTGGCGTGCATAAATTCCACCCCGATGCAAAAGAGATCGAAGTGGTACATCTCCGCCAGCAGGGCGTAGTGGCGAATCCAACTGTAATAGTATTTGAAAAACTGCTGCCAGTTTTCTTCGCTTTTCATGTCGATTTCGCCGGGCCAGCCCCAGTCGCCGCCGCTCATCAACACGTGGGGTTTGAGCATCACCCGCATTCCGAGTTGGCGCGCAAAAGCAGCGGCAGCGATCAGACTCTCGTCGTTCTCGGCGCCGGCGCCGAAGGAATAGTGAAAGGGACTCGGTTGGTTGCGATGCTCGAGATAACCAAACGGGGTGATGGAAATCCAATCTGCGCCGAGGGTGCGCATTTTTTGGAGGGACTCGAACGATTTGCGCGAGAGGTAGCCGTTGTAAATTTGATAGCCCTCGTGCGCGTAACAGAAACCTTTTTGAAAAACCGGATGCCGTGAGTTTCCGTCCTCTTCCAGCAATTCATCATTCACAGGAGGCAGGTCTTGCAAGTGTTTCTGCCAGCCGTCGTCCAACTCCGCTAATGTCAGTCCGGGCGGCAAACCCGATTGCGGCCAGCGCCGATAGAGGTCGAGAAATTTATTCCACTCAAACTTTTTGACCAGAAACTCCACCAGGCTGCCGGCCAGCGGCCGCATTAAAAGATAGGATTCGCGTTCATAGATTTCCGGTGTCAACAAATCGGCCAGCGGGTTCACGTTGCCGGTGTCATAAAAGCGCTTCGCCCAAAAGCGAAAGCCGCGCCGGCCCCAATCCTCGGAAAACATCATCGCCGCGCCCTGCGCCAGCGCCGGCGACTCGCACTTGCCAACATATTTATCAAAAATCAGCCGCGCCTCCGAGTAGAAATCGCCGCCGTTGATTTCATCGTTGAAAATGGCGTGTACTTGCCACTTGTCGAAATCGAAATGAGAGAAATCGGTATTGCGGGTCATCAAACCTTTGTCTTCGAAGGTTTCATAGAGATGATATGAAATGGTTGGAATCGGCTCATCTGGGATTGGGAGCTTTGAAAGCAGATTGACGATCCGCCGTTCCTGCGTTTCAGCAAACGCTTGAATTTTTTCCCGCGGAATTTTTTCGCCGTGATAAGTGAAACGATAGTGCGCGGTTTCTAAAATAAAATGCGCCGAGTTCAAATAATTGCGCGTCTGATCGAGATCAAGTTTCCACGGGCCGCTGCCCTCCTGTTTGAAGAAACCGTAGGCCACGGCCTGGCCATCGCGGAACACTTGCACATCGCCAGAACGGAAATTTCGTGAATACTTTTTGAGAAGCTCAACCACCGCGGCGTCGGAATTTCCAGAAAGAATGGAAATGGGCAGCGAGCGCTTCAGGGGATTGGGATAAAGCGAGATTAAGAAAACATCGTTGGGCTCGGCAAAATCTGTGTTCGCAAACGAGAAGCGTTTTTGCTGAACCCGCAGCGGCAGGGCATCCTGAATTTTGCTCAACAGGGAATTGGATGCCGGCGCGCCAATCAGCCACAAGGGCAGGGAATCGATCTCCGCCGCGGTGACCGCCGTGTCCGGCTTGACGATCACTTGCAGCCAGCGCATGCCGCTGGCATATTGTTCGGCAAAATTGCGGTACAAATGGGCAACGCGTTTTTCACCGGTGCTATACACGATTAGCTCTTTGCGAATCTCGCGCATTTTGCCGCGCAGTTCCTGGCGGGTGGGCCAGAGGGCGTCGTTGGCCGGTTGCGGGGAGGTTGGTTCCCCAAATCGAATCGAGAGCAGAAAGGCTGCCAAAACCAAAATCAAAATGGCCAGGGAATAGGTTGTTTTTCGCATGTCTCATGTAGGGCGACCAGACTGGTCGGCCTACGAATATCAATGTTAGAATGCCATGTAGAGGCGTATCGTCATACGCCCCTACGATCTTTTACCTTGAATGAATTCTTCGGCTTCCTTCACGTCGTCGTAACTGCCGATGAAGAGGGGCGTTTTCTGGTGCAGAAGTTCGGGCTGGATATCGAGAATTCGGCGGCGGCCATCTGAGGCGTAGCCACCTGCTTGCTCCACAATTAACGCCAGCGGGTTGGCCTCGTACATTAACCGCAATTTGCCTTGGGGATTTTTCTTGTCGCCGGGATAAAGGAAAATTCCGCCGTAAAGCAGGTTGCGATGAAAATCCGCCACCAGCGAGCCGATGTAGCGCGCCGAGTAGGGGCGGTTGGTAGCTTTGTCGGTTTGTTTGAGATAGCTGATGTATTTTTGCGTGCCTTCGTCCCAGCGATCGTAATTACCCTCGTTGACGCTGTAGATCGCGCCCCGCCTGGGAATTTTGATGTCATCGTGGGAAAGCAAAAACTCGCCGACGCTGGGGTCGTAGGTGAAGCCGTGCACGCCGCTGCCGGTGGTGAAGACCAGCATCGTGGAGGAGCCATAGAGCACATAACCGGCGGCAATCTGCTCGACGCCCTTTTGCAGGCAATCTTCGAGGCTGCCGCGCGGGCCGTCGGAAATTTTGCGAAAGATGGAGAAGATGGTGCCGATGCTGACGTTGGCGTCGATGTTGGAGGAGCCGTCCAACGGGTCGTAGAGCAGCACGTATTTGCCAGCGGGGAATTTGTCGGGAATCGGAATGATGTTTTCGCGCTCTTCCGAGGCCATCACGCACAGGCGGCCGGTGTGGTCGAGGGCGCGGAAAATGATGGAGTCGGCATATTCATCTAATTTGCGTACCTGCTCGCCGTGCACGTTGGTGACGCCGGTGAATCCCAAAACATCCACCAGCCCGGCTTTGTTGACTTCCCGGGAAATGATTTTAGCGGCGAAAGCGATGTCATTCAGAAGCGCGGAAAATTCCCCGGTGGCCTGCGGAAACTGTCGCTGGGTCTCGCTGATGTGGCGCTCAATGGTGACCAGTTTTCTCATAAAATTGGCTCCTGGTTTGAGTGTTGGGGGTTCGAAAAAGGACTACTTCAATTTGGGTATTGCTTTTATACAAACTGGCAAAGCAGGTTGCAGAAACGACGCTGAGGGGCTAGTGACCTTTAACAAACTCAATTCTTTTGACATCTTTGGTATTTAGATAGACACCTATTCCATCCACGAGATAAATCTCATTTAGGTTTTCATCAACTCTTCGGGCCTTCGTTAACAGAAATTCTATCCGGCAACAAATAACGCCGAGAGCAGCTTAAAATTGGGAAAAGTAGAAGCTCTTGAATTAAGGTAATTGGAAAGAAATTCGGTATCGATCCATACTACAACAGTGTAAATGACAACTCCCCAGATCACACTCCACGCGATTTGAGTGAACTCACTGATATGCCTAACCGGAAAATGTTCTCTATAAATTTCTAATGCGATAAACACGGGTGTAATGTAGAGAATAAATTCAATAATAGTATTTGCTGGCATTCTTTTTCCGAGCTAATTGAGGTGATCATTTTTTATTGCTCGAAGCAGACTTCCCTGAAGGATTTCCAGCGTTATTTTGAACAATTTCCTTTGCATCGCCACGATTGCGATCGTTTGAGGTCACTCTCATAGTGGGTGGGCTGCCCTGCGGGTCGGGGCGTTGATGTACAAATGATTCGCGCAATTCCCCTTCATATTGGAGATTTTCTTTTTCAATTGACATTTTGTTTTCTCCACTAGACTAGTTTTAAATTAATCTAAACTTTAGAATTAAAATATCAAGCAAAAATTCTATAAAATCTGTTTGAGAAATTTCGCGAATCGATATTTCTTCCAGTCAACACCACAACGGTTTTTCCCGATGTGACGATTTTGTTTTCAAGTAACGCCGCCAGTCCCACCGCCGCCGAGCCCTCGATCAAAATATGTTCATGTTCCAAAATCAGCCTCATCGCTTCTTTGATGGCGGTTTCGGAAACCAATAGAACATCATCCACCCACTTTTGAATTATTTGCAAATTCAACTCGGTGACGAAGCGGCCGGCTAGTCCATCCGCGATGGTGTCGTCGATGGGGGTCTCAACTGGTTTACCGGCGCGCAGGGAATTGTACATCGCCGGCGAGGCTTCCGACTGCACCCCTACGATTTTGATTTTTGATTTGATGGCTTTCGCCGCCAGCGCCACCCCGGAGATCAATCCCCCGCCGCCAATGGGAACGACGATGGTTCCGGCCTCCGGCAGCGCTTCCAGAATTTCCAGCGCGATGGTTCCCTGCCCGGCAATGATTTGCGGATCGCTGAAGCCGTGAACGAAGGTCAGCCCCTGCTCGACCTGAATTTGCCGGGCGAATTCTTCGGCTTCATCGTAATCCCGACCGGCCTGAATCAACTCCACTTTGTAATTTTGCAGCGCTTTGACTTTTGCCGGCGAAGCGTTCACCGGCACAATGATTTTTCCGGCGAGGTCCAGAATTTTGCACGCGTGCGCCACCCCCAGTCCGTGGTTGCCCGCCGAGGCGGTGATCACGCCGCGGCGTTTTTCTTCCTCTGAAAGAGTCAACAGTTTGTTGAAGGCGCCGCGGATTTTGAAGGAGCCGGTGATTTGCCAATTTTCTAATTTGAGATAAATTTCGTGATTGAATTTCTGAGAAAGTGAAAGTGAAAGTTCAAGCGGCGTGATGCGAATGTGAGGCGCTATTCGGGCGCGGGCGTTCCAAAATTCAATCGGGGGAAGATTTGTATTTTGCATGTTGACGCCAACAAACCCTGTCAGGGTTTTGAAACCCTGACAGGGTTGCGACTCTGAGAAGTTAATTTATCTCTAAGACGCCCGCAGCGCCTCCACCACCTGCAGGCGCGCGGCGCGTACCGCCGGCGCAAACCCGCCGACAATGCCCATCACCACGGCGAATATCAGCGAACCCAGCACGATGCCCGGCGAGATATTGAACCCAAACACCACTTCAGAAAAGGACGACCAATTGGTGGTGGAAATCTTGATGAATTGCAAAGTTGAAGCAAACGCCAAACCCAACACGCCTCCCAGCAGCGACAGCAAAATACATTCAAAGAGAAACGAAGCCAGCACATTGCGACGCCGGAAGCCCAACGCCCGCAGCGTGCCAATCTCCCGCGAACGATTGGCCACTGCAGAATACATCGTGATCACCGCGCCGGTCATGGCGCCAAAACTGAAAATGATGGTCACCGTCAGGCCTAACATTTGAATGAAGGTGCCGAGGTATTGCGATTGCTCTTCGTAAAACGCAATTTCGCGCTTGACATCGAGGGTGAATTGGGGGTCGCTCTCGATGCGCGCCTTCATGGCGTCAAATTGCGAGGGGTCTTTCATGCGCATGGTAATAGAGGAAAACACCGGGCGGCGAAAGGCATCCATGAATTGCTCCACGTCGCCCCAGATTTCCGATTCAAAGGCAGAACCGCCAGCGGCGAAAATCCCCACCACCTGCCAATCGCGCATCCCCATGTTGACCGATTCGCCGATGCCGCAGCCTTGGAATTTTTCCGCCACGCCTTTGCCCGCGATGATTTCCGAGGTGCCTGGCCGCCACAATCTCCCCGCGATCAATTTAAATTTTGGGCGCAGCGGAATGGATTCCGGCGACACCCCGCGCACCACAATGTTGGTGGGCTCATTATCCGAGCGCTTGCGCAAATTGTTAATCACCACCAACTCCGGCGCGGCAAGAGATTTGCCGTCTTCTAAAAGCGCGGCCTCCGGCAGGGCGCGAATGAGATTGTACTGGCTGCGCGGCACGATGCTCACCAGTTCGGCGTTGGCGCCCTTGCGCACAAAAATTACATTGTTGGGTTCGCCGGTACTGACCAGGGTTTTCTTAAAGCCGTCGGCCAGCATCAGCACGGCGGCAAACACAAACACCACCAGCCCAATACCCAGAACCGTAAGCGTGGTGGTTAATTTTCTGGCGAGCAGATTGCGCCAATTGTAGATGATGGGGATTTTCATTTTTCAGTTACCATGTTTTGAGTTCAAGTGCCACGCACTTTCAAAGTGCGTGGCACTTTTTATCTTCAACCAATGTACCGCAAGCCATCAGCGATTCTCATGCGGGTGGCTTTGAATGTCGGGAAAATTGCGGCGGCCACGCCAACCAGCAGCGCGGCCGCGACCGCAATGAGAATCGTGCTGCGCGATAACTCGAATACCGGAAAGAAGCTGCCCAAATTCACAGATAGAAATTCTCCGAAACCGTCAATGATTGGAAGCGAGAGCAGCAGTCCAACCACGCCGCCCAAAATGGCGATAAAAAGCGATTCGCCAAAAATGAGCCCGCCCAAATGACCGGGCCGAAATCCGAGGGTTTTCAAAACTGCATATTCGGTAACCCGTTCGCGCGCGGTCATGGCCATGGTGTTCGCCAGAACCAGCAGGATGATGGCGATCACCACCACCGAAATCACCCGCACGGTGGTGATGATCGTGCCCACCATGGAGACGAAACTCATCTGAAATTCTTTCTCGGTTTCGGTTTTGGTCTCGGCCATGGAATTGGCAAACATCGCGTCGATGGCCTCGGCGACGCGCACCACATCGTCCGGGCTGGCCACGCCCACATAAAATATTCCTGCCTGCCCCATGCGCCCGGGGGTGGTCAGGCCCAATTGCTCGTCCAGATATTTCCAGTGGAAAAACATCTGGGTTTCGTCGGTGGTGCGATCGGCGCCGTGATAAATGCCGCGAATCACAAAATCCCAGTCGCCGGGAAAAATGTCGCCAATCAACCGAATGGTGTCGCCCAATTTCCAGCCGTACTTGGCGGCAATTTTAGCGCCGACAATGCAGGCATTTCGTTCTCTCAAAAAATCTTCTTTTTCTTTGGCGGATAAAACATATTCGGGATACAAACTCAGAAAGCTCTCGGGCTCGACGGCGAAGCGGGCGAAAAAATTCTTGGCGTCGATATAGACGCCGCCGAACCACTGGCCGATGGCGACGCCGGTGACGCCGGGAATCTGCGCGATTTTCTCGCGGTAGGAAATGGGCATCGGGAAGCCCAGCGAAACTTTGTTGCGGGTGATGAGCCGCGTCTGCGAGCTGGCCTCCACGCCAAGGTACCAGGCGTCGATCACCGTGCGTAAAATTCCGAACGCCAGCACCGCAATGGCAATGCCCAGCGCGGTGAGAACCGAGCGCAGTTTGTGCCGGAACGCGTTTTTGATGATGAGTTTGAAAATTTTCATCGCTGCCCTCTACTTGTGATTGATGTCTTCCAACACGCCCTTGTCCAGATGGCGAATCACGTGGGCTTTTTCCGCGGCGCGGGGGTCGTGCGTCACCATGACGATGCTTTTTTTGAATTCCTTGTTCAGCCGCTCCATCAAAGTGAGAATCTCATCGGCGGAATCTTTGTCGAGATCGCCGGTGGGCTCATCGGCGACGATGATGGTGGGGTCGGTAACGATGGCGCGGGCGATGGCGACGCGCTGCTGCTGGCCGCCGGAGAGTTGGCTGGGATAATGTTTCATGCGGTCGCCGAGTCCAACTATTTCTAGCGCAGAGTGGACGTGTTCGCGGCGTTTCTGCTTGGGAAGTTTTGTCAGAAGCAGGGGCAGCTCGACGTTTTCAAACGCCGTGAGCACCGGCATCAAATTATAAAATTGAAAGATGAACCCGACGTGGCGCGCCCGCCAGTTGGCCAGCGCCGATTCGCTGAGCTGACCCAATTCGGTATTCGCCACGTTAATGCTGCCGGCATCCGGACGGTCGATGCCGGCGATCAAATTCAACAGCGTGGTTTTTCCCGATCCCGACGGCCCCATCAGAGCCAGAAATTCCCCATCCGGAACAGAGAGTGAAATGTTGTTTAACACCGGGATTTTCTGATTGCCGCGGGCGTAAGATTTCGTTACATCGCGAACATCCACCACGTTTGCCATTAAAATATACCCTCCATTTTATGATTAACCCAGAATCGAAATGAAACACCGAAGTACACTGAAACGACCGAATTTTGTTTTGGAATGTTTACTGGATTATTGTAAAAATCTTCCGGTCGCTTTTTGAAGCGCACATGAATACTGCAAACAATCCAATTTTGTTGCAAGATTCCAATAGACTTTTTTTTCTCAATTCAGTTTATTGTTCAGTGTATTTCGGGTGGAACGGTATTGAAAAAATGTGTAAATGTCAAGTCATAAAACGAGGAGCTAATGGCAAGAAAAAAAGTCGTTGCGATCCCGCTGGCGCTGTTGGTGCTTCTGTGCATCGTCTTTTTTGAGGCGAATTGCGCGGGTAGAATTCCCGCCCGCGATGGCAAGCCCACGATCGTTCTTATCTCTATAGATGGTTTTCGCTGGGACTACCCGGAAAAAGCTAACACCCCCAACCTCGACTTTCTCATCGCAACGGGCGTGCGCTCGAAACGAATGATCCCGGCGTTTCCCAGCAAAACTTTTCCCAATCATCACACCATCGTCACCGGACTTTATCCCGATCATCACGGAGTTGTCGCCAACAATATGTACGATCGCGAGTGGGACGAATGGTTCAGTCTCTCCAACGATTCGGCGATTCACGACAGCCGTTGGTGGGGCGGCGAGCCCATCTGGGTAACCGCGGAAAAGCAGGGGCTGGTGAGCGCCTGCTATTTTTGGCCGGGCTCCAGCACTAAAATCGCCGGCGAGCTGCCAACGTTTTTTTATAAATACGACGGCAGCGTTTCCAATGAAACGCGCGTGAAGCAGGTTTTGAAATGGTTGGATTTGCCAGCGGCGCAGCGGCCGTCGATGATTACCACTTATTTCAGCACCATTGATGAAGTTGGCCACGATTTCGGCCCCGAGGCGCCGGAGACGGTGCAAGCTATCGAATACATTGACGGCGTCCTCGGGATTCTGATTGCCGGGTTAAAAGAAAGGAACATTCTCGACAAAGTGAATATCATCATCGTTTCTGATCACGGCATGGCGGCCACTTCGCCGCAGCGGGTTATTTTTCTCGATGATTATGTGACCCCGGAGGAGGTGCAGGTGGTGGACTGGTCGCCCATCATCGCGCTTAATCCAAAAGAAAGCGAGGAGGAAGTGGTATATGCCAAACTGCGGGATGCTCACCCGCATTTAAAAGTCTATCGTCGGCATGAGATTCCGGAGCGATTTTTTTACGGGAAGAATTCTAAAATTCCGGCGATCATCGGCATCGCGGATGAGGGCTGGTCCATTGGTACTCATAAAACTTTTGAAACCAAGCCGCACTATTTCAGGGGAGGAAATCACGGTTACGACAACCTGCTGCCGTCGATGGGGGCGACGTTCATTGCCCGCGGCCCGGCGTTCAAGTCGGGTGTGGTTGTCGAGCCGTTTCAAAACATTCATCTCTACAGTTTGATGGCGCACATTTTAGAAATTGCGCCCGCCCCCAACGATGGCAGCCTCGATTCGGTGCGGGTGGTTTTAAGATAGTGAATTCCCAGAGATGCCAGGCACTTTTAAAGTGCCTGGCATCTTCTAAAGATTCCGAACTAATGGGAGTTCAGCGCGCGCAGAATTTTTTTCGTGGTTTCGGATTGCGGGTTGATGGTGAGCGCTTTCTTAAAAGTCTCGATGGCCAATTCCAAATAACCGCCGGCCATATACGCCTTTCCTAAACTTTCATAGGTGTTGTCCGAAGTCGCAAACAGGTAGTTGTTGAATTCGAACAAATTAATGGCTTCTTCATAGCGCTGTTTTTTTAACAACTCTTTGGCATGTTGATCGATCCGCGCTTCGATGATCTCGCCCTGGTATTTTCGGTTTTCATAGTACAGCACGCCTTCCAGCGAGCCGTGCAGCGCCGTATATTCCGCGATGTCGCGATTGAATTCCTCATCGATAGCCTCTTCGATGTCTTTGTAAATTCCACCTAACGTCAGCGCATTCCGTGGAAACATGGTCAAGTTGGCGAGCGCCACAAAGCCGGCGTCCTTTTTGGGGAAGTAATAAAACGTGCTCAACACGCCGTAAATGAAGCCGTCGTGATAAACATAAATCAGCTCGTCGCCCCAATAGCGCAGACGAAAACCGAGGGCGTAATAATCGCGCACGCGGCGGCCGTCGCGCTCGCCCAGATCTTTGGTGAGGACGGCGTGGCCGGCAAGGTAGTTGAGAAATCTCGGATTCAGGTGATGGCGCAAAAATATCGCCAGCGCTTTGGGCGAAGTTTGCGCCAGCGCCGCCGGCTCCCAGATCGTGAAGTCCACCAATTTGTGGAGATGCGGGCGGTTGTAACGGCGGACGTAGTTTTTCACCAGGCGCTGGCCAGCGTCGCCGTTTTGATTCACAAAATAGAGCGGCTCGCCGGTGATGCGAAAATAGTAATCGCCGGCAACTTTTGTAAAAGGCTCGCCGGTCACAATTTCCACCAACGCGCCGAGGGCGGCGTAGTTGATGTTGGCGTAGCGGTGGCGCTTGGTCTTCAATTGCGGCGGCAAAAGTTTTACGATGTTGCGGTAACTGGAATTGGCTAAATAATGTTCGTTCTCATTTTCCCGGCGCAGGCCGCTGGTGTGGTTCAACAAATCCTGCACCGTGATATTTTTGGGGAAGCCGGCGAGGTAGTGGCAAACGGAGTCGCTCAACGCGAGCCGATCTTGTTTAATCAGATCGATGATCACGGCGCCGGTGATAGTTTTGGTAACCGAAGCCAGAGTGTAGATATGATCCGGCGTGGCGGCGATTTTTTCTTCCAAATCGGCGTAACCCACCGAATAGTCGAGGCGGTACTCCGGCCCCAGGAACATGGCGTAGCTCAGCGAGGTTAGGTTTTGGGATTTTTGATAAGCGTTCAGATAATTCACTATCCGAGATTGAACTTTTTCAACAAAAAGTTTTTCTTGGCTGAGAGTGAGTTGGGGGGAAAGCACAAAGCAGAAAAAACCAATAAATGAAGCAAATAAGTCAATCTGTTGGGAACGCGTTCTTGATGTCATAACCAAGGTTCTGCTTAAATCCTCTTCTCTGTTTTTTATCGGCGGAAGAAGTCAAAACCAAAAGTGAATCTTCAGCTTTGTTTTAATTTGGAACAGGTAATGCGGCAGCGCAGGTAACGCAAATAACAACGCAAGTAATATACATTCATACTCCTTAATTTCAACAAAAAATTTTAAGAAAATAAAAGCCTCGCCCGTTGGGTTCAGACGAGGCTTGTGATAAATTGTGAAAGGTAGGATTTTAATTTGTTTTCTCAACAGAACAGGTGTTCAGTCCGAAGAGCATGTACAACGGGCACCAGGAAACCAGCGCCGTGAGCAGCGGCACGAATCCTACCACGGCTAAATAACGCCAACTGCCCTCGAGGACAAAGAACAAGCTGAACAGCGCCAGCGCGATGATCACGCGGATGACTTTATCCAGGGAACCGACATTTGCTTTCATAACAAACCTCCATGAATTTTAGATTAAAAAGTTTCGTTTAATTCGTCCGTTCCAATATAACAGTTATTGAGCAGGAGGTCTGTGACTTAATCACAAGACTATTGTAAAAAATCAAAAGCAAAGATTATTTGCCATGGCGAGGCGTTTTTTGCCGAAGCAATCTCCCGGTTATCAGGCTGAAGATTGCTTCGTCGTCCGCAACCTTAAATTTTTAGAATTTCAAAAATTTGTGTTGGACTCCTCGCCTGCCTGCAGCAGGCAGGCAATGACAGCTTGCACTGGATTTTACAATAGTCTTATTAAAGACATAACTACTTTGTTCACAAAAATTGTCGCAGCGTCGCTTCGTTGCGCAAGCGAATTCTCCCCCGCGCCACTTCGATGGCGCCGAGGCGCTCGAATTCTTTCAAGAGGCGGCTCACCACCTCGCGGGCCGATCCTAACTCGGTTGCGATTTGTTCGTGCGTGACATGAAGGACCGTGATTGGCCGGCCTTCATTCTCAAACCGCTGGCACAGATACTCCGCCAATCGCTTATCCATTTTGTTGAAGGTGATCTCCTCCACCAGCGCCATCAGGTCGGCCATGCGCGTGGCTAGGGTTTGGAAGACAAAATCGCGCACCGTTGCCATCGATGCAACCCAATCTCGAAAAACTGGCGCCGGAAAAATCACTGCATCGGTTTGCGATTCCGCGACCGCCGCGGCCGGATAACTCATGCCGGCCAGCACGCAGGACGCCGTGAGAATGCAGGTCTCGCCGGCGCGCACGTGATAGAGCGTGATTTCCCGTCCGCTTTCGCCGGCTTTGTACACGCGGATGCTGCCGTTTCCCACCAGCGCCACGTGCGTACAGGCGTCGCCTTCGTGGAAATAGAAATCGCCGGGGTTGAGCTCGACTTGTGTGGCGGCACGGTCAAATTTCTGGCGCGCGGCCAGCGGGGCGTGGGCGTAAAAGCAATACTTTTGCAGGATGTCGGATTTGTCCATGAGGCCAATTTAAATTTCTTCGCTGGAATTTCAATCTAAAAATGAATTGGCAACAATTGGCAAATTGTTAAAATTCAACCGAACTTGCGGCATGTTGCAGAATAGTTGAGTAGTTGCTCGTTCTTCAAATTTGAAGTGGTTGAATTGACGGGTATTGGCGCAGAAATTACGAGGATATGATCCACCGTTGAATGTGCTCGTCGTTTGGTAAGAATGACACCCTTCAACACTAGGAAGTTTGGCGCCGGCGCCAGTCACTCACTATAAATGGCGACATCCGGAAAGAAGGTCCCCCAGGCAAACCAGTAAGCGTTGTAGGAAGTGGTGGGAGTGAGCTGTTCCCCCGTACGCGTGCCGGCGACCGCCTGACCCAGGAGGTTCCAGACGTTCCCTTCGTTGTCCACTAAATCGAAAGGATAAATGTGAGGGGCTTCGGTTTTTATGTCAAAGGTTAAAATGGTTCCGTCAGCTGTCCGGCGTGAGTAGCTGAGGTATAAATCCGCAGTCTTCATACCGGCTATCACAACCGGCTCCCCATCTATATCATCGTTGATGGCGCGCGCCCCGTTTTCAAACAGAGTGAAGCGATACGTTTTAGCTTTTAGATTATAGCGGTCTGTGATAATTCCGTGCACGCGCTCTTTGCGGGGCAGCCGGGGGTCATCAATCTGAATTGGAAAAAGTAGAAACGGATCGGTTTTATAATTTCCATAAGGGAAAATATGATACGGTCTATCAAAGCCCGTGTTGTTGGAAAGAATTTTTGAGTTTGGAAACATTTTTTTCCAGGTTTTCCAGGAAGTCTCGATGAGCGGCACGGTGACCATGGGGGTCCCCCGGGCGATTCCGTTAACGCAGCGCAGCAACATTTGTGACCAGTTGCTGAAGGTGGTGCGATCATACGGGATTAAGTTGTTGTTGTACAGGAAGCCGGAGACCCCAAAACTATGCAAATCGGTGTCCTGGAAGTTCAATCCGCTTTCAACTATATTGATTCCTACTCCGGACCCCGTTAACGGACAGTACGTTATAGCGATTCGGGGAGAAACAAAAAGTTCGTTGACGATTTCATGCCAATCCAAAATTCTCATGGGGTAGGCGCGCACTTCATTTTCTAGAACCAACCCATAAATAATATCGTCTTCGTTCAAAAAATTAGCCTCCTCGAGCGTAATGAATGACGGATTTTGAAGGGACGGAATGCAGTCGAGGCCGAGACATCCGGTTATGATCGCCCCGCCGCCTCCGGTTACGTCCCACTTAGTTTTCACGTCATTGGGATTGGTTGATGGTGGTGGCGGTGGGGCATCCTGATTCGGATTATAACTAGGAAAAGTTAA
>JBBIIG010000018.1:0-34152 GCA_037446635.1 bacterium
TACCATGATACGCCAGAAAAGCTTTTAGTAACTTTTCAATCGCCTGCTGTGCATGAAAGCAAGCGGTATCAAAAGGCCCGTCGCTATCGACCAATTTCTTTGCGCTGACCAAATCGCTCTCGGCTTTGGCGAGCCACCCACGCGTCAATGCAATCTTATCTTTCATACAGCACGATTCCTTGCTGCAACACCTCCGTAATGAAAGCATTGGGTACTTGACGCCATTCGTTGACTTCCTCTGGAGTCCAGACCAAAATGTCTTTTGAAATTCGAAAATCGCGCAAGGCCTGACGGTATTTGGCTGCTCTCTTATAGCGTGGTTCAGATGACGGCTCAATGATCAGAAAGTCGTAGTCACTGTCCACCTTTGCTGTATTTGTGCTTCTTGAGCCAAACAATACGATTTTTTGCGGGTTTCCAACTTCGAGCAGTCTTTTAGTGATTTTCTCCAACAGGCTTTTGTTATTTCTGGTCATGTGTGGTTCCTCTTTGCTGTAGTCCAATCATAAATTGGTTTGTCACAACCTATTCCGCCATTATTTTTCAGCCGAATACTTCTCCCCCGCCTTTACCGCCACCGGCAGCCGATTCTCCGCCGGCGGGATCGGACAACGATAGCCGGTTTTTCCGTAAGCGCACAACGGATTATAGGCCAGGTTGAAATCCACTGTGTAAACGCCGGACTCGTTCTCCTCAAAATCCAAATAGCGGCCGCCGCCGTAACTTTCTTTGCCAGAGGTGGCGTCGAGGAACGGCAGAAACAAATAGTCGGGATATTTGCTTTTGACATCGAGCAACTGGTAAACGTGCAGCGTGCAGGGGTGGGTTTCGATTTCAAATGCAAAGTAGCCGTATTTGATGGCGTCCCGATCCACGCCAGCGCTGGTCAAAATTTTGCAGGTGTCGGGCGCGGCGTTTTTGTGCAGCGGCAGTTCAAAGCGATATTTCAGATCGATGGGAAAATAGCTGAGGCCGTTGAAGCTGGCCTTCCTGTCGTCGGGAATCGGTGAGTCGGCGTCGTTCTTAAACGACTGATCTTTTTCGCGGCGCAGATGTTCGATATCCGCAACGATCGGATCCTCAACCTTCGGTGTCGATGATTGGCAGCCCATCGCCGTCAACGCAAATAGGCCGAGCATCCATTTCAGAGAAATTATGATTTTCATACGCACTTTTCCGGTGTAGGTATGAGACACAGAAATTTCAGATCACGTAATCCAATATTTTGAAACTGATGCTTTTCGTTGGGGGCGACGAAAATCACGTCGCCGGCTTTAAAGCGATGCGAGGTCTCCTCGGCTTTCAACACGCCCTCGCCCTCTAACACAAAAATCTCGTGTTCATAATTGTGAAAGTGAAACGGCGTATGGCCGCCGGGCGCCACCGTGAACATACGCATCGCAAAGTTGGGCGCCCCGTCTTTGTCGGAAATCAACAAACGCATTTTGGCGTCTTTCGCGCCGTCCATCGTGACCACGGTTTCTTTTACCTCGGCAAAATTCTGAATCCTCATGTCGCCTCCTTTGTTTTTTCTGCTTCCGATTTGATGATTCTCAGTGCCTCCTTCCTCACCCAACCACTGAACGGTTGAACAAACCTCCAATAGCGCGCAAATTTCTGAAGACTCATTTCATCAAGACACTTAACGCGAGTTTCTGTGCGCAGAATCACGCCGCCGGAAATTGGGTGCAGACTGAAATTCCACACCGCTTTGGCAAAACCGGATTGATTGAAATTGCGAAAACTCTCGGCGTCGATTTTCTGAATGTCGCCGCACGCGGTCCAAAAGCGGCCGACCAATCCCAGCACGATCTCCTGATTCGGAGTTTGCGCCAACAAAATGAATCCCGATTTCAGCAGCGCATCTATCGTCAACCCCAACGATGATGCCCGCTGTTCATTTCGCGTGAAAAACCCGGGTAGCGAGCGCAACGTAAACAAAGTACGAATGATCAACGAACGCTGAAAATTCAGCTTCAGCACCTTTTCAAAAACAATGGTCGCCGGCGCGGAAATGGCGATCTCGTGCCGTTCGTCAAATTGGTAGTCGAGCAGGAATAAGTCCAACGATGACGCGGACACATTTTCCTGTAATTCGTGCAATTCGTGGTTTGAGGTTTTAAAGATACACCGGCCGCTCCGCATAAGGAATCGGATCCTCGACGCCAGCTTTTTGAAATCCTCGTAAACGAAAACCGCAGCTATCGCATACGCCGCACGCCACGTCCTCGCGCTGGTAGCACGACCACGTCAGCTCGAACGGCACACCCAATTCAACCCCCGTTTTCACAATTTCAAATTTCTTCAAATGAATGATGGGCGTGACGATGCGAAGATTCGTCTCCGGTTTTGTGCCGGCCGCGATCACCTTCTCGAACGCGTCATAAAATTCCCGGCGGCAGTCCGGGTAGCCGGAGCTGTCCTCCTCCACCGCGCCGACAAAAATTTTCGCGGCGCCAATTACTTCCGCCCAGCTCGTGGCAATGGATAGCAAATTGGCGTTGCGAAACGGAACGTACGACGTTGGGATGTCCGAATTCTGCAAATCCGCTTTGGCGACGGTGATCTTCTCGTCCGTCAAACTGGAGCCGCCGATTTGCTTGAGATGCTCGACGTTCACCACCAGCGTTTTCTCGGCGCGATAAAATTTTGCCAGTTCATTGAACGCTCGCAGTTCGCGCTTCTCCGTGCGCTGGCCGTAGTTGAGATGCAGCAGTGCCAGCCGGTATTCCTGTTTCGCGAGGGCGATGGTCACCGCGCTGTCCATGCCGCCGCTGGCGAGGACCACTGCTATTTCTTTTTTCATTCCTTGTTCGATATTCGTTTTCAATTATCGATCATCGATTATCGATTAAAAGAGGCTTTCACCACCGATCTTAGCCCACCGCGCACCGTGAACTCCCCAATGACTTCCATACGGCGCGGCTGGCAAGCGGCCACGAGATCATCCAAAATTTTGTTAACCACGGTTTCGTAAAAAATGCCCTGATTGCGGAATTCCAAAAAATAATATTTCAGCGCCTTCAACTCCAGACAAAGTTTGTCCGGCACATAATTGATGGTGATGGTGCCAAAGTCCGGCAGCCCGGTCATAGGGCAAACCGAGGTGTACTCGGTGTTGACGATGGTGATGGTGTATTCGCGGTTGGGGTATTTGTTCTCAAATGTTTCCAAACGCTGCATATCTCTCTCCGAATTGAATTCGGATAGAATTAAACACGCTGCGCTCAGAAAATCAAGGGCTAATTTAAGTGGTTATCGATAAAAAAAATCGGGAAGAATCGCAATTGGCTATTTTAGCGATGATCGTCAAACTCTTCAAATCAAGGACCGCCAATTCCTTGCGGATGTCTTGAATGTCCTGCAATTTTTCGCCTTTCAGCGCCAACACCACGATCGGGCGCAGAAATTTAGCCAGCACGAACGTATCGATGCACTGCCGATAGGGGGGAGAATTCAACAAAATCAAATCAAAGCGCGTTTTCAGCAGTTCCATCAGTTGCAGAAAACGGTTGGACATCAAAACGCGCACGGGAAAATCCAGCGGGTCGCCGCCGCCCATCCAAAACACGTTTTGCAGTTCGGTTCGAAACACAATTTCATCCAACCCCAAGGTTCCCGAAACGTAGTCGCTCAAACCGCCTTTGTAATTCACCGCAACCCCCGGTTTCGGCCCCGCCGGCACTCGCAAATTGCAATCGACAATCAATATTTTTTTCTCGGCGCCAAACCCTTCCGCCAACTGCTGAATTAACTCCAGCGTCAAATCCTCGTCCGCGGGCGAATTGAATAAAAACAAATTGCTGCCGGCCGTCGCGCTCAGTTCCAACAGACGGTTGGCTAAATAGCCGATGCCGGCCGCAGCGTTTGATTTCGTACTCGAAAAAATCTCAGGGGGCGAGATCGCTTCCATCGCGGCGGCGAGATACTCGCGGTCGGCCTGGTGAAAATGTTGAATGAATTCAATATCGGAGTAACTGCGGCCGTCCTGCGGGTTTTCTGAAAACAAGTGCAAACTGGGGAGGCGGCCGTTAACGGGGCTGTGAGGAGTCGAGTTGAGTTGGTCCATCATGTTTGTATCATCGCTAAATGTGTTTGGTGTTCTTTTGAGATTGGTTAGTCGAAGATTTTTTCACGTAAATTACATCGAATGGAATTAACTTGAAATCGCGTTTGGACAACTCCCGCAAGTTATTCTTTTTTATTTCGAGCTTATGAATTTTCACGCCGTCGCCGCGGTTGCGCAGCACGATAACCTCGTAATCGAGAGCGGCGTCCTTCAGGCCGCCGGCCATGATGATGCCCTCGGCAACCGTGAGCGCGCCGCGAACCCGCAGCACGCCGGGATTTTTGATATCACCGTTGATATAAACATTGTAGTTTGAAGATTGCACCACCGACACCGACAGCCGCGGCTCGGCTAACATCTGGCCGTATTTTTCGAGAATAATCTCTTTGAAAATGTCGAGCGTCAAATCGTTGACGCGCAGCACGCCGATCATCCGCAGCGCCAGCGTGCCCTGCGCGCTGACAACGAGCGTTTGATTAAAATCGGGATAATGTTGGAAACGAATTTCGATGATGTCCCCGGGACGGATTTTATAGTCGTTCACGCCGTTAGTCGGCGAGGACTTCCCCATTTCAATGGAGCCGGAACACGCGCACACACAACCGAGCAGGATCGTCAAAAAAAATTCAAATAATCGTTTTTTCAGCATAAGCGCTCATCTTTGGCCGCGAGTTACGCAACGGCTGTGCCACCAAAAAACAAAATTTGTGACTTGAAATGGGCGTGAAAAAACAGCGGCTTACAAAATTAGAGCGCACAATTACGGAGAGAGAAAACGTCGCGGTTTTGAACTTTGTCTCAACGCTTCACACCACACCCTTGTTGAATGTGGAACGGGCAAAGGTCGGGTAATTCAATTCGTAGGGGCTGTCCAAAAAATCGATTTTTTGGGAATGTCATGCCCGCATGCTTTTAGCCGGCATCTTCAATAGTCTCGCAATGGATGCCCGACAAAAGCATTCGGGCATGACAGAAACCTGACTTTTTGGACAAACCCCTACGGGAGCAGCGAAGCGCGGGTGACGGCGTCGTCGCCGTATTTGTCTTTAAGGGAATCCAACAAATTGCTGAGCTTTTGGTTGATGGGTTTCTCCTGCTCGAACAGACCGAGCTGCTCGCCATAAATGGAGCTCAACTGCGAAACGCCGACGCCCACCAGCCGCACCTTCTGGTTTTTGCGATCAAAATTGCGGAACAGCTCGATGGCGACACCGCGAATGATCTCGGTGGAATCGATAAAATCGGAAAAAGAACGGCTGCGGGTGAAGGTGGAAAAATCCTTCAGGCGAATTTTGAGGGTGATGGTTCGGCCCTTGAGCTGACTTTTGCGCATCAGACGCGCCAGCTCGTCCGATAATTGAAACAGGGTGCGCTCCAACAACTCCGGGTCGTCGGTATCTTCGTCAAAAGTAATCTCCTGGCTGATAGATTTTTGCGGCGACCAGGTCACCACCGGCCGCTCGTCGATGCCGTTGGCCAGCAGCCAGAGGGCGTGGCCCCATTTCCCAAGCCTTCGACCCAGCTCGACTTCCGGAAGATTGGCAATTTCTCCGATCGTGGTGATGCCCATATTTCTCAGCACGACCTCTGTTTTCTTGCCAACGCCCCACAATTTTCCAATGGGCAGCGGCGCGAGAAACGCTTTTTCTTCTCCCTCGTTGACGGCCACCAGTCCATCCGGCTTTTTGAGATCGGAAGCAATTTTAGCGAGAAACTTGTTGGGCGCAATGCCTACCGACGCCGTCAACTGCAGCTCGCTGTGGATTCGGTTTTTAATTTTGTGAGCGATGTCCTCAGCGCGGCCAAACAGGTGCAGGCTGCCGGTCACATCCAGAAACGCTTCGTCGATACTGATCTTCTCGATCACCGGCGTGAAGTCCTGCAAAATCGCCATCACCTGGCGCGAGGCCTCGCCGTAGCGCTGGTAGCTGCCGCGCACGTAAATGGCGTGGGGACAAAGTCGATAGGCTTTGGAGATAGGCATGGCGGAGTGAATGCCGTACTTTCGGGCTTCGTAACTGGCGGTGGCCACCACGCCGCGGCCGCGCCCGCCTTTGGGGTCGGCGCCGACCACCAGCGGCCGGCCCCGATACTCGGGGTGATCGCGCTGCTCCACCGCCGCAAAAAAGGCGTCCATATCGAGATGGAGAATCGTCCGGCTCATCTTTTGATTGGTCATTTCAAACGCCGGCCAAATTAATCTAAATGCTTAAAATAAGCAAATTTTATTTTTGCAAGCTGGGCAGTATGCGGTTACTATTAGCGTTAAAAAGCATGAATGAAAAATTCTTTGCTTTTTTAGATCGAACGGGCTTATCTTCCATCAATCATCACCAATTTTTTATTAACAAACGAGGTCTCCATTATGGCCAGCTTACAAACTGCAACGGATCGTGCGGCTTCAAAGCAATCCATCATCGTCATCAAAGTTGGGGGCTACCTCGATTTCACGACATCCGACGAAATAGATCGGGTCATCGAACGCTGCACCAAAAGCAGCAATCATCGGATTATCATAGACCTCGCGGATGTGGACTACATCAGCAGCCGCGGCTGGAGTATTTTCCTCAGCCGATTAAAAGAAATTCGCGATGCCGGCGGCGATTTAAAATTAGCGCGAATGAAGCCGGACGTGTTTCAAGTTTATGAGGTGTTGGAGTTCTTCTGGTTTTTGAAAAGCTATGAAAACCTGGAAGAAGCGGTGAGAGAGTTTGATCAAGGGGTGTCGCCGATGCCGGAATAACCGTCGGCCTCCAGCAGCATATATTCAATTTTCAGCAGCAGCGTCAACTCATACATGATGAGCACGATGTACAAAAATAGCACCGCCAACAGAATCATCTTCACACTTACCCGCCCGCCAAAAATCAGATGATTCTTGTGAATCAAAAAAATCACTCCGCAAACGACCGTTAGTAAAAATTTAACCGAAAGAAAGGGCAGCGGCCCAAAGGTGAGAAAAAAGTGCATCGCAGGATTGATCTCGCGAGCCCCCAACTGCACCAGCTTTAACGTGAAAAAGGCGTCGCTCACCGATAAAACGATGATGAAAACAAGAGTGAGCGCCGACCGCAGACTGTAGATATCAACATAGGGTTGGTGGTGGCGATCTTCTTGGCGGCGGATAAATTTTCTACGGCCAAACAAACTTTTAATTGTCAGCGGCGCGGTGGGCCGGACGCGGCGATCAGTTTGGCGACGACGCTCCGGAAACGGCAATTTTTCCATTTATTATTAAATCTTACCCGTGAATTCCACTCAAATGTTTTTTAAAATCATCGACGGTCAGGTTTAAAATTAATCACGGGCTTCACCTTGGACTTGGCAATTCAACATCGAAGCCCACCGAAATATACTGAACAAATAGTTTTCATGCGTAAGTTCGCAGCTAAGCATCACTAAATGGGATTCGGCGCCTTTCAGTGTGGCTTCGATGTTTAATTTCAACTTTGCCGAATTGAGTTTAACTTTGGTGAACAATTTCTAAGATTTCTTCATTCGTGAGGATGCGGTTGGAGGACTTAGCTTTGTTGAAAATGGCCGTCACCCATTCTCGTTTCGGCTCGATATTGTGTTTCTGCAGCCAATAAATCACATTGGACTCGCCGCTCATGGGTCCGATCTCGATGACCTGATGCCCGCCGAACCACTCCGCCGGCACCCCGGAATAAACCCGATCCGCCAACCAGCTTTCTCCCTTCTTTTCGGCTTTTATGATGGCAGCCGCGTGTACGCCGGTGCCGGTGCGAAACGCATCCGCACCGATGATGGGATAATTTTTGGGAATGGGGACGCCGTAAGCTTGCGAGACTTTTTCACAATATTTTTTGAGAGAGGTCAAATCGTTATCGATCCAGCCCATCAGCTTACAATTGGCCAGAATCAAATCCATCGGCGTATTACCCACCCGTTCGCCAACGCCGATAGCGCAGCCGTGCACACGAGTAGCGCCGGCCTCGAGGGCAGCAAAAGTGTTGGCCACGTCGAACCCGCGGTCGCGGTGGCCGTGCCAATCGACGCCGACTTCCGCGCCGGTTTCCTTCACCACCTCCACTACAAACGATACCAAATTTTTGACGCCCGCCGGGGTAACATGCCCAACGGTATCGCATACGCAAATGCGTTTCGCCCCGGCGCGAATCGCGGTGGTGTAAAGCTGGCGAATGTGCTCGGGATGGGAGCGCACGGTATCCTCGGTGACGTACATCACCGGCAATCCGTGTTTAACCGCGAACTTCACAGCGTTCTCCGTCTGCCGTAAAAGAAAATCAATATCCCACCCTTCAGCGAATTGCCGAATGGGACTGGAGCCAATGAAGGTGCACGCTTCGATGGGCAACCCGACTTTTTGGGAAATTTCGATGATTGGGATAATGTCCGCTTCCACAGTGCGGGCGGCGCAGTTGGCGCGAATGTTCAGCTTGCTATCAAGAATCTCCTTCGCCAGTCGAGTCACATCGGCGACGGCGCGCGGCCCGGCGCCGGGCAATCCCAGCGCCGCGGTGTGAATTCCCAGCTCGTCCATCAAGTGAAGAATCTCAATTTTATCTTCGATGGGCGGATCGATCACCGACGGCCCCTGCAAGCCGTCGCGCAGGGTTTCATCATCAAAATGAATCGGAGCGCTCGGACGGAATCCGCTGTAGTTGTGGAGATTCCAGTCGTAGATGAGATCGCTTTCGTTTAGATTCGGCATGAAAAAAATCCTATGAATAGATGAGACTCATCTTAAAGATGAGTCTCATCTCTGTCAACATCTTTGTCAAGCTGAAGCTTGACACTCCTACTACCGCCCCTTGAATTCCGCCTTCCGTTTTTCAATAAACGCCTTCGTCCCCTCCTTCATGTCCTCCGTCGAAAAACAGAGGCCGAATAGATTGGACTCCAACTGCACGCCCTCGTCGAGCGTCAGCTCAAGACCGTGATGGATGGCTTCCAGCGCCAGCTTCACGGCCACCGGCCCTTTGGTGAAAATCGTCTTCAAAATTTCTTCTGCAGTGGAAAGCAATTTGTCCGCCGGCGCAACTTTGTTCACCAGTCCGATGCGGTATGCTTCCGCCGCGTCGATCATGTTGCCGGTGAGAACCAACTCCAGCGCCCGGCCTTTGCCCACGAGTCTCGGCAAACGCTGGGTGCCGCCGTTGCCGGGGATGAGGCCGAGGTTGACTTCCGGCTGCCCGAACTTGGCGTTCTCCGATGCCACTCGAATATGACACGCCATCGCCAATTCACAGCCGCCGCCGAGGCAAAAGCCGTTGACCGCTGCGATCACCGGTTTCGAAAAATGCTCGATGAAATGCAGAATCTCCTGACTGGCGAGGGAAAATTCTTTCGCGCCCACCGGATCTTTGGTCGCCAGCTCGGTGATATCCGCGCCGGCCACGAACGACTTTTCACCGGCACCGGTTAAAATCACACCGCCGGCGCCCGCGTCATCTTTGACTTTGGCGAAAACGTCGCGAATCTCCTGCATCGTTTTCCAGTTGAGGGCATTCAGCACTTTCGGGCGATTGATTGTGATGTAAGCGATTTTATCTTTGGTTTCAAAAAGAAGGTTTTCGTAGGGCATCGTTCCTCCGAATTAGCTTATCCAGATGTCTCCTTGGATTCTACGATCTGTTCCAGCTGGCTTATTAGCGGCGCACGATCTTCGGTTATTGTTTTATATAGGATATCAAAATCGATATCATCATATCCATGAATCAGATGATTGCGCATACCCGTGATCTGTGTCCACGTATCTTTGAATATTTCAATCTGAAGCTTGTTGAGACCTTGCTTGCCGCCTCTCCAATGACTTCCAACAATCGCACTAATGACAGATTTAGCAATCGCTCACCCGCAATATCATCTCTTGACTTTCCAGCCGATACTTCCATCGCCTCCTTTGCGGCATCAAGCATGTGCTGAATTCTGATTAGATCACTTTTTGCCATAGGCTACTTGCGCATCTGCAACGACTTGCTGACGGAAATATCGGCTCAGAGATTTAGGAGTATTCATATCGACTCTTCGACCACCGATCAGTTTGGAAAATTCTTCTTCCATTTCGGCCAACCGAAGATAACCCGGGACATGCTCAGGCTCAAATTCGACGAGAACATCAATATCGCTACCAGATCTAAAATCTTCGCGAAGCACCGAACCAAAATAGGAAAGTTTACGAATGTGATGTTTTCGACAGAATGCTTCCAACTTTTCCTTTGATATACTTAACTCTTTCGCAGTGTTCATTTCGTCAACCTACGTCAAATCCCCAAATCAGTCGGCACCGGCTTCTCGCCGGAATAATCATAAAACCCATTGCCGGACTTGCGGCCATAATAACCAGCCAGAACCATTTTCTTCAGCGGCGGCGGGGCGTATTGCGGCTCGCATTGTTTTGCGGAATCACTGCTCTCTACCCTTCCAATAGCCCGGTCGTCGGTGCAAATGCGCAACCGCCACTATGAAAATTTTTTCCGGCTCAACTCGGTAGACTAACCCAAAGGGAAAGCGCTTTAGGAAATAGCGTCTAAACTCACCTTCATAAATCGGCCAGGCAAACGGGAAGTCTCGAATTCGAATCAACGCTTCGTCAATCTCATCAAGAAATTCATCGCCCAATCCTCGAACCCGCTCTTCATAGTACACTGCACTTTCTATCATTTCGAGATCAGCGTCGGCATGAAATTCTATTTGACGCATCTCAGCCGTTCACGAGCTTCTTTGAGCACTTCAACCGCCGGTCGCGTCACCGATTTGCCATCTCTAATTTCCCGATCGCGCCGATGAATTTCAGCAAGCCAAGCCGATCTAATTTGAAGCTCGTCTTCCTCGTCAAGGCTCTCGATAAGCAATTCTGCCAAATCTCCTCCATTTTGCAAAGGCAGCGCCAAAGCCTCGGTGGCTACTTTTTCAAAGTCAGTCATTATTTTACATCTCCTTATCTATTAAATCCCCAAATCAATCGGCACCGGCTTCTCGCCGGAATAATCATAAAACCCTTTGCCGGATTTACGACCGTAATAGCCAGCCATTACCATTTTTTTGAGCAGCGGCGGCGGCGCGTACTGCGGCTCGCGGTACTCGTCGAACATGATGTTGGCGATATAGTAGGTGGTGTCGATGCCGACGAAATCGAGCAACGTCAGCGGACCCATCGGGTGGCCGCAGCCGAGGGTCATGCCTTTGTCGATATCCTCAATCGAAGCGACGCCATTCTCGACGGCGCGGATCGCTTGCAGCAGGTACGGCACCAGCAACAGATTTACTACAAAGCCCGAGTTATCTTTGCAGGCAATCGGCTCTTTACCCAAGGTTTTGGCAAACTGAAAAGCTGCGTCAAACGTCTCCGCACTGGTTTGAATAGTGCGCACCACTTCCACCAATTTCATCACCGGCACGGGGTTGAAAAAATGCAGACCAACAAATTTCTCCGGGCGTTTCGTTGCAGAAGCCATTTCCGTGATGGTCAGCGAAGATGTGTTGCTGGCGAAAATAGTTGTTGGCGGACAGATTTTGTCGAGCTGCTGAAAGAGCTCTTTTTTAAGTTTGATGTCTTCGGTAACGGCTTCGATGACGATCTGGCAGTCTTTGAAATCTTCCAACTTCGTGGTGCCGGTGAGATTTTTGATCGCGGTCTCTTTGTCCTGCGCCGACATCTTCCCTTTCTCGACATTTTTGGAGAGGAAGCCGTCGATCCGCCCAATCCCTTTGTCCAGCAATTCCTGACTGATTTCCCGCACCACGGTTTTGTATCCGGCCACGGCCGAAACCTGCGCGATGCCTGCGCCCATCAATCCCGCGCCAATCACTCCGACTTTCTTGATTTGCATTTTGCCTCCTCAAATTGCTGTGGTTTCAATTTAGGATACGCGTTCCCTTTCTGACCCGATCAATTTTAGCTGCTGCTTTAATCTCTCGATTTCAACCTGCATGTCCGAAATCTTGTCCGCGTAATCAAGCCTGTTTAGAATAGTTTGTTGGGTCTTCTCTAAATGAGTGAGTGCGTCAAATATTCTCTCGAATTTTTCGTTGTGGTTTTCAAGAGTTATGAATATTTTCTCGAACTTTTCGTCATGCTTGTCTAATCGCTCATCAATTTTATCAATGCGTTCGACTAGCCTTGATTCGATTCTCTCTAATCTATCCTCAACTGCTCCAACTTTAGTCTGCAGTGCCTTAAATTCAGGAATTAATAAATCTTGAATCGCAGAGCGAAAGCCACCAACTGTTTTTTCCACATCACCCATAATACTTCCCTAATTTTAAAACGCCTCCACGATCACCGTCATCCCCTGGCCGCCGCCGATGCACGCCGAGGCCAGGCCGTATTTGCCGCCGCGCCGGCGCAGCTCGTGCAAAATCGTGAGCGTCAAGCGCGCGCCGGTGGCCGCCAGCGGGTGGCCGATGGCAATCGCCCCGCCGTTGACATTGGTTTTCTCGCGATCCAGTCCCAGCGCCTTTTCCACCGCGAGATATTGCGGCGAGAAGGCCTCGTTCACTTCCACTAAATCCATTTGCGCGAGTTTCAGGCCGGCATTCTTCAAGGCGATTTTGCTGGCATCCACCGGCCCAATGCCCATGATGGAAGGCTCGACGCCGGCGTTGCCCCAGGCCACCAATCGTCCCAGCGGTTTCAGTTTGCGTTCCTCGGCTTTCGCCATCGTGGTGAGCACCAACGCCGCCGCTCCATCGACGATGCCGCTGGCGTTGCCGGCGGTGACAGTTCCATCTTTCTTGAAATACGGCGACAACTGCGAGAGCCCATCAAGCGTCGTTTCGGGTCGCAGGTGTTCGTCGCGATCAAAAACTTTCAGACCCTTTTTGCTGGGAATTTCCACTGGCACAATTTCCTCGGCCATGCGCCCCGCGTCCCAAGCTTCTTTCGCCAGCTTCTGACTGCGGTAAGCATACTCATCGGTTTCTTTGCGGGTGATGCCGTATTTATCCGCGAGGTTCTCGGCGGTCAATGCCATCTGGCACCCACAATACGGATCGAGCAACGCTTCCCACAAATAATCTTCGAGTTTGCCGGAATTGAGCCGCAGGCCCCAGCGCGCGCCCCGAATGACATGCGGCGCCTGGCTCATGCTTTCGGTGCCGCCGACCAGCGCAAAATGCGCTTCGCCCAATTTCAACATGCGCGCGCCCTGCACGATGGCCTCGAATCCGGAACCACAGAGACGATTCACTGTCAGGGCGGGCACGGGCACCGGCACGCCGGCTTTCAATCCAATGTGGCGCGCCATGTAGATGGCATCCGCCGAGGTTTGCAGCACATTGCCGAAAATCACGTGGCCGATGTCATCGGGTTTGATGCCAGCTTTTTGAATCGCGGCCTTTGCGGCAATCGTCCCCAATTCAATGGCGCTGAAATCGCGCAGGGAACCGCCAAAGGTTCCGAACGCGGTTCTGACTCCGGAAAGAAAAACTATTTCATTTGATGCCATGTTCATACTCCTTTTAACCACTAATTTCACTAATTGCACGAATCTACAAAAAATTCCAAAGACCCAAAAAATAAATCCCAAATAAACAACAATCTTCTAAATCGTGTTGTAATTTGACTTGGAATTTGTTTGTAGTTTGTAGTTAGGATTTTGTGAATTTGCGTCACGTTCTATTAGTGTAATTCGTGCAATTCGTGGTTTCTATTTTCCAATGCGTTTGCGAACAAAATTAACCATGCCGCCGGCGTTGATGATCTCCTGCATGGTTTCCGGGAACGGCGCGGCTTGAAAGCTGCGATTCCGGGTGCGATTCAAAATTCCCCCCGATTTAAGATCAATTTCGAGCAGGTCGCCGGCCTCAGTGCCATCGACCGCCTCCGGGCATTCCAGAATAGGCAAGCCGATATTGATGGCGTTGCGGTAGAAAATGCGCGCGAAATATTTCGCCACCACGCAGCCGACCTTCGCGCCTTTGATGGCGATGGGCGCGTTTTCCCGTGAACTGCCGCAGCCGAAGTTGTTGCCAGCCATCAGGATGTCTCCGGGTTTAACTTTCTTCACGAAATCCTTGTCCAAATCTTCGAGGCAGTGCGCCGCCAAATCTTCTTCTTTGATACTAACGCAATGGCGCGCCGGAATGATGACATCGGTATCGATGTTGTCGCCGTATTTATGAGCCGTGCCTTTGATGGTCATGTTCTTTCCTCTGGTTATTCATAGCGTGCTTATTTTAGAAATTTTTGTTTTGAAAATCAATCTGAAATTAGTCATAGTGAAAAACCCCGGAGTTTTCTAAACTTCGGGGGTTGCAGTCTCATCCCCTCCTCTCCCACGTCCCACTGCTCCCGCCGCTTTTTTTCATCAAATAAATTTCACTGATGGTCATACTCTTGTCAACGGCTTTGCACATGTCGTAAATGGTCAGCGCGGCCACCGACACCGCGGTCAGCGCTTCCATCTCCACGCCGGTCTTTCCCACACAGGTCACCCGGCCTTCGATTTCGACGCCGTCGGCTACCCTCTTCAAATCCACTTCGACGTTCGTCAGCAGCAACGGGTGGCAGAGTGGGATCAGCTCGTGGGTTTTCTTCGCCGCCATGATGCCGGCGATGCGCGCCGCCGCCAGTGGATCGCCTTTTTTAATTTTCTGTTGCTCAATCAAATCCAACACTTCTTGGGAGAGAAGAATTTTGCCACGCGCCGTGGCGTCGCGCACGGTATCGGGTTTCTGTGTGACTTCCACCATGCGCGCGTGGCCCGCTTCATCCACATGGGTGAGTCGCTTATTGGTTGCCATCAATTTTTTTCTCCTAACCGTAGGGGCGATTCATGAATCGCCCCTACGCGATTCATGAAATCGCCTCTACGGGTTTTATTTGCCGGTATAAAGCCCCGCCGCCTGCATGTCGGCGTCCCGTTTGGCTTTGAATTCTGTCCCCTCCTTCCAATTGGGAAACGTCGATTCGTTGGCGAGCCGATAGCCAACTTTGAACAAGAGCCGCAAGTCGTCCACGGCGCCGGACAAATCCCAGCCTGCGTCAAATTCATCCGAGGGCTTGTGATAGTTTTCAGCAGTATATTTCTCCCGCTGTTCGAGGGCCCACGCTTCGCCCTTTTCAACGTGATCGATGCCGGGATCGGTATAAAGCGCCGGCACACCCTGCTTGCCGAAACTAAAATGATCGGAGCGATAAAAATAGCCTTTCTCGGGTTCGGGATCGGGCCGCACGGTTCGGCCATCTTCTTTGGCGGCTTTTTGCACGTAGTCGTCGAGATCGGAATTTCCGTAGCCAACGATCACGATGTCCTTCATCTTGCCGAGAATGTTGAGGCCGTCCATGTTGATGGCGGCGACGGTTTTGGTGAGCGGATAGACTGGGTTGCTGGCATAAAATTTCGAGCCAAGCAGCCCCTGCTCCTCAGCGGTCACGGCGAGAAAAACAATAGAGCGCTGAGGCGGTTTCGGAAGCTTCGTGAACGCTTCAGCAATTTCCAGCAAACCCGCGGTGCCGGTGGCGTTGTCGAGGGCACCGTTGTAAATTTGATCGCCCTCCAACTTTGGGTTGACGCCGAAGTGATCCCAGTGCGCCATGTAAAAAATGTATTCGTCGGGGCGTGAGGTTCCGGGCAACAGCGCAATCACGTTATTTGATTTCGAATGTTTGATGTCGTTCAAAACCTCAACGGAGGCCGTCGCTTCCAGCGGCACAGCCTGAAAACCACGTTTGGCGGCCGCCGCTTTGAGCGCCTCGAAATCCAGCCCGGCGCTGCCAAAGATTTGCTTAGCCGTCTCCACGGTAAGCCAGCCCTCGAGGGCGCAACGCGACATGTTGTTGTCGTCGCTCTGCAGGTCAAATTGCGGGCCGGCCCAACTGCTGACCACGACCTCCCAGGGGTACGAAGCGGGCTTGGTTTCGTGGATGATGAACGCCGCCTCGGCGCCCTGGCGCGCCGCTTCTTCAAATTTATATGTCCAGCGACCGTAGTAGGTCATCGAACGGCCGTTAAACAAATTGGGATCCTCGCTGGCAAAACCGGGATCGTTGATCAACATCACAACGGTTTTGCCGCGCACGTCGAGTCCGGCATAATCGTTCCAATCATATTCCGGCGCCACCACGCCGTAGCCCACGAAAATCATCTCCGAATTATTGATGAACGAGCTCCCCACCACCCGCTTGGTGAAGACAATAAAATCCCGGCCAAAATTGAAGGTCTGCGAGCCGCTGCCCTCCTTTTCTTTTACCCGCAATTTTGCCTGCGAGCTGGCGGCGATGGAAACCAGCGGCACTTCCTGAAAATAGCTGTCGCCGTTGCCGGGCTGCAAGCCTATTCTTTGAAATTCGGATTTCAAGAATTGAATGGTCTTGGCCTCGCCGGGCGAAGATGGCGAGCGGCCTTCGAAGTCGTCGGAGGACAAAATGGCGATATCGTCGGCCAGATCTTTCTCAGTAATACTCTGCAACGCCGGCTCGATAGTTTCGCGTGAGCAAGAAACGAAGATGATCGCAAAACAAAGAACGGCAAAATAAACACGGCGGGACATGATCTTCTCCTCTATTTGTTTATCACATTTAACATAGCATCTATTGCGGAGCGAACTTTTTCTAATTCCACTTGCTCGGCGATAAACACGTCGCCGATTTTTGTGGGGAGAACGAATTTGATGCGATCAGCGGCGGCTTTTTTGTCGCGCCGCAAAAAAGTTAGCAAGCGATCGCTGTCTATTTTTTTCGGAAGCGCCTGCCAATCGAAGCGAAGAATTAAATGCCGGATGCGATCAAACTCGTCGCGCGCCAGCTTGCCGGAATCCAGCGCGATTTTGCTTTCGGCCAACATGCCAAGCATCACCGCTTCACCGTGGGAAATGCGGTAGTCCAGCGCCGACTCCAGAGCGTGGCCGATGGTGTGGCCAAAATTCAAAATCATGCGCTGGCCGCGGTCGCGTTCGTCCACCGCCACAATTTTCGTTTTGATCTCGCAGCAGCGCTTGACGATCTCCTCCAACAGCGCCGAGTCCAAAGTGAAAATCTCCTCGAAATTATGTTCCAGCAGAGCAAACAAAAACGGATCGCGGATGATGCCGTATTTGATGACCTCCCCCAACCCGCACACGATCTGCCGGCGCGGCAAACTTTTTAGCAGCGCCAGATCGATCCACACCAAACGCGGCTGATAAAACGTGCCGATCATATTTTTTCCCAAAGGGTGATTGACGCCGGTTTTGCCGCCGATGCTGGCGTCCACCTGCGCCAACAGGGTGGTGGGAACCTGGATTAATTTAACGCCGCGTTTGTAAATCGAGGCCACGAAGCCGGCGAGGTCGCCGATGACGCCGCCGCCGAAAGCGATCACCGTCCCCTGGCGGTCAAAACCGATTTCCAGCAGTGTTTGAACAATCTCCCCCACTCGTGCCAGCGATTTACTGGTTTCGCCCGGCGGGACTGAAATGATTTCAAAAAGATGAACTTGATTTTGGAAGCAGCCGCGCAGGCGCTCGCCGTACAAATCGCGCACCACCGTGTCGGTGATGACCGCGGCTTGATCTCCAAAATCGTAGAGGCGATACATTTCGCCTAATTTTTCCAAAACGCCGCTGCCAATAAAAACCGGGTAACTCTGATTTTCCAGTTCGACTTTTAAGCTCAACATGATCGAAAGAGAGGTTTGCAAATAAGAGCTCGGATCATCAGAAGGCATCGGATTAAATCCGATAATTTCTGAAAATCCGTGTCCTAAAACCGCAGCAGGATTTTCAGCGTCCCTTTTTTCTGCGCGTGCTCGAACGCCGCCAGGGCGCCGTCAAACGGATAAACGCGATCAATCAGCGCTTCGACGTGGACGAGGTTTTGCTTCAGCAAACGCACCGCGGCCGCAAACGGGCCGCAGCGCGACCCGACAATTGAGATTTCATCGATGACGATGGGCGCGGCGTGCAATTCCAACTTCCCGTGATACGTACTTTTCAAAATCATTGCGCCGCGCGGCCGCAGCAACTGCAAAGCCGCCTCAAAACCCGCCGCCGCGCCGCTGGCTTCCACCACGACGTCGAACTTTTCGTTGCCAAGCTCTTCTAACTTCGAAGCTTTGATTCCCCACGATTCCGCCAGCGCCAACTTCCTCGAGTGTCGGCCAACGAGGCGCAATCGGCAACCGGTTAGTTTTAAAACCTGGCAAATCAGCAGCCCCAATTTGCCGTCGCCCAAAACCGCTACGTTGAATTCCGGTTGAATTTGAATCTGTTCTAAAATTTCACACGCTGCGGCTAACGGCTCCACAAACACCGCGGCAGCATCCGGAATCGACTCCGGAATTTCGTGCAAATTGGCCAGCGGCACGGCAACGTATTCCGCAAAGGCGCCGTTTTGATTCAAAATTCCCAGCACCGTTCGGTTGGGACAATGGCGGCTCATCCCGCGGCGGCACCAATCACAGTTGCCGCAGCCAAAATTGATTTCGCCGCACACCCGTTTGCCGAGCCACTGCGGAGCGCCGGCGCGTTCAACTACCCCGACAAATTCGTGCCCCAGCACGCCTTTGAAGCCCATGTAGCCTTTGACCAGTTCGAGATCGGTGTTGCAGATGCCGGCCATCAAAACCTTAACCAGGGCTTCGTGAGGAGCCGCGGTGGGCGTTGGAATTTCTTTTAATTGCAGGGTGTCGCTGAGATAAAGGGCACGCATAAAGGTAAAAAGTTTTTGAAAAGATAGGCGTCTCGAAAATAATTTGCAATCAAAATAAAAAAGGCTCCATCAAGTAAAAGGAGCCTGAGATTAATGCACTTTGCGAGCGATCATTCCGACTTTTGCAGCGTTTCTGTTTTTTCCGGTTTTTTGCGAAGGCCCTTGATGACCATGCTCATCCCCACGGCGATCAAAATCACCGGCCAAAAATCCCTGATGTTTCGCCAGTACAGAATGTCGATGGCGTCGAGGAAAAAAATGGCGCCAAAAAATAACAGCACGCCGCCCGGAACCAGCACTCCCCAATCCTCCGGTTTGAATAAAAACAGCACAATGAAACCCAGCCCGAAGGCGATCAAAAAAATCGGCCAGAAATCATGAAAACGATAAAAATAATAATCGACGGAGAACAATTCGAAATTGCGGAAAACGAAGAAAACGCCGAGAACGATCAGCACTGTGGCCGGAAAAGCCGCGCCGCGATCACCTTTGGTAAAAATGGCGACCGCGAACAGCGCGCCGAACGCCAATAAAATAACCGGATAAATATGCCGCCAACGAAAATAAAAAACATCCAACTGCTGCAGCAGGAAAACCACGCCAATCAGAATCAAAACGATTCCCGGCAAGATCGAACGATCTTTTTCGGCCATAATTCACCTCCCTTATTGCGCAACTATTTGGCTTTGGATTTGGTCGCGGCCGATTTTGAACTCGTGGTGGATTGCACGGCCGTCTCTTCGGGGACGACGATGATCATAACGATGTAGATCAGAACGCCCAGCACCGGAGTGGCGACGACCGTCGCCACCACCCAAAGAATGCGCACGATTGAGGAATCGATGTTAAAATACCTGGCAATGCCGCCGCAGACGCCGGCGATCATTTTATCGCTGACCGAGCGGGTTAATTTTTTTTCCATGGTTGAACCTCCCGATTTTTCAACTTGTGGAGCTTTTGCTTCCGTTTCTTTTTTTGAGACGCTGATCAAATAAACTATGCCTACAACAATCAAAATGATCGGCAGAACGACGCCGGCGTCAAAGCGGTCCGACCACCACGGCCCCCAATCCCAGAATGGATAAAACCCAAACCAGTCGCTGCGCTGCAACAATAGAAACCCACCAATGGCGATCAAGACCAACCCCCAGATCATAGTGGAATCAGATTTTTTTTCTTTCTTCGCCGGCGGCTCTTCTTCGTGAGGATTTTCCGGAACCACGATCCAAGCCGCAATATACGCCACCAACCCGACGCCGCCGGCAAAAACCGACAGCGCCCAAACGATCCGAACGATCTGCGGATCGAGATTGAGATATTTTGCGGCGCCGCCGCAGACGCCGGCGATCATGCGATCGCTTTTGGAACGGTAGAGCTTCTTGGGCTGCTGGGCCTCGGCTTTGTCGGATTTGGCCCGTCTCCTACTCGCAACTGCCGGCTTCTCCTTTTTCTCCTCTAACATTTTTCATCCCTCGGTTGATGACGTTTTGAAGTGCATAAAATTCAATCGCATTAACGAAAAAAATTTCAGAAGGTTACTGCTTCAAATATTTTTTCTCCACCGCCATGATTTTTTCGACCCGCGTTTCGTGGCGGCCGCCCTCGAAATCGGTTTCCAGCCACGCTTTTAAAATTTCTTTGGCGGCGTCGGCGCTCGAGATGCGGCTGCCAAGCGTCAGCAGGTTGGCGTTGTTGTGCAAGCGGCTGTTGCGGGCGGTGTACACATCGTAACAGGCCGCAGCGCGCACGCCGGGCACTTTGTTGGCCGTGATGGCGGAGCCGACGCCGGCGCCATCGATCATCACACCGCGGCCAAAACCGGCTGCTACTTTTTGCGCGACCGCGTGGGCGAAATCCGGGTAATCCACCGCATCGGTGGAATGGGCGCCAACGTCTTCCACTTCGTAGCCCAGTTCAACTAAAAATGCTTTGAGAATTTCTTTCAACTCAAAACCGCCGTGGTCGGCGCCTAAAATAATTTTGCGGGATTGGGTGATTGAAGCTGACGCCGGAACAGGGTTTTCTTTGACGATATCGATGCCGCGGATTTTGGCCGCGTCGGCGGCGGCGGGAGTGATGAGCGCTTCGGGAGAGACGATTATTTGATGGGACCGTTTTTGCCAGGCTTGAATGACATCACGCTCTGTGAGTAATCGTTTCATGAAAGGTTGGTCTTTTTCTCCGCTTCCCCTAACATGGGAACAAAACGCACCGGAATCCGCGACTCTTTTTTGATGCTGCCATCGGGCTGCTTGATGATAACCAGCAGCTCCTGGTTGACTTCGCCAACCGGAATCACCATCCGGCCGCCAATGCGAAGCTGATCCACCAGACTCTGCGGCACATGATCCGGCGCCGCCGTGACGACGATGCCGTCGAAGGGCGCGTGCTCCGGCCAGCCTTTGTAGCCATCGCCAAATTTCAGGTGAATGTTTTTGTAGCCCATTTTCTTAAAGCGCCGCGAGGCTTCGATAATCAGATTCTCATTAATCTCGATAGTGTAAACCTGATCGACAATTTCGGCCAGCACTGCGGCTTGATATCCCGAACCGGTGCCGACCTCGAGAATTTTCTCCCCGCCACGCAGCTCCAGGGCCGCGGTCATGTAAGCTACGATAAACGGCTGCGAAATGGTTTGCCCGTCGCTGATGGGCAGCGGCGTATCGTCGTACGCCGATCGTTCCAGGCGCTCGCCAACGAAGCGATGGCGCGGCACGCGCTCCAGGGCTTGGATGACCAACGCATCGGAGATACCGCGCGCCAAAATTTGATCGCGAATCATCTTCTGCCGCTGCCGGTAGTGCTCCGGGGTGTCGCCGATTTTTAGATGAAGGTCGGATAGTGTGTCGTACAAGGCTCGCTCTCCTCAAAGATGTTTTACTTGCTCAGCTTTTGCAGATGCACCTCGACGCTGCGGGCCAGCGCGTCTAAATTGTACCCTCCTTCCAAAACCGAAACCAACCGTCCCTCGCAACTTTGATTTGCCAGCGCAACCGTCATCTCCGTCATCGCGGCAAAGCCAGCCTCGGTCACTTTCATATTGGCCAACGGGTCGATCGCGATGGGCGTCGAATCCTGCCGAAATCAGAAGGAACTCCGGCTGGAAGCGGCCGACCGCCGGCGCGATCTCGTTTTCAAAAATGTCGAGATATTCTTTATCGCCGCAACCGGGCGGGCACGGAAAATTCAGGGTCGCGCCCTCGCCCTCCGCTTCTCCTGTTTCCGATTTTTTGCCGGTTCCCGGATAAAGCGGATACTGATGAATGCTAATATACAAAACGCTGCCATCGCGATAAAAAATATCCTGCGTGCCGTTGCCGTGATGCACATCCCAATCGATGATGCAAACGCGATTGAGTTGGTGCTGCGCTTGCAGATATCGCGCGCCAATGGCGACGTTGTTGAACAGGCAAAATCCCATGGCGCGGGCGCGCTCCGCATGATGCCCGGGCGGGCGAACCGCGCAAAACGCATTGCGAATCTCACCGTTCATCACCGCGTCGCAGGCCGCCACGACGCTGCCGGCGGCCAGACAGGCCACTTCGAAAGAGTGCTCGCTGACCACCGTATCAGAATCTAAAAAATACAAATCTGCATTGCAAGCACTTTTCCGCGAAGCGGATCGGCATCCGAGTATGCGTTCGATATACGATCGCGGGTGCACCGCCTCAATCCAACTCCATTCCGCCGGACAGGCCGGAAGCGCAACCAGATCGGAGAGGATTGCTGTCGTCTTCAAGTGAGCGATCAGATGGCGCAGGCGGTCGGGCCGTTCGGGATGGCCGGGCCCGGTATTGTGCAGCAGAAAATCATCGTGATAAACAAAACCGGTTTGGCGCAACGATTGGTCTCCAGTAACTAACTCATTCTTTCACTTCGATTCGCTGCTGCGCCACCACCGGCTCGCTGCGCCCGATGACTTTGATTTGATACGTGCCGGGCTTGAGGTTTTTGACTTCGCACACCTCTTCGAACGGCACCAGCACTTGAATGACGATCTTCTCGGGATCGTGTTTGGCCAGCGGTGTAATTTCGATGACGTCGTTTTTCACCGCCACGTCGAAACGCTCGAACACGTAGGCTGGGTTGGGCAAATTACCCTGCACCTTCACGTTGAGCTGGTCGCCGGCGACCACCGCTTGCTGGGCCTCAACCGCATCGACATAAATTTTTTGTAGGTCACTTCTACGTTCCATGGGCGCACCATTTTTGTGTGCACAATTTAAAAATCCCGCCCCCAGAAAAGCAATGATGAGAAATCTCGCAAATTTGTTTTTCATATATCATCACCAATTTGGTTTCAACACTTCCTTTAACTCCATCGCTTCAAAAAAGCTCCCTCAGGGAAATTATCGGGACTGGCGTTTGGCTTGCTCCAAAAAATCAACGATGCCCTGCATGATAGCTTCGGCGGCGCGCTTCTGATATTGGGGTGATCGGATGAGCTGCTCCTCCTCCGGGTGCATAATAAAAGCCGATTCAATCAACACCGCCGGCATTTGCGGCGGGCGGCACACGGCGAGGTTATCATAAAATAAGCCAAAATTGTTCAGCTGCAAAGTTTTTAACAATCGCTTTTGAATGGCGGCGGCGAGCGCGAAACTTTGGGGGTGAAAATAATAGGTGCTGCTGCCCCGGCTCAAAAAGGGATTAACGTCATCGGGCACTGCGTTGTGATGAACGCTCACCAACAAATCTGCTTCCACGAAAGCCGCCAATTTGGGCCGCGCCGCCAGACTGGCGCCGTGGCGATCGCGGCGGGTTAAAAACACCCGCGCGCCTTTGCGCTGCAACTTTTCCTTGAGCGCCAGCGCCACTTGCAGGTTCGCATCCTTCTCTTTTAACCGGGTTGGGCCAACGGCGCCGTCGTCCGGGCCGTGGCCGGGATCCACGCAGATCAACAACTCATTCAGTTTGAATTTTTTCGGGGGCTTCTTGATTTCAATCACTAAACTCTCGCCGTCATAAAAAGGATTGTACCCCCACTGCTGCGGCGAATTCAGATCGATGCGCAGTTGATAGACGCCGTCGGCCGGCTGCCGCCAGCTCATCTCGCGGATGAACTCATCTTCGAAATCGTAGCGTATCCAATCGGTATTGGCTGTGGCGCCGTAAATCGTTACCATCAAGGCGGAGGGCTGGTTGGACTGTTCAATTTTAAACGGCAGGCGCTCACGCAAAAAAATTTTCACCGCAGCTTTTTTCTCGAAATTTTCGCTGCGCACCAGCCGCACGGTGCTGGCTGGAATGGGCGTCCCGGCGGGGAGCAGCATTAAATTTTCCTGTGGGATCCAGACGTGTTCCAGCTCGTTCAAACGCGCGCGCCAAAATTTTCCAGATTGTCCCGTGAGCCGCACCTTCACACCGCGCGGCAAAAACATCTGATAGCCTAAACCGGGGCCGGTGCGCGCCACGGTCACGTCTTGCGTCAGCTCGGCAATTTGGGGAATCAAAGGGTCGCGCACCGTCAGCCGGCCGCGAGCGGTTACCAACGCATCGGCGCCGTTGCCGCCACTCAACTCGAAATGGACGGCGGCGCTGTCCAATTTCACTCCTTCGGGGATTTTACAAATACCGGAGTAGATCCCGGAAATGGGCGGCGACGTCCAGACTTCCTTGCCTTCGCCAAAAATCAGTTCCCCCCAATAAAAATCGCGGGTGGACGGCAGTTCGATCATGGGCGCGTCTTCCACCAAACCGGGGACAGAAAAGCGGCCAATGAATCCCGGTGTGCCTTTGAATTTCACCTCCAGAAAATCTCCGGCGCTGAGCGTCAAATCATTTTGTGGGAACACAAACGCGCTGTCAATGGCCAGCGTGTCCGCGGGTGTGGTGAGGCGAAACGGCGGGACAAAAACCGTGCGAATGGTTTCGAGGGTGTCGGTCGCGTTGATGGCGCGGCAGACGAAACGAAATTCGCCGCCGGCCACGGGCGCGCGGGTGAGAAACGCGCCGTTCAGATTGAGCTGAACCGGAAGATCATTGATGAAAATTTTCGCCCCGGGAAGTCTGGTGGAACCGAAAACAAAAGCCGAATCGTATGCTGCCACGATCTGCCCTTCGCGAGGATAAACCACGTCCAGCGTATCCTGCGCCGCCAGCAAAACCGGAAATAAAAAGAAGAAGCTCGCGAGCAAGCAGGCGTTTTTCATCTCGAAGCTTCCAACTCAATCTGTTTCACGTGTTCCATCACCACCTCGCGAGGGCATTTTTTTAAAAACCACCGCAGGGAGAATGACAACACAAACAAGTCGTCAAGGTAGCCAAAAATCGGCAGCAAAAAATCGGGAAAAAGATCGATGGGCGAGATGAAATACAAAAACGCCAGCAACAGCAGCGCTTTCAAATAAAATGGCACGCGCGGATCTTTGATCAAACGCGCGTACAATTTTATGAATTGCGGCAGATAATAAATTAACTGCAGCGCGCCGCGCGGGTTTTTCAGGCCTTCCAAAAAGAGTCGTTTGAAACCGCTCATGCAGCTCTTCCTGTTTTGGAGTTAGACTTCCAAAATTCATCGCGCAGCACAACCTCCACCGGTTCACCGCGCTTAATCTTCTGCACCTCTCCGGGCACGATCGCGAATGAATTGCTGCGAGCGAAAGTCAGAATATCCGACGAGCCTTTTGACGGCAGAATGGCGGTCATGATTTTGTCGTCGTTAAAATAGGTGCACGCCGGCGCATAATTGTCGCGCCGGGTTCTGCTGTCGAAATTGTTGGCGGCGATCGCCTGCCATCGCAGATTGTGAACCTGCGCGTGGCCCATCATTTTGCGCAGCGCCGGTTTGACGATGATCTCAAAAATTGTGCTGGCCGAAACCGGGTTGCCGGGCAAGCCGAACACCAGCGTGGTTTCTCGTTTTCCAAAAACCGTTGGCTTGCCGGGTTTGATGTTCACCGCGTCGAAAAAAATATTTACGTCGAGTTGTTTAAATACTTCCTCCACGAAATCGAGATCGCCCATGGAGACGCCGCCGGAGATGAGCAGCACGTCGCGCTGCAAACCTTCGGCGATTTTTGTGCGCAGCGCCTCGCGCTGGTCGGGGGCAACTCCCAGCGGCTGCGGCAGCGCGCCGCAATCCCGAACCTGATGATACAGGGCGTAGCCGTTGCTGTTGCGGATCTGGCCGGCTTGCGGTTTTTGTTGGATCTCCACCAACTCGTCGCCGGTTACCAAGATGGCCACTCGCGGCCGGCGATGGATTTTGATTTCGGATTTTCCAACGGCCGCCAGCACGCCAATCACCGCTGGACTGATGAACGTTCCCCGCGAAAGCACTTTTTCATTTAATCCGATAATCTCACTTTGGGGGGAGATATTTTTTCCGGGCGCCACCGGTTCCAGAATTTTCACGCGGCCGTTTTCGGCGGCTGCGGTTTTTTCCACGATTTGCACGGTGTCGGCGCCTTTGGGCAGCGGCGCGCCGGTCATGATTTTCGCCGCCTGTCCGGAGCAAATTTCAAATTCCGGGAACGCGCCGGCCGGAATGACGCCCACGACCTTGAGAATTGCCGGCGCGGCGGCAACGTCGCTGGCTTTCAGCGCGTAGCCGTCCATCGTGGATTTGTCGAACGGCGGCATCGCGATGTCGGAGTGGACGTCTTCCGCCAAAACGTAACCCGCGGCCTCGAGGATGGAGACGGTTTCGGGGGCGGAAACGAAGGTCTGATTAAGTACAGTGTCGAGAGCCTGTGGGACGGAAATCATGACTAATCGCCAAAATAGATCGGTTCAAAGGTCAACAGAGGTGAAGGTCACAGTCATTAATCCGTAAACCAGGAAAAAGCTTTTCAAGTCTGGTTTAATCTCGTCAATCTTTATGATGTCATTCACAACAAAACTCAGCAATTGCTAAACATTTTGGCGACCCCCGAAGGAATGTTCGGACTCTCCGGATTGACAATCACCGTTTGTCGTGACGGGCTGACGACGATATCCAAATCCTCCATCGGGACTGCGCTCAACAGCACTTCATCCCCCAAAACCAGCGCGCCGGTATAACAGGCGCGGTTCTCAAACCTTACCTCCAATGGGCCAACGTACGAGCAAACGTGCCGCTTGCCATCCGCAGTGGTAACTTCGCGCTTATCGAGTTCTTTCAGTTTGAGTTGAACAGCAACATGTTGTGGGATACAAAGATGCGTTGCGCCCGTATCAACCAACGCGGTCACATCAACCGGCTTCAATTTCCCATTTGAGGGATTGGCTAAAGTAATATTTGCCCGAATCAAACCCATATCCACATCTCCGTTGAGAGATCATCCTTTTAGATTATCTACCGCGCCACCACCCGATACAGCTTGCCGTGCTCCTTTTTAAAAATCTCTCCGAAGCGTTCGGCGTCTTCTTTGGTTGCAAAGGAGCCCAGCCAAACCAAATACATCGTGGCGCCATTTTTCTTCTCGCGGATTTCCGCCGGGTAACCCAACTTCAGACAATAGTTTTTCAAATTCAGGGCGTTGTTCACTTGAGTGAACGCGCCAATCTGCAGCGAAAATTTGCCGCTGGGGCTATCCAATTTTATGGCCGGTCTTTTGAACGCGGCGCCGGCGCTGAGGCCGTTGGACTCCTGCAAGTCTTCCTTCGCGATGCGCGCGAAACGAGAATCCGGGTGCTGGCGAATCAAATTTTTGAGCTCGTTCGCCGCGGATTCTTGATTGCCCGAAGCATACAAACACGACGCGGCAAAATAGAGGGACTCCGGCAGGTAGGGAGAATTGGGATACTGCTCCACCAATTCAAGATATTGTTTGCGGGCCGCAACGTAAAGCCCGCGGGAAAAATAGTACTGCGCGGTTTTCAGCAGCGCGCGGTCGGCGTATTCGGAATTGGGGTGCTGCGAAACCAGTTGCCGATATTTGTCCACGGCTGCCGCAGCGTCGGGCTGCGAAAGGGCATCTAAATAGAGCGCCAGCGGCGTATTTTTGTTTTTGGCGATAAAGGCGCGCACCTCCTCACGGAAGCCTTCGACGCTGTTGGTTCGCAGGACGTGCTCGAGATCAAAACCCGGCTCCTGTGAAAACAGCGCCGGCGCCCACCCCAGCGCGAGGCTCAGCGCAGCGACCCTTAAAATAAAAAAAGTCAAACCACGTTGCTCGTTCACGAAGCGAGTATGTAATTTGACTGGCGACATCATGAGGCATTAAGAACTTTACTAAACCTTTTAGGTTTAGTAAAGTTAAGTTAATTTTTGATGAAGGTTTCCCATTCCAAACATTGCGGGCATCTCCAGAACGGCTCGTTCGCTTGGTAACCGCATTCTTTGCATTTGAACATCTGTTTGTGTTTTAATGAATCGTCGATTAAATCGAGCGCCTGGCGGACGGACTTTTCGTCGTCGCCGGCTTTGTGATACAAACGCACCAAATGTTTTCGGGCGATCTCGTTGCTGGCGTCTTTTTCCATCACGTCCTGGCAGGTTGCGATGGCTTTCTCCAACTCGCCCTTTTTTTCGTAAATCTCGGCCAGCGCCAGACGCGCCATCAAATTGTTGGGCTGAATCTCGATGATCTCCAAATAGACGTTTTCGATCTCGCCAAACACGCCGCCCTCGAACAGCAAATCCTTGATGCGCTCGAACGCCAAATAGGATTGCGACGGCACCCGTTCCACGAATTCTTTCAACACCTGCAGGGCGTCGCTGTTGCGATTTTCGCGGCGGTAGGAATCGGCGAGATAAATGTAGGCCGGTGGACTACTAGGATCGATTTTGATAGCGTCTTTGAAACGGGTGCGCGCTTCGCGTTCCTTTCCGCTGCGAATGAGCTGCAACCCTTCCTGCACGCGATACAAAGCCAGCCGGCCATTTTTGGATTCGCCGCGGTTTTTTCGCAGCTCTTTGTAGGCCTGAAAGGCGTTGTCCCATTCTTCCTTGAGCTCAAAAAATTTCAGCTTCATTTCCTGGGCCCAAACCGCGTGCTTGTTTTCTTCTAAAACTTTATTGAGCACCTCTAAGCCCTTGTCAAACTCGCGGGCTTGTTCATAATCTTTAGCGAGGCTGTGCATGATTTCTTCGCGCTGCTTCTGGCTGAGGCCGCTGCGCACGGTTAAGTATTTGTGCACGTTGATGGCGCGCTCCACCTGTCCGGTCTCGCGCAGAATATCGCCGATCTTCAAGTAGGCATCGACGTTGCGGCTGTTTTTGGTGACGGCATCGCGGAACCGCTTCAAAGCGGCTTCGCGCTCGCCGGCCAACAGCAAGTTGAGGCCTTCAGTGTAATCCGCCGCGGACTGATCCAGCGCGGCCCCGGGTTTCTTGCGGAAAAGATACATCGCCAAAAACGCCAGGGCGGCGATAACGATAACATAAGAAACAACCGTAAAATCCATAGCCCTACATCGAAATTAAGTTTCTTCTTTAATATCAAACGCGGAATCATCTTCGCCGATGGGCAGGTTTCGCAAGCTGTCCAACTCGCGCTGCATTTCATTGTTGGCGCGTTTGAGCCGGCGAATCTCGCCGTTCAACTGGATGACCTGAAAAATCGAAACCACCAGCCAAAACATCACGCCCAACCCGAAGGCGGCGTAAATAACCATCCACAATTGCACGTTTTCAAACTGCAAAACGTTGGAAAAGAAAGAGACCGTTACTACCTGTGTGTTGGATAACGCAAATCCCAAAAACAACAGGATTAGAGCAACCGCAAAAATCCACTTAAGCACCCACATGGAATCCCCCTTCGCTCAAATTCAAAACAAACGCAGTTAATAGGTTCATTGTTCTTTGGGCTCCGCTTCGCCAGATTCGGGAGCTTCGCCCTCCGGAGCCGGGGAATCAGCGGCGGCTTCCGGTTTGGGCGGTGCCACGGATTTATTGCGCTCGGCCGTCGCGGCGGCAACTTCTTTCTCAAACTCGGCGATGGCCTCGGCGTCGGCCACCGCCAGCTCCGGCGCTTTGTCCTTCAATGATTTGTCGTGGGCATGTTTTTCAGAAAGGATGATCTTTTTGTTTTCTTTATTGAATTCGATGACCATCAACTCCAAAGTGTCGCCAACTTTGTAGCCATCGGCCGGCTTGCGCAGCCCCTCTTTTTTCAGTTGCGAAATGGGCACGAAACCGTCCACCATTTCCGGCAGCTCGACGATCACCCCCTTTTCAATCATGCGCACGATCTTGCCTTTGGTGGTGGTCTGCAGGCCATACAGCTCCTCAAACTTATCCCAGGGGTTGTCCATCGTTTGCTTGTATCCCAGAGAAATGCGGCGATTGTCTTTGTCGATATTCAACACCACGACTTCCACTTCCTCGCCTTTTTTCACCACTTCACCGGGGTGGCGAACTTTTTTCGTCCACGAGAGATCGGAAATATGAATCAAGCCATCGACGCCCTCCTCCAGCTCGACGAACGCGCCGAAGTTGGTGAGGTTGCGCACCGTGCCTTTCTGGCGCGACCCCACCGGATATTTAGCCTCGATGCCGGTCCACGGATCCGGCTCCAGTTGCTTCAACCCCAGAGAAATCTTGCGGCCTTCGTGGTCGATGTTCAAAATTTTGGCCTCGATGATTTCTCCTAACGACACCAGCTTGGACGGGTGTTTGACGTGCTGCGTCCACGACATTTCCGAAATGTGAATCAGCCCCTCCACGCCTTTTTCCAATTCGATGAAGGTGCCGTAGTCGGAAATGTTCACCACCTTGCCTTTCACCACGTCGCCTTCTTTATATTTATCTTTGACCTTTTCCCAGGGATGCGGCAGCAGTTGCTTCAAGCCGAGGGAAATGCGATCTTTTTCTTCGTTAAAATCCAGCACCTGCACTTTGATCTTCTGATCGAGAGAAACCACCTCCGAAGGATGGTTGACCCGCCCCCACGAGAGATCGTTGATGTGCAGCAGGCCATCGACGCCGCCGAGATCGATGAAGACGCCGAAGTCGCTGATGATTTAGACCGTGCCTTCGAGAATCTGGCCTTTCACCAGATTGCCGAGAATTTGGGCGCGCTGCTCCTTCATGCCCTCCTCAATGAGCACGCGGTGGGATACCACGATGTTTTTGCGCGGCACATTGACTTTGACGATCTTGAAATCCATGGTTTGCCCAATGAGCGCATCGAAATCGCGGATGGGCTTGACGTCGATTTGCGAGCCGGGCAGGAACGCCTCCACGCCTTTGAGATCGACGACGATGCCGCCTTTGATGCGGCGCATACAAATGCCCTGCACGATTTCATCATTCCGGCTCGCTTCCATGATTCTTTCCCACTGGCGCATGAAGTCGGCTTTCTTTTTTGAAAGCACCAATTGCCCTTCTTTGTCCTCCACGCTGTCGAGCAGAACCTCGATATCGTCGCCAATTTTCACTTCAGAAGGATCACGAAATTCTTCCAGGGGGATGACGCCTTCCGATTTGAAGCCGATATCCACCGCCACCTCGCGGTCGTTAATCGCCAGAACTTTTCCCACCACCAATTCTCCTTCGACAAAGTCGGAAAGGGTTTGTTCGTAAAGACTGGAGAGCTGATTAAACTCGTCGTCGGAATATTCCTTTTCTTCATCAAGCGCAAACGCCTGCCTGGCGGATTTCGAATTGCCGGCCTTTTTCGCAGCCGGCTTGTCCACTGTCATGGCAGGGGCGGCGCCTCCATTCATCTCGTTTTCGTTTTGTACTTTATCCAAACTATCTGGCATGAAAATTTACCTCCTTATATATTTTTTTGATAAAGCCGAAATTAATTTAGATTTTGCTGAAGCTTTGCGACAATGAACTCCACCACTTCGTCAACGCTCATGTTGGTGGTGTTGAGAACGACGGCATCCGCGGCTTTGCTCAGCGGCGAAAGTGATCGCTGTGAATCGTGCTGATCGCGCCGTTTGATATCGGACTTGATGTTTTCAAAATCCGAAATTACACCGGAATCATGCAGCTCACGATGCCGGCGGCGCGCCCGTTCTTCGACCGCGGCTTCCATGTAAATTTTCAAATCGGCGTGGGGAAACACCACCGTGCCAATGTCGCGGCCCTCCACCACCAGCGAACGGTTGCTGGCGATTTTATGCAATTGCTGCGTCACTTTCTCTCTGACGGCCGCCAACGCCGCAACCGCCGAAACCATCGCGGTAACCTCCGGCGAGCGAATTTCCGCGCTCACCTCCCGGCCATTTAAAAAAATCAGGTTGCCATTTTCGTTGGCCTCAAGCGCGATCACGATTTGCTTTAGCTGGTGGGCCACCGCCTCAGGTTTTTTTATATCCACTTTTTTATTGATAAATTCTAAAGTGATGGCGCGATAAAAAGCGCCCGAATCGATGTATGCCATTCCCAATCTTTTCGCTAACAATCGGGCGGTGGTGCTTTTGCCAGAACCCGCCGGACCGTCAATCGCGATGACAATATTTTTTTTCAACCGCTCAACCAAGATCCTGGTCTGTCCAAAAACTCAACTTTTGTTGAATGTCACGCCCGCATGCTTTTAGTGGGCATCCATAAAATCAGCAGTTTATAGACTCCCGCTAAAAACATGCGGGAGTGACCAGATGGGTTTTTTGGACAGCCCCTTACGTTTAAATATAATAAGCTTCGGCGTTGATTACAACTGAACTTTGGATTTTTTTCGATGCTCGCCGCTGGCTGCCTGTTTGAGGCGAGCCACTTCCTGCGGCAGCAGCCGCCGCCAGGCGCCGATTTTCAATCCCCGCAAATTGAGCCCGCCAAAACCGACTCGCCGCAACCCACGAACTTCGTATCCTAATTTTTCAAACATGCGGCGCACCTGGCGATTCCACCCTTGATGAAGAGTAATGCGCACCCGCCGGCGATTGTCGCGATCGAGATAGGCAATTCTGCACGACGCGGTTTTGCCCTCCTCCAGTTGAATGCCGGCTTCGAGTTGACGTCGGTGATCGCGGCTCAGCTCGGAATCCAAACGCGCCTCATAAATTTTCGGCACGTGAAACTTCGGATGCGTCAGACGGTACGCCAGTTCGCCGTCGTTGGTAAGCAGCAGCAAGCCGGTGGTATCCACGTCTAGCCGGCCGACGGAAAAAAGCCGGGCGCTGGTCGGCACCAAATCCAAAACCGTCCGGCGCGCTTTTTCGTCGGCGGCGGTTGTAACCAGGCCTTTCGGCTTATTCAAAATGATGTACTCATAACGCTGCAGCGGCCGCAGCAGCCGGCCGTCCAGGTGCACGCGGTCGGCGGTTTCGTTAATTTTAATTCCGAGCTGCGTGGTCGCCACGCCATTTACCGCGACCCGGCCCTGCAAAATAATTTCGTCGCATTTGCGGCGCGCGCCCACCCCGCACTCCGCCAGGTATTTATTCAGCCGTTTCATTTTCTTCGCCTTCTATGACCGGCTCCTCGTCAGCCAGCGCTGAAAGGATTTCCGCCGAAATTTCCTGGCTGCCGTCCAACTTGCCCATGATCTCTTCAATCTCTTTCGGTTTGGGAAGCTCGGAAATATCGTTGATTCCGAAGTAGCGCAAAAATTCCGTGGTGGTGCCGTAGAGCAGCGGCCGGCCCACCTCCTCCGAGCGCCCGGAGATAGCAATCAAATTGCGTTCGAGCAGGTTTTTGAGCACACCGCCGGAATGAACCCCGCGAATGGCGTCGATCTCCGTACGGCTGATGGGCTGTCGAAACGCGATGATGGCCAGCGCTTCCAGCCCGGCCTGGCTGAGCCGGGGTTTGGCGCGGCCTTTGAACAATTTTTTAATCCACGGCGCTAAATCTTTGCGGGTGTTCACCTGGTAGCCGCCGGCCACCCGGGTAATGAAAAACGCACGGTTGCTGGTCGCGTATTCGGCGTTCAACTCGTCCACCATTTCTTTGATTTGGGACGGAGTCGCCTCCACCAAACCGGCGATTTTGTTTTCGGAAAGTGGGACGTCGCTGGCTAAAATCAGCGCCTCGACAATCTGTTTGAGCTTGCCGTTATCCATCCAATTTCTTCAGCCAGATTTCCGAGAACGGTTGATTTTGGCTAAGCCCCAGCCGCCGGTTTTTCACCAGCTCGAGCATAGCGACAAAGGTAACAATTAAAATGATGCGTTCTTTAATTTGGGCCATCAACTCGGTAAACAGAACGGCGCCGTGTTTTTCAACGTAATCGAGAATAAAATCCGATTGTTCTTCGATGGTTACCGGGATGCGCTCCACCGTGTGCTGGGCGATGGCCGGCGCGCGCTTCAAAATTTCCACGAACGCCGCCATCAAATCGAACATGCTCACTTCGCGGCCGGGCTCCTCTTCTTCGGGAGCGTCGCCCATTTCAAAGGCGTAGTTTTGCCGCGGATAAAAATGGCTCTGGCTGCTTTCCAGGTCATCGAGGTGGCTGGCGACTTCTTTGAAGCTCTGGTATTCGAGCAGCCGCTGCACCAGTTCGTGGCGCGGGTCTTCGGCCTCTTCCTCCTCGCTTTCGGGGCGCGGCAAAAGCATTTTGGCTTTGATGCGGATCAGGGTGGCGGCCATTAAAATAAACTCGCCGGCGTTTTCGAGATCGAGAAATTCGAGGATTTCAAGGTA
>JBBIIG010000018.1:34162-70415 GCA_037446635.1 bacterium
TTGCTGGGTAATCTCGGCGATAGGGATGTCGTAAATTTCCACCTCGTTCTTTTTGATCAAAAACAACAGCAGATCGAGGGGGCCTTCAAATTTTTCTAATTGAACGCGATACGGCATTAAAAAAGCCCTTTGTGGTTTGCTTGGCAGGGCTGTGTGATAGCTTTAACTTCCATTTGAGTCAATATGGTGGAGACGGTAGGAGTACGATTCTTGTAAGTCATGTCATGCCCATCTCCTCATAAATTTTCGCCCTGTTGAACCTGGTTTCAAAAAAATGTGTGCCAATCTACGACAAAAAAGCTAAATAGTCAAGTTGTTTTTAAATACAGTAGTTATGAGTGAAATTTTCATGTTGCTACACACTTTGGAGATGCTTAGCGCATAGCTTTCAAAACTTCTCCGCCTCCTCAATCAGCATAATGGGAATATCGTCTTTGATGTCATACTTCAGCCGGCAGGTGTGGCAAATCAGCTTTTGATTTTCGCGGTCGTACTCCAAATCACCTTTGCACTGCGGGCAGGCTAAAATATCAAGCAGTTCCTGGTCAAGCATGGTTTTTTCTCCAATTTATTCGTTATAAAATCCCATCCTGGCATATTTTTCAATGCGGGCTTCGATAAGCTGCGCCGCGGGAGTTTTCATCAACTCGTCCAACTCCGCCACAATGTGTTCTTTGAGGATGCGCGCCGCTTCGTCATAATTTTGGTGGGCGCCGCCGAGCGGTTCCGGCACGGTTTTATCCACCACGCCCAATTCCAGCAAATCCGCGGCGGTAAGCTTCATGGCTTCGGCGGCCTGCTCGGCTTTGGTGCTGTCGCGCCATAAAATGGCGGCGCAGCCTTCCGGGGAGATAACCGAGTACCAGGTGTTTTCCATCATCAAAACCCGGTCGCCGACGCCAATTCCCAGCGCCCCGCCGGAAGCGCCCTCGCCGATAATCACCACGATGATGGGCGTTGGCAGATGTGACATCTCGAACAGGTTGCGGGCGATGGCCTCAGCCTGGCCGCGCTCCTCGGCGCCAATTCCGGGGAAAGCGCCCGGGGTATCCACCAGCGAGATGATGGGCCGGCGGAACTTGGCCGCTAATTTCATGATGCGCAGCGCTTTGCGGTAGCCCTCCGGATGCGGCATGCCGAAATTGCGGTGCAATTTTTCTTTGGTGGTGCGGCCTTTTTGATGGCCGACGACCGCCACGTTGCGGCCGTCCAAAAGCGCAAACCCGCCGACGATGGCCGGATCGTCGCCGTAGGCGCGGTCGCCGTGCAGCTCGAAAAAGTCGCTGGTCATGCGTTCGATGTAATCCAGCGTGTAGGGCCGCTGCGGATGCCGAGCCAATTGCACCCGCTGCCAGCGCGTCAGCCGCGAGTAAATATCCGCGCGCAGCTTCTCCGCCTTTTGCTCTAACTTGGCAATCTCATCGGAAATCTCGACGTTGGTGGCTTCCGAATATTCCTTCATTTCGCGGATGCGCCGCTCCAACTCCACAATCGGTTTCTCGAATTCCAAAACGTATTCGTTCATAGTTAGATTTTGAATAGCGCCTTCAAAATAATTTCAATATCCAGCAACAGGGAATAATTTTTGAAATAGTATAAATGATACTTATCCTTTTCTTCCGCAGACAATTGCTTATGCCGATTTACCTGCGCCAGCCCCGTCAGCCCAGGTTTGAGATCCAATTTGTTATAGTCGCTCAGCGCCTCGGCTTCGTCCAGCGCGATCATTTCTTTGCCGACAAAACTAATATCTCCTTTTAAAACCGCCCACAAATAGGGCAGGCGATTGGGCGCTTTGCCGGGCTGGGCGGCAAACCCATATAAGATAACCTTCCGATCAAAATTTCCAATAATTATTTTTTGCTGCAGCGGCGTCCGCAAAATATATCGCTTAAAAAAATAGAACGGCGCGGCGGCCAAAAGCAGCAGCGCGGAGAGAAAAATATCAAAGCCTCTTTTGAGCAGACGATTATGAAAGCGGTGCAGGTTATCATCCAGCGCCAGCAGCGGCACGTCGTCGATGCGGTCAATGCTCGCCTTGCCGATGATAACCTCGAGATGGCCAGGCGCCAGCTTGAAATTGACGCGCGAACGCCGCGACCGCGCGATGACGCTCAAAATGCGGTCGTAGGTGAGCTCGCTGGTGGAAAAAATCACCTCCTGAATTTTTTTGCTTTTGATGATGCCGTCCAACTCCGCAATCGAACCCAGAACCGGCGCGCCCTCCACTACCTCGCCGCTGCTTTGGCCGTTCATGCTCACCAGCCCCAGCACGTTGTAGCCGGCATCCACTTGCGAATTGAATTTTTGAATCAGCCGCCGCCCGAACTCCAGATCGCCAACGATCAACGTGTTGCGCGCCAGCAGCGTCTTCCCCAGCGTTCCCTGAAACGGGCCGATTCCAACCCGCGGCAGCAGGCGCAACATCAGCCGCCAACCGGGCGCAAAGATGAGATTCAACCCGCCAGCCAGCAGCAGCACCGCGCGCGAGAAAGCATATTGTTTGAAAAAAAACGTGAACGCCGCGTTGAGCAAAAATCCCGTGATGATGGCCAATGCCGCTTTGGACAACGAAAACGGGTGAACGTCGAAGGAGCCGAAATATTTGAGCGCACCCAGCCAAACCAGCGAATAAATGATTATCACCGGGACGAAAGATGGCAAATTCTCGAAACCACCGAACCGCAAATAGACACTCAACACCAGCGACAGCCCCAGCAGCGCGGCGTCGGTCAGGGGAATGGCGAAGTACTTCAGACTTTTTATGAAAAAGGAAACCGCTGCCCGCGCCCAAATCGCCAGCCAGAGTACCCAGTACGGCATCAACAAATAACGGGTGTGAAAATGTTTTCGAGCAAACCGGCTCATGGCCTGGTAAAACATTTTCAGATGATCGAACTGCGAGCGCTTGGAGCTTTCGCCTTTGAAATGAATGATCTGGGTGCCGGCAAAATAATGCACCTTCCAGCCGGCCTGGCGGATGCGATAGCACCAGTCGAGGTCTTCTCCGTACATAAAAAACGATTCGTCGAGATAGCCGACCGTGTCTAAAACTTCGCGGCGCACCATCATAAACGAGCCGGAGATGGCCTCGACTTCATGAGATTGCTCGGGGTCGAGGTAGGTGAGGTTGTAACGGCCAAAAAGCCGGCTCTTGGGAAAAAGGCGGCTCAGGCCGCTGAGCTTGGTGAACGCCACCCAGGGCGTGGGAAAACTGCGGCGGCAAGCTAACTGCAGGGTACCATCGGGGTTGAGAATTTTACAGCCCACCGCCCCCGCATTCGGAGACTGCTGCATAAATTCCAGCAAGCGAGTAAAGGTATCTTCCTGCACAACCGTGTCGGGGTTAAGCAGCAGCAGAAAGCGCCCGCGCGCCATTTTTAACCCCTGGTTCGAGGCTTTGGCGAAACCCAAGTTCTCCGCGTTGGCGACTAGCACTATCTGCGGAAAACGCTTGCGAACGTGCGCCACGCTGCCGTCGCTGGAATGATTATCCACCACCATGATTTCCGACTCGATCCCGCGCAGCGCTTTGATCACGGAAACCAGCGTCTGCTCCAGAAACTCTTTGACGTTGTAATTGACAATGATTACCGAAAGCTCGGGCGTCGGTTTCATTTCGGCTTCCGCAAAAAGTTGGATAGTCCTAATTTCCAAACCACCCAGGCGGCTTCCCACATCACCTTGCTCGACATCTTGGAATCGCCTTTGGTGCGATCGATAAAAATAATCGGAATTTCACAAATCTTGAAGCCCTTTCTCCAGGCTTTGAAGGTCATCTCGATTTGAAAAGCGTAACCGTCGCTGGAGATGTTGTCGAGATCGATGCTTTCCAAAACTTCCCGCCGAAAGCACTTGAAGCCGCTGGTGCAGTCGTGCACCGGCAGCCGGGTGATCACCCGGCTGTAGGTGTTGGCGGCAAGGCTGATGAGCAGACGCGACAACGGCCAATTGATGACATTGACGCCGGTGGCGTAGCGCGAACCGATCACGAGATCGTATTCTTCGATTTTCTCTAAGAAGCGCGGTATCTCTTTCGGGTCGTGGGAAAAGTCGGCGTCCATTTCAAAAATAAAATCGAAGCCCTCTTTCAAAGCATACTTGAACCCCTCCACGTAGGCGGTTCCCAATCCCATTTTAGCGGGCCGCTGAAACAAGCGAATTTGCGAATCGTTGGTTATCAACTCTTGAACGATTTTCGCCGTCCCGTCCGGAGAATTGTCGTCAACAACTAAAGCGTGAAGATTGGGAATATTAAGATGCACAATGGCTTTGAGAAGCTTCTTGATGTTTTCAGCTTCGTTGAATGTTGGAATGATGACGAGGCTTTTTTTCATGCGCGGCGATCACGTCCTGGTGGATTTTAACTGCTGTTTGAATATTTTTAGTCCCTCTTCCACGCCGCACAGCTCGATTCCCAACTCGCGGGCGGTTTTGCTGAGATCGAAATGGGAGTGCATGGGGCGCACCGCCTTCTGATTCAAATCCGCCGTTTTCGCCCGCTGAATCAAGCTGACATCGAATCCGAAAATCTGCGCCAGCTTAATGGCGAAATCGTAGCGGCTGAGGTAGTCGGTGCCACAGACATGAAACACGCCGGTCTTTTTCAACTCCGCCATTCGCAGGATGGCTTTCGCGAGATCGTCCACCAACGTGGGATGGCCAAACTGATCGTCCACAATTTTCACGGTTTCGCCTTTCGATAATTTGTCCACCAGCCAGGTGGCAAAGTTGGGCCGCAGGCCGCGGCCGGTTCCGTACAAAATCATTGTCCGCACAATAGTGTACTCGGCGCCGCTGGCGATGACCGCGTTTTCCCCCGCCAATTTCGAACGGCCGTAGTAGCTCAGAGGATTGGGTTTGGAATCTTCGGCGTACTGAACGCCCTCTTTGCCGTCGAACAGATAATCGGTGGAAATATGAATGATCCAGGCATCGATGCTTTGGGCGGCGTGGGCCAAATTTTCCACGCCGTGCACATTGACGTTCCAACATTCCTCGCGGTAAGCTTCACAACCATCGACATTGGTATAGGCGGCGGCGTTGATGACCATCTTCGGCTTGATGTCGCGAATGGCCTTGCGGACGACAGCGCGCTCTACGATATCACAATTGATGTAATGGAAATCTTCAAAATCGAGCGGCGGCTTTGGTTTACGTCCAGCCCCAATTATTTCATACTTTTCCGAAAAGGCTTGCACCAGTTTTTGGCCCAGCAGGCCATTCGCTCCAAAAATCATTACTTTGTCTTTGTGCAACTTGAGATTTGCCATTGTAAGCATCCAATCTCTCTAAAAATTAGCGTCAAATTTTTTCAACAAATCCGGAATTGCTTTGGCGCCGGAGCTGCCGATGAAAGTGCAGTTGATAGCCGCCACTTTCGAGGCAAATTTCGTGGCTTGCAGAACATCGCGGACGGCGAAATATTTGACGAGGTAACCGGCGGCAAAGGCGTCGCCGCAGCCAATGATGTCCACCACGTCGGTAACGGGGTACGCTTTGATGCGTTCCACTCGCGGGCAGCCATCGTTCAGATAAAAAAGCAAAGAACCTTTTTCGCCTAAAGTGATATGACAGACCTTCGGGCGCATCCGCAAACACAGCTCGCCGAACGCAATCAAAGAATCTGGCGAGTCGCCCGCGCCCGAGCCGGCGAGGGTGCGCGCTTCCATTTCGTTGAGCTGCAACACGTCGGTGAGTTCAATCCACTCCTGCCAATCGTCGGGCCGGCGGTAATAACGCCGGCCGGCTTCATCAATTCCCATCGCGCGGGTGTGGAAGTCGAGGTAAATCAGCGCGGGGGATTGCCGGCGAAATTGCGCCAGTGCGGACAAATCCACGTCCACGCCGGAGACGAGATTGACCAGCACGGCGTCGGCGTCCGTTAAAATTTCCAGTTCGGAAAAATTCAGCGGGGGCATCGGTTCCGTGGTGATTTCGTAGCGCTCCTGCGGGCCGGTGTACACCAGCTTCACCTGCGTGTGCGTGCGGGAAATTTTTTGGATGCCGTCGAGCCGAATGTTTTTGTATTCGGCGAGCCACTTGATGAGCAGGTCGTAAAAGTCCTCGCCCACGAACGACACTGGATAAATTTCGGTTGCGCGATCCGCTAAACTGGCCAGAAACGAGACCGTAAAAAAAATCCCGCCAATGCTCTCCACCGCTTCGCCTTTGTAGGGGAAAATACGGTCACGGATGAAGGTGCCGACGACGCCGATTTTCATGGATTGATGTCTTAATTTTTAAGGTTTCTCTCACAATCTCCAAGTTTCCGACGGATTCCAGATTTCGCCTATCCTCCTATCCTATAATTTCCAACCTCTGATTTTATTTGCTTCTCGAATAAAATCACGGTGGGGCCTATCACTCAAAGATGGCGGAACCGGGATCATGGGTCTTAATTCATTGCGAAACCTTGTTGCCTCTCCATCAAGGCCCATTTTTTTCAGTTCTATTTCTTTATTTCCTTTATTATGCGAGGCCATTCCATTGATATAAGCCTTCCGCAACGCCTCTTCGCGAATTTGGATTGAGGGAGAGGCACCAAGCAATCCCCGATGTTTTGAATAATCAAACCCTGCGAATACCTCTCCTTTGTTCCACCAACCGAGAATTAATGTTTTTTCGTCTGGGAAAGAATCGAAGCCCTTGATTCCAGTAATTTGGATACGGAACTCATCGATTGGTCTCCGAAAACCACCTCCGTGGGTCAGGTGCCAAATATAAATTCTAAGCAGGTAACTTCTTTCATCTTTATAAACTCTCAATAAGAAGGGATGCTGGTGAATACTCGACACATAAAGAACATTCCAGTTAGAATCATGGATTGCCTGTACCAGAATTTCTAACAGATCGTATTTTTTATGCCTGGCCATCGGTCATCTGATAAGTGAACAAAGTCGGTATGTTTTCAAAACGAAATTTACTTCCCATCAAATATTCTTCACATAACTCAAATGCAATCCATTTACGACCGAGAATTTCTGCTACATAACCAGTAGTATTAGAACCACTGAAAGGATCGAGCACCAGATCTTTTTCATCTGTTAAGAAATTGATGAAAAACTCGGCAAATTCTTTTGGAAATCTCGCAGGATGAGGCTTTATACCGACTTCGGCGCACCTTCTTAGGTATGCGCTGTTTGATTCCGTGTTGGCGATTTCCAAAAGATTAGGAGGAATAGCACCATCGTTGTCCTTGCCAAAATTCTCAGATATATCATGGCCGCTTGGTCGCAATTTTGCCCTATAACCATTCTTTAGAAGTTGCTTCATACTTTCACTGTATGGTTTGAGAACCTTCCGATTATCAGCTTTGGGGTATTCCGTTTTCGACAGCCAGTACACTATATTAATGGAATCTTTGACCCGAATGCGTCTTACATTAACCCATTCAGCAGGCGCTGGCAATCGTGAAGGATTATAGTGAAAAAACTCCTGTGCTAAAAAAAATCCAATTTCTCTACAAAGCCTTACTAAAAGTTCAAACTGATAAATGCTTCTAACCGGATGCCCGGGCAAATAACCCCCCCCAAATCCAAAACAAAAGAGCCGTCATCCGTAAGTATGCGTTTAAACTCTCTCGCGAATACGAGAAACCAATCGATATACTCATCCGCTGATTTGTTACCGTACTCTTTTTTCCGGGTGAGTGCAAATGGCGGAGATGTTAGAATCAGGTTGACGCAACTATCGGGAAGATATTTCATTAACTCGAGACTGTCCCCCAAATAGGCGCTTCCCAACGGTGTGGAGTAGAAAGGTTTTACATTTTTCAACATAACTCACCCCTCAAGCATTACTCAACAAAACTACAAAACAAGAGGATTTCACGCAACCAGATTTCTTTCTTCACGCATACGGATAAAACACATAAAACAGCAGCGACAACCCGCTCAACACCCACAGTCCCGGTTTCACTTCGCGGGCGCGGCCGGCCGCTAATTTGAAAATCGGATACAGCACAAATCCCGCGGTGATGCCCACGCCGATATTGAACGTGAAGCTCATCAGCACAATCACCGCAAACGCTGGAAAAAGCTCGGTGTAATCTTCCAAATCAATTTTGCGAATCGGGGTCAGCATCAAATAGCCAACGACGATCAAAGCCGGGCCGTAAGCCTGCGGCGGCACGGCCGTCAAAAATGGCGCGAAGAACAGCGCCAGCACAAATAGCAGCGCAACCACTAGCGCGGTGAAGCCGGTGCGCCCACCGGCCTCCACACCCGAGGCCGACTCGATGTACGCACCCGCCGGCGTGGTTCCCACCACCGCCGCAAACGTCGTGGCCAGCGCATCCGCCAGCATGGGTTTTTCGATTTGCGGAAGGTTACCGTTTTCATCCAAAAAGCCGGCGCGCGCGGAAACGCCGATGAGCGTACCCATGGTATCCACAAACGCCATCACAAAAATGGTAAGTACAATGCCAAAAAATCCCCACTGGAACACTCCCGCCAAATCGAGTTTAAGAAACGTTGGTGCGAGACTCGGTGGCAGGCTCAACCATTTTTCCGGAAGTTTCGCAACATCAAAAATGAACGCAACAAAAGTCGTAATCACGATGCCCAATAAAATGGCGCCCGGCACTTTGCGCAGCATCAAGATCGTGATGAGCAAGAATCCGAAAATTGCCACCAGCACGCCGGCGCTGGTGACATCGCCGATTTTCACCGGCGCGCCCGGCACGCCCAGCGTCACGATGCCGGTGGCGTTCAATCCAATAAACGTCATAAACAACCCGATGCCTACGGAAAAACTGTAGCGCAATCCTTGTGGGATTGCTTCCACCAGCCATTGGCGAAGGCGCAAAATGGTCAGCAGCACAAACAAAACGCCGCCCACGAACACCGCGCCCAGCGCCGCCTGCCAACTGTATCCCAACACCACTACTACGGTGTACGCGATGAAGGCATTTTCGCCCATGTAGGGCGCGATGGCAAACGGACGCCTGGCATATAAACCCATGAACAGCGTTCCCAACGCGGCGGTGAGAATCGTGGCCACCATCGAGGCGCCGAAGGGGAGGCCGGCGGCTTCTAAAATTTTTGGGTTGACCACGATGATGTACGACATGGTCATAAACGTGGTCACGCCGCCAATGATTTCATTGCGAAACGACGTGCGATGTTTTTCGAACTCGAAGTAGCGCTGGAATTTGTTTGTCAAAATTCACCTTGACTTTCGGGGAAAATACGTGAGATTCTGCACAGGTCTAATTTGGAGAGCTCAAGCATGACCGTTGATGAAATTCGTAAATTTGTTAAAGCCCGTCCGTTTCGGATGTTTAAAATTCATGTTGATAATGGTGAAAAATATCTCATCACGCATCCGGAAAACATTTTCGTTACTAACACGATCATTGTCACCGTTGATGAGAACGGCGACTCCATTTTCATTACTCCAGAGTCCATTAGCACGATTCGACAGATCGCTGAGCAACCTAGCCAGACAAGATTCCCTTACCGCCGTACTTCTTTATCCCTCTCACCCAGCATCACCGACTCGCTTCACTACCGACAGCGGCCGCTGCCTCCTGCGCGGTTTTGAAGGTGTGCGCCATCACATCAAGCTGGCGCAAAAACGGCTCCTTTTTGCCGCCGGGAAATAATACCGCCACATCGATCATATAAACTCTTCCGGAAGGCGCGTCATAAAAACTGTAACTGCGAAACGGCCCCCCCAGAACTTTTTGTTCGTTTTCCCAAAGGCCTTCGAGCAGCAAAGCGCGGCGGCCGAGAAAATCCACCGTGTCCGTCTTGGTGTATTGCTGATTGATGACGTCGCCTTCGTAGAACTTGGTCGTCAAACGGTTGCGGGTCTGAATGGCCCACTCCGGCGTGATGATCGCGCTATCGCCGTCGTCGATCCAGTGCACAAACAGCCAGCGTTCGCGCCCGGGGAGACTGCGGCGCAGCATCACGAAGCGCTCTTGCAGGCGCTCGATATTGATGATGTAATCGTGCTGAATGCGCACCATCCAGCCAAATTTTTCGAGAAGCTCCTTTTCCATCTCGACTTGCTCTAACTTGCTGTACATTTCAGTTAGGGTTTCATCGTCCAGCTTCTTTTTAAAAAGATTGTAGAGGTAATCGCGATTGTCGAGCAGCTTTTCCTGCAGCTCCTCAAGTGTGTTGCTGACCAGCACCACCAACAATTGATTCTCGGCCCATTGATCGGGCTTCGGAAATACAAACGCGCTGCCCTCCGCCACGCGCTCTTTCACTTCCGAAGACAGCCCGACCTTCGCGATCACACCGCCTGGTGATTGCAACGCGCCCGCCAAAACTAAATTCTTTTTGCGGGCATGCTCCCCAAAATTGTCCGGTGAAACCCAAATTAGCTCAAAAAGATATTCCGGCTGCGGGGTGATGATAACTTTCTGAAACACCTCTTTCAGCGTCGGCTCCAAAACCGCCCAATCGGTGGAATCAGCGATGACATAAATATTGGCGCCGTCGCCCTGACTCTCCGGCTTTCCGAAACAACCGGCTAAAATCAGCGCCAACAAGATAGTCTGGGTTTTAAAAAACTTTTTAAGGGGCTTCATTTTTGACTCTCTTTCTCAAGAAATAAAGAATGGCCGATCCCCGCCGGTTTGCCATTGCAGCGACCAGCAGCGAGGCGCCCGCGATCAGCAGGGCGCGCAGTCCGAACATCAAGTTGAAAAATTTTGCCCGCGGCGGCGCGGCAACCAGTGGCTCGCTCATCAGGCAATTATACACTGTGTCGAGTATCATGGGCCGAATCTTAAACACCTCCAGATCCGCTTCCGCCGCGGCGCGCGCCAAGGTGTCCGGCGTGAAGTGGCTGAGGTGGCGCGGGGCATCCAAAGCAACCCAGCCGCTGCTGTAAAAACGCGCATCCACACTTTCGATATTCGGACAAGCTATCAAAATCACACCATCATCTTTGAGAATTTTGCGCGCGATTTTGAGCGTCGCAAGCGGATCGTGCACGTGCTCCAAAACATGCCAGAAGGTGATGACATCGAACTGCTCCGCCGCAAAATCGGCTTCAAGCAAATCAGCGGCGGCGGTTTCGAGGCCGTAGTTTTTGTGTGCAAACTCTGCCGCGCGCGTGCTGGTTTCAATGCCGGAAGCCTGCCAGCCGCGCCGCTGCATTTCGTGCAGAAACTCGCCGGTGCCGCAGCCGACATCAAGTATTTTTCCCCGCCCTTTCAATTTCTCGATCTTTCGTCTTTTGCTGCGCACGTTCACTTGCCGCGCCAAATCATAAATTCGATCTCCCAAACTACGCCGCGGCTGCGCTGACAAAAACGGTTGATACGCGGCGTCTTGGTAAGCCTCGGCGACGGCGTCGATTTTGGGCCGCGGATTCAAAAAGACAAAACCGCACCGCGCGCACGCCACAATTTGATAGCGAATTTCGGACTGCAAATTGAAGCGATCCGGCGCCGCCAATTTCGGCGCACAGCGGACGTGCCCACAGAGCAGGCAAGCAGTGGTTTCAAACTCGATAGCAGTCTCCGCTTGAGTTTACTGATCTGGTTACTACGCAGAGCGGTTAGGAACCAGCGTAGGAGCGCGTGCCTTCACTTCTCCCGCCTTCGTTGGGGCTGTCCAAAAAAGGCAGAAAAATGTCATTGCGAGGAGCGTTAGCGACGAAGCAATCCCACAATTTGCGCACCTGTCTGCACAGGCAGGCAGAATCAGAAGATTGCTTCGCTTCGCTCGCCTATCTGCCACAGGCAGGCAATGACAGGTACCTTTTTGGACAGCCCCAACGAGATGGGCTCCGCTTTGAGTGGCACAGCAGAGCTTTGCGTTACGGGTTCAAATCTTGAAAGCGGCGAATCCCGCGAACAAAATAAGCCCATACGATACTGCCGCGATACATTTTTAAAATAATCTCGCGGTCCGGAAGTTGACGACATCCCTGCGCTGCTTTCCTTCGCTGACAAATGCGCTTGGCGTTGGTGATGACAAAGAACAGCGCCGCTAAAACCGCTTTCGCGCGCACCCAGTCCCGCCGCGGCAGCGCAGCACAAAACGTTATCAACTCAAAAAAGATACGAAGCGGAACGATCCAAAGCAAATTTTTTGGCTGATAATTTTTCAGAATCATGACAAGGTTGTTGCGGTGATTGAGAAAAAGCTTCTGGTAGGAATCGGGGCGGAGGGTAGCGCCGGCGCGGTGGTAAACCCGCGCCTGCGGAACGGCGACGACGCGCCAGCCCGCCAGTTGCAGCCGCCAGCAGAGATCGATTTCTTCCATGTGGGCGAAGAACTTTTCATCGAAGCCGCCCACCTGTTCGAGAGCGGATTTGCGCATAAACAGCGCTGCGCCGGAGGCCCAAAAAATATCGCCGCCGGCGTCGTACTGCCCCTGGTCTTTTTCGCAGGAGAAAAAAATGCGGCCGCGGCAAAAGGGATATCCAAAGATATCCATCTCGCCGCCCGCCGCGCCGGCGTAATCGAATTTGCTTTTATCGTAAATGGAGAGCAACTTGGGCTGGCAGGCAGCAATGCGAGGATCGCTTTCGCCGGCTGCGACCAACAACGACAGCCACTGGGGCTCGACTTCGGTGTCGTTATTTAAAAACACCACGTACGAGCCGTGGGCCTGCCGCAGACCGGAATGGCAGCCGCCGGCGTAGCCGAGATTCTCGGAATTTCGAATCACGCAAATCTCGGGATGGCGGCGCGCCGCCGCTTCGGCGCTGCCGTCGCGGGAGCCGTTGTCCACCACGATGATTTCTTTGTTGGCGTAAGCCGTCGAAGCCAACGAGGTGAGACAGCGTTCGAGAATCTCTTCGCCGTTAAAATGGGGAATGACGATAGAAACCAGCGGCGGCATGACCAGGTCATCACGGAGATGAAATGGGTCCACTTACGGCTTTGAGCCGGGCTGGCCGTCCGCGGGCGGCGCCACGTTTTTCAACGAATCGCTTGAGCGCAACAATTTTTGCAAACGGGCGTGCTCTGCTCTGGCTTCGACATCGGCTGGGTTTCGCTGCAGCCACTTATCCAGCACCTCCGAAGCTTTCGCATACTGTTGATTGCGAGTATAGTGCCCCATCAGCCAGCCATAGGCTTCGGTGGTTTGTGGCGCCTCATTCAAAACGGCCACCGCCAGAGACTCGGCTTTGGCGCTGTCTTGCAAAAACTGATAGTAGTATTGCGCCAGAAAAACTTTTTCCGCCGGCTCTAAATGATAAAGCTCGGGGATCTGTTCGAGGCGGCGGCGCAATTCTTGCAGGCGGCCGGCGTCGGCGTACATGCGGCCAAACTGAATCGACAATTGCCAATTGCGCAGCGGCACCACTTCTTCCGGCATCACTTCGTTCATTTTATCCAACACGGCCAGGGCCTTTTTATTGTAAGTGGTGTCGGACATGGCTAAAATTTGATAATGATTGGTGAGCCGCAAAAATGCCGAGCGATAATTTTGCAGCAGGCCGAGGATGTTGTCATTGTAATAAACGTCCGGATTGTCGAGGTTGCGGTACTGGAATTTTTCAAACAAATTGACTTGCAATTTTTGCGGCGAAATGAAATCGCGGGGGCCGCCGTAGGGCATCACCCGAAACGCCAGGCCGTCCATGCGCAGGTAGTTCTCCTGGCCTTTGACGTTGCGGCGATTATCGAGGTTGAGCATATTTTCCGGCGAGACGGTCACCGCGAAATAGATCGGTTTCTCAAATTTATTGGCGGCAATGATGTGCAGCACCATGCGATCCTGCGTCAGCAGCACTGGGTGGCCGCCGGCCAGTACTTTGGTGTGCGCCAATTCAAAGGAGATGGCAGGTTTTTCCGGCACCTCTTCTGGTTTAAGTTTAGCGTTGTCTTCGGCCTTTTGCAAACTCTCCAAAAGCTTTTGTCGCGGCACCTCAATTTTCAGGGGTTTGGGCTCCGGCCACAAAATGGCTTGCAATCCCTCGATTTCGCGATCGCTAAAACTGATGGGCACTTTGGGCTCTTCGTCCCGCAACTGTTTGATATACCAGTCGGTGTTGAGCAGGCTCAGGTTCACCACCCGCACATCCCGGCGGATGTTATAAACATACTGCAAAAACCACAAGGGGAAGGTGTCGTTATCGCCATTGGTGAAGAGGACAGCATTGGGTTCGCAGGTTTGCAGAATGTTGTACGAATAATCGTAGGCCACAAAGTTGCCGGTGCGATCATGCTCGTGATAATTGAAAGCGATCATTTTGTAGGGCACGGCAACAAACAACAGAACAATGGTGAGAGCCACGGCGATTTTGCGCAAGGCCATACTGCGGGTAAATGAAGAATAGATCAACTCCATCACCGCGCTGGCGCCAATGCCAATCCACAAAGCGAACGCAAAGAACGAAGCCACGTATGCATAATCACGCTCGCGCGGCTGCGGGTCTTCCTGATTGAGATAAATCGCAATAGCCACGCCAGTCATAATGAACAACGCCAGAATCGACAATGCGCGCTTCCAATCGCGGTTGAAATGATGGAACATGCCAATCAGCCCAACGATGAAAGGTAGCCCCATCAACCCGCGCGGCGAGAGGGTTTCCACAATGTAGTTGTCTTCGCCGATGGTGGTGCCTTTGCCGATGAATTGCCAGCCGAAATAGCGGATGTACATTTTTTTGATTTGATATTCCCACAAGGGCGCGCGGCGTTCGGTGAGCGGAATGTCGCCGTACTGCTCGCGGTTGAGGTAACTCACCAGCCGCTCCGGCACGCTGGGATCGTTTTCATTGATCGCGGGGTGCAAGTTGGAGCGAATGTAAATGGCCGTGTAAGTGGAATAACCGACGACGACCAGCATAAGACTCATCAACACCAGGCTGAGAATGCGCTGCTGATTTTTAATGGCATAATAAATTCCAAACAAGATCACCAACACCAATCCGGCGAGCGCCACAAACGATAACTCCAAAACCCAGGGGATACCTTTGACAATGCCTGGATAAATCGCTCCGAATGCGACCACCATGGCAATGGCGGCAATCGTGAAGGACGAGAGGTTGAATTCGTATTTCTTGAAATAGATGATCAAACCCACAGTGAACAGCGCGAGTACGTTCAAAAGATGAACACCGGTGGCGAGCCCCATCAAATAAACAATTAGCAGAATAATGTGATCGCTGGCCGGGGTCTCCGCCTTTTCCGACCAGACTAAAATCAACCACACGACAATGGCGGTGAAGAACATCGACACGGCATATACTTCCGCCTCAACGGCGTTGAACCAAAAGGAATCGGAAAACGCGAACGCCAGCGCGCCGATGATACCGCCGGTGTACATGATGATCTTCTGCGCGATGGTTTGAGGAATGCCGCGCCACTCCCGCAGCAAACGCACGATGATCAAATATGTGAACATCACCGTGAAGGCGCTGACGATCACCGAGAGAATGTTGACGCGCAAGCCAATGTCATCGAAAAAGGGCAGCATGGTGAAGATGCGCCCGACTAAAATATACAGCGGCGCCCCCGGCGGATGCGGCACGCCGAGGATGTAGGCGCAAGTGATGAATTCACCGCAGTCCCAGTACGAAGTGGTGGGCGCCACCGTGCGGCCGTAAACGATCAGCGCAATCAAAAAAATGATCGCGGCGATAATGCGGTTGAGTTTGTTATGCTCCATAAAATGGTTCTTCCTCCGTTAGGAAAATTCGATGTTAATTGTCGGAGTACCAAAGCTTTAGCTTGACTGAGTTGGCGGCCAAACTTGGCCAAACTAAAGTTTGGCACTCCGTCTACCCCACCCGCGCCAATTCCACTTTGTCATGATACTCCTTAAAAAAATTAACGCGCGACGGCAGGCTTTCCCAATGCTCGAGTTGGCGATCGCGGCGGGCAAACTCAAACGCCTCGTCGCGGGCTTTCAGCAACAGCTCGGTGTCTTTGATCAAATCCGCGATGCGCAACTGCGGCAGACCGTGCTGCCTGGTGCCAAAAAATTCGCCCGGGCCGCGGAGCTGCAAATCCACTTCGGCAATCTTGAAGCCATCGTTGGTTTTGGCGACGGTGTCGAGTCGAATTCGCGCTTCGGCCGAGACGGGTGATTTGGCAATCAAAAAGCAGTACGATTTTTTGGTGCCGCGGCCGACTCGCCCTCGCAGTTGATGAAGCTGCGGCAAACCAAAACGCTCGGCATTTTCGATGATCATGATGGTGGCGTTGGGCACGTCCACGCCAACTTCGATGACCGTCGTACTCACCAAAACCTGAATGGTTCCCGCTTTGAAATCGGCCATCACCTGCTCTTTGTCTGCGCTTTTCATGCGGCCGTGCAGCAGGCCAATTTTGAAATTTGATAAGATGCCGCTCTTCAAATTTTCATAATTCTCGATGGCGGCTTTCAAATCAATTTTCTCAGATTCTTCAATGAGCGGGAACACGATGTAAACCTGATCGCCGCTTTGCAATCGATTTTTAACAAAGTTATAAATCTCATTGCGCTTGCTTTCGCTGCGCCACACAGTTTTGACTGGCTGGCGTCCCGGCGGCAGCTCGTCCAAAATCGAGACATCGAGATCGCCGTACAATGTCAGCGACAGCGTGCGCGGGATTGGCGTCGCGGTCATCACCAGCACGTCCGGGTTTAGTCCCTTCTCCATCAAAACCGCGCGCTGCATCACGCCGAAACGGTGCTGCTCGTCGATGATCGCCAGCCCGAGTTTTTTGAACTCCACGCCCTCTTGAATGAGCGCGTGCGTGCCAATGACGATGCCCGCTTCGCCGCTTTTGATCATCTCCAAAATTTCCGTGCGCTCGTTTTTTTTCTGCGCGCCGATCAGCAGCGCCACCTTCACGCCTAAATCTTCCAACATTTTGTGAATGGTGAGAAAGTGCTGCTCAGCAAGAATTTCCGTGGGCGCCATCAACGCGGACTGGTAGCCGTTTTCGAGGGCCATCATCATCGCAATCAAAGCGACGATGGTTTTGCCCGCCCCGACGTCGCCTTGCAGCAGCCGGTTCATCGGCGTGTCCTTTTTCATGTCGTCGCTGATTTCCCGAATCACCCGCTTTTGCGCTTCCGTCAACTCAAACGGCAGCGACTCGATGAGCCGGCGGGTGCGCTCGCCCACCTTTAGGAACTCGATACCTTTGCGGGTGAGTTCGACGCTGCGCCGGCGATAGGCCAACATCAATTCCAGAAAGAAAAGCTCGTCGAATTTTAAGCGTCGTCGCGCCCCCGCCAGCAATTTTTTCTCTTTTGGGAAATGAACGTTCTCAATGGCCGCTTTCAACGGCAACAAATGCTGGCGTTTCAAAATGTCCGCCGGCAGCGTTTCCTGCAATTGGCTGGCGTAACTTTTTAAGCCGCTGCGGATGATTCGCCGGAAGCCGCGGCTATCCAATCCAACTCTTGAAAGACTTTCAGAAGAAGGATAAAGCGGAATGATGCGGCCGGTGTGCAGAAAATCCGGTTCGCCTTCGTCGGAGAGGCGATCGAATTCTGGGTGCACCATTTGAAAATTGCCGAAGAAACCGACTTTGCCGCTGAAGGCAACGGTTTCGCCCTGCTCAAAAATCTTGTTCCAGTATTCCATGCGATTGAACCACACGCAGTGCATAATGCCCGTGCCATCGGAAACCGCGGCGATGAAGCGGCTCTTGCGCCCGCGTTTCACGCCGCAGAATTCGATTTTGCCAACCACGGTGGCCATCATGCCTTCTTTCAAATCCTTGATTGCGGTAATGTGACTGCGATCTAAATAGCGGCGGGGAAAATAGTAGAACAGGTCGAGCACGGTTTCGACTTCAACTTCTTTTAAGGCCTGAGCGCGTTTTTCGCCGATGCCTTTTAGGAATTGCACCGAGGTTTGCAAGAGATTTGAGTTTAGGTTGGCCACATTTATGCTGGCAACGAAGCGATTTGATATTCGATTTGAGTTGGCGCCTTGACACGGCGCGAGGCATCGAGTATTTCAACCGAAACCAAATTCCCTGAAGTATCATAATCAAGAATGACGCCGGGTTTGTCCTCATCACTTTCGTCAACTGGCGCATCCGAAAAGATGACGGTGAGAGTGTCGGTTTCCCGATCGTAGATAACCTTCATGAATCTAACCTCCAAAAGCAAGGGGTTTCACCCGCGCGCAAATCGCACCTTCTTTTCGGTGACCACAACAAACTTGCCGGACGCCTCATGGGAATATTTTCAAGAAATCGTCTCAGCGTATCGATCTTGATTTTGGCCCTTTCATCATCAAGTCGCAAGAGAATAACCCCTCGATGGGGATACCCCTCCCGAAAGATTTTTCTCCAAAGCCTTTATCATTCGTGATCAAAATCCAATTCTCATGAAAAGCCTTTTGAATGATCTGAACATCTTTCATCCCACGTGCTTCTTGGTAAACCGAAAACACGTCATGATGTTCGCTCGCGCAGCCAGTCTGCAACTTCTGGCCCTGTACACTCATCCACGAGAAATCGCATTTACGCCATCTCGGATTCGAGGGGCAGAAAGGTCGTATCTTCTAAAGACTTGGTGGCGAATAACAGACACGCCTGAATATCCTCGAGTGTGAGGCCCTCATATTCCTTTAGTATTTCGTCCACCGGCTCTCCGTGAGCCAGCAAGTTTAGAATATACTCAACTGTCAGGCGCGTTCCCTTTATGACCGGTTTGCCAACCATCACTTCCGGGTCAATTGTGATTCGGTCAAGCAATTTTTTCTCATTCATGGTTGCTCCTATCTTTCATACCGCACCACGTACTCTATCACCACCTCGCCGCTTTTGGGAATGCTCACCAGAAACTCGATGGTGTAGGCATCCTTTTTGGTGTACTCGTGGGTTTTGCGCAAAATCTCCCAGTCCACCTGCAAGCGCTCGATGACCGTCACCTCCACCGCTTCTTCTTTGTGATTGCGCAGCTTGATTTCCCAGGTTTCTTCCCAGGAATTTTTACCGATTGCGCGGCGATCTTTTTGCGTGCGCTCGCCAACAATATCGAACGCATTGCCGACGTTGACGCGCACCTTTTCATCTTTGGGCGTGTGCTCAACAAAATCCTCGCCGATGAACACCAGCGCGGCGTCATCATCTTTTTTATAAAGCCGCATTTTGCCGCGCGGCAGCGGTATTCCGAGTCCAAATTCTTTTTTATTTTGGAACTCCAAATTAACGCGCACTTTTTTGGCGTCGCGGGCGCCGTCGTAACTGTACTTTTTCTCACTTTTGACCTGCGCTGAGGGGAACAACGAAATCTGCTTAATCTGATTGTCGGCGACGGTTGCCGGACGCTGCAGGGTGTACAAATGATATTCAAAAAACGCCTTCTCCTCAAATTGCTCGATCTGTACTTCGGCAGCCTGATACAACATTTCCTTGCGCATGAACGGACGCGGCGGCTCCTGCGCGCGATGGACGTCGCCGGCCACCAATTTCAGTTTCGCGTTTTCGTACCTGGCGCCAGAACGGTTGTCGATGGAAACCCAGCCGCTGAGGTCCAGTGAAGTGTCATCTTTGTTGGTCACGCCCACGTACTCCGCGTGCCACTGAATGCCGGTAGTCAAGTAACCTACTTCCACCTGCTGCTCGCCAGCCTGCTCGCTGTTGACGGACCACACCAGCGTCGGCCGGGTGATCAGCCCTTCTGGCAATTTGGGAAAGTCCATATTCTGAACGATATCCATGTTGACGATTTTGATGCGGCCGTCATCTGCGCGCAGAATGACATCCTTGCCGGAAGCGTTAAGCAACGTCCCGGAAAAACTGATCCCCTCTTTTGCCGAAAGAGTGATTTGCTGATCGATATACTTCTGTAGAATTTTTGTGGAGCTCACCAGATCATATTCGTAATTCTGTTCGAGTATGGCAACTTTATCCGGCGCGCTGAGGGACAAAAAATAAACCGAGGTGGGATCGATTTGCGCGGCCACGTCCTGAAATTTGATTTCGCTCACGCCTTTGGCCAACTGCATTTTGCGCACGTCTTTGACCAGCGCGAGGTTGTCGTTGTAAATGGTGAGGGCGATTTGCTTTTCTTGTGCAAAAACGGCGGTCGCCAGCATCAGCAGACTAAATAGCGAGATTTTCGTTTTCATTTTTGAAGGAACCTTTCAATCGTTAACAGCAAGCACGACGTCAATAAATTTCTATGTCAATTCTATTCCACTATAAGTGGCTCGCTTCCATCATCTCAACTGGTGAAGGGATCTGAAAAACACACGCAGTTTAGTAAAAAAAAACATAAACCGCGCTAAACTCCCAAGCTCTCCAAGTTAGACTTCAGCTTTTCCAAATTTGATTCAAAATCGGCCTTCTTTCTTTTCTCGCGATCAATAACATCGTCGGGCGCTTTCTTCAAAAAATCGGTGCTGTGGAGTTTGTGATTGAGCGACTCCAGCTGCTGCTCGAGCCGCTTGATCTCTTTTTGCAAACGCGCACGTTCCACCTCAAAATCAATCAGGCCTTCGAGGGGCATGTAAATTTCGAGGTCGTTCACTACTGCAGCCGCTGACTTTGGCGGCTTCTGCACTTTGGGCCGGCACTCCAAATTCTCGACTTTGGCAAGATGCTCAAAGAACGGTTTATGATCGCGAATCAAATCGAGGTTTGTGCCATTCATGCTAGTGACGATCACGCTGGCGAGTTTGGTGTGGGGAATATTCATTTCGCCGCGAATGTTGCGGATGGCGCCAATCGCGTTCTGAAGGGTCTCCATGTCGCGCTCGGCAGCGTCGCTGATTAGCGCGCGCGTCTCCGCTGGCCACTTGGCAATGACACTGCTTTCGGAATCACCGGCGGCGCGCACCTTCATCCAGATCTCTTCGGTAATGAATGGAATGAAGGGATGCAAGAGCTGCAGGATGCCTTTCAACACAAACGTCGCCACGCCCAACGCGGTGCGTTTTGCAACCGCGTTCTCGGAATGATAGAGACGCGGTTTAATCAGTTCGAGGTGCCAATCGCAAAATTCTTTCCAGAAGAAATTGTAGATGGCGTCGGTGGCTTCGTGAAATTTGAACAGCTCCAAGCCGCGGGTCACTTTTTTTACGGTCTTTTGATAGCGGCTAAGAATCCAGCGATCGGCCAAATTGAGTTCATTTGTCTTCAGCGCTTTTTGAACGAATTCCAGGTTGGCATTCTTTAAGTCAACTTCGTCCAAATTCATCCACAAAAAACGGAAGGCGTTCCAGAGCTTGTTGGAAAAATTCCGCCCTAACTCAAAATCTTTGGTTGATAAATTGATGTCCTGCCCCTCCGCCGACAAAAGCAGCAACGAGAAGCGCACGGCGTCGGCGCTGTACTGCTGCACCATCTCCAACGGGTCGATGCCGTTGCCGAGCGACTTGCTCATTTTGCGGCCTTGGGCATCGCGGATGATGCCGTTGAAATAAACATCGTGGAACGGAATTTCGCCCATGAACTCGAGGCCCATCATTACCATCCGCGCCACCCAAAAAAAGATGATGTCCGGACCAGTAACCAGGGTGTCGGTGGGATAGAAATATTTCAGCTCCTTTGTCTCCTCGGGCCAGCCGAGCGTGGCGAACGGCCAAAGCTGGGAGGAGAACCAGGTATCGAGCACATCCGGATCCTGTTGCAGATTTTTGCTGTTGCATTTCGGACACTGGGTTGGAGGCTCAATCGCTGCGACCACTTCCGAACAGACCTGGCAGTAATGAATGGGGATGCGGTGTCCCCACCAGATTTGCCGGCTAATGCACCAATCGTGGATGTTCTCCAGCCAATGAGTAAACACCTTCGTCCAGCGCGCGGGATGGAGCTTGATTTTGCCGTCTTTCACGGCCTTCAGCGCCGGCTCCGCCAGCGGCTTCATTTTCACGAACCACTGTTCGGAAAGAAACGGTTCTACTGTGGTACCGCAGCGATAGCAGTGGCCGACGGCATGTTTGTGATCTTCGACTTTTTCGAGAAAGCCGCCGTTCTTCAAATCCTGCAAGAGATGCTTGCGGGCTTTGAGGCGATCCATGCCGGCGTACTTGCCAGCGTGTTCGTTCATGGTGGCGTCTTCCTTCATCACCATCAGCGGCGTTAAATTGTGGCGCTGGCCGATGAGGAAATCGTTGGGGTCGTGCGCGGGCGTCACTTTCACCGCGCCGGTGCCGAATTCTTTATCCACCATTTCATCGGCGATGATCGGCAGATCGCGTCCCACCACCGGCAAGGTGGCAGTTTTGCCGATGAGATCTTTGTAGCGCTTGTCTTTGGGATGAACCGCCACCGCCACGTCACCCAACATCGTCTCGGGGCGGGTGGTGGCGACCGTGATGAAACGCGTGGTGCCGGAGACCGGATATTTGACGTACCACAGGCAGCCATCCTTTTCCTGGTGTTCGACTTCCTCATCGGAGAGGGCGGTCTGGCAGCGCGGGCACCAATTGATGATGTACTTGCCGCGATAGATCAAACCTTTGTTATATAAGCGAATAAAAACTTCGAGCACCGCGCGCGACATGCCCTCGTCCATGGTGAAACGCTCGCGTTCCCAGTCGCACGAAAAGCCCATCTTCTTCAACTGCTCGATGATTTTGCCGCCGCGCAGCTCCTTCCACAGCCACACCATCTCCACAAACTTCTCCCGGCCTAAATCGTGGCGCGACTTTTTCTCCTCTTTCATCAGATAGCGTTCCACCACGTTTTGAGTGGCGATGCCGGCGTGGTCGGTGCCAGGGAGCCACAAAGCCTCCCGTTCGTTCTTGCGGTAAAATCGGATAAGAATATCCTGAAAAAGGTTATTGTAGGCGTGCCCCATGTGCAAAACGTCGGTCACGTTTGGCGGCGGAATGACAATCGTGTAGGGCTGTTTTTCGGGATTGACCTCGGCGTGGAAGTAGCGCTTCTCCAGCCAATAATTATAGAGTCGGTCTTCGACGTTTTTCGGATCATAAGTTTTGGCAATCTCTTCGCGCATGGGAGCTCCAAATGTGCATACGAAAATCTTTAATTTTGGTGGGAATATACAAAGAACACGCTCGAATGTCAATGACTAACACAGTAGCGCTGAATGACTCCCGTTTACATGAAAAATATCGAAGAATTTTTTAAGAAGGACTGGAAGGCGAATAGGACTTCGGATCAACAGCAAGCATCGGATTCCAATCTGCTTAATTTCGGCAGTGCCGATTCGCTCTGCGGAGTGGAAATCCGCGTTCTTCACTGCAGCTTGCTAAGACGTGAAAATCAAAATTTGCGGACGTTATGCGATAAAATCCAACAAGTCCGACTTGGTGATGATGCCTACGATGGCGCCGGCTTTCTCGATGAGCACCGCCGGATTGTGGCGGGTGAGATGAGTACGGACATTCTCGATGGTCTCCGTCACGCTCACCACTGGGAAACCCTTCCCCATCACTTGCTTCACCGGCGCACTCAGCAAGGAGTTGTTTTCGAGCACCTTCGACATCACCTCCCCCTCCTCAATGCTGCCGACGGATTTGGCGCCCTGCATCACCGGCATCTGCGAGATGTTGAACTGCTTCATTTTTGCCAACGCCTCTCGTACTGTAACGCTTGGCTCGACAAAGATCAGAGTTGGAATGCCGTTGGATTTGACTTCGAGGACGCGCTCGAGGGAAACTTTTTCGATATCGAAAAAGCGGTTCTCTTTCATCCACTCGTCGGAGTAGAATTTAGAGAGATAATATTTGCCGGTATCCGGCAAAATGACCACCAGAGTTTTACCGGCGGGCAAATCTTTGGCGACCTGCAGCGCCACAAACATGGCGCTGCCGGCGGAGCCGCCCACCAACATGCCTTCTTCACGCGCCAACCGCCGCGCCGCCAGAAATGAATCTTTATCGGTAACCGAGTGCATCTCATCAATATAATCCCACCACACGGTGCCGGGAATGATCTCCTGTCCGATGCCCTCCACTTTGTAGGGGTGCCCGTGGATCACTTTGCGGGTGTAAAAATATTCGCGCAGCGCCGACCCCACCGGGTCCGCGCCGACGACGCGAATTTTGGGATTTTTTTCTTTGAGAAATTTGGCTGCGCCAGAAATGGTGCCGCCGGTGCCGACGCCGCAAACAAAACAATCGATCTGGCCGTTGGTCTGCTCCCAGATTTCCGGGCCCGTGGTGCGGTAATGAGAGAGGGGATTTTCCGGATTGAAGTATTGGTTAGCGAGGATCGAGTTGGGGGTTTCGCGCACCACTTTTTCCGCGACGCTGTGGTAACTCTCCGGCGAGTCGTGCGGCACCGCCGTTGGGCAAATGATGACTTCGGCGCCGTAAGCTTTTAACATGCGCACCTTTTCCTGGCTCATTTTGTCCGGCATCGTGAAGACGGTTTTATAACCTTTGATGGCCGCCACCAGCGCCAGGCCGGCGCCGGTGTTGCCGGAGGTAGCCTCGACAATGACGCCGCCGGGCTTGAGGCGCCCGTCTTTTTCCGCGGCTTCAACCATCGCCAGCGCAATGCGATCTTTGACGCTGCCGCCGGGATTGAAAAACTCAACTTTGGCCAAGATGGTCGCCGCGATTCCCTTGGCAATGCGATTCAGTTTTACCAGCGGCGTGTCGCCGACGGTTTCCAAAATGTTGTTGTAAATTTTCTTCGACACTCTAACCTCAGAACGTTAATAGTAACTTTCGATGACTTGATTGACAAGCGCAGCCAAAACGTTTTTGATGCTCGCCGGCTCGGTTAAATTGCAGAATGTAAATTGCGCATTCTTCGCCAGATCGAATTCCACGTTAAGTAGGCGCTCGGGCAGGGCGTCATTGGTGTTTTGTACCGCAGCCGCCACCACCATTGGAATACGATAGCGATCGCTCAACTCATCAACAAAGGGCTTGACGGCTGCCAGAGCTTCGTTGTGATTCCAATTGAACAGCACAATGTATCCCAACAATTTTTTGGACAGCAGATCCCAGGAGGGGTTCAACTGGTTGCTCAGAAGCCGCAGGCCATAAAGGTGGAGAACCAATTGCTCGTTAATCCGCAATCGGCCAAAAACAAGTTGCTCGGTTTCCAAAATCACTTCATCGCAAACGGCCTTTACGAATTTGCGGTTGCTTTCCAACCCGGGACCGACGATAGCAATTTCACCGATTCTCATTTGAGTATCCGCGATGGCAATAGAAGTGGAACCGGTCGGATCAAAATCAACCGCGGCCTTCAATATAGCATTCCAAAATTATCGTCCTCTTCTTGCGAGCGCTTTTCAAGAAGCTTTTCGCGAATCATCAACAACTCGCTTTGGTTCAAATAAACGCGATTCTGCTGCGCGCTCAAATCCGACCAGCGTCGGCCGCGCATCCGGCGTTCCATTCGCCGGCGTTCACTGCGTCGGCGCTCGGCGTGGCCGTTGTTAGGCGATCCAACTTTTTGCTCTAAAAAATTTACAATCAAATTGGCTAAATTTGCGTGATGATGGTTTGAGCGCCCGTTGACCGGCTTACCATTTTCCTGAACTTCCGCTGCCGGTTTTTCCACGAGAGCGCCGCGGGTAAACAAACCAGCCGCGATCTGCAGCGCCTTTAAATCGTTAAAGCGGCTGCGCTCCACTAAATCGATTAACCGCGCGTCGGCGGTGATGTGCGACAGAATTTCTTTTTCCTCCTCCGTGAACTTTTGCTTCTCGAGGTTCGCGCCAATTTTGACCGGCGCTGGCAGCGGCGGCAACATGCGACTGAGCTGCTCCCAACGATCTTTAAAAAGCAAACCTTTTTGAATGATTTCCTCGGTAGCGTTCTGTACAATCCGCGGCTGATCGACGGCGCGCAATTCCACCCGGAACGTGCCCTCCGCCCAGGTGATCATGCGAAAGAGCGCGCTGGGGGCGTCGAGCTGCTCCAAAGAAGCGTCGATGAACTCGCCGTCTTTAAAAAAAATCAATCCCTCCCTGTCGTCATTTTGAATTTTAATGATGGCGGATTTTTTTGCGATGTGCAGAGTTTGCAAAACCTCAAGCACGTTCATGTCGGACAATTTTCCGGCAAACCCTTTCGATACGCTGGCAGCGGTGGACTCAAAGCGCGCGATTTCTTTGAGGACGATCTCGAAGCGCAGCAACAACTCGTTGACATCGAAGGGGATGTTGATGTAATCGTCCACCCCCAGGTTCATGCTGTGCACCCGCTCTTCCACGGAACGATGCTTGCTCAATAAAAAGAAGGGAATGTGCTGAGTCGCCGATTGCGCTTTGATTTCGCGGTATAGATGGTGGCCGTCAATTTTGGGCAATTCCACTTCAGCCAAAATCAAGTGCGGACGAAAATCGCGGCTGAGTTGCAGAGCGACAAAACCGTTGTCAACCACCTTCACTTCGTAGCCGTTTGCAAGCAACGCCGCGCGCAAATCCTGAATTTGCTGCGGGATTTTAGTTGCAATCAAAATTCGTTTTCTTTCCATTGTTGACAAACCGAAGAAATGAAATTAGCGGAAGGCAGTGTGAGGCTGAGCCGCGGCGCTGGCAGCGGTTTGTCCGTAGCTCTCGGAATGCGGCAAGGGAGGCCGCAATTGCTGCAAAAGATGCTTCACCGACTCCGCATCGCGCACATCGATTTCGACGAGTTGTTCGTCTTCCGCGAGCTTCAAGGAGTAGCGAACCACATCCAGCGGGATCGTCCTTTTGTGATGGGATTGCACCAAAACGATTACGTGCGGAACGGCAAACTGGCGTTTCAGCGAGTTGATCAAATATGCGGCATAGCCTAAGTTGGAAAGATTTTGATCGCCGATCAGAATGAGGTAGCCGAGCAAGGTGTCCGACAACGGCTCGAGCATCTGCAAAAATTTTCGTTCCGTCGATACGCCTAAAATTTCGATGACGCGCCGATTAGGAGTGACGATTTTCGCCAGCTCAAAGGAGAGGGCGCCGTTGCCATCGAGATTTTTGGAAAGGAAATTATTTTGAGACAACAGCGCAATCAGTTTTTTGCGGCTCTCAGAATCAGAACTGAGAACCACAAATCGTCCCACCGCTCCCACTTGACCATTAAACAACTGATCGAAGTTAGCGCCAAACTGATTGGTTGGGATTTTGGGCGTCGGCGCCTCTTTCTTCTGGCCGCCATCTGTTACCGCAGCAGCCGGTTTGGGCTCGATTTTAAATTCTTTGGGCTGCGGTTTCGGAGCATTCGCTTCTAAGCTCGCGAACGGCGCTGGTATTTCTCGCTGGAATTTATTCTCGTTCATGCCGTTGGCGCCCGGCGCTTGATTCTGCTGCTTTTGATGACTTTTTATTTCGCTTGCTACGGACCCGCGAAGGTTGGGCGTTTGAAACTTTTGAGCCGCGATCTCCGGCAGCGTAATCGTCGAATCGCCCGGCCGCGGCAAGTGTGGCTGCGGCTCGCCATTGAGCGGTTTGATAAAACCTTGCTGATGAAGCTGAACAATTTTTTCCAGAGTTTTGATGTCATCGTAGGTGCTTTCAGCGAGGATATCGGAAAGAGAACGCTGACCATCGAACAGCGCAATAAATTTGAGGGCATCAGCAGCGATGGTCTTGCGCCTTAAGATCTCCTCGAAAATCGCTGTGCGCTCGAAAACCGTATCCAGAGCTGGCAGCAGCTTCAGCAATTTCTCGCGCGTTTCGATCTGTTTGACGCCCTGAACCAAAAGCCCGAGATTGCTCACGGTGATTTCATCTTCAACATTGATCTCTTTGAGATCCATCACAAAATGGCCGCGCTGCCACGGCAGCATTTGATACACCGCTTTTTCGGCCTTGAAATTGCCGAGCCGCGCTTTGACTACCGCGCCGTCGCGAAAATAAATTTCACCGCTGCGATTGTTGTGATCGTAAAGCGTGAGCACGCCCGTCTTCCGCTGCCGGCCATATTCTTCCACCAGCGCTTCCACGCTTTTTTCTTCCAAACGGCCGACGACTTTTTTGTTGGATTCGGACTCCTCGTGGCGCACCCGTTCAAGGCGGCGCAGGATCATGTGCAGGCGGGCAATCACCTCTTTTACATGAAGAGGCTTAATCATATAATCTTTGACGCCGGAGCGCAGGCTTTTCAACCGATCTTCCAGGTTCCGGCGGTTGGTGAGAAAAACCAGCGGAATGGATGCCGCCGCCGGATCTCTTTGAATTTTATCCAGCAGCTCAAAACCGTTTAAACCAGGAATGTCAACTTCTGAGACGATGATATCGTGCTTTCGAGATTGTATGAGCCCCCAGGCTTCGTTGCCATTGTTGCAGGTTGTGACCCTGAAACCCGAAGACTCCAAACTTTCTTTGAGAATTTGTAAATTCTTCGGGTCCCCATCAATGACGAGAATATTTGGAGCATCCATCTTTCAATCTGCCTGTCTCTAAACGCTAAAACGTGAATCGCAAATCGCTACTGATTCAATCAAGAAGTTGCTGTAATGCTTTAAATATTTTGAATATAAAGAAAAACCCCTATCATGTCAAGCTAATTTTTGTTAGCAAATACAAAAGGCCAGTGAATGGATTGCAATCGCACTGGCCTTTTAGGGAAAAGGGATGTTGTGAGTTCTTCTTTAGTTTCTTCTTATCTTATTCGTGAATCTATCCGCTCTTGAAATGATCTTCCAAAAATTTTTTCAAAATTAAATATACCCACAACGTTGGATTTTCGGGTAAAATTTTTATAACAACTCCATCAAAGATTCTCGGAACCACTTTTTAATTAGTTTTCCTAAGTACTCGAAAATCGTCCTCTCTTGCGTTCGATAATTACGCTGTGTTAACTCGGGCATGTACCGCCGCAGGTGCTTGTAATAGGAATCATATTTTTTGCCCTGGCTGATATCTTCCAGAATTTCCGCCAGCGCTTGAAAATAAATTTGCCCCTTTTTTTGTGAAATTTTTCCGGAATTTACATATTGGTTTTCAATCTTCTTTTTAATGCGCGCCATCACCTTTACTTTGCGCTTTTCAATCTCTTTTAACCGCAGATCATCCAAAGGCGAGGTTTCGTTGACTTGCGAAACCAAACGATCGCGCGCCATCTCCAAATTGGTGTGGCGCATGATGCGCGCAACCATATCCAACGGAAGAAAATTTTGATATTTCTCATCCTTCTTGACAACCATCAGCATCTTGCGGATGCCAGCCGAAACCGGGTCTTTGGGGCAATAAACATTCAAATATTCGCCCTTCAATGATTTCTCCGGAATGGTGGGCATGGACTTACGCAGGTAGGCGTAGTTCAATTCGCCGTTTCCATTATTATTAACACCGTTGGTACCGTTGACATGAATCGTTCCGTTCTGCGCATGACCATTACCATTGCTGCCATGGCCGTTGCCATTCATGCGGCCATTCGAAGTCTTGCCGTTTCGTAGATAGATGTACTCCCTTCCCATTTCTTTAAATGATTCAAAATCAGCGGAGCTTTTAATAGCCACTTTGATGTTGCGAACGATTTTCGCGCCTTCGGGATCGCGCTCTTTAAAAATCCGCGACAACTCCTGTTTGGTTTTCTTAATAACCAACCGCCGCAGCAACACCATAATATCGGCGTCAGCCAGGGCAGCCAGGTTCATTGAGTTCTGGAGAAAGTACTTGTTGAATTGGATAAACATCCCTTGCTCGTTGCGCATGAATAAACCGGCCACGCAATCGAGCGCCAGGTCTTCCAATTCACCGATGTTTTTGTTTCTCTCCCAACGGATGTGTTTGCCGATCACTTCCTGGTATTTCAAGTAACTGAGAGAAATTTTTTGAACAAGGCTAACGAACTCGCCCAAATCGGACTGGCTGTACTTTCCCCCGCAAATGGATAATACAAGCTTGGCTAAATTGGATGTTTTAGCAATGTGGTTCATAGTTCCCTTTCCCCATTTCGTTTGAAATGATTCCAAGCTTAAGCAAATGCCATACCACGCAGGGAAAAGGCTTAAGAACCGCTAAGTAACTATGTTAATTAATTATTGAATTTAGAAAAAGCGCGGCCCCCTCTTAAAAGATGTGTTTCATTGAAACAAATGTATCACGGTGAGACTGACTTTAAATGAAAAACGCCATAGAGAAAAGATATGGCGTTTGCAATTTAAGTCGGATAGTTGATACGTGGGAGTTATTTTACCATTGGCAGTCCATACTTTTTGGCTTTACGATAAATCGTCGCACGGCCGATGCCGAGCTTCTTGGCGGTTTGGGAGATGTTGCCCTCACACTCCAACAACGCCTGACGCAGCGCGTTCTCCTCCAACTTTTCAATCCAGCCGGCGAGCTTGTTATCCGACTCATAGATTTTCTTCTCTCCTAAAGAACGGACGTTCGGGGGCAAATCCTTGGCGGCGATCTCCGGCGGGTTGGCCAGCACCACCGCCCGTTCGATGGCATTCTCCAACTCGCGAACGTTCCCTGGCCAGTGATACGACATCAACAGCTCCAATGCGTCTGGGGAAATGTCTTCGATCTGCTTCCCCTCCTGCTCAGAATATTTTTTAAGAAAATGCGCCGCCAGCAGTGGAATGTCCTCTTTGCGTTCGCGCAGCGCCGGCAGTTTAATGGGAAACACGGCGATCCGATAAAATAGGTCTTCGCGAAATTCGCCTTTTTTGACCGCCTCTTCCAAATCTTTATTGGTGGCCGAAATCACCCGCGTATCCACTCGCACCAAATCGTTGCCGCCGACCCGCTCAAATTCGCGCTCCTGTAAAACCCGCAGCACTTTCGACTGGGTAGCGGGCGTCATCAGCCCAATTTCGTCCAAAAAAATCGTGCCGTTGTTGGCCAGCTCGAATTTGCCGATCCTCCTGCCGGTGGCACCGGTGAACGAGCCTTTCTCATGGCCAAACAATTCGCTTTCCAAAAGCGATTCCGGCAGCGCGCTGCAGTTCACCGCCACAAAAGGATTGTTGCTGCGCCGGCTGTGAAAATGGATGGCGCGGGCAATCAACTCTTTGCCGGTGCCGCTTTCACCCTGAATCAAAACCGTTACGTTGCTGTCCACCACTTTTTCGAGGGAGCGGAACACTTCCTGCATCACGCCGCTCTGCCCGATAATATTTTTGAACTGATAACGATCTTTCAATTCCCGCTTCAGTTCATCCACTTCTTTTTTGAGAGAGAAATTCAACAGCGCGTTGTTGACGGTCACCAAAAGCCGATCGCTGGCGAAGGGCTTGGTAATAAAATCATACGCCCCTAATCGCATCGATTGCACCGCTTTTTCGATGGTGCCGTGCGCCGACATCATCACCACCGGAATGATGGTATCCTGCTCGCGGATGCGCTTCAAAGTTTCGATGCCATCGATGCCGGGCATTTGAATATCTAACAACACCAGATCCGGAGAATCTTCGCGGATGTGCTTCAGGCAAGCTTCGCCATTGGTGGCGATGCTCACTTCGTAGTTCTTGCGTTCGCCGAACAGCTCGGCGAGCTGGCGCCAACAACGAGGATATTACGTTTAGGACCCTTGCGGTTCACTTGCAAAACTCCCCATGTTTGTTCTTCTGATTCGCGTTCAAAATAAATAATATTGAGTTAATTTACAACAAATTTTTGCTGTTAAGTCTGTAAAATTATACTCGCTGCAAATGCTGATGCGGGATTTTCAAGGTGAATTTCTCAACCCGCTTTGAAATACTCGGCTGAAAAGTAATTGACTTGGGTTGGCATTAATGTTATATTCGCCCCCATGAAACGACTTTGCTGGACGCTCTTGATCGCAGCGCTCACCGCCTGCGCCGATCATGAATCGGACCTCGCCCGGATTCTCCAATTAGAAGATCGCCGGGTTTCGTGCGACAGCCTGCTAATATTTCTGAAACACCCACACGCAGACTTCCGAGCCCTGGCAGTCGAAGCGCTGGGGAAAGTACAGGATGCGAATTGCACCAATGTTCTCGTTAAAATGTTGAACGATCCCGACCCGAGTGTACGCATCGAAACGGCGTTTGCGTTGGGGCAGCTCGGTCAGAAGAGCGCGGAAAAACCGCTGATTGATGTGCTGTACGCCCAGGAAATTTTAGAGGTCAAGCTGCGCGCCATCGAAGCGCTGGGAAAGATTGGCTCAGAACGCTCCATTTCGGTTTTAATTAATTTAATGAAAAACCCAAACAGCGTTCTGCGCGCGGAAGCGGCGCTCTCCGCCGGCAGAATGGCCCTGCGCAATCTCACTCATCCCTCCCTCTCCGAGGCGCTGGTGCTTTGCCTTCGCGATCAAAATTCAGAAGTGCGGTGGAAAGCGTGTTATTCGCTCATGCGAATTGGCAAAGAAATCAATTTCGAAAAGCTGCGCCAGGTTCTGCAAGACTCGGACGCCCGCGTGCGCATGTATGCCGTGCAAGCATTGGGAAATGCGCAGGATGCCGCGGTACTGGAGGCGTTCGGAAAAATTTTGGCAACCGATCGCGATTGGCGGGTGCGGGTGAAAGCAGCGAATGCGCTGGGAAAATATCCGCTGCGCCGAATCGCCAATTATGTGAATTTCACAGATCAACCGCAGCATGTTCGCGTGGCGCTCATCCAGGCCATCGGCAGCAGCGCGGCGCTGGAACCATCCGGCTACATTCCCAGCAGCCGCGAACATAATTTGATCCGCCATCATCTCGAACAAATCTTGGCTGAGAACAACGTCTCCGCAGAAGATGGTCGAGATCGCCTGTTTCACTCCAGCGCTGAAATCGGCCTGGCGCTGATTTCATACGCTCGATTACTAAAAGAGGCGGCGGCGCCGCGAATCGAAGAATTTCTGAATCATCCGCAGCCGCGGCTGCGGGCGCGCGCGCTGCAGGCGCTGGCCGAATGCGGCGCGGCGAACGCGGCGCGGATTTTTGAGAGCAGTTATTTCGACGCGCCGGCGATGGTCAAAATCGCCATTCTGGAAGCCCTCACTAAAATGAACGACCCCGAGCCGCGAGTTTTTGTGCAGGCTCTGCAGGAAACCGACCCGGTGCTGGCAGCGCTGGCGGCGCAGGGTCTCAGTCAGGACTCGCTGCGAAATAAAATTTACGTCCAGCCCATTATCTCGGCCTATCGAAATTTGCCGCGCCCGGTGGACGTGGAAGTGGCGCAGATGATGTTCTCCGCGCTGGTGAAAATGGGCGACACCCTCGCCGTCAGCGTTTTGACCGAAGCGCTCGACACTCCGGACCAGGCTCTCTCTAAAGTCGCTGCCGAAGCTCTGCAAAAACTCACTGGCCGCGATTATTCTGCTCGCGTGGCAAAGCAGACGCAACCGCACACAAATTTCAATCATAAAGAAATCGAAGCGCTCAACGGCGCGCGGGCGACCATTCAAACCGAACGCGGCAACATCGAAATTGTTTTACATACGTTTGATGCGCCCTTGACCGTTTTGAATTTCGCGCGGCTGGCCGAAAAGGGATTCTTCGATGGCCTCACCTTCCACCGCGTCGTCCCCAATTTCGTGATTCAGGGCGGCGACCCCCGCGGCGATTCCTGGGGCTCGCCCGGCTACGCCATTCGCTCGGAATTCAACAAGCAGCCCTTTCGGCGCGGCAGCGTCGGCATGGCCAGCGCCGGCAAAGACACCGAGGGCTGCCAGTTTTTTATCACTCACTCCGAACAGCCGCACCTCGACGGGCGCTACACGGTGTTCGGCCAGGTGATCTCCGGCTTGGAGGTGGTGGATAAAATTCAGGAGGGAGATGTGATGAAGTCGGTGACGATTCGGAGGTGAATTCAGCGTATGTCAAACTTCAGCGACGTTCTATCCCTGGCGCGCTTCTCATCTGAAAAATTGCAGAAAATCAACCTCTTCGAAACTCCCAACTTTTTCTGCGATATCTACTGTCTGGAGCCGGGGCAGGAACAAAAGCCGCACACGCATACCGACGCGGACAAAATCTATTTTGTGATCGAAGGCGCCGCGACGATTCGCATTGGAACGGAAGAGCGCGTCGCTGGCAAGAACCAGATTTGCTTAGCCGCTGCGGGCGTCGAGCACGGGGTGAAAAACGCCAGCAACGAGCGGCTGATTCTGCTGGTGATCATGTCGCCGAATCCCAACGTCTGAAAAAACGCCAGAAAAGATGCCAGGCACTTTAAAAGTGCCTGGCATCTCAAGTTCCAGCAACCCTGTCAGGGTTTTTAACCAAAACGGAGGGATAGATGTCGAAAAAAATCTTCGCTGCACTATTATTGTTGGTTCTAACTTTTCCCGGACACGGCCAGGAAAACCGCACCTTTGATCCCGCCAAATCCGATCCGCAAGCTTTGAAAGTGGCGGACGAACTTTTGCAAGCCCTCGGCGGCAAGAAGGCCTGGGAAAAGGCGCGCTATTTCAGCTTCCACTGGATGGTTGAGCGCGAGGGCAAGCCCGTCGCCGATTACCGGCACGACTGGGATCGCTACACCGGCCGCTACCGCGTGGAGGGCACCAACCGCGAAGGCAAGCATTTCGTCGCGCTGTTCAATGTCAATTCCAAAGAGGGTGAAGTTTATCTCGACGGCGCACAACTGCCTGCCCGCCAGGAGCCTCAGGCAGGCGGGCCGGCCGATTCCACGAAAATCAAATTTTTGGAAAATGCCTACGGCCGTTTCATCAACGATAGCTACTGGCTGCTCATGCCCTACAAGCTCAACGACCCCGGCGTGGTTCTCGATTACGACGGCGAAAAAGAACTCGAGGGGCAAAAATATGACGTCGTCAAAGTCACGTTCGAGAACGTCGGCCTCACTCCCAAGGACACCTACTGGGCGTACATTTCCAAAACCGACCGCCTGATGCATAGATGGGAGTACGTGCTGCAAGGACAGGAACCCGGCAGCGCGCCCCAGCCCTCGTGGTGGCGGGACTGGCAGACGGTCGGCGGCATCAAATTGGCGATGAGCAAAGAATTCGAAGGCCGGCCCGCGCGCATTTATTTTAAAGAAGTGAAGGTTTCGCCGACGGTGGACGAGGCGGTTTTTGAAATGACAGGAAAAACGTTTTGAGATCAATTCATGTTTTACTAAACCTTAAAGGTTTAGTAAATGTTTGGTTTAACCTTAGCTTTTCTGGATAATACCATGCCAATATTCGAAATCAAAAATGGCAAGTTGCTCGCAATAGAACAGACTGATTTCAACAACGAAAAATTACTGCAAAACTTAATCGAGAAGAATCTTGAAACCGTTTTTAACTGTCGCTTTGTGTGGTCTGAATTTCCAACGGGGGCGCAGCACGCAGGGCGTATCGATACGTTGGCGCTTTCAGAGGATAATAATCCGGTTATCATTGAATACAAGAAAGTAGAGTCTTCAGAACTAATCAACCAAAGTCTGTTTTACCTGGCGTGGATTCATGATCACCGCGGCGACTTTGAAATTGCCGTTCAAAAATCTTTGGGGAAAGTTCCAATTGACTGGTCTGACGTGCGCGTCATTTGCATTGCTCCAAACTATAAAAAGTATGATCTCCATGCAGTACAACTCATGGGCGTAAACATTGAACTTTGGAAATATCGTCTATTCAAAAATTCTACTTTATATCTCGAACAAGTTTATCAAAAAGGCTACTCTCCAATTCCCGCTGAAACCGGCAGCAAAAATCCGGTAATGGTCGCTGCTGGAAAAAAGGCTGCCCTGACCCGAGCCACCGGAATTTATACTTTTGAAGAACATCTTAATAACAAGCCCGAAAAGGTAAGAGAACTTGTTTTGAAGATTCAGGAATTCATTCTAAGTTTAGATCCGCAAATTGTAGAGACGCCCAAGAAGCTTTATGTGGCTTATAAAATTTCTCAGAATATTGCATGCATGGAAGTGCAAAGACAAAGGGTTGTTCTTTATCTAAAATTGGATCCAAAAGAAATTCAAAATCCTCCTTCAATATCGAGAGACGTCACTACCATTGGACACTTCGGCACTGGCGATTTTGAAATTACCATTAAATCTGAAAGCGACTTTGAAACCGCCAAACCATTTATCGAAATGGCGTATCAAAAAGTCGGCAGTTAAAAATAATTCGTGTCAATTCGTGCAATTCGTGGTTCTATTTTTTGAGGTTTAGTAAATGAACCGAAAAAACATTTCCTCCGGCACTAAATGGGAGCCCATTGTCGGCTACTCGCGGGCGGTACGCGTTGGGCCGCATGTCCACGTCTCCGGCACCACCGCCACCGATGAAAATGGCGCCATCGTTGGGGTTGGCGATGCGTACGCGCAGACCATTCAAACGCTCAAAAACATCGAGCGCGCGCTCACCAAAGCCGGCGCGAAACTCAGCGACGTCGTTCGCACCCGCATCTACGTCACCAACATCGATGAGTGGGAGAAAGTTGGCAAAGCGCATGGCGAATTTTTTGGAAGCATCCGGCCCGCCACCAGCATGGTGGAAGTCAGCCGGCTCATTTCGCCGGAGATGCTGGTGTAGATCTCGGAGGACGCCTTATAAAAAAAAAAAAAACAAAAATCAAATAACAAATAAAATTCAATATTCAAT
>JBBIIG010000019.1:0-51700 GCA_037446635.1 bacterium
AAAAAGGCAGAGCGTCTTCTTTGAAGAAATGCTCCGATTGCGTGGTGTCCAGATAAATGGTGCCGATGAAGTGATCTTTGGCGCGCAAGGGAACGCACACCACCGATTTGATTTTGTAGCGCAAGAGGCTGGTGCTGTGATCCACACCGCCGGTTTCTGGAACCTTTTGGAGCAAGACCGGCTTGCCTTCCTTTTCCACTTTTTTGATGACGGAACGGCTGAGCGCAACGACATCCTGTATGGTTCGCTTATCCATCCAGCGCGCCACTTCCACCTGCAGCTCATCGCTTTTTTCATCCTTCAGCAGTAACAATCCCTTTTCCGCGTGCAGCAATCCAATGGCCTGATCCATGATCTCTTCGAGCAGCTTTTTGTAATTCAACTGCGAGTTGATTTTCTTGCTGACCTCGTAGAGGGCGTTGAGCTGCGCGTAGTTGATGGTGGGTTTCTGCTCGGTTATCATAGCGATTTTTTATTGTCGAATTCGTGAACTCTCAAAGCGGAGCTTTGAGTTACATTCCGTATGCTATGCAAACGCTTTTAGTATCTCCCGGTGCAGTCCCTGCAGATCGCTGTACGCCTTCTGGATTTCTTCGACTTTCTTTTGCAGTTCGCGCATGAGTTTTTGTTTTTCCAATCCGTTGCGGATAACAATCTTCAGGTCGTCGTTGTTCCAGGGCTTTTCGATGTATTGAAACAACCCCACGTCGTTGATGGCTTTGATGGCGTTTTCTTTGTCGGCGTAACCGGTTAAGATGATGCGGGTGGCCTGCGGGTCGATTTCTTTCACTTTGGCGAGAAACGTGATGCCGTCCATCTCGGGCATGAAGTAGTCGGAAATCACCAGGTCGATTTTGTGGCCATTTACATACTTGATCGCCTCTTTTGCAGAGGAGAAAGTAACCACCTCATAATCGGTCTCCAATTCCAGGAATGATCTTAAGCTGGTGAGGATCATATCTTCATCATCGACGATCAAAATTCGCGACTTGGCGTTTTGTTCTTCTGGCATTATCTCTCCTGCTTAAATTGATTCGATTTGTGTGAAGTCGTTGTCCGCAACCGTAGGGGCGATTCATGAATCGCCCTACGGTTTACAGAGAAGGATTCAAGTTGTTTTACCCCACGCGCTCCACCAGCGCGCGCAATCGCCTTGCCAGCGACCGCAGCAGGGCTTCGGCGATGCGCACGTGATCGGAAAGCAGATCATAAAAATCTTCCCGGGAAATTTTCAGCCCTTCGGTCTCTTCAACGGCGGTGGCGGCGGCCACGCGCGGCTGGTTGTCGAACAGCGCCCAGGTGCCGAAGGCCTCGCGTGGGCCAATGACGCTGATCTCCTGGTGATCGCGGTGCAGCCGCACCTTGCCGCTGATGACCAGATAGAGGGCGTCGGCTGCTTCGTTGACGTCATAAATTTTCTCGCCTGCCCGGAATGTGACTTCCTCCGCAATCGCGGCTAAGTAGGCGAGATCTTCGGTGCGAACTTCCTTAAAGACATCGATGTCCTGCAAAAAAATTACTTTTTCGATGATCGAATACAAGTCATGCCTGATGCGTTAAGACAAAGTGCGCGGTTTCCTTCACCAAAGCATCCGGCTCGTTGAAGGCGCTTTCAATCAATGGGCGGAAGTCATTGACCAGATCCGCTTTCCAGATTTCGTAGAGGGCGCAGGATCGCAGCCAGGGGTCGCTGTCGCCGGCTAACTGTTCCAGCGCCTGCCGGCGGTTGGAGATGGCGACCTCGAGAAAGCCGTTGGCTCGTTGTAAAACCTCGTGCGCTGGCAGCTCCTCTACCACGGGCAAAAAAAATTGTTTGAGATCGTTTGAAATAATGTTGTCCAGGAATTCCACCGCGTTGGCGCGGATGAAGCGATTTGGACTGTTCGTGGCGGCGAACGCATTATAAATATCGCGCGGCGGGTAGCGCAGCCCCAGCAGCCGAAAGGTGCGTTCGAGATGATCGTCCAGCCGTTCCTGAAGGGCGCGCGACAAAAGCGACGGCTGGGGGCCGCCGTCGTTGGCGGCGCACCAGGCCGCCAGCATGCGATAGTAATTTTTTAGCTCATGGTTGAGCGCCGCATCCACGCGATTGTCGAATCGGAGATCAGGATGATGCGCCCGCAATTTGTTTAGCGCTTTGATGATCTGATAGCGCAGGCGTTCATCCACTTCGAAAAGATTTTCCAATAAAGCATCCACGCAGCGCTGGTTGGGAATGAGATGCAGAACGCGCGGGATAGCGAGCCGAATTTCAATGGAGATCTCAGGATTTTTGAGATAGCCGATGAGTGTCTCAATGATAGATTCCCCGTAAGCAGCGAGCGCCTCGCGCGTCGGTTTGCGGTAGTCGCGATGCCCCAAAAGCTGAATGAGAGCGGGAAGGAATTCCACTGCCTGCGTTTTGCCGGCGGCCTTGATGGCGCGCAGTTTAACCATTGGCTCATCGTCATCGAGCAAACGCTGCAGGTGCGGGTAGTAGGTTTTGTCGTTCAAAATTCCCAGTGCGTCCGCAAGATGGCTGCGGCTTTCGCGGTCGCCGCTCATGAACTTTTCCACTAATTGCGGCCGCAGCAGTTGCTCGGCTAATTCCGGCTTTTCGGCGATGTAATAGAGGGCCGCGCCGCGCAGTCCGCTGTTTTCATCGCCCAGCCATTCTTCCAGAATTTCGGTAGTGGACACATTGGAGTATTTGGCGTAGAGGCGCACGGCTTCGCGGCGAACGTTTTCGTCGCTGTCGCGCAGCAGGAGGCGCACATTGGGAATTACACTTTGGCTTTGACTATGATGACGCAGCAGTTTAAGGCTGAGCAGACGCACCTCTGCCGAAGGATGGGAAAGCAGTGGCTGCAGCGCCGGCGAAAGATCCACGCCTTCAACCGAATCTAATAGTTCCAGCGCGTACACCACTTGGCGCTCGTTGCGGCTTGCCAACGAGGCGATCAGCGAATTGATGGTGGCCTCGTCTTTAATGGACACCGCCAGCGTATCGATATCGATGCGGCGCTTGTCCAGCGCCAAACGGAAGGAGTTGACATATTCGTGATAGGAGGCCACTGCGAACATCAACCAGAACGCGATCACCACAATGGTCATGAGGCTGATATGAACGACGCTGACCCCCAGATAGGTGAAGAAAAACCAAAGCAGCACGCCGCCCAGCCCGCGGGCGAATTTTTCCACAAACATATCTACAAAAGCTTTGGTTTTCTTTTTGATTTCAGTTGGAATGGGGAGGTAAAGCAGCTCGGTGCCAACTTTGTTAATGGAATGGCGGAACGCGCCGTCGCCAATTTTTATCGTCAACACCGAAAACAGGCCGTAATTTACGAGAACAAAAACCGAACCCAGCAGCAGCGAAATCGGCAGAAACAACACGGTCGCCAACACCCCAAAGCGCTTGATGATGATGTTGGCGAACAGAACCTGAAACAGCAGCGCCGCGATGCTGAGATTGGAAACCCAGAATCCTAAGAATTCAGTGAGATCGTCGGCGTTTTTGTTGACCTCGCCGGCGTAAACCGTAAATTGAAAGTCGGCGATTTGCACGCAGATGAAAGTGCAAGCCACCACGCCAATCAGGAGAGCGAGATGACGCGAGCGGCGAATGACCTGGATGACGTCGCCCACAATTCGCAGCGAGTTTTCCGATTCGCCGGTCGAGGTTCTTTTGGCCGAATCTGAAGCGTGCAGACGCACCTGCCACGCCAGATTCATCAGCAGGGCTGCCAGGCCCAGCAATCCCATGCAGACAAACGCCAGGTTAGGAGTTCCGCCGATGAGTGCCACTAAAAAGCTCGCGGCGTAACCGCCGGCAATGCCGCCGATGATGGCGCTGATAGTGAGCAGGGGATAAAGCCGTTTGGCTTCGCGGGCGTTAAAAAGATAGTTGGCGAGCAACCAGAACTGAGTGGTAGTGAGCACTCCAAAAAGACTCGACCAAATAAATAGCGAGTAGTAGAGCGCCGATGATTCTACATGGCGAATTAGCAGAAACCAGAACAACAACAGATTGCTGATTAAAAAAAAGCAGGTGCCGTTAATCAAACGATCCAAACGCAGGCGGTTTGCAAACTGCAAGTAAATCATGACCACGACGCCGCCCACTAACGCTACCATGATGTATAATTTCGGCAGCTCATGCACGCCGGAATTCACCACGAACAGCGACCGCGACATGGGCTTCAAAATATTGTGGGCGGCGATGATCACGAACAGATAACCGGCCATGATGGCGGTGCGTTTCAGCTCGCCCTCGCGGATGTCAAGCGCTTTTTGGAAAATGGAGGTCATCCGGTTCCTCAAATAAAGTTTCCCAATATAAAGAACAGGGCCATTTTTGTCAACGAGTTTTTGGGGGCGTAAATCTTGACATTTCTTGTGGTTTTAGATATTTTGACGTTGAGTAATTTTGCTCAACGCATTGAGGACAGTCTATTACCTGGGGGACGAGTAAGAAACAAAACCCCGAAGTCTTAAAGAGACTCCGGGGTTTGAACGCTCAAGAAATGGCCGTCGTTAATTAACCGACACCACGTCTTCCAAAATCAAAAACTTCCCGTCTTTCATCACCTGTTCACCATCCAGCCAGAAATCGAAATCGCGGCCCACGCAATCGATGTGGGTGGAGGAGTACCACTGCTGGCCGGTGTGCTCGCAATAGGGGTGCCCAAACGCGATGTGAATGCCGGGGATTTTCTCGTCTTGCAGAATATTCCCGATGATGTCTTTCACCGCGAGGTTGGTGCCGATGGCAAACTCGCCCACGCGATTACTGTTTTCATCGGTGCGGGTGTAATTGGCAAAATCGTCCAACAGCTCTTTGTTGTCGCATTGCAGACTGGTGATGCGCGAATTTTCGATTTCAATAAACAGCGGCGTGTTTTTGAGGTCGCCGTATTTGTGGCAGAGATAGTCGCCAACGACGCCGTCCACCACGAACTGGCCGTTCAAATTGTAGGGAGAAGTAAACACTTCGCCGCCGGGTAAATTTGCCCATTTATCGCGCGAGATGATGCCGCTGGTTTTCACCCATTTTAATTCGGGAGAGAATTCAACTTCGATGTTGGTGCCACTTTTGGTGACGGCGTGCAGAGAATGGGCTTTGCGCGCCTTTTGAATGATCTGCTGGCTGAGCGCATCCACCTGCCAGAAATCGGCGCGCATTCCCTGGGTCATGATCTGCTTGGTGATGTTCACCATGTGGCCGTGGCGGATTTTATTTTTGTTGATGACGTTCATCATTTGCATGCGCGTCTTCAACTCGCCCACGCGCGCCAGCGCGGTATAAATGCTCACTTGCGATTTTTCAAGATCGGCGAGAATCTCCGCGGGCATCTCGGAGCATGGGCGAGTGCAGAAGTTTTCCAAAACAAACACATTCGCTTCGGCGCCAGTCTTTTTGATTTCGTTCATCAGCGCTGCCGCCACTTCGAGCGAATCGTTATCGGCAATCACCGTGATGCGTTCCTCCGGCTGCAGCTGCAAGCAAACGTCGATGGCGTTGTGGGCGCCTTCGCGCAGGCTCGGATCAAATTCTATGTTATCCAAGTTCATACTTCTTCCTTATGTTTCGTGCTTCGGGTGCTGGAGTCATGGAGTTTGCATCTCAAAGCTGAGCTTTGAGTTACATTAATCCATTAATCCAATACTCCATCGTCAGGCCGGCAACCCTCTGTGCGTCTCGTCGATAATATAATCGACCACTTTTCGAAAATCCTTTGTCTTTTCCCAAACCGCCAGTTGCCGGTCGGCGCCGCTGCCCATGTTTTTGATCTCATAAAAATAGTGGATCTCTTCCCGGCAATTCAGATCGTCCACCACGTCCTCCACGAATTCCACCAACTCATCCAACAGATTAACTACCGGCACTTCTTCCTGTTTGCCAAAATCGATGAGTTTTCCCTGGATGCCGTAGCGGCTGGCGCGGAAACGGTTCTCCATGATCAGCGCCCGGCGATAGAGCCGAAAGCCGAGGTTCTGTTTGATGAGCTTGTGCAGCTTCGCCACTACTGCCTGAAACATCGCGGCGATGGCAATACTCTCATCAACTCGCAGCGGCACGTCGCAGATGCGGAATTCCAGCGTGTCGAAATGGGGATGGAGCCGGATGTCCCACCAGATCTTTTTGCCATTATCGATGCAATTGGTTTTGACCAGCAGCTTGATGAAGTTGTCGTACTCGGAAATGCTGTTGAAATAATCAGGAATTCCTGTTCGCGGAAAGCGATCAAATACTTTGATGCGGTACGATTTGAAGCCGGTGTTGCGGCCAATCCAGAACGGCGAGTTCGTGGAGAACGCCAGCACGTGCGGCAGGAAATAGCGCGCGGCGTTGAGAATGTGAATGCCAGTCTCGCGGTCATCGATGCCGACGTGCACGTGCAGCCCGAAGATGAGATTGGCGCGCGCAATCATCTGCATATCCTCGACGATGGTGTGATAGCGCGGGTCGTCGGTGATGGGCTGATCCATCCAGTGCGAAAACGGGTGCGTGCCCGCGGCCGCGATGCGCAGGCCATATTCCTTCGCCCAATTTGCTAATTGCGTCCGCAGATAAATCACTTCCTGCCTCGCCTCTTTGATGTTGCAACACACTTTGGTGCCGACCTCCACCACGGACTGGTGCATTTCTTTTTTGACGACGTCTTTCAAAGCCTCGTGGCTGTCTTTGTCCTTGAGCATCTGATGAATATGCGCCTTGAGCTCGCGGCTTTCGGGATCGACAATTTGAAATTCCTCTTCGATGCCGAGGGTGAATAATTTTTTGGCTTCCATAATCAACTCTCGCTTGCTATTTTGAATTCCTGAATTTTGACTGCTCGGTACCGTGGTGGGTGGAGAAATTTCATAAAAATCTGGAACAATAGCAATATTTTTTCTTTGGGTTAAAACAAAAAATCCTCGACTGTTATTTAACAGCCGAGGATGCTTGTTTTGAAAGAAGATCGATCTTACTGCGCGTATTCGCGGATCGCCTTCAGCATATCGAGGGTGGTGACGATGCCCACGACTTTATCATCGCGGGTGACAATCAAACGGTGGATGCGGCCGCCAATCATGGCGTCGGCCATTTCGGAGATAGGAGTGTCTTCGGAGACTTTGAAAATGATGGGGGTCATAATATCGCGCACCGTCAGGTCTTCGCCGGCTTCCACATGAAACATGTCGATCTCATCGATGCTAAGTTGATCTTCCCAGCCATGCAAATAGTAGGAAGAAACGTTATCCTGCACGATGGCCGCGCGGTGGGCCTCGTTGCGGACGATATCGGAGGCGGAGACCACGCCCACTAACTGGCCTTTCTTGTTGACCACCGGCGCGCCGGTGATCATTTTGTCGGTGAGGAGGTTGGCGAGGTCGCGGATGGGCATATCTTCCCGCACCGTGATGACATCCGCATTCATAATATCCCTTGCCGTCAGCCGCTTCATAGGATTTCTCCTCCTGAAATTAAATCTCAAGTACTACCGGACTTCGCTTCGGTCAAAGAAAAACGCACCGGGATGGACACCCACACTTTGACGGCTTTGTCACGCTGCTTGGCCGGTTTCCACTTCATCATCATGACGGCCGCCTGCGCTGCTTCCTCGAAGCCCACCTTCATTCCCGATTCTTTTAACACTTGCGTTTTTACCGAGTTGCCTTTTTCATCAATCAGCACTCCCACAACCACCAATCCCTGAACGCCGGCCTTTCTGGCAATTTCCGGATATTTCAGGTTTTTGCGAATGGTCTCATAGCCGCCAATGGGAACCGGCGGTTCATCATAGGGAATGAACACGTAATTTTCATATTCATCGCTGACCGGTGGAGGCGGCGGTGGTGGAATCTCCGATAAATCCAATTCGGTGGTTTCAATGGTCACGTCTTCCGGAACATCCTCGCTTTCGGTTGGAATGGGCACAGAAGGCCGGCCGGGGGGCGGCGCCTGCTTAAGTTGCTCAGTCGGCGGAATGTCTTCGATTTTGATTTGAACGATTTCCGTTTTGATATCTCTGGGCGCCGTCTCGAAATTCGGCAGCGCATGAAATGCAAACAACATGATCAGCAGGGAAATGGCCAAAGCGAGCTCAAAGGTTTTGCGGTATTGCAGTCTTAAATCAGCTTCTGGGCGCTTGCGGTTAATCATGGTCGTTCACCTCCAGTATTTTTAAAGGATAACGCTGGTGACCGACTAATGATTTGGCAAAGGCTATACCAAAACCATACTCATAAAACTGCGAAACAGTAAGTTAATGATAAATTATGACCTTAGGAAAATACAAAGAGCCGCCCGAGATCTGAAAGAAAAATAGATTCTATTGAAAATGAGAATCGTCTGCTTTCTTGTTCTTATTTTTAGGAATAGAGATTTTATAATAGAGGCTTGGTGGTTGGTTTTATTCACCGATGATCTTTACCAGCACGCGCTTTTTGCGGCGGCCGTCAAACTCGGCGTAGAAGATTTGCTCCCACGGGCCAAAGTCCAATTTGCCATTGGTGATAGCTACCACAACTTCGCGGCCCATGATTTGTCGCTTGAGATGGGCATCGGCGTTGTCTTCGCCGGTGCGGTTGTGGCGGTAATGCGAGACAGGTTCGTGCGGGGCTAACTTTTCCAGCCAATTGTCATAATCCTGAATAAGACCACTTTCGGCGTCGTTGATATAAACGCTGGCAGTGATGTGCATGGCATTAACCAGACACAGACCCTCTTTGACCCCACTCTTTCGTACCAGTTCTTCAACTTTGTCGGTGATGTTAATATAATCGCGGCGGTTGGGCGTGTTAAACCAGAGATATTCAGTTAGAGATTTCATTGGGACTCAACTGGTAAAAAAAAGAGGCCGTCCTGATGATATGTTGTCTCCCACAAAAAGGCAGGTAAAAAAGAAGGATGGAAAAAATAAAAAAAGCATCAGAACGGCCATGTAATTATACCAAAATTTTGCCATTCAGTTCAAGCTTTTTTTAAAAAATTTTTTGAAATTTTTAAAATCTTAAGCTAAACACGGTTTCCTCGCCGAGACGCGAATGAACGGTGATGGCGCCGCGGTGCAGGCGCATAATCTGCCGCGACAGGCTCAGCCCGATGCCGCTGCCGTTTTCTTTTGTGGTGAAAAAAGGGATGAAGATTTTATCGAGCATATCTTTCGGAATACCGGGACCATTGTCGGACACTTGAATAATCACGCGGCCGCTGTCATCGATACGCGACGTGAGCGTAATTTTGGCGTCGCTATGTTTGCTGACAGCTTGAATCGCATTCTTAATGATGTTGATCAAAATTTGCTCAACCAGCTCAAGATCAGCCGTCAACTCCAGCGTTTCGGGAATGACACTTGGAAATAACTTGATTCCATTCCGAGACAGTTCCGGCTGCATCAACTGCTGAACTCGCCGAAACAAATCCCGCACTTGAAAAATTCGGAAATTGGGCACCGGCACGCGGGTGAGATTGCGATAGGCATCCACGAAATGCAGCAAGCCCTCGCTGCGTTTTTGAATCGTGCGCAGCGCGCCGTCGATATCGCGGCGGGCCTCCGCGCTTAATTCTTGAACCGCCGGGGACACATTTGAATTTAGCAAATCGTTCACAGTGGAAGCAAGCGAAGCAATTGGCGTGACTGAGTTCATGATTTCATGAGTGAGTACGCGGATGAGATTCTGCCAAGCCTCTAATTCCTTTTCCTCTAATTCGTTTTGAATGTTCTGCAGCGAAACGAGGGTCAGATTTTGATCGCGCATGCGAAACTCCGTCGCGTTGATGGATAGCTGAGACAGCTCATTTTGAATTTCCACCTTCACCAACGCCTTCTGTCCAGATTTCAACTCAAACAATTTATGCACAAGAGGTTTGCTGAGCGGCGCCAGTTCGTGAATATTTTTTAGGCGGGGAATTTTTAAAATTCGCTTGGCGGCGTTGTTCAGCAGCGCCACTTTGCCATCGTTTTTGAACGCGATTAGCCCGATGCCTACATGCTGCACCACCGTTTGAAGGTAACGGAAATGCTCTTCCTTCTCGGCGCGCGCCTGATGAAATTTCTGAATTACTGCGTTAAACGCGGATTTCAATTCATCGAACGATGAACCCAATCCTGCGCCCAGAAAAGTCTGCGAGAAATCCTCGTGTTTGATGGTCAGCAAAAAGCGGTTGAGGTCACGGTTGGTTTTTTCGACAAAATAAATGAGAGAATAGATTTGATACATGATGAGCAAGCCAAGAATGAAAATCGTCGCGTAGTATGTTGTGGGCGTTTTAAAAATTAAATAGAAGAATAAGTAGAGTGTGCCGCTCAGCGCGAAAACTCGCGTCAGCACCACAACGCGAAATCGTCTATAAACCATACTTCTCCAACCGGCGATAGAGCGACGTACGGGTGAGGCCCAATTCCTGCGCCGCGCGGCTGATGTTGCCGCCGTGCTTGGTAATGACTTTTTGGATGACGATTTTTTCCACGTCTTCGAGATTCATTTTTTCGAAGACGAGGCCGTCCTCTTTTTTCTCCGGCATTGAGAAGAAGAAATCGTGCGGCTGCAACACCTGCGCGTCGCTCATGATCACCGCTCGTTCGACGGCGTGCTGCAGCTCGCGCACATTGCCGGGCCAGTGATATTTCTCCAATTTTTTTAGCGTCGCAGCGTTCACGCGCTTCAGTGGTTTGCCGTACTTTTTGCAATAATGCTGAAGGAAATAATCCACCAGCAGCGGAATATCCTCCTGTCGGTCACGCAGCGGCGGCAGTTGGATTTCCACCGTGTTAATGCGGAAAAGCAAATCTTGGCGAAACTCACTTTTGGCGACCATCTCGTGAATCGGTTTGTTGCTGGCGCAAATCAAGCGAACATCGATTGTTCGCGGCACGTTGGAACCAACACGAATGACTTGCCGGTTTTGCAGCACCGTCAGCAGCTTGGCTTGCAGCGGCAGGGGGAGGTTGCCAATTTCATCTAAAAACAGCGTGCCACCCGAGGCAATTTCGAAACGTCCGGCGCGATCTTCTTTGGCATCGGTGAACGCGCCTTTGACGTGTCCGAACAGCTCGCTCTCGAACAACGTTTCGCTGATGGCGGCCATATCGACGCTGATGAACACCTCGTTGGCGCGCTGGGACTGCCGGTGGAGCTCGCGCGCGACCAGTTCTTTGCCCGTGCCGTTTTCGCCGGTGATGAGCACGTTGGCATCCGTCTTCGCCACTTTTTGAATGGCGGCAAACACCTTCTGCATCGCCTCGCACTCGCCGATGAAATCGTGGCGCGGCTGCGAGAGATCGGCATTGAGCTGTTTTTGCCGCGATTGCAACGTATCGACCTCCGCGCGCGAGCTGCGCAGGTTCATCGCCGCAGAGATAGTGGCGAGCAGCTTCTCATTCTGCCACGGCTTCAGCACGAAATCGAACGCCCCTTCTTTGATGGCCTGCACCGCGAGCTGCACGTCGCCGTACGCGGTGATGAGCACCACCACCGCCTTCGGATCCATTTCGAGGATGCGATTCAGCCAATAAAATCCTTCTTCGCCGCTGCTGGCGCCGCGCGCGAAATTCATATCCAAAAGAATAACATCGTAGCTCGCGTTTTTGAGCAACGTGGAAATGGCGTTGGGATTTTTTTCGGTGTGCACGAGCGCGAAGTGATTTTTCAAAAACAATCGTGCGGCCAACAGAATGTCTTCGTCATCATCGATGACTAAAATTTTGCCGGATTTTTTCATGATGTGTGTAACGAAAGATTGGGGATTTTGTTTTGCAGTCAAAGATAGGGATTTGACGTGAGCAAGTCAATGATCTGATCTAAACTTCCAATAAAGGTCCATTTTTGAAATTGTCCTTGACATTCATACTGATTTTCAGTAGGCTATACTTATAGGGTCATTTAACGCGGGAATTCGATGGCCGCCATTGATGAAGTCAAAGAGAGGTTAAGTTATCTAAAAAGTCTGGTGACGATTTTTGTTGGTGTGCTGGTCGTAACAATCGGCGGTATGATGAATCTCTATCTATCTGATAGAATGGGGACCGTATTTTGGTGGGTATGATAGTGGTGGTCGCCTTGGCGCTCTTGACAATACGCTTAATGTTTCTCATCGAAAAACTTCTCAAACGTCTTGGAGGATTATAATGGCAACCGCTGCTCTCATTTTCGTGGTCGCTTTGTTTATATTTGTCGCTCTATATGCCGTCCTCAAAGCTGGGCAGTATCGTTCACCTGACGAAAAATAGTAAAGCAGGCGTATAAGGTAGTCGTGCAACAATACGCCTGCATTTGTACGCGTTGGCCGTTCGCGTTTGATCTTTGCAAAATTTGCCAATCATTTCGGATCCACCGCTGTCGGCAGTTCATACCAAATCTCGATTTCATAACCATCCGGATCCGCCGCAAACAAATACGGCTCGCCCGGCACAAATTCGCCGCGACTCAGAATTTTCCCCCCCGCTTCTTCCACAGCGCGAGCCGCCGCATCAATATCGGTCGGAGCGACGAGCCGGAATCCGAAGTGCGCGACGCCGCCAGTTTGTCCGCCCGCTCGGCGTTTTCTTCAAACACAATTACGTCGCGGCTGCCGGGCGTCTGCGCTTGAATGAACCCTTTCTCGCGAAAAACTTCCACCACGCCAAACACACGCTGATAGAATTGCAGAGAGCGTTCTGCATCTTTCACCGCTAGGGCGATGTGGGTGAGTCCGTAGGTTTTGATCATTGCTAACCCCTTTTAGGCTGAGACGATTGTATAGAATCGAATTGCCGGCCTCCGCATATCTGAACCTGTACAACATTTGTTTTGAAAAAGCAAGCTCTTTAACCTGCATCCTTCCTCCGCCATTTCCCCTGTTCGCCTGCGAACACCGCCTGTAATGCCTGCGGATACTTTGCCGCTTGCTTTCCCCACGTTACTATCGTATTTTCAACGAAATCAATCATGGCATAGCTCTTGCGAAACAGGGGCTGGACAAATTATGAACTGATTGAGGAACATTCTCATGGGAATGGATCGACAGATCGAAAAGAAGAAATGGCCGCCCAAAAAAATCGCCGGACTCGGTGCGGCCGGCCTGCTATTTATCATCGTCGTTTATAATCTTTTGTTTGGCGACAGCAGCTCGAAGCTCAATGTCGAGGCGCAGAAGATCACGGTCTCGACGGTGGAGAAAGGCCCGTTTCAGGAATTCATTCCGGTCACGGGATCGGTGCTGCCCATTCGCACCATCTATTTGGACGCCATCGAAGGCGGGCAAGTGGAGGAGCGGCTCATTGAGGCCGGCACGATGGTGAAACAAGGCGACGTGATTCTTAAGCTCACCAACACCACGCTGCACATTCAAATCTCATCGCAGGACGCGCAGGTGGTGGAGCAGCAAAATCTGCTCACCAGCACGCGCTTCAATCTCGAGCAAAACAATCTGCGCATTCGCCGCCAGCTCATCGAGCAAGAATATCAAATCAAGCGGCTCAAGCGCATGTTCGATCGCAAGAAAGAATTGCTGGCGCGCAACCTCATTTCGCAGGAAGAGTTCGAGCAGGTCAAAGACGAATATGAGTTTCAACTCAAACAGCAGGAGTTGAACCGGCAGTCGGCGTTGCAGGATTCGGTGTTTCAAGAAGTACAGGTTCGGCAGTTGGAGATGTCGCTCAAGCGGCTGGAGGAAAATTTGGCGATTGCGCGCACGCGGCTGGACAATCTCAATATCAAAGCGCCCATCAGCGGCCACTTGACTTCGCTGAATGCGGAAGTCGGGCAGTCCATCAGTCAGGGTCAGCGGCTGGGACAAATCGACGTGCTGGATGGATTCAAAGTGCGCGCCGGCATTGATGAGCATTATCTCGCGCGCATCGAAAGGGGCTTGAAAGGCGAATTCGATTTTGCGGGACAATCGTACACGCTCGTCGCTGACAAAGTTTATCCCGAAGTCCGCGACGGTCGTTTTGAAGTGGACATGCAATTTGAAGGTGAAGCGCCGGCCGGCATTCGCCGCGGACAGACGCTGCATATTCGGCTGGCGCTGGGCGATCTCACTGAAGCGGTGTTGATCCCGCGCGGTGGATTTTACCAGAAAACCGGCGGCCAATGGATTTACGTTTTAAACGAAGACGGCGACACCGCCAGCAAACGCAAGATTCGCCTCGGGCGGCAGAACACGCAAGTCTTCGAAGTGCTCGAAGGCTTGCAGCCCGGCGAGCGCGTCGTGACCTCGAGCTATGATAGCTTTGGGGATATTGACAAGTTGGTGTTGAAAGGCAATTAGGGCTGCAGAGCGCAACGCGCATGGCACATAGCGTTTTGGTTTCGCCATGCGCTCTGCTCGCTGCGCGATGCGTGCTGCGGAAAATTCATTGAACTGACACCCACAAGCAGGCACAAAAGGAGAAACAGATGATCCGAACAGTCAACCTCAGAAAAATTTACACCACCGAGGAAGTCGAAACCACGGCATTGAACAACGTGAACATCGAGATCAACCCCGGCGAGTTTGTGGCGATTATGGGGCCGTCCGGCTGCGGCAAATCGACGCTGCTGAATGTGCTCGGTCTGCTCGACAACCCCACCGACGGCGAGTATCACTTTCTCGATCAGGAAGTCGCACAGTACTCCGAGCGCCAGCGCGCGAATTTGCGCAAACAGAACATCGGCTTCGTGTTTCAAAGCTTCAATCTGATCGATGAATTGACGGTGTACGAAAACATCGAACTGCCGCTGCTTTATCTTGGTTATTCCTCGGCGGAACGCAAAAAGCGGGTGGAAGAAGTTTTGGAGCACATGCAGATCATGCATCGCAAGAACCATTTTCCGCAGCAGCTCTCCGGCGGCCAGCAGCAGCGTGTCGCGGTGGCGCGCGCGGTAATCGCCAAACCAAAGATCATTCTCGCGGACGAACCGACTGGCAACCTCGATTCCGCGCACGGCGACGAAGTGATGAATCTGCTCACGCAGCTCAATGAGAACGGCACCACCATCGTGATGGTCACGCACTCGCCGGCGTATGCGGAGTACGCCCATCGCATCATTCATTTGTTCGATGGGCACGTGGTGACGGAGAATATTAAGGAGCAATTTCATGTGTAATCGCAGAGCGCAGAGAGCATAGCGCAGAGCGCGAAACCAAATCATCATTATGAAGGGAGGAGCGGTCATGGTCAAGTTTCGGTTTCAAGATTTGGAAATTTGGAGGATGGCGATTGAGATCGCGGATGAACTGGAGCAAAGACGGCTTTACCGATTGGCCAAGCAGCTTCCCCTCGAAAAAACTTGCTAAGGCCTGCGCTATCGTTCCCACACAGAACAGACTGTGTGAAAAGTCGATTTGGGACATTTTTCTTAACTTAAGCTCAATATTTATGATCGCGATTTTGAGTTTTTAACACACTCTGAGAAGCGTGGGAACGAGCAGGCGTTTGTTAATTTTTCATGCCAACCTTTTACTAACCCGGATAATTCACCGCAGAGAGCGCTGAGAGCGCAGAGCCTAAATAAAAACAATTAACTCAGGCGTCTAGAAAGGAAAACACCATCTTTTTTCTGCATTGCAGGCTGGCTCGGTAAATCTAACGGAAACAACTCCGCGGCCTCTGCGCGCTCTGCGGTTCATGAATTAATCAGGCTAAAAAATGAAATCAAATATGCAACATAAAAAACGCGTTCAGCGATCAGCCGTCTTTGCTGCCGGCTAAAAGCTGCTCGCTGAATGCCACTGAAACTAACACCGGAAAAATTCATGTTCAAAAATTATCTGAAGATCATTCTCCGAATCTTGCGGAAAAACAAAATCTACTCGTTCATCAACATCACCGGGCTAGCGATCGGGTTGGCGTGCTTCATTCTGATTGTATCGTTCATCAAAAACGAGTTAAGCTACGACAACTTCCACGAACACACCGACCGCATTTTCCGTCCGGTTGAAATTCAGCAGCACGCCGGCGTTGGGACGCAGCACGTGGCGGTGACCATGGGCCCGCTGGCGCCGGCGCTGCGCGCGGAATTTCCGCAAATCGTCAGCGCCGCGCGCATCATCCCCATGGGCACGTTCTTTTGCCAGGTGGGCGAGAAGGGATTTTACGAGCAGGACGTGGCCTACGCCGACCCCGAGTTATTCGACATTTTCACCATTCCATTCATCAGCGGCGATCCGAAAACCGCGCTGGCGAAGCCGCACGCGCTGGTCATCGACGCCGAGCTGGCGGCGAAATATTTTGGCGACGCCGATCCCTTGGGCAAAATCATCACTTTGCATCACGCGCGCGGAGTGAACGACTACACCATCACTGGCGTCATCAAAAAATATCCTGAAAATTCCCATTTGCGCTTTCGTATGCTCGGCTCGTATGCCACCATCGAAAATCAACTCCCGTATCTTAAAAACTGGAATTCCAATTCGCTGGCCACCTATATTTTGCTGCAGGAACCGGGACAGCGGTTTGAGCTGGAAAATCAGATGCCGCAGTTTCTCGAAAAGTACATTGCCGACGGCTTCAACGCGGACATCGAAATTTACTTGCAGCCGCTGAAGGAAATCCACCTGCGCTCGAATCACATTGTTTATCAAACGTACAACAATCGCCAGGGCAGCATTAACACCATTTACACGTTTTCGGCCATCGCGATTTTTGTGCTGCTCATCGCGTGCATCAACTTCATGAATCTCTCCACGGCGCGTTCCGCCAAACGCGCCAAAGAAATTGGTGTGCGCAAAGTGCTCGGCTCTGACCGCCGCAGACTCATTTTTCAATTCATCGGCGAAGCTATTTTCTTCTCGCTGCTGGCGTTCGTGCTTTCGCTGGCGTTGGCGCAGTTCGCCTACTCGCTGCTGCGTCCCGTTTTTGAAGACCGCATCATTTTTGACTACACCCGCGACATTGGTTTTTTGCTGCAAATGTTTGGGGGGGCACTGTTGGTGGGATTGGTGGCCGGGAGCTATCCGGCGTTTTATCTGTCATCGTTTCAACCCGCGCACACCCTCAAAGGCGCCACAACTTCACACACGCGCGGCGCGGCACTGCGCCGGTCGCTGGTGTTGGTGCAGTTCGGCATTGCCATCACGTTGATTGTCTGCACCGGCATCGTGCACGATCAAATGGAATTCATCCGCAAGAAAGATCTCGGTTTCAACAAAGATCAGGTGGTTTATGTGCCGCTGCGCAGCCGCGACGTCCGTGAAAAAATTCCGCTGTTAAAAAACGAGCTGAAAAAAAATGCCAACGTGATAAACGTCTCGGCCTCCGCCGGTTTGCGCGGCGCCAGCGGCTCGCAGGGCACAATGCAGACGACGGGCGCCAACGGCGAAGTCGAGCTGATGATGCGCTTCAGTTACGTCGATTTTGATTACATCGACACGATGGAGATGCAGCTGGTGGCCGGGCGTGACTTCTCCGAACGTTTTGCCTCCGACACCGCCACGTCGGCGATCATCAACGAAACCGCGGTGCGCGAGTTAGGATGGCAGCAGCCGTTGGGCCAGCAATTTCAGCGCAGCAACCGCGAACCGCTTACGGTCATCGGGGTGGTGAAGGATTTTCATTTCTATACCATGCATCAGAAAATCGAGCCGCTGCTCATGTATATCGCGCCGGATCAATTGCGATTTTTACTCGTCCGGGTTCAGCCGCACGATATGAAAGCGACCCTCGATTTCATCGCAGAAACCTGGAGCCGCCATTTTCCCGCCCGCCCGTTCGAGTATGATTTTCTCGACCAGCATTTCAAGGAAATTTACCGCAGCGATGAAAACCTCGGGCGCTTGTTCGCGGCGTTTTCGTTGACCGCGATCTTCATTGCCTGTCTGGGACTGTTCGGGCTGGCCTCGTTTACCGCCGAGCAGAAAACCAAAGAGATTGGCATCCGCAAAGTTTTGGGCGCGTCGGTGGGCGGGATTGTGATTCTGATGGCGAAGGAGTTTGCAAAATGGGTGGCCATCGCCAGCTTGATTGCGTTCCCTATCGCCTATTTTACCATTCAGGACTGGCTCAACAATTTTGTGTATCGCACCGAAATCCAGTTTCACACTTTTCTTCTGGCCGCGGTTATCGTGATAGTGATTGCGTTGATCACCGTGAGCTTTCAAGCCATCAAATCGGCGCTGGCGAATCCAGTGGAGAGCCTGCGTTACGAGTAGTTTGCGTGCAAAAGGATTGCTTCAAAATTAAGCCCCAAAATTCGCGGTACATTCTCGTTTTTCTCCCCAAAAGATACCAGTAATTTCAGGCTTTGGTAAACCAGGCTGGCTAAAAAGCAAAATGTTATTCTGAGTTTTGACCCAGTAACTCAAAAAGAGTTTGGAAGTCCGCTCAGATATTTATAGATTTAATTTATAAATATGAGAAAGTTAAGATTTGAAACCCGGCCGCTTTAATCAGCGTATTTGGCGGGAATTGTGAGCCAAGAAAATCTTCGCCAAAGAAACTGGCCGTTTTGTTTAAAAATAACGTGAGTAGGTTGGTTGTTCATATTTTAGGAGGGGATAAGCATTAAAAGCATGTCAAGAACAAAAATTCTAGCGTTCGTTTTTATTGCTGTCGCCGTGTTCGTGTCGCCAGCGGTTGGGCAAATCCCAGCCAATCCCGACAGCGCCCTGCAATTATTTCTCGAACAATTGCCGGGGACGCCGTTGAAATTGAATGATGCAATTCAGCACGCGCTAAAAAACGCCACGTCGGTGCGCACCGCGGAGGCCACTTATTTGGCGGCGCGCGGCACGGCTCGCCGTGAGGCCGGGTTCTTCGATCCCGAATTATTCTTTGCGTATGATCGTCTCGATCAAGAGCAGCCGACGGCATCCTTTTTTTCGGGCGCGCCGGTCCTCAATACCAATCAAGCCACCACCAGCGCCGGCTTGCGGTGGACACTGCCGACGGGCACGAACCTCGAAGCCTCGTTCAACACGGTGCGTTTAAAAACCAACTCCGCGTTTGCTTTTTTGAATCCGCAATACACGGCGTTTAGCCTTCTGAGTTTCCGCCAGCCCATCCTTGGCGGATTTCACATTTCGGCTCGGAAAGAATTAGTCCGCGCGCAACAGGAATTGGATGCGGCGCAGGCGCGCTATGATTATGAAGTGCTGGCGGTCAGTGCGGCAGTGGAGCGCGCCTACTGGGATCACTACGCCGCCGAGCGCGATTACGCGGTGCAGAAGCTCACCCGCGATCGCGCCGAAGCTTTTTTGCGCGAAACGGAATTGCGCGCCAGCACCGGACTTATTGGTCCCAATCAAGTGGCGAACGCCCGCACCTTCTTGGCGGAGCAGGAAATTCTGCTGCTGGATCGCGAAGAAGATTTGGATCGATTGTCCGATCAAATGGCCTCATTGATTGGCGTGCGGCCGGAACCCGGCCAGCGCCGGTTTGTCACGGTGGATGATCCGCCAGATGAATTTCCACTGGAAGACGTTGATGTACTGGTGCAGCAAGCCATTCAAAAAAATCTGCAACTGCAAGCGGCGCAATCCGATGTCGAGGCGCGGCGGGCGCTCTCAAAAGCCGCGCTGTGGGAAGCGCTGCCCAGCGTTGATCTCGTGGGCTCGTTGGGAGGAAATGGCCTTTTGGGAACGGCGCAGGATGTTATTTTTGGGGGAGATACGTTGCGCGCCCCGGTCGATCGCCAGGGTGGCCTGGGGGACGCTTTGAGCGAGGCCTTCCAGCGCGATTTCCCGACGTGGAGCGTCGGCGTGGAAGTCTCCATCCCCATCGGTTTGCGCAGCGGCCGCGGCGAGCGCGATCGCCTGCAAGCCGAGGTGATGATCGCCGAGCAAAATTACATCCAGCAAACGCGTTTGTTGGAAGAATTGGTGCGCGCTAATTATCGCGAGTTGTATCACGGCCGCCGGCGTTTGAAGGCGGCGCGCGAGGGCGTGGAGGCGGCGCAAGAACAAGTGCGCATCGGGTTGATTGAATTCCAGAACGGCCGCACCACCGCTTTTGAATTAGTACGCCTCGGCGCCGACTTTGCCTTGGCGCAGCAGCGCTATTCACAGGCGCTGGTGCGCAGCGCCAAAGCCGCGGCCACGCTGCGCCAGTTGACTTCGGGGGCATATCCCGGCGCTACATTGCGTTAAATCTAACGTGGATTAATGGATCGATGGATAAATGGATTGGTGAAAAACGCAAACGTATTGATCCAGTAATCCATCAATGCGTCATGATAAAAGCTTTAGTCAAAAAAAGAGAAAGGTACGAAATCATTATGATACAGCAATTTCGAAATTGGACTGCCGTGATAATTTCCGGGTTGATTTGGGCAATCGCGATTGCCTGCGGCAAAAATGCCGGCGGCGGATTTTCAATGCCGCCGACCGCAGTGGAAGTCTCTCCGGTAATTGTCCAAAAAGTAGCCGACAAGTTTGAGGCGGTCGGCACCATCGAGGCGATTGAAGCAACCACGGTGGTGTCGGAGATAGACGCCGCGGTCAAAGCGTTGCCGTTCAAAGAAGGTGGCTTTATTCGCCGCGGCGAGTTGATTGCCCAGCTCGATGATGCGCAGTTGGCAGCGGAGGTAGCGCGCGCCGAGGCCCTGCTGGCCCAAAGCCAGTCAACTTACGATCGCATCAAAACCATCGTCGATCAGAAGGCCGGCGCGCCGCAGGATTTGGATGACGCCGCGGCGGCGCTGAAAGTGGCACAGGCCAATCTCGATCTCGCCAAAGCGCGCTTTGCGAAAACGCGCATCACGGCGCCGTTCGACGGCATCATCGGCGCGCGGCGGGTGAGCGTCGGGAGGTTTTTGCGCGTCGGCGACGCCATCACCGATCTCGCCAACATCGATGAAATTCGGGTGAGCTTTTCGGCGCCCGAGCGTTTTCTCGCGCGACTTTCGCAGGGTGCAAAAGTGAAAGTTTCAACCACTGCGTTTCCAGGTTATGAATTGGAAGGCGAGATCATCGTCATTGAGCCAATGATCGATCCCACCACCCGCAGCGCTGGCGTGGTGGCGCGTGTGCCGAATCCAGAGCGCAAATTTCGTCCTGGAATGTCCGCCAATGTTTCCGCGATTTTGAGCGAGCGCCCGGACGCGCTCACTATCCCCAACGAAGCGGTGTTTGGCAGCGGCAATCAATCTTTTGTATTCGTTGTTAAACCGGATAGCACGGTTTCGCAGGTTGCGCTTACGCTTGGCACTCGTTTGGCGGATATTGTGGAAGTGGTGGAGGGATTGCAGCCGGGGATGATGGTCGTGCGCGCGGGGCATCAAAAAATTTTCGAAGGCGCCAAAGTGATGCCGATTAACAACGCCAGCGTTGCAAATTCAAATGGCGATACCACGGCCGCAAAGTGAAGTGTGTTTGTGAACAAACAAAAAAAAGTTGCGGGGTTTACGGTTTTTCCAAACAGTAACTTTAATCAGCATCAAAGAAAGAATGAATTGAAATATGCAGCGTTCCCCTGAACCGTTTTCTACCCCAAGAACACGAAGATCACGAAAGCTATTTAAAGATCGGTTTTTATCTGATTCTTGTTCTTTGTGAGCTTCGTATTTTCAGTGAAGTTTAGCAACTAAATCCCAGAAGAACCAGAAAGTTGTCACCAGCAGCGGTATAGCAAAATAGCAGTAAGCAAATTGAGAGGAAACCCATGAAACTCAGTACTGTTTCAATACAACGCCCGGTGTTCGCCAGTGTGATGAGCTTCACCATTCTGCTGTTCGGCATCATCGCCTTTTTGCGGTTGCCGGTGCGCGAATATCCGGACATCGATCCGCCGATCATTTCCGTTGTCACCCTGTATCGCGGCGCCAGCCCGAGTGTGGTGGAAACGGAAATCACCAACGTGCTGGAAGAGCAGTTCGCGACCCTCGAGGGCGTGAAAACCATCACTTCATCGAGCCGCGAACAGGGCTCGGTGATCACCATCGAATTCGAGCTGGAGCGCAACGTGGACGAAGCTGCCAACGACGTGCGCGATCGCGTCTCGCGCGTGCGCGGCAATCTTCCCCGCGAGATCGACGACCCGGTGGTCTCCAAAGTCGACGCCAACGCCCAGGCCATCGTTTGGCTGGCGCTTTCTAGCGACCGCCACAGCGGCCTGGAGCTGACCGACATCGCTGATCGCATTTTGAAGGAACGCATCCAGCGGCTGCCGGGCGTCGGCTCGGTGATCATCGGCGGCGAGCGGCGCTACGCCATGCGCGTCTGGCTCGATCCGCTGCGCATGGCCGCGCACGATCTGACGACGCAGGACGTGGAGAACGCCATCCGCCGCGAGAACGCCGAGATTCCCGCCGGCCGCGTGGAAGGCGCGGAACGGGAATTTTCCGTGCGCACGCGCGGCGAGCTGACCACGCCGGAGGAATTCGGCGCGATCATCGTCTCTCAAACCAAAGACAACCTCGTGCGCCTGCGGGACGTCGCCGAAGTGAACGTGGGCGCCGAGGATGAACGCACCGTGGCACGCTACAACGGCCAGTCCGCCGTGGGATTGGGTATCGTCAAGCAATCCAAGGCCAGCACGGTGGACGTGGCGGCGGAGGTGCGCAGCGCATTGCAGGAACTGACCGGACTTTTGCCCGCCGGCATGAGGCTCGACGTCGCGTACGATTCTTCTACCTTTATTAATGAATCGATCGCGGAGGTGCGAGAAACCCTGATCATTGCTATGTGCCTCGTGGTGCTGGTGGTGTTCGTATTTCTGAAAAGCTTGCGGGCGACCACCATCCCCACGGTCGCGATTCCGATATCGATCATCGGCGCGTTTGCCGTGGCTTACTTTGCCGGCTTCACGATTAATATTTTAACTCTGCTGGCGTTAGTGCTGGCCATCGGTATGGTGGTGGACGACGCCATCGTGGTGTTGGAAAACGTCTATCGCCATATCGAAATGGGAAAGAGCCGGCTGCAGGCGGCGTTCGACGGCAGCAAAGAAATTGGTTTTGCTGTGGTTGCCACCACCATTTCGCTCGTGGCGGTGTTTGTGCCGCTGGCGTTTTTGACGGGATCGGTAGGCCGGTTGTTCAATGAGTTCGGCGTGACCCTGGCCGTATCCATTCTCATTTCCGGTTTCGTGGCGCTGACCTTGACGCCCATGCTGTGCTCGAAGATTCTCACGCCGCTGCATCATACCAACAACAGTTGGGCTTCGCGATCCTTTGACGCATTTTTCGATTTTCTCGATAAAGTCTATCATCGTATTCTAAACGCCGCGCTGCGTCATCGTCCGCTGATGCTCATCGCCGCGATCGCCACCGTGGTAGTGGGCGTCGTACTTTTCAAAAATCTTCCCAGCGAACTGGTGCCGGTTGAAGATCGCGGCATTGGCTTCGGCATTGTCATCGCGCCGGAGGGCGCCACGCTAGATTACACCGATCGTTACATGCGAGAAATTGAAAAAATTCTGATGGCGCTGCCAGAACGCCGCGGCTTGTTTACCGCCATTGGATTGGGATTCGGCGGGCCGGGGCGAGTCACGAACGGCGTGCTGTTTTTGAACCTGAAGCCTCGCAACGAACGCAAGAAATCTCAACAGCAAATCGTTCAGGAATTGTTTCCGCAGTTGATGGCCATCCCCGGCGTGTTCGCATTTGTGATCAACCCGCCCAGTCTTGGCGGAAGATTTAATTCCAGTCCGGTTGAGTATGTCCTGCAAGCGGAAAGCTACGAAGAGCTGAACCAGGCCGTAGGCATCATGATGGGCGAGGCCTCGAAGTTAGGGTACTTTTTCAATATCGACACCGATTTGCGCCTCAACAAACCGCAGCTCGATCTCAACATCGACCGCGAGCGCGCCTCCGGCCTCGGCGTGTCGGTCACCGATATTGGCTCGACGCTCGAGACTTTCTTGGGCGGCCGAGTGGTCACCAATTTCAAACGCGGCACCAAACAGTACGACGTCATTTTGCAGATGAAACCCTCGGCGCGCGCCACCCCGGATGCCATCCGCGAAATTTACCTGCGCGGCAGCGGCGGCTTGGTGCAGCTCGCCAACGTCGTGCGCATCGAAGAAACGCTGGCGCCGAAAGAACTGAACCACTATAACCGCGTGCGTTCCGCTACCATCACCTCCAACCTCGCTTCCAGTGTAACGCTGGGCCAGGCCCTGGACGATCTGGATCGCATTGCGGCGGAGAAGTTACCCGCGGGCATCAAACGTGAATACGCCGGGCAGTCGCTAGAATTCAAAACCTCGAGCTCCAGCCTCTATTTCATGTTCCTGTTGGCGGTGGTGTTCATTTACCTCGTGCTGGCGGCGCAGTTTGAAAGTTGGATTCACCCGCTCACGATTTTGCTCTCGGTGCCGCTGGCGGTGTTCGGCGCGCTGCTCACGCTCTTCATCTTTGGGCAGAGCCTCAACATCTATTCGCAAATTGGCTTGATCATGCTCATCGGCTTGGTCACAAAAAATGCTATTCTGATCGTGGAATTCGCCAATCAATTGCGCGAACGCGGGCAAAAATTAATGGATGCCGTGGTCGAAGCCGCCGCCATCCGGTTGCGGCCAATTTTGATGACCTCGTTCTCGACTATCTTCGGCATCCTGCCCATTGCTATCGGTCTCGGCGCCGGCGCCGAAGCCCGGCGGCCGCTGGGTCTCGCGGTGGTCGGCGGCATGTTTTTCTCCACCTTTCTCACGCTGGTACTGGTGCCGGTGTTGTACACTCTGCTGGCGCGTTTCACCAAAGAGACCCGCCGTGGCGCAAAGGAACCGCTTGCTGGACAGACGCAAAAGAAGCGCGCGCCGGCTGAGTTAATTGTGGAGAGCCAGTAGCGAGGGCACTGGATTGTTGGATTAATGGATTACTGGATCAATAATCGCTTTGCGCCATGCGCTATGCTCTTTGCGCTCTGCATAAAATCCACGTTAGTTAAAATGAACGTTTTCGGAAAGGAAAGTGAATCATGAAGATCGGCATATTAGGCTCTGGCGCGGTGGGCCAGCAATTGGGACTCGGCTTTGGCCGCCTCGGCCACGATGTGAAAATTGGCACCCGCGATCCCGGCAAGCTTAGCCACTGGCTGAAACAAATTGGCCAGCGCGGTTCGGCCGGCAGCTTTGAAGACGCTGCCAAATTCGGGGAGATCGTGGTGCTCTGCACGTTGTGGGAGGGAACCGAGAGCGCCATCAACTTAGCGGGCAAGAAGAATTTCTCCGGTAAAGTAGTCATCGATGTCACCAACCCGCTGGATTTTTCGCAGGGTCTGCCGCCAAAATTTGTCGCCACCGTCGGCAACTCCGGCGGCGAACAGGTGCAGCGCTGGCTGCCAGAAGCGAAAGTGGTGAAAGCGTTCAACACCATCGGCAACGCCATCATGTGCAATCCCAAACGCGCGGAAGGCGTGCCGGATCTGTTCATCGCCGGGGATGATGACGCCGCGAAGAAGACGGTTTCAGGTTTCGCAGAAAGATGGGGCTGGGCCAGCGTGATCGACATGGGCGACATCTCGCAATCTTTTTGGCTGGAAACCTTCGCGATGCTGTGGATTCACTACGGCTTCAAGTTCAACAACTGGACGCACGCGTTCAAGCTGCTGCGGAAGTAGGGCGAATATTCGTAGGGGCGTATGGCGATACGCCCCTACGGGGTCGAATTGTTAAAAAAATGGGTCATCAATAACGGCGCATCGTCGATGCGCCTTTTCTATTTTGAAGCACTCAGAAAAATAAACTTGTAAAGCAAAAAATCATTGTGTAATTTTACAGGAAAAATTTTTCTGCCTTACGTTGCTAAACTCTAAGCTAAGTTAATCGAAAAATTACACAAGCAGTATTATTCCGATGAAACCAGCAAAATCGCTTAAACTACAACTGTGACTAACCTCGCCCAAACCCTTCAATCCGCCGGCGTCGTCGGTGCCGGCGGCGCGGGATTTCCGACGTACAAAAAGTTGGAAGCCCGTGTGGAGATCATCATCGCCAATGGCGCGGAGTGCGAGCCGCTGCTGTTCAAAGATCAGATTTTGATGGAGACCTATCCCCGCGAAATCATCAGCGGCATGATCGCGGCGATGAATCACACCGGCGCGGGGCAGGGCATTGTCGCCATCAAAGGCAAGAATCGCCACGCTATCGACGCCATTTCGGCGCATTTGCCCGCCAACATTCGTATTTTTGAAATGGAAGATGTTTACCCCGCAGGCGACGAATACGAAGTGGTTTATCACAGCACCGGCCGCCGCATTCCCGCCGGTGGACTGCCGCTGGAAGTCGGCATCGTGGTACAAAACGTCGAGACGCTGTACAACATCCACCGCGCAGTCGAACGCCATCCGGTGACGCACTCGATGATGACCATCCACGGCCACGTGCGGGAGCCGCTGACAGCGTGGTTTCCGATTGGCATGAGTTACCGCGATGCCCTCGACGTCGCCGGCGGCGCCACCATCGATGACTTCGTCCTCATCGATGGCGGCCCGATGATGGGCAAAGTTGTGACGGACTTGTCCACGCCGGTGACGCGCACCACCAGCGGCCTGCTGGTGATGCCGCGCGAGTCGAGGTTGGCGGTTCGGAAATCTCAGCCGGAACCAGCCTACAAACGCTTCGGCAAATCCGCCTGCGACCAGTGCAGCCTCTGCACCGAGATGTGCCCGCGCTACCTGCTCGGCTATCCCATCAAGCCGCACCTCGTGATGCGCTCGCTGCTGACGACCGGTGAACTGAGCGAGACTCTCACCCATTGGGCGCAGGCGTGCTGCGAGTGCAATATCTGCACACTTTGGGCCTGTCCCGAAGATCTCGACCCGCGCAACGTGTGCGTCGTCACCAAACGCGATCTGAAAAAGAATAACAGGTGGCTGCCGCCCGTGCAACTCCAGAAGCTGACGCAGGAAGTTCATCCGATAAAAAAATACCGCAGTGTGCCGACTCAGCGTCTCACCCGCCGGCTGGGTCTGGATAAATTTACTTCAAAAGCGCCGTTGTTCACCGGCGCCATTGAACCGAAGTCGGTTGCCATCCCGCTGCAGCAGCACGCGGGCGCGCCGGCAGTTGCGGTGGTTCGCGAGGGAAATCGCGTGGAGGCGGGAAGTGTGATCGCGAAAGCAGCCGAGGGACAGCTGAGTGTGGCGGTGCATGCGAGTATTTCGGGGATCGTCAAAGCGGTTGGGAAGAGTATTCTAATTGAGAAGGATGATTAAAATCAAATGTTATTCCGAACCGACACAATTCACAGTTTTGCGGTTGGCGCGTGAGTGAATTGTCAATGATGAACGGTGAATGGTGAATTGTTGATTGTCAACCCAGACGTGGTGAGAGGCTCTTTATGAAAAGGGAGAATAAATGCAACCAGCAATCGGCCTGATTGAACTCACCTCGATTGCCAAAGGCTACGAGGTGGCGGATGCGCTGCTCAAAACCGCGCGCGTCGACATGGTGTTCAACCGCACGATTTGCCCGGGCAAATTCATGGTGATGGTTTGCGGGGACACCGACGCCGTGAACTCCAGCATGGCCGTGGGGCGCGATATCGGCGGCGAGACCGTGGTGGACGATCTCATCATCCCTAACGTTCATCCCGATGTGTTTCCGGCCATCAGCGGCACACGAGTGATCGAATCCACCGGCGCGCTGGGCATCATCGAGACGTTTTCGGTGGCGTCGATCATCGAGGCGGCGGATGCGGCGGTGAAGGCCGCGGACGTACAGCTCATGGAAATTCACCTGGCGATGGCTATCGGCGGGAAGGGCTACGTGACCCTCACTGGCGACGTGGCGGCTGTCACCGCGGCGGTGGAGGCGGGCGCCGATTATATCGCCAGCAAAGGGCTGCTAGTGAGTAAGGTGATCATCCCCCAGCCGCGTCCGGAGATTTTGCGGGATAAGATTTAAGGAACCTTGCGAAGGTTTCGAACCTTCCTCGTTCCCATGCTGCCGCGTGGGAACGGTGGGCTGGACGCAGAGCGTTCCCCAGCTTCGCTCCTACGCCGAGCGTGGGAGCGAGAATTAGGTTAGCTTCTAAAACAAAACTCCCAACCTCAGTTTTGAGATTGGGAGTTTTTAATTTACTTCCTCCCTCGTTCCCACGCTCCCGCGTGGGAAAGGTGGGCTGGACGCAGAGCGTTCCCCAGCTTCGCTCCTACGCCGAGCGTAGGAGCGAAAAAAGGGTTTCGCTCCCACGCCGAGCGTGGGAGCGAGATAGTTCACCTTGTTAGAACGTATAAGTGATGCGCGCCAGCGCCAGCCGGCCAATCTCCGGCGCGCCGATGAACTCACGGTGCTCGTTATTTAAAACGTTCTGCACGGTGACGTCGATTCGCATTCCCGGAGCGAGTCGGCCAAAATCATAACCCGCGCCCACGTCCAGCAAAAAGTAGTCATCAACTTCTCCGATATACGGACCGGAATTGACTGGGAAGCCCTGAGTGTATCGTCCGGAGGCGTTGAACGATAGCCCATTAGGCAGGTTGTAGCCGAAACCGCCTTTGGCTTTGAATTTGGAGGCGTTCAGCGCCAGCTCCAGTCCACTGCCGGGCTCGCCCAATTCATCGTCATCAAAGAAGTCATCGCTGACGAAGGAGACGTTGCCGAACAGATTCAGCCGGTTAGTGGCGGCTATTTGCAAGGCGATGTCGAAGCCCCAGAAATCGATGTCGCCAAAGTTGCGGTAAGCGCCCACGATCTCACCGGGGACCTGGTTTTGATCTGGCTGTACCACGCCCACCGGCAGGTTGGTGACGCCGCGCTGTTGCGCCAGACCGACGATTATGGCTGCAACTTGCTGTGGGGTCGCTCCTACAGATTGCAGCGCGCCCGCCAATTGGGCGTTCGCCTGAATCGCTGCCGCTAATGCTGGCGTCAACTCGCCCGTTATATTGACAAAGCCGGCCAGAGGAGTTAATTGAGTGACGCCGCTCACAAAATTTTTCTTTTGAGTATAGTAGCCGTCGATGGCAAACAGGACTCGATCTCCGAGTAGTCCCTTATATCCGGCTTCAATGGTATGAGTGATGGTTGATTTAAGCGGTTCAACATCTACCGGAGCGGCGCTGAGCACGCTAGTACCCAAACCCTGAACTTGTGTTTGTGTTGGGCTAAGCAATGCAATGAGTTGCTGAATAACCGGAATCGGGAGTTGCGGGAAACCATTGGCAACCAGCAGCGCCTGAATTTGTTCAGGCGGAGTCGCCGCTAATCCAGCGTACACAATTCCATACACGGCCGCCAGCGGCACATTCTGCGTTGGCACGCCGGGGGCGGAATACTGAAATACATTTTGTCCGAAAATGCCCGGCACCGGCAGCAAACCGGAAGCCGTAATGCCGCCGCCGGCGCGCGCGGTATTAAATGTGAAGCCATCCCGCGAGCCGCGGCCTCTTTGGATGATCGATATTCCCGGCGCCAGCGGCACTTCGCGGCCAATGATGTCGAGAAACAGCGAGTTGCCGCCGGGCAGCGCATAAGCGCGGTTGTAAGTCACGCGGAAATTGTGTTGCGCCGTGGGCTTAAACACGATGGCGGCGCGCGGCGAAAGCTGCACGTCGTCTTCGATGTTGTTCTTGTCCAGGCGCGCGGCGATCGTCAGGTCTAACTTTGGGGAGATTTTCGTCAGCGACTGCGCATAAACTCCGAACTCGGAGATCAAATCATCGTCTTCGTTGCGGCCATAAATGGTGCCGTTGGTTTTGGGAGTGGTGCGTTCATAGTCCACACCGACGATGACCTGCTCGTTTCCCTCCATGAATTCCAGGTTGTATTGTGCCTGCAAATTTAACAAAGTGGAATTGTCCACCACCGGCAAAGCCTGGCCGCTGGCTTGGGTCTGCCCATAGACAAACGAATCGCCGGCGTCGTTTTTGTTTAGGTAAGCTTGCGCAAAAAATTTGCCGGCTTGAAAGCGTGCCTGGCCGTAAATGTAGCCGTAGTTGTCGGCTTGCACCGTGCCAATACCCGAGAGCACCGTGGCATCGAGATGGGAGTAGCCGCCATTGAAGATCAGCGAAACGTCCTCCTGAAACCGGAATTCCATCAAGCCATTGATGTTGAGCTTCTGATAGTCGCGATCGAAAAACGTCGTGTCGCCAGTGACTGGATTGACGAGTTGCGCGCGGTCTTGCGGGTCATTGACGTCGTAATCCCAATCGTCGGCCTGGGCATACTGCCCGGTGATTTTGTAGCCAAATTTTGTGCCGATGACGTTGGCGTGGCGGAAATGTCCCGCAATGGAGGTGCGCTCACCGCCGGCAAACGAGGCGGTCGTGCCCGGGCTGTTGAACGGATCTTTGCTCAAATAATGAATCACGCCAGCATCCACGCCGGAGCCGTAGAGAGCCGAGCCGGGCCCGCGAACGATTTCGACTTTGTCCAGATCGATGGCCAAATTGGGCATGACGGAGTGGAGGTTAACATCGAGAGAGGGTACCGCAGCGCGGCGATAGTCCGTCAAAATATAGGTGGCGCCAGAGAACGCGTTGTTAAACCCGCGCAACACGATCTCGCGGCGGTCGATGCCGGTTTGCGCCATGTCGATGCCGGTGACGTTGCGCAGCACGGCATCGGTGGAGGGCGCCACTTCCTGGGTCAATTCGCGCGCCTCCAAAACCGAAATTGAGGCCGGGGCTTCCAATACTTTTTCCGAACGCCGCGACGCGCTGATGGAAATCGGGTTGACGTTGATGCCCGTGAGCTTGAGGGAAAAATTCAGAATTTTATTTTCGCCGGCGGCAACGGTCACGTTTTCCATCACCTGCGCCTCATAACCAATATAGGTTACGCGAACGGTGTAGGTGCCGGGTGGCAAATTTTTGACGGTGTATTCGCCGCTCCCCAACGTGGCGGCGCCGGTTTGTACCTCTGCTGAGCTAACCACAATGTTGGCGCCGGGAAGGATGTCGCCGCTTTCGGCGTCGGTCACTTTACCGGTTAAGGTGGCGTTCTGTGCAAATACCATTGTGCTGACTAAAAATATAATCATGCAGCCAATGGAACGAGCTAACGCCATGCTGGTTGTTTTGTAACGCTCCATACGTTGCCTCCCTCCAGTTAGTGGGACTGGGTTAGATTTGAAAGAACCTTTTGTGAAATGAATTAAGAGGGGTTAACTGCGGGCTAAATTATATTTTTACTTTTTAAAAAGCAAGATTTTTTTATTATTCTAATGGTTGTGTAGCAAATGAAAATAGAACACTTTGAGTTTAGATTGCCAAATCGCCGCGGCTCCGCCATAACAAACCCCAGCGACACATGCTCGCGTCGACTAATCTCGCGCTTCCAACTCTGCGCGAACCATAATAAGTCCAGCCAACGGCTCGAAAGGAATGCTCATAAAACAATCGCCGTATCTTTGTGAAGTTCGCCAGTGTAGAGCATGGCGAAGCGTTTGGGGCGAAGCTTAACCGCCTCGCGAGAGACTTCATCGCACTCTTTGCTGTGAAAACGGACTCCCCCCCTTTCCACTTCGAGGCATTCGTCGGTTTGCGGATCTTCAACCAGCACCCACTCCGAATCGAATCGCGCTTTGATTTCCGCCATGGTTAAAATTTCACTCATAATAACCTCCCAATTTTCATCATTCAACATTCCTTCAGCGTCCCCGCAGCGGAACTCGCGCTTTCGGTAAACTCATTTTCAAACAATTCGCGCGGTAACCCGGATTGACGAATAATAGATAATAACGTCCCAATTCTAATCTCTGAATGATTCGGTATCGGCACCGTTATCGTAGATTCTTCAGTTTTCTTTTGCATGATGAAGTGACTCCCCTGCTGCCTTATTTTGCTGAAGTCATGCTCGGAGTTCTGACAGAATCCTCAGCTTACCCAACCGCAACCTCCAAAACTGGTTATGAAGACCTCTCGATGCAATCGCCCTTGAATCTCGGCTTCTGAGGCACATTCCAAAAATAACTCCAACGCCTCCTGCAAGTTGCTGCGCGCTTCCTCCACCGGATTTCCCTGACTGGCAATATCCAACTCCGGGCACAGGGAAACGTAGCCATCTCCCTCGCGCTCAATAATGGCTGTAAAATGTTGATTTCGTTTCATGGCTTCTCCAAAATGATTTTTTTAGAATTCATCATCATTCAACATTCCTTGTTCGATATTCGATATTCAAACGTAACACAACATTAATGTTGTGTTACAAACGCCTCGCGCAATAGCCGCTGCTGACCCTCCAAATGTTGCTTCAGCGTCCCCGCGGCGGGACTGGCACTCTCGGGACGGCCGGCGTAACTCAAGACTTGCTTGTGCTGCAAAGCCTCGGTCAAACGATAACGCAGAAAATTCCACGCGCCCATGTTCTGCGGCTCTTCCTGCACCCACACCACGTCTTTGGCTTTCGTGTAATTTTTGAGAAGCGACTGCACCGCGTCTTTCGGATACGGATAAAATTGCTCCAATCGCAAAATCGCCACGTCGCTGATTTTGTTTTTCTCACGGAATTCCAAAAGCTCGTAATAGATTTTGCCGCTGCACAGCAGCACCCGTTTGATCGCATCTTTATCCGCGACCGTGTCATCATCAAAAACCACGTGAAAGCGGCCGGCGGTGAAATCTTCTCGGCGGGAAATCACGCGCGGGTGGCGGAGCAAGCTCTTCGGCGTCATCAGCACCAGCGGCAGGCGATCGGCGTCGCGCATCTGCCGGCGCAGCACGTGAAAATATTGCGCGGGCGTCGAGCAGTTGCACACCTGCCAGTTGTTCTCGGCGCACAGCACGAGGAAACGCTCGAGGCGCGCGCTGGAGTGCTCGGGACCCTGACCTTCGTGACCGTGCGGCAAAAGCAGCACGAGGTCGCATGGCTGCTGCCATTTGACTTCGGAACTGGCGATGAAATTGTCGATGATGATTTGCGCGCCGTTGGCAAAATCGCCGAATTGCGCCTCCCAGCAAACCAGCGTCAGCGGGTCGGCGACGGTGTAGCCAAACTCAAATCCGAGCACCGCTTCTTCCGAAAGCAAGCTGTCATAAATCTGAAAATGTGCCTGCCCCGGCTGGATGTGATTGAGCGGAATGTATTCCTGACCGCTGTTCAAATCTACTAACACCGCGTGACGCTGACTGAAGGTGCCGCGGCTGGAATCCTGTCCGCTCAAGCGTACCGGGGTGCCCTCGCTGAGCAGCGAGCCGAACGCCAGCGCCTCTGCAAACGCCCAATCAATGCGGTCGTCATCGTACCACATTTTTTTGCGCTTCTCAAACAGCGGCGCGAGTTTGGGGTGCACTTTGAAACCCTCGGGAAAATTGGTGAGGGCATCCACCACGCGGTCGAGCGCCGCGCGGCTCACCGCAGTGCCAGCGCCCGTGGGTTGGCTTCTTAAAACTTCTTCTTCGGGAATCGCCAGCGGTACTTCGGGTTTGAAGAACAACTCCGTTTTCATTGCCTCTTCAAACGAGTCGTTCAAACATTGGCGCACCGCCTTCGCCAGCGCGTCGGCCTCGTCGACGGTGATGATCTTGTCGCGGACCAACTCGTCGGTATAAATTGAAAGCACCGAGGGATGCTCGTTGATCTTTTTGTACATCAGCGGTTGGGTGTAGCTCGGCTCGTCGCCTTCGTTGTGGCCGTGGCGGCGATAGCAGACAATGTCGATGACAACGTCCTTTTTGAATTGCTGACGATACTCAATGGCGATTTTCGCGACCCGCACCGCGGCTTCCGGGTCATCGCCGTTGACATGGAAAATCGGCGCCTGCACCATCTTGGCCACGTCGGTGGCATAGGGCGAGGAGCGCGTCTCCTCCGGCGTAGCGGTGAATCCAATTTGATTGTTGATGATGATGTGCACCGTGCCGCCGGTGCGATAGCCTTTGAGCTGGGAAAGATTCAAGGTCTCGGCGACGATGCCCTGTCCCGCAAACGCCGCGTCGCCGTGAATCAAAATTGGAATGATATGACGGCGCTCCGAATCATGGGCGCGTTCCTGCTTGGCGCGCACGATGCCCTCCACCACCGGGTTCACCGCCTCGAGATGACTGGGATTCGGCACCACGGAAACTTTGATGGCGCGACCGTCTTTGGTGGTGAAATTGCCCGTCGCGCCCAAATGATATTTCACGTCGCCGCTGCCCTGCACGGTGTCGGGATCGATATTACCCTCAAACGCTGCGAAAATGAGGGCATACGGTTTCTTCAAAATATTGACCAGCACGTTCATGCGCCCGCGGTGCGCCATGCCAATCACTGCTTCGTGCGCTTCGAGTTCCACCGCGCAATTTAGCAGATGCGCCAGCACCGCCAGCGTCACTTCCGCGCCTTCCACCGAAAAACGTTTGTGGCCGATAAATTTCGTGTGCATAAATTTTTCGAAAACCTCGGCGTTGGTGAGGTGCGCCAAAATCTGCTTGCGCGTCTCCGCATCCAGCGGCGTGTGCGCTTGCGGCGATTCAATGCGCTGCTGCAGCCACGCCTTTTCTTCGGGATGCTGAATGTGCATGTACTCGACCCCGATTTTTTCGCAATAAGTTTTTTTGAGGATGTCGAGAATCTCGCGCAGGGTGGCGCTGTCACGGTTGCCCAAACCGCCGGTGATGAACTCGCGGTCGAGATCCCAAATGCTGAAGCCGTAGCTCGCGGGATCGAGTTCGGAATGATAATGGCCGCGCTCGCCGAGCGGATCGAGATCGGCGATGAGATGCCCGCGCACGCGATACAAATTGATGAGCTGCAGCACGCGCGCCTGTTTTTCGATGGCCTCGCGATTTTGGCGGCTGTCGAAAAGCGCCGGATTGTAATCAGTGGACCAGCTCAACGGTCGATGCGGGATACTGAGCGATTGAAAAATCTCCTCGTAGAATTGATCCCCACCCGTGAGCAGCTCGTGCACACGCGCCAGAAATTGTCCGGACTCCGCGCCTTGAATGATGCGGTGATCATAAGTGCAAGTGATGTTCATCACTTTGCTGAGGCCGAGAGTCGCCAGCGCCTCGTCGGACATGCCGTGATATTCGGCGGGATACTGAATAGCGCCAGTGGCGATGATCGCGCCCTGGCCGGCCATCAATCGCGGCAGCGAGGCGACGGTGCCCACCGTTCCCGGATTGGTGAGCGTGATCGTCGTGCCCTGAAAATCCGCGGGATCGATGGCGCCTTTGCGCGTGCGCGTGATCAGATTTTCGTAAGCCGATACAAATTCGCGAAAATTCATGCGGTCCGCTTTTTTGACGTTCGGCACGATGAGCGAGCGCGAGCCGTCTTTGCGTTCAATGTCCACTGCCAAGCCAAAATTGACCGAGCCTCTTTGCAGCCGATGCGCCACACCCCGCATTATCACCAAACTCGAGTTGATGACCGGATGCTCCGGCAGCGCTTTGATAATCGCCCACGCGATGATGTGCGTGAACGAAATTTTACCCGAACGCTGGCCGCGCAATTCCGAATTGATGATCTTGCGGTTTTCCTCCAACACCTTCATTGGAATGGCGCGCTGCGACGTGGCGGTGGGAACCGTGAGACTGGCTTCCATGTTTTCGAGAATTTTGACCGCAGCGCCGCGAATGGGAATCAACTCGTCATCATCCTCAAGAGTAAGGGGGGCCGCCGCCGGTGTAGCGGGCCGAACAGCACCATCGACGGGCGGTGCTTCTTTTGTTCTCTCGGTCACTTGCGTAACCGGCTGCTCGGCGACGGATTCGTGGTTGCCGAGATTCTCAAAAAACTCGCGCCAGCTTTTGCTAACGGAGTACGGATCATTGAGATACTGGTCGTACATCTCCTCGATATAGCCGGAATTCCAGCCAAAGGAATCGAGAATGCGCTTTTCGGATTTATCGATTTTCATATATTCTTTCGTTTGAATAACAATAAAGAACCCGGCTGTCATTCAGGAGGAATCCTTTTTGAGTTGAGCTCCCCTCTTGATTAAAAGTTTCCTCCTGAATGACAGCAAACACACAATTCGTGAAATTCGTGGTTTTAAGTTTTTTTATGTAACGAAAACACGCGGGCCTTTTGACCCTCTTTCGGTTTCACTTCTTCCGGCTCAGCTTTCGGCGGTTCGGCTTCTTCTGGCAGCGGCAACTTTTCGATGCGGATGGGCGTGCCGCCCATGGTGAAATCCGCGCCGCGAATCTGCTCATCGTCGATAATCCACGTAACAAGTTGCGGCGGAAAAGTCAGCATCAGGAATTTCACCTGCCACCACTTCGGTTTAATATCCGCGGTGATTTTTTCGACGCGGGCGTAAAGCGCCGGTTTGTTTTCGATGTGGATCAAAACCAGTTCTTGTTCAGCGATGGAGGACTTTTCGAGCATGATTCTCTCCGCGCTCGTTCGGAATTTCTAAATCCCGAACGCGAATGAATGGGGAATTTAAATTCCCAATAACTTCCCGACAAGGGTTACAAATACTTGTCGAGAGAGTTGCTTTCACATAATATCCTATTTTTTTAGAAAAAGATAACGAGTTACCTGTTAATAATCAATAATCAAATCAATTCCTTTTGCTTGATTTTGCCCCTGCAAAAGTATAAATTTCTCGCGTCAAAAAACCAGAGTTCCCCAATGACCGAAAAAGAACGCGCGCAAGAACGCCGTAATCGTCCCGGAACAATGGCGCGTTTGGTGCGACTCAAAGACGCGGATCGCTCTTTCGATTATGAGTTTTGGCAAAAACTTCCGGCTGAGGAACGCTTTGCAGCCATGTGGCAGCTTGTCATCGACATGAGAATCATGCGAGGCGAAGATGAGGTTGAACCCCGATTACTTCGACATGTTCAAAGCATTGAATACCGCCGGCGTTAGATATTTAGTCGTTGGCGCCTATGCGTATGGATTTCATGTCGAGCCAAGAACAACCAAGGATTTAGATATTTGGGTTGATCCCGAACCTGAAAATGCACGCCGCCTTTACCAAGCGCTGGCTGACTTTGGCGCGCCGTTGCAGGGAGTCACGCAAGAAGATTTTTGTAACCCTGAGCTTGTTTACCAGATCGGAATCGCCCCTAATCGCATTGACATTCTGATGGGTTTGGAAGGAGTCGTGTTTCAAGAAGCTTGGAAAAACAAAATTGAAGCGAGCTATGATTTGGAAAAAATCTATATCGTGAGTCGAGAGGATCTGATCACAATTAAGCGCATCGCGGGCCGAGCGCAAGATATTGAAGACGTAAAAGGTCTTGAATCGAATCGCAAAAACATACCTCACCAATAAATCTTTTTGAAATAATTTTGTCACAGCTCATTCCCTTCCGTCCCCACCTACTCGTTCGCGGCGGACACTTGCAAACCATCATCGGATACTACCTATCGAATCCGAAAACCATCAGCCACACCAAGCTGCATCGCGTGCCGCTGCCGGATGGCGACACGCTGGTGATTTGTGAAAATCGTCCCGGCCGCAAATCCGGTTTCCCCGCGCTGATCGTTTTTATGCACGGATTGGGAGGGCATTCCGACTCACCATACATGCTGCGACTGGCGGAGCTGTTTCGCAACCGCGGTTGGATTACCTTTCGCATGAATCATCGCGACTGCGGCGCGGGCGCGGGACTGGCGCGGAATCTCTATCACTCCGGGCGCAGCGACGACATCAGCCGGGTGCTGATGCACGTTTCGGAAATGTATCCCGACACGCCGATGATTGCGGTGGGATTTTCGCTGAGCGGCAATGCGCTGTTGAAACTACTCGGCGAGGGCCGCGATCCGATCCCTTCCAATTTGGCCGGCGCGGTTGCAGTTGTACCGCCCATCGACTTATCGAAATGCGCGGCGGAGTTGTGCAAAAGCAGCAACTGGATCTATAACTTGCGTTTTGTACTCATGCTGAAAGAGGCGATCCGCGAACAGCAAATCCATTTCGCGAATTTCCCAAAATTTAAATTCCCACTGTGGATGACCATCCGCGACTTTGATGAAATCTGCACCGCGCCGCTCAACGGCTTCGCTTCCGCCGAAGATTATTACACCAAATGCAGCGCCAAACAATTTCTCGCCGAAATTACCACGCCAACTTTTTTGCTCGCCAGCGCGGACGATCCGTTTATTCCTAAAGAAACATTTGACGATTTGCCGCTGAACCAAAATCTGACGGTTCACATCGCGCCCAGCGGCGGCCACATGGGATTCGTCGCCGCAGAGAAAACGCCGCTCGGTTCGCGGCGCTGGATGGATTATGCGATCTTATTTTTTGCGCAAAAGTTTGTGAGAAAATCTCTAAGCGCAAAAGAAAGACCTTGGCCAGTAAGCAGTCGCCATTAAACGATTGGCGATTTAACAATTTCAAACAATCAGGAGGAAAGAACAATGGAAGAGCAACTCTACTACTACCGCGCCAAAGTCAACAGTGTTTACGACGGTGATACTATGAGAGTGGATATCGATCTTGGCCTGAACACCTGGATTCACAATGAAAAGCTGCGGCTGGCGCGCATCAACGCGCCGGAATTGCGCGGCGAAGAAAAAGACAAAGGAATCGCCGCGCGCGACTTCCTGATCAGTCTGGTGCTGGAGAAGGAAATTATCCTCGAAACCCTCAAAGATCAGGAAGAAAAATATGGCCGCTACCTGGCGGAAATCTGGCTCAAAAACGAAACCGGTCAGTACACCAACATCAACGACTTGCTGGTACAAAACGGCCACGCGGTTTATCAAACGTATTGATTGTAAAAAAACGGGGGGTGTCCAAAAGTCGATTTTTCGTTATGTGTCATGCCCGGATTTTTTAGCGGGCATCCATGAAACAGCTACTGGACTCCCGCTTGAACGCGGAAGGTGACAATTGGGCTTCTGGACAGACCCCCGATACTCTTGCTAATTACCTCCTGCGCAACATCCAATCTTGAAAGCCCTGCCTTAATGTGGTCTGGAACGAAGGGTGGTGCAAAAAAGCCACTCTCCTGCTGTCGTTAGGAAACCTTACAAAACTAAATTGGTATCAGGCTCTTATTGACTCTTAACACGAAAAATTCTATATTCGCGAAATCTAAACCGGAGGCGGCATGATCAAATTCATTCGCGTTGAGCAGGATGTTGCCGTGGCGGCGCTGTCGAAACAAGTCGCCGGCACAGGTGTGAGTGTTGTGAAAAAGTACAAGCTGGTCCCGAATATCGTCAAAGTCGAGATACCTGAAACCCGCGGATTGACCGCGCAAAATATCGAAGCGGCGCTGGCGCCCACCAACTACAGCGAAATTTTCGACGACTTTCCGGTGCACCACTGCCTCGACCAGGCCATCCCGCTGGTGGGGGTGAACCAAGTGTGGCCGCGTCCCAATCGCGGCGAAGGCATGGTGATTGGAATTTGCGACACCGGCGTCGATAAAGATCATCCCGACCTCGCTGGCCGGATTTTGGGCACGATCGATTTTACCGGTGAAGGCGACTTCGACGGCAACGGCCACGGCACCCACGTCGCGACTATTGCGATCGGCAGCGGCGCAAAATCGAATGGGCGCTACACCGGCGCCGCACCCGCCGCGAAAATGTACATGGCCAAAGGGCTGAAATCCGACGGCAGCGGCACCGCCTCTTCCATCGCCGACGGCATCGAGTGGCTGGCGGAACAAGGCGTGCACGCGATTTCGCTCAGCCTCGGCGGCACGGCGCTGCCGCGGGTGAAGGACATTTTGCAAGTGATGTGCGAAGCCGCTGTCGCTAAGGGCATCGCGGTGTTTTGCGCCGCCGGCAACAGCGGCCCGGGCGAACGCACCATCGGCACCCCGGGCGTTTCGCTGAGCGTCATCACCGTGGGCGCCTCGGACGACAACGACGGCGTCGCCAACTTCAGCTCGCGCGGCCCCACTCTCGACGGCTACGAAAAACCAGACGTGGTGGCGCCGGGCGTTGCCATCATCGCCGGGCGCGCCAAAAACACCAGCCTCGGCAAAGTGATCGATGAATTTTACGTTGAACTCAACGGCACCAGCATGGCCACGCCGCTCGCGGCCGGTATTGGCTTGTTAATTATGAAAGAGCATCCCGGCATTTCGCCGGAAAATCTCAAGGCGCGCCTCGAAGGCCACGCCAAAAACATTGGCACCGGCGATCACAACATCGAAGGCCGCGGCCGCGTGCAAGCGCTGGAATCGATTGTCGGGCCGCAGCCGGCGCCGCTGCCGGACGAGCCGGTCGCCGAACCCGAGCCCTGTTTTTTGACGCGCTTGTTGGGCGGCAGCTCGAGTGTTCTGCCGGTGCTGCGGGTCTTCCGCGACGAGGTGCTGGCGCGCAGTTGGACGGGAAGAAAGTTGATTGACTGGTATTATCGATTGTAATCGCCTATGACTTTTGAATGGGACGTAAACAAGAATGAGACAAACATCGCGAAACATGGAATTGCTTTTGAGGACGCAGCGAAAATTTTTTCCAACCCACGCGTAGAAAAACGTTCTGATCGCAAAAGCGAACAAAGATTTATTTCAATCGGTCAAACCAACAATCGTGTAATAGCCGTAATTTACACAATCAGAGGCAACAACATTCGGATTATTTCGGCAAGAAAGGCGAGGAAAAATGAAGAAAAAGAATTTCGTGCAATACAAAGCAAGTGACCTCCTCGACAAATCGAGAACTGACTGGGAGCGATTTGACGCACTAACTGACGCGGAGATTGATGTTTCTGAAATTCCCGAACTGAACGAAGAGTGGTTCAAAAATGCGGATTTTATTTATCCAAAAGAGAGGAAGGCTATATCGCTTCAAGTCGATCTCGATGTGCTGGAATGGTTTAAATCCAAATCGAGTAAGGGTTATCAAAAACTCATGAATGCCGTGCTGAAGGCATACGTGAATGCTCAGAAAAGTAAATGAATGGAGACACACAAAGTATGACTGCACCCTACGACTTCAAAACCATCGAAAACACGTGGCGCGATTTCTGGCGCGAACAAAAATACATCGAGCCCGATTTGAACGACACCCAAAATAAGTTCTACTATCTGAATATGTTCCCCTATCCCTCGGGCGAAATGCACGTCGGGCACGGACGCAACTGGCTCATCGGCGACGCCTACTGCCGCTATCTCATCATGAACGGCTACAAAGTGCTGAACCCCATGGGCTACGATGCCTTCGGGCTGCCGGCGGAAAATGCCGCTATTGACCGCGGCATTCACCCGAAAACCTGGACGTACAACAACATCGAAAATTTTCGCAAACAGTTTCGGCAGTGGGGCGTGGTGTTTGACTGGCGGCGCGAGCTGGCCACCTGCGACCCGAGTTATTATAAATGGAATCAGTGGCTGTTCATTCAATTTTATAAACGTGGGCTGGCTTATCGCAAAGCGCAGTTTGTGAACTGGTGTCCTGGATGTGAGACAGTTTTGGCCAACGAGCAGGTGGTAGATGGAAAATGCGAGCGTTGCAACTCAGTAGTCAGCAAGAAAAATCTCACCCAATGGTTTTTCAAAATCACCCACTACGCCGAAGAATTGCTGAACGATCTCGACAAACTCGAGCACTGGCCGGAGCGCGTTAAGCTCATGCAGCGCAATTGGATCGGCCGCAGCGAGGGCGCGCTGCTGCGCTTCAAAGTCGATGGACATGATGATGTAATCGAAGTATTTACTACTCGGCCGGACACCCTCTACGGCGCCACTTTCATGGTGCTGGCGCCGGAACATCCGCTGGTGGAAAAGTTGACCACTGAGGAGCGCCGGAAAAAAGTGAAAACTTATGTGGAGATGACGCTCGCGGAGAGCGAAATCAAGCGCCAGACGTTGGAGCGGGAAAAGACCGGCGAGTTCACCGGCGCGTACGCCATCAATCCTGCCACCGGCAAGAAGATTCCCATCTGGATCGCGGACTACGTGATCCTCGGCTACGGCACCGGCGCCATCATGGCGGTGCCCGGCCACGATCAGCGCGACTTTGATTTCGCGCGCAAATTTAATCTGCCGGTCGTTCCGGTGATCACCAAAGATGGCCAACCCTTTGACGGTGCCAAAATGAAAGAAGCGTTTTTGCACGAAGGCTACATGGTGAACTCCGGTCAATTCGACGGACTGCCGGCGGACGCGACTACTTTCAAAAAAATGGTTAAGTATTTTGAGAAGGAGGGTTACGGCAAAGGCGAGGTCAATTATCGTTTGCGCGACTGGCTGATCTCACGCCAGCGCTACTGGGGCACCCCCATCCCGATGATTCATTGCGAAAAGTGCGGCATCGTGCCAGTGCCGGAAAATGAGCTGCCAGTGCTGCTGCCGGAAGTGGAGTTTCTCGGCAAAAAGGGGCTGGCAGAAATTCCCAGTTTCTATCAAACCACCTGTCCGCAGTGCCAAGGTTCGGCGCGCCGCGACACCGACACCATGGATACCTTCGTGGATTCCGCGTGGTATTTTATGCGCTATCTCTCCGCAGATGATGACACGAAAATTTTCGATTCGAAATTGGTGAACGCGTGGCTGCCGGTGGATCAATACGTCGGCGGCATCGAGCACGCGATTTTGCACTTGCTCTATTCGCGCTTCGTCACCAAAGCGCTGCGCGATATGGGATTGATTAATTTTGGCGAGCCGTTTACGCGCTTGTTCACGCAGGGGATGATCACCCATGTGGCGTATCGCTGCCGGCAACACGGTTGGATTCCGCCGAAAGAAGTGAAAGAGGGGAACCGCTGTCCACATGACGGCAGAGAGTTGATCACCGAACTGGCGAAAATGAGCAAATCAAAAAAGAATACCATTGCGCCCACGGAGATCATCGAGGAATTTGGCACCGATACCGAACGGTTGTACACGCTGTTCATGGGCCCACCGGAGCGGGAGATCGAATGGAGCGCCGAAGGCGTGCGCGGCGGCTTTCGTTTCCTCAATCGCGTGTGGACGCTGGTGCAAAATTATCGTGAGGTGATCAAAAAAGCCCCGGCGGCTGAAATCAAAATCGCCGCACTGAACAAGCGCGACAAGCAGCTCTGGCACGTTGTTAACGAAAAGATCCGCTCGGTCACCGAGGATTTCCGCACGTTCCATTTCAATACCACCGTGGCCGCGGTGATGGAGCTGAGCAACGAGTTGGGGGATTACACCACAGCTTGCGAGCAGAAGCAGCATGAAATGAACCCGGCTCTTTTTCGCAGAGCCGTAGAAAACTTGATTCTAATGATTTCACCGATCACGCCGTTCATCGCCGAGGAGCTTTGGCGAGTGATTGGCCATGAGAAACCAATTTTAGAGCAGCGCTGGCCGCAGCCCGATCCCGAGGCGCTGGAGCGCGACGAGAAAATCATCGTGATTCAAGTGAACGGCAAGCTGCGCGATCAGATGCTGGTGCCGACCGCGCTCTCTGAAAATCGCGCTGAGTTGGAAAAGATGGCGCTGGCAAAAATCGCCAATCGTTTAGAAAACAAAAAGCCGCGCAAGGTAATTGTGGTGCCGGGGAAATTGGTGAACGTGGTGGTGTAGCGCAACTCAAAGCTTTGCTTTGAGATCGCGAACGAAAGGTTGAATGATCGCGTCCAATTTTTTTCTTTGATTCTAATTTGAAACTTTGTAAAATAGTTCGTGGCACGCGCCCGTAGCTCAGATGGATAGAGCAACGGACTTCTAATCCGTGGGTCGCAGGTTCGAATCCTGCCGGGCGTACCTTTAAAAGCTCATTTGTATAAATGGGCTTTTTTTATTGTCTCTCCGGACGATTTTGAAAAAAACGGAATAACCGTTGGAGCTATCAAGTTGCTTTTCTTGTGAAGACAAGTCAGGAGGGATCATGCGCATTTGTTTCGACCAATCCACAACCCAAAACTTCGATGCCGCCAGCCAACTGGAGTGGTTAGAAACCAACGGCCTCGGCGGCTGGGCCAGCTCGACCATTGTTGGCGCGCACACGCGGCGCTACCACGGCTTGCTGGTGGCGGCCACGCAGCCGCCGGTCGGGCGCATGGTACTGCTCTCCAAATTGGACGAGACCCTCGCTCTCGACGGCGAGCGGTTTGAATTGGGCTGCAACCGCTACCCCAACGCGATTCATCCGCAGGGCTTCCGGTTTTTGAAATCCTTCCGCAAAGATCTTTTTCCGGTATTTGAATACGAAGCTGGCGGCATTGGCCTTCGCAAAACGGTCGCCGCCATCAACGGTGAAAACACCACGGTGATTTTGTACGAAGTGCTCGACGCGCCGCAGGATTTTTATCTCGAATTGCAGCCGTTTGTCGCTGCCCGCGATTTCCACAGCCTCGCCCACGCCAACGATTCCATCCGCCGCGACGCGCGGTTTGAAAATGGCGTATTCCGAGTTCGGCCGTACGACGGCGTTCCCGAGTTATTCATCTCCACGCCGGGCGCGCATTTCGAGTCGCAGCCGGATTGGTACCGCAACTTCGAATACGGCATCGAGCAGTTTCGAGGTTTGGACTTCCGTGAAGATTTGTTCACCTACGGCCGTTTCCGCATCAATTTAAAAAAAGGCGGCAAGCTCGGCGTCATCGTTTCCACACTTGATCCGAGTGACCGCGATGCGTTTGAATTGGTTGAGTCGGAGAAAACCCGCCGCGAAAATCTATTCACGAAACTGCCAATTAAAGACGAGTTTGCGCAGACGCTGGCGCTGGCCGCGGATCAGTTCATCGTCCGCCGCGGCGAAGATTTGCGCACCATTATTGCCGGCTATCACTGGTTTGCGGATTGGGGGCGCGACACGATGATCGCGCTGCCCGGCATTTGTCTCGCCAGCGGCCGCTTCGACGACGCCAAAAAGATTCTGCGCGCCTTTGCCCAGAGCGTCAGCCAGGGCATGCTGCCGAATCGCTTTCCGGATGTCGGCGAGCAGCCGGAATACAACACGGTCGATGCGACGCTCTGGTATTTCGTGGCGATTTACAAGTATTTCCAATCCACCGGCGACGACACCTTCGTCCGCGATGAGCTGCTGCCGGTGCTGCGGGACATCATTTCCTGGCACGACCGCGGCACACGCTACCGCATTCACGTGGACGAAGACGGTTTGCTTTACGCCGGCGAGCCCGGCGTGCAACTCACCTGGATGGACGCCAAAATCGGCGACTGGGTGGTGACCCCGCGCCAGGGCAAAGCGGTGGAAATCAACGCCCTGTGGTACAACGCGCTGATGATTTTTTCGGAGCTGTCGAATCGCTTTGGAAAGTCGGCTGATGCCAGAACTTTTTCGGAGCGAGCGAAAAAAGTCAAAGCCCGGTTTTTGGAAGTTTTTTGGGAAGAACAGAACGGCTACCTCTACGACTACGTGGACGGCAATCACCGCGACGCCGACAAACGTCCCAATCAGATCTTTGCGCTCAGCCTGCCGTTTCCATTAATGGAAGGCGAGAAAGCGCGCAAGATTTTGAAATTGGTGGAAGAAAAATTATACACGCCGGTCGGTCTGCGCAGTCTCTCGCCGGACGATTCGAAATACCGCCCGCACTACGGCGGCGGCCCGTTTGAGCGCGACAGCGCCTACCACCAGGGCACAGTGTGGAGCTGGCTGCTCGGGCCTTACATCACGGCGCTGGCGCGCGTGGAAGGCGCCGCCGGCCGCAAACGCGCCGAAAAAGTGATCGAGAATTTCAAATATCATTTGTCGGAAGCCGGCGTCGGCACGATTTCGGAAATTTTCGAAGGCATTGCGCCGCACGGGCCGCGCGGCTGCATGGCGCAGGCGTGGAGCGTGGGGGAGATTTTGCGGGCGTATGTGGAGGATATGAAATAGAAACGTGCCAGGCACTTTATGAATGCCCGGGACGTTTATTTAGCTATGAAATATATAAGCCACGATTTTTTTGGCGCCTTCGCATGAAACGGGTTTGTTTCGTGGTGATATCAGTTGACACTATTTCATTACTGTTACCTTTTTGGTCTGCACGAATTCCACGGCGAATACGATAAAAATATAAGCCGGGTAAGTCGTTGTCCTCTCCTGTGGTCATTGGATACTACCGCACCAGCGCCATCCGCCGCGTTTGAACAAAACTACCGGCGCGGAGTTGATAAAAGAAAACACCGCTGGCCACCATCTGACCCTGGTCATCGCGGCCATCCCAATTTATGATGTAATAACCAGCCTGATGAGTTCGATTCACCAGCGTTCGTACCTGTCTGCCCAGCATGTCGAAAATTTCAAGCTTAACCTCGGCTTGTTGCGGCAGTTCATACTTGATGGTGGTGCTCGGGTTAAACGGATTGGGATAGTTCTGGCTCAGGCTGAATTCTCGAGGAATCGGGTCACCGGCATAAACGTCCGTTGGGATATCGATGCGGAATCGACGCGGCTCGCTGAACGGTCCCCAACCGGCGACATTGCCGGCCCGGACTCGCCACCAATAAGTTTGCTCATCAACAAGTTGCTCAACCACCTTCGTGGTATCCCCAGCTGTGAGGGTTGAATCGATGACGGGCTTGGTCAGCAACGAATCGGTGGCGATCTCGAACCAGTAGCGGCTTACCGCCGGCTGACTTTGCTGCCAGGTGAATTGCACATTATTGGCTTCAATAACAGCTCCAGGCGCTGGCGATAACAACACCACCTGGCTTGGCAATTGGATGATGGTGGTAAAGTTGCGAACCTCCGAGAAGGCGCTTGTACCGCCGATATTCTTTGCGCTTACGCGCCAGTAATAAGTGGTGTTATTTGCCAATGGCCCGACTTGGCGGGAGGTCGTGGTTATGGTGGAATCATCGACAATCGGTGTGGAAAAATCCGAGTTCGTTGAAACTTGCAGGCGATAGCTCTCGGCACCCGCTGAAGCATTCCAACTGAGCGTGAGGGTCGTTGGTTGGTTGACTGCCCCATTGCTAGGCGTGGCCAGAGTGGGTGCGGCAGGAGCCTGAATACCGGAGGGTTCAATAAGGTTGAGCACCTGGTTGACCGCGACGTTAGTAAACGTTTCTACGCCGCCAGCCGGCCAGGATACGACCAGCGACTCAACGATTTGTGCTTGTCCCAATCCGAAATGCAGTTCCAGGCCGTTTTGGGCGGAGCGGCCAGTTTGCGCTGAAATTTCTTGTAACTGCCATACCTCTTTTCCGTTAACGATGGTTTTGGCCTGCACTTTCGTCCCAATGGCGGAACGGTTGGAAAGAGTTCCCTTGCAGCGGACTTTGAGCCAGTTGTTGTTTCCACCGGTGTTGCGAAAGAGTTGGTTATTGAAATTATGTACCGCCACAAAAAGGTCGAGATGGCTATCGCCATCATAGTCCACCCAGGAGCAGCTTCTTCCAAAGCTTGAACCGCTCACACCGAAACCGGCGGCCCCGTAAAAAAATTCACCTTCCGGGGTCCCATTGATGTCCAGGCCTGATTGAATAGTGAACAGGTCTGAATCGCCGTCGTTGTCAAAGTCCCCCCAACTACTTGCCGCCGCGCTGTCGGTGGTGGTACTCAAAAACATCTGTCTACTTGAAAATGTCCCATTGCCTTCGTTGGTGTAGAGGAGGTCATAATGCAAATCGCCACTTATCTCCCTCCTATTCATGACAAGTAAATCGAAATCGCCGTCGTTGTCATAATCGGCCCAGCTTGCGGCAATAGAGCTGTGAGTATCTGTTACTATCACATCGGAGGTGACTTTTTCAAACTTACCATCACCAAGATTGCGATAGAGGAAATTTGGTTGATTAACCGTGTTGGTGACAAACAAATCGTCGTCGCCATCGCCGTCGTAATCAATCCAGTTGCAGCCTGTCGAGTTACTTGCTTCGCTGACCACAATATTGGTCGGATCGGCTGTGGAAAACGTGCCGTTGCCATTATTAATGTAAAGCGAATTCTTTTGATTATCCCCATTAGCGACGAACAGATCGACATCTCCATCCCTGTCATAATCCCCCCAGGCGGCACCGAGGGATTTAAAGTTGTCAGTTACGATTGCCCCGCTGGTGATCTTAGTAAACGTGCCGTTACCATTGTTGGCATAGAGAAAGTTTGGGCCGTCGTTGGTAACGAACAGGTCGAGATCGTCATCGTTATCGTAGTCAGCACAGGTACAGCCGGTCGAGTTGCCATCGTCTTGCACGACGGCGCCGGTGGTCACCTCCTGAAAGGTGCCATTGCCGCGATTGAGGAACAGTTGATTTTTATCTGAAGTTGTACTCAACGAAGACTTTTTTCCGTTCGGAATAAACAGATCGAGAGTACCGTCGTTATCAAAATCACCCCAGCAGCCGCCATTTGATGCAAGAGAATTGGAACCCAAAACATTACTCTGATCAGTGAACGTATAAGCGGGGGTGTAATCACCGGCGCCGAGGAGCAGATGCCGGACATTGCCGAAGGAAGTCAGTTTCAAATTTGCCAGTTCGCCTCCGGAGAAGACCGCGCTTTTCCCAATCAAATCGTCTGGCCCATCGCTCCCATCACTGCCTCCGCTGTTCTCTACCGGACAGGGGTTACTATCGTCCTCCGAGGTGATAAGGAAAATATTTTTATTTTGCACGTCGGCTAATGTGACAGGAAAGGCGCCATCGGGTGGTTTGGAGAAATAAGCTGCGAGGCCGATATAAAGGATATCGGACCAATCAACCCCTGTAAGCCCCCTATTCTGTCCGGAACAGCCCAGGAATTGTGCGCTATCGGCGCTGACCTGCCAGTACATGTGGATTTCGACTTCCAGCGCCGGCTGGAAAATTTGGTCTGTTTCCCCAGTGACGCGTATTTCTCTTATGAAGAGGCGATCATCATTTTGTGCGAAAATTGTTGTTTTCCCCCCAAAGAAAAAAATGACCACGAAAAGCATGAATACTTTTATCATTGCTTTCATTTTGCACCCTCCCACAATTTTTTTCTTCTCCCGAAATCATATCTTTGAGCGCGCGGATTGGGGAGAAATCATCCACGCGCTCATGGTTGTTTACAATTATTGAAAAGTTACTTCCACCAGACGCAGCTCACCCTGCAGAATACCCTGCGGATTGAAGTAGCTCACATAAATGGTTTTCCCATTGTTTTTGCTTAACTCGATATGCTCCTGTCCAGCATAATTGTTAGAGCTGGATGGCATACCCGTAAACAATTCCGTTGCTGCGCTCCACGGGCCTTCCGGGCTGCTCGCGGTTCTGAAGACAACTTTGTCGGATAAAGCCTGGCTATGAATGGCGACGAAGGTTTGCAGATACGCATTGTATGAAACCGTCACAGCGCCAGGGATGCCGGACATGACCGCTACCGCTTGATTCACATCGTTCACCCAGGCCGAGCCGTTCCAAAATTGGTAAGCCGAACGCTTGGTGGCTTTTTTAAGCGGCGCACGCGCCACACCGTACGGTAGAAACGAACCGGTGGGGAGTCTGCCATAAAGATAAACCATTCCGTCAAAAAGCATCTCGGCTGAACTGCGGCTCGGTGGCTTCGAACAGCAATCCAGGATTGCGTTGCGACGTCCTTTTCCCTGAAGCGAAATTAGCCGTTCCAACACCCAGAGGTTGATAATTCAAAGTGCCGGGCATGACATGAACCTTCAGGTAAAATGCCAGCCCACTTTTCTTGTTCTTCGGCACCATGCCGCCGGGCCAAATCGCGATGCGATCATCAGGCCTTCCAGTCGATTCATTGTAGGCTTGCTCTTCCGCTGTGAAGGGAATCGCTTGAAAGGGCGCGCCGTTGGCGTCCAGCGGTTCCGTGACCGCAAGCGGAGTAGCAAGATTAGCGAGAGCGGCTGTATTGCAGCGGTAGGTTTTGCCGTCGACTGAGATAATCCCCGGCTTGAAAATCGTATCACCGAAGTGCCAGAGAATTTTGCCGCCGACCAGCGTGCTCGACCCGCCATCGCGTACCAACACGGATGAGGGCTTTGCCACGACGCCGAGGTCGGTGACCGAGGCTACCACGGGGGCAGCCAGAACTTGCTGCGCATTGGTTTCGGACGCCTTGGCCAGATTTTGCTGCGCATCGGTCATAGCTTCATTGGGCATTTTTTCGCATCCCCAATACAGCATGGCCAGGAATATAAAGGTACTTCTTCTTAGTTTCGGAATTAAAAGATTCATTCGGCGAAACATAACACACCTCACTTTGGTTATGACCAACTCACTCGGATTTTCGATTCTCAGATCTGATCTCCCTGTGCTCGATGCGATACACGTCCTTGCTACCTTCCCCCCGTGCCGATAGGAAGCCCGATAACGATACCTGATAACCCGCCCACTCGTAGACTTCTGAAAAATGGATGGACGCGATCTTTAGAGCTTATGCGCAACGGCAACAAAGGGGCTCGGGATACCGCCTGAGATAAAATGCTGTAGAATCGCCGAAGCCCCGCGAGTGTATCTTTTAAAAGCCAAATCCAAAGCTCACGCCAACCAGAGGCAAAACGCCGCCGGAGGCAAAGATGGGGGTAAAGCCAACACGAAAATTGAATCCGCCTTTTTGCGGTTGGTAGCGATATCCAATCGTTGCTGTGCCGCCGACGCCAGATTCTTCGAAGCCGATTTCGTCAAACTTGCCCGAGGCGAAAGCGAAAAGCGGCCCGACGCCAACCTCAAATTTGTGATTGTTGCCTTTGAGGTAATTCACCATCACCGGCACCAGCGTGACAGTGACATTGCCACCGTTCGGCGACCGCCCATTCACCGAAAAAAGCATCACGCCAATACGCCCGCTGGCCGTCGGCGACAACAGCCGGTCGTAATTGACTGAATAGATTCCGGCGTTACCAAGCAGCTCCAGGTAAACACTGCTGCGCGCCGAGTGGGCTGATTGCGCCTTCACTAAATCGGTAGCGGCGAAGAGGACAATTCCTAAGGTTGATAACAGTATGAAACCGACTTTTTGCGCATACTACCTCCCTTTTGGTGTAAGATGGTTATTAGTCAGTTAATGATTTACTCTTTCATACGCATGAAAGCATCAACGCCCTACCGTTAGCCGAGCAGGAAAAAAGTTATGAAACTTATTTAGTTTATTTTGTGCTTTTTTGTATTTCGTAATGGAAGTCTTAATATGTCGTCATCAGGGGATAGACCTCAGGGTTTGTTACAATAAAGGCTCGAGGATTAGTCAATGACGATCGAGATTTTCAACATTACAGCGGATAAGGAATTAGTAAGTGCCATCAAGAATTCCGATCATTGCGCTTTTGAAGTATTCTTTCGTCGGCATTTTGAATGCATTTATCGCTTTATCTGGCAGTTTGTTCGGAACGAAGAGACGGCGAATGATTTGGCCCAGGATACCTTTCTGAAAATCTGGGAGATGCGCAAAAGGCTGGATCCCGATAAATCTGTCAAAGCCCTTTTGCAAGCCATCGCCCGCAACCAGGCGATCAGTTGGCTGCGTATTCCGCAAAATCGTCATCTTTCCCTGGATGGATATGATTTTCCTGAAAAAAATGCCAAGGTAACAAATGACGAATTGATCGGTAGATTGCACAACGTCATCAAGGAATTAGAAGAACCTTTGCGGGTGGTGATCAATTTGCGACTCCGGGGCCTGAAGGATAAAGAAATTGCCGATCTTTTGAATGTTTCTATCGCTACGGTGGATAAACGGAAATCACAGGCATTTAGGATCATCCGAAAACGATTACACTCATTCCTATCGCTTCTGATATTTTTTTGAGATTTTATATATGTGGTAGGGATTTTGAAAACTGCCTCGTATTTTAATGATTGCCTTTTGTGTCGTTAACGTTTTTAAGTGTTGAGGCGTATTTAATTCCGGTAGGTAGTGATAGCGGCGGGAATCTGGCATTTGGAGCGGATAATGTCAAAGAAGATGAACCGTAACGATTACCTGGAATTGATGTTTCGTATTTTAGAAGCGGAAGCGACGGCGGAAGAGCAGCAGGCGCTGAAACAATGGCTGAATGAAGCCTACAAAAATCGGAAGTTGTTTATCGAGGTGAAAAAAATCTGGCAGGCCGCGCGGAGACAGACTCCGAAATCCGTTCCGGATTTGGAGGCAGTCTGGCAAAAGGTCGCGGTGCGGATTCAGGTTAGCGAATCGGCTCGGGTTATTCCTATTCGTCCACGAAAAGTATCGCTGAATACCCTGTTTTTTTC
>JBBIIG010000019.1:51740-70280 GCA_037446635.1 bacterium
ACGGAGGCTATCGCTTTAATCTGCCAGAATACTATGAACTGGCACGGTTAACCCAATCTGAGGAAAAAAATCTTTACTTGAAAACCAGAAGTGAACTCTCGGCTTCTCAAAGCGAGTTCGAGCGAGGAGCGGAGGCGCTTTTGTCGGCCTCGCGAAACAAGTTGGGATTCATCCCCTATTTTGATCTGCAACAGGTTAATCAGGCCATCATTCACCTGCAAAATGCCTATACGCAAACGGATGATCCGGTTAGCAGCAATAAGTACGCTTACTACTCAGGGAAAGCTTATCTTATGCACGGAGATGTGTCCACGGCTCGCCAATGGCTGAACCGGGTGCTGGCGTCTGCGGCGGTGGCCTACCAGGAGGAAGCTAAGAGCTTGTTAGAAAAATTAGATTAGACTTAAAGACTTAAAGACTATTGTAAAATTGTTAGATACGCAGGGAACACATGCTATGCGTTCCCTGCGTGGAACCTTTGTAAATTGGATTTTTAAACTTCTGTATTTCGTGGTTGAATACGGGCTTTTGTGATTTTTACAATAGTCTTGTTCTTGTGCTATCTCCCGATCAAAAATAAACTCCCTCCGAAAAACGGATGGAATCCAACACGGCTAAAACTTCAGCCGACATGGGCATACTGATTATTCAGCCGGTTGTCTGTGCGAAGTTTGAGATCTGAAAGATGAGCGTAACCACAATGGCTACTTTGGAAATTACGGGGGCAATTCCTATCGCTGCTCAAAGTCGTGCCTAAGCCGGCTGAGGTGGTTAGCCTGCTGCCAAACGGCGTAAGAAACGTTTGCTGCAATCGGACGGAGGAGGTAGACCAGTCTGGTCGACCTCCTCTACATTTGTGGAATAGAAAATTTCCCGCCGGAGTTGGTAAATTGTGTTTGAATTGCGTCTGGCGATTCGATATATTGAGCCCGGAACTCAGCAAGTTAATTTCAATTCCTCCCGCAAATTGGTTAAACAAACTTTCGTTTTTTTGAGGAGAAGGAATGCGGCTTCCCGGTTATGAAATTAACGGGGAAATCCATCGCGGCAGAAAGCGGGTCATCTATCGGGGGCGGCGGGAAGAGGACCACCTCCCGGTCGTCATCAAAACCTTGATCAACGACTTCCCCTCTGCTGGTGATATCGCGACGCTGCGGCACGAGTATGACGTCCTCCAGAATTTGAACATCGACGGCGTCATCAAGGCGTATGCTTTGGAAACGCGTCAAAATCGGCCGGCGATTATCCTCGAAGACATCGACGGCCAGCCGCTCAAGCAGCATATTCAGTCGCAAAAAATCGATGCGCCCACCTTCCTCAACATTGCCATCCAACTTGCGGCGGCGTTGGGCGAGCTTCATAATCGCAATGTCATTCATAAAGACATCAATCCCAAAAACATTATCGTTAATTTGGCCACTGGCCAGACGCGGGTTATCGACTTTAGCCTGTCGTCGCTGCTGCCAATGGAAACCGCCAAAATCAGCCACCCGGATGTGATGGAGGGGACGCTGGCGTACATGTCGCCGGAACAGACCGGGCGCATGAATCGCGCGCTGGATTACCGCAGCGATTTGTACTCGCTGGGGGTGACGTTTTACGAAATGCTCACCGGCGCGCTGCCATTCAACTCCGACGATCCCTTGGAAATCGTCCATTGGCACCTCGCAAAAGCGCCCGCAGATCCGCGCGAGCTCAATCCCGAAATTCCGGAAATGCTGGCGCGCATCTTGATGAAGCTGTTAGCAAAAACCGCCGAGCAGCGATATTACAGCGGCTTCGGTGTGCGCGCCGATTTGGAAAGGTGCCAGCAGCAACTACGCGCCACCGGCCGCATTGAAATTTTCCCGGTGGGTGAACACGACACCAGCGAGCGCTTTTACATCCCGCAAAAACTTTACGGTCGCGAATCTGAAATTGCAAATTTGCTCGCTGCGTTTCAGCGCGTCTGCGCCGGCGCCTGCGAGCTGATGCTGGTCTCCGGGTACGCCGGCGTGGGCAAGACTTCGCTGATTCAGGAAATTCAAAAGCCGGTGGTGGGCCGCAAAGGATTTTTCATCAGCGGCAAGTTCGATCAGCTCAGTCGGCAGATGCCCTACACCGCCGTCATCCAGGCCTTTCAGGAGTTGGTGCGGCTGATTTTAACCGAAAGCGAAGACAGCATCCGCTTGTGGAAAAGGCAATTGCTGAACGCGCTGGGCAACAACGCGCACGTGATCATCGAGGTCATCCCGGAGCTGGAGCTCATCCTCGGCCCGCAGCCGCAGGTTCCGCAACTGGCGCCGGCCGAAGCGCAAAATCGTTTCGATTTGTACTTTCAAAAATTGATTGGCGTGTTCGCTTCAGCGGATCATCCGCTAGCTTTGTTCTTAGATGATTTGCAGTGGGCCGATCCCGCCAGCCTGCGGCTGCTGCAAACCATTATAACCGGCATGGAAATTAGAAATTTTTTGTTAATCGGCGCGTATCGCAACAACGAAGTCAACGATCATCATCCCCTCATCAAAAGTGTGCGCCAGTTGCGGCAGGCCGACGTTGTCATTCACGAAATTGTGCTGCGGCCCCTGAATTTAACCTCCACCAACCAACTCATCGCCGATACCCTGAGCTGCGTGCCGGATCACGCGCAGCCGCTGGCGGGTTTGATTCACAAAAAAACCGGCGGCAACCCCTTCTTCGTGCGCGCCTTTCTGAAGTCTCTGCACGACGAAGAGATGCTGCGTTATGTTCGCACCGCGGGCGGGAACCACGGCGGCTGGCAATGGGAGCTGGAGAAAATCCAACAGATGCAGGCCACCGACAACGTGGTGGATTTCATGATCCGCAAACTAAATCGCTTGCCCGCCGACACACAAGACGTCCTGAAGCTGGCCGCCTGCATCGGCAATCGCTTTACCCTCGACACCCTGGCGATGGTTTGTCAACGCTCGACGGGAGAGATCAGCTCGAATCTGTTTCCGGCTTTGCAGGAAAATCTGCTGGTGCGGGCTGAGGACTTTTATAGTTTTTATCACGATCGCATCCAGGAAGCCGCCTACTCGATGATCCCGGAGGCGCAAAAGCAAGAGGTGCATCTGCGTGTGGGGCGCCTGTTGTTAGCCGGCGCTCAGAATTTGTCGGCAAAGCCGATCCGCCCTGGTGGAGATGAGAGCATCTTCGACGTCGTCGATCACTTGAACCTGGCCGCGGCGCTGATCAGCGATGAAAAGGAACGCCGCGAGTGCGCGCAATTGAATCTGCGCGCCGGACTCAAAGCCAAATCTTCTACCGCTTACAAACCCGCGCGCAATTATTTTCAAACCGGGATCAACTTCCTGACCCCAGAAAGCTGGAATTCCAACTACGAGCTGACTTTCACCCTTCACCGCGAGCTGGCCGAATGCGAATATTTGTGCGGCAATTTTGAAGACGCCGAGCAACATTTTGACTTTCTCTTGCAGCAGGCCAAAACGCATCTCGAAAAGGCCGAGATCTATAATCTGAAAATGATCCAACACGAAAATCGCGCCAACTACGGCGCGGCAGTGAAAGCCGGAAGGCAGGGGCTAAAGTTGTTGGGAATCGAGCTGCCGGAGAGTGAGCAAGAAAAGCTGGCGGCGCTGGAGAGCGAGCTGCAATTGATTCAAAAAAATCTTGGCGGAAGAACGATCGCCGAGTTGATCGATCTGCCGGTGATAACAGCGCCGGCAATCAAAATGAGCATGAAGCTGTTGATGACCATCTGGTCCAATACTTACATCACCGGCGATAATTTGCAAACGCGCCTGATCTCCGCTAGCATGGTGCGTCTCTCCCTGCAATACGGCAACACCGAGGAATCCGCGTACGGCTACGTGACTCACACCATTTTGGTTGGCCCTGTTCGCGGAGACTACCAGGCGGCCTACGAGTGGGGGAAGCTCGCGCTGCAGGTCAACGAACGCTTCCATGATCAGAAGAGCCGCGCCAAAATTAACCAGCAGTTTCACGCCCACGTCAATCTCTGGTGCCGCCATCTGGAAACCTCGCTGCCGTACGCTCAGGAGGCGTGCCGCAGCGGTTTAGAGAACGGCGATTTTACCTACGGCGGCTACGGCTCGTTTACTGGGCTCTGGAACACCCTGTTGATCAATCGCGAGCTGGAACAGTTTGCCAACGATTGTTTATCGAGCCTGGCGCTGCTGAAAAGAATTCGCATGACCGGTGCGGCCGACGGTTTGATGACTCACCTGAATTGGGCGCGGGCGCTGCAAGGCCGCACCGCGGGCCAGCTCTCTCTCACCGACGCCGACTTCGACGAGGAGGCGTACATCGCCGCCTACCAAAGCAATCCGTTTTACATGACTTTTTTCTACGGCATGAAGCTTTCATTATGCGTGTTCTTTGGGGAATACGAGAGGGCGCTTGAATTGACGCGCTCTCTGCGGCAGTTAACTCATAACTTAGATGGCACCATCTGGCCAGTGATTTTGAATTTCCTCAGCGCCCTCACGTTATCAAATTTATACTCTGGCGCCAATGAAAACCAGCAGCGCGCCTGGCGGCAGGAGTTGGAGGGGCTCCGCGATTTCTTCGCGGCGCTGGCGAAGAGCTGTCCGGAAAATTATCGCCACATGCACCGGCTGATCTCGGCGGAAATGGCCCGCCTCGGCGGCCAGCAGGATGCGGCAATGGAGTTATATGAGCAGGCCATCCAATCTGCCGGTGAAAATGGTTTTATTCAAAACGAGGCGTTGGCCAACGAGCTGTTCGCCAAATACTGGCTGAGCCGGAAGCAGGAAAAAATCGCCCGACTCTATTTGAATGAAGCCTATTACGCCTACTGCCGTTGGGGCGCGACCGCCAAACTCAAACAATTGCAGCAGGCTTATCCGGATTGGATACGCCGGCCCGACGACGGCAGAGCGGAGATTAGCCTCGCCTCTCGCAGCCTCGTCACCGCCGGCGCCGATACCGACGAGCTGGACCTCAACACGGTGGTGAAGGCGGCGCAGGCCATTTCCGGCGAGATGGTGCTGGAGCAGCTCATCCAAAAATTGATGAAGATTGTCATTGAAAACGCCGCTGCCCAAACCGGCTATCTGCTGCTGCAAAAAAATGGCGAGTTGGTGGTGGAAGCCACCGGCAGCGTGGAGCGCGATGAGGTGACGGTTTTGCCGCCGGCGCCATCAGAGATGACGGCCGCCCGCGAACAGAATCTGCCGCAAACGGTGCTCAATTATGTGAAACGAACGCATCTGTACCTGGTGATCGCTGACGCGCGCAACGACGCCCGATTCGCCAACGATCCATACGTGATCGCAAAGAAACCCAAATCCATCCTCTGCACTCCTATTCTCAACCAGGGACGTTTCATCGGCATTTTATATCTGGAAAATAATTTAACCGCCGACGCCTTCGCCCCGCATCGTATTGAGATGATGCAAATTCTCTGTTCGCAGGCGGCCATCGCGCTGGAAAATTCCCGGCTCTATGAAGATACCAAACAGGAGATCGCCGAACGCAAGCGCACCGAAGAGATTTTGCGCGCCATCACCGCCGGCACCGCGGAAGTGGCCAGCGGCGATTTCTTCCGCTCGCTGGTGCGCCACCTGGCCACGGCGTTAAAAGTGCAAATCGCGTTGGTGACCGAATGCACTGACGCCTCCCTCACTAAAGTTCGCACGTTAGCCTATTTCAAAAACGATGAATTTAAAGAGAACATCGAATACGAGCTCCGCGGCACCCCTTGCGAAAAAGTGATTGCCGGCCAGATCTGTTTTTACCCCGATAAATTAGATAAGCTTTTTCCGAGAGAACAGGGCTTGAAATCCTACATCGGCGTGCCCTTGTCGGACTCGGCTGGAAAGCAGATCGGCCACTTGGCGATTATCGACGATAAGCCAATGACCGAGGAAAAACGTTTCCTCCCCATTTTAACAATCTTTGCAGCGCGCGCTGCGGTGGAGTTGGAGCGCAATCGGGCGGAAGCCGCGCTGCGTGAAAGCGAGGAGCGTTTCCGCAGCGGTTATGAGCACGCCTCGATTGGCATGGCGATGACCGCCGCCGACGGCCACTTCCTTTCCGTTAACCATGCGTTTTGTGAGATGTTAGGATACGCGGAAAAGGAATTGCTCGCCAGAACTTTTAAAGAGATCACTTTTCCGGATGACGTCGCTGCTAGTGTCGCCAACGTTCAAAAAGTGATTCGCGGCGACATGGAATCATTTCAGGTCGAAAAGCGTTATCTGCACCGCGACGGCCGCATCGTGTGGGCGATCACGACCGCTTCCGTGGTACGCGATTTGGATGGCAAGCCGTGGTACCTGTTCGCGCAAATTCAGGATATCACCGAGCGCAAACGCGCGGAAATGGAATTGCACAAAGCCCATTCCGAATTGGAGCAGCGCGTACGAATGCGCACCGAGGAGCTTTCTAACGCCAACACGCTGCTCACTCAGCAAATCAACGAGCGGCTGCAGGCGGAGCAGGCTCTTAAGGCAAGTGAACGACGGCTGACCCTCGCGTTGGATGCAACCCGCGATGGCCTCTACGATTGGGACATCCCCAGCGGCAACGCGTTTGTCAGCGACAACTACTACAAGATGCTACACTATGAGCCCAATGAATTTGAAATCAATTTTGAGAAATGGACGCAACTGCTCCATCCCGACGATCTGCCCATTGCCATTCAGCAGTTGCAGAGTTACATGCAGGGCAAGACCGATATTTACTCGGTGGAGTATCGTCTCCTCTGCAAAGACGGCAGCTACAAGTGGGTGCACAACCGCGGCAAGATTGTGGAGTACGATCAGCGCGGAAATCCCAAACGCATGATCGGCACCAACGCCGACATCTCCGCGCGCAAGCACGCGGAAACCGCGCTGCGTGAAAGCGAGGCGCGCTTCCGCCGCCTGTTCGAGCACGCCGGCGACGCGTTTTTTGTGGTGAATTTAGACGGCAAATTTATCGACGTCAATCAGGAGGCGTGTCGCGGCCTGGGTTACACCCGCGAGGAACTGTTAACGAAAGAAGTTAAAGATCTCAACGAAGAGTGGACGGCCGAACGAATCGCGGATCTCATGCAGCGGCTGCTGTTAGGCGAGCCGGTGAAATTCGAGGCGACGCATCGCCGCAAAAATGGCACGATCTTCCCAGTGGAAATTCACGCCGCGCTGCTGGAGGTAGGCGACCACCCCACGCTGCTGGCGTTAGCTCGGGATATCACCGAACGAAAACAGGTGGAAATCAAATTGCAGGAAGCCAAAGAGGCCGCCGAAGCCGCCAACCGCGCCAAAAGCGAATTCCTTGCCAACATGAGCCACGAGATCCGCACCCCGCTCAACGGCATTTTGGGATACACCCAGATTTTGCGCCGCGACCCAAAACTCACGGCCGCCCAGCGCGAAGGACTCAATATCATTGAGCGCAGCGGCGAGCATTTGTTGACCCTCATCAACGACATTCTCGATCTTTCTAAAATCGAAGCCGGTAAGCTCGATCTCGATATTGTCGAATTCGATCTTTTGGAGTTTTTGAAAAACATCGTCGAAGTGAACCGCATTCGCGCCGAACAGAAAGATTTGGCGTTCAATTATCAGACGCGCTCGGCGCTGCCGCAAATTGTCAAAGGCGATGAAAAACGTTTGCGGCAGGTGCTGCTCAACCTGCTGAGCAACGCCGTCAAATTCACGGACGCCGGCGGCGTAACGTTCTCCGCCGAGTGTCTGAAGTTGGAATCCGGCGTCGCCGCCCTCCGTTTTGAAGTCGAGGACACTGGTATCGGCATCCCCACCGCGAAATTGCAGGAAATCTTTTTGCCGTTCCAGCAGGTGCGGCAGCGCAACAAACCTATCGAAGGCACTGGCCTGGGCTTGTCGATTACACAAAACATCATTAATCTCATGGGCGGCGAGCTCAACGTCAATAGCAAACCTGGAAAGGGCAGTATTTTCCAGGTGACGTTGAGAATGCCGGTTGTGGCCATGACTGCTCCTCGCAAAAGAAAAGCGGAGAAACGAATTGTTGGCTATCACGGCCTAGCAAAGAAAATTCTCATCGTGGACGACAAGTGGGAAAATCGCGCGGTGTTGATCAACATGCTGAAGCCATTGGGATTCAACGTCACCGAAGCCGCCGATGGCCGCGACGCCATCAAGCAGGCCGGCGTTTTCAAACCCGATCTGATTCTGATGGATTTGATCATGCCGGTGATGGATGGCCTTCAAGCCACGCGCAAAATCCGTAAATTGAAGCGGCTGAAGGCGGCGCGGATCATTGCGCTTTCCGCCAGCGTCTTCGAGCACAACCGTCAGCAAAGCCTTGCGGCCGGCTGCGACGATTTCATTCCCAAACCGGTGCGCAGCGAAGTTTTGTTCAAAAGGCTGCGCACGCATTTGAAGTTGAGATGGATTTACGATCGCGAAACTAGCGAGCCAGTTGAGACGGAGCCGGCTGCTGCATCAACGCAGCCGCTGACGGCGCCGCCGGCTGCGATTGCGCTGCAACTCAACGAGCTGGCAATGATGGGCGACGTGCAGGCCATTCTCGCCAAATTGGACGAGTTGGAAAAAGGTAACGGCGATTTCCGCGCCTTCAATTCCGAAATCCGCCGCCTGGCAAAAAATTATAGCATGAAAAAGATTCGCGAGTTTCTGAAGCCGTATCTCCAAAAGCGTGGAGTGCTGGAGTAATGGATCAATGGATCAATGGATCAATGGATTATTGGATCAATGGATTATTGGATCAGTGGATCAAAGTTCTCGTTCCCATCCTTCTCGTTCCCACGCTCTGCGTGGGAACGGGAGCCCACGGTCCCAAATCCTTCTCGTTCCCACGCTCTGCGTGGGAACGGGGAGCCCACGGTCCCAAGTGAAACTTGGGAACGAGCTGACAGCAGCGGAAGTGCCTGTCAATACTCCAGTACTTCAACACTCCAGTTATTCATTGATCCAATGATCCATTAATCCATTTTGAAAATGGACAGACAATGGCCGTTAACAGAACCGCCCCCGGCACCGTGCTGATCGTCGATGACACGCCGGCCAACATTACGGTGCTGCTGGATTATCTCAGCAATCAGGGCTACACCGCATTGGTGGCCAGCGATGGCGAGAGCGCCATCGAACAGGCGCGCTTTGCCCGTCCCGATTTGATTTTGCTCGATATCATCATGCCGGGCTTGGACGGCTTTGAAACCTGCCAGCGGCTGAAAGCCGACGCCAAAACCCGCGACCTCCCAGTGATCTTTCTGAGCGCCCTCTCGGAAACCGTGGACAAAGTGCGCGGCTTCAAATTGGGGGCCGTGGATTTTGTCAACAAGCCTTTTAAAGAAGAAGAACTGCTGGCGCGGGTGCACACCCACGTCACCCTCAGTAAATTGCAAAAGCGTCTCAAAGAGAAGAACTCCGATTTTCGTCATGAAATCAACCAGCGGGAACGGCTGGAGCAGGCGATGCGGCTGGTGGTGGAAACCACCGCAACCACCACCGACGAGGATTTTTTCAAACAGTTGGTTCGCAATCTGGTGAAGACCACCGGCGTGCTGGCGGCTTTCGTCACCGAAGTTTTGCCGGGCGGTTCGGGAAGGGTTCGTACGAAGGCTCTGTGCATCGGCAATGAAATCCACAGCAACATCGAATATGCGGTGGTGGGGCATCCCTGTGAGGAACCGATTTCGCGCCATCAAATCTGTGTTTATCCCCGGCGCCTGCAAAGCCGTTTCCCGAATGAACGCGACTTGCAGCAACTGCAGGCCGAAAGTTATGTCGGCATCCCTTATTTTGATTCAAGAAATAATTTGCTTGGACATCTGGCGCTCATCGACAACAAACCCATGCGCAACGTCGAGCATTTAGTGGCGATTGCAAAATTGTTCGCCAATCGCACCGCCGTGGAATTGGAGCGCTATCGCACGTTACAGGAATTAATGAACATCAATCACCAGCTGCGGCACACCCAGGCGCAATTGGTGCAGTCCGAAAAAATGGCGGCGCTCGGACAGTTGGTGGCCGGCATCGCTCACGAAATCAACACGCCCATTGGCGTTATTCGCAGCATGAATCAAACGTTGCAGTTGGCGATCACCAATGTTATTTCGGGAATGGAGCACATTCAGGAGAAACAGCCCGGCGATGAAAAAATTTCCCGCAGCTTAAAAGTTATTGGCGAATCGACCGCGGTGATCGGCACAGCCGCCGATCGCGTCAACACCATCGTCCGTAGTTTGCGCAGCTTTGTGGGATTAGATGAAGCGGATTTAAAAGCCGTTGACATCAACGAAGGAATCGAAAACACCTTGAAGCTGCTGCACCACCAATTCAACGGCCGCATTCAAATTGTCAAACAATTCGCGGCTGTGGACGCAATTGTTTGCTACCCCAAGCGCTTGAATCAAGTCACCTTCAATTTATTGCTCAACGCCATCGAAGCCATTGACGGCAAGGGAACCATCACCATTTCCACGAATCAGGATGCGGCGGCAGCCCAAATTATAATTGAAGATACGGGGAGTGGAATCTCTAAAGAACACTTCAACAAATTGTTTGATCCCGGTTTTACCACCAAGCGCGTCGGCGTGGGTACCGGACTGGGACTGGCCATTTGCTACCAAATTGTGAAAGAGCATAAAGGAGAGATAACCGTCGAAAGCGAGCCCGGCAAAGGCGCGAAATTTACGGTGATGCTGCCGCGGCATTTGGAGAAATTATTAAAGCAAAGTGCTTCGTAGGGAACGCATACAATGCGTTTCCTACAGCATTAGAACCAAATCTGATGCCCCCAAAACCCAAACCCACTATCCTCGTAGTCGATGACACGCCCACCAACATCAACCTGCTGCTGGAGTATTTAGGCCAGCAGGGATTCAAAGTGTTAGTGGCTATCGACGGCGAGAGCGCCATCGAGCAGGCGGAATTCGCGCAGCCGGATTTGATCCTGCTGGATGTTTTGATGCCCGGCATCGATGGCTTTGAAACCTGCCGGCGTCTGAAGAAAAACGGCGCCACCCGCAGCATCCCGGTGATTTTCATGACCGCGCTTACGGAGACGGTCGATAAAGTGCGCGGCTTCAAAGTCGGCGCAGTTGACTACGTCACCAAGCCGCTGCAGCACGAAGAAGTGCTGGCGCGCGTCACCGCACATCTGACGATTCAGAACTTGCAGCGCAAATTGCAGGAGGCGAACGAGCGTTTGGAACAGCGGGTGATCGAGCGCACCGCGGAGTTGTCCGAAGCGAACGCCGCTCTCAAAAAAGAAATTACCGAGCGCATTCGTATCGAACAGGCGCTGCGGGAATCGAACGATCAAATCGAAAAACTTAAAGATCGCTTGCAGGCCGAAAATATTTATTTGCAGGAAGAAATCAAAACCGAGTACAACTTTGAGGAAATTATCGGCGCGTCGGCGGCGATGAAAAAAGTATTTCAGCGAATCGAGCAGGTCGCCAACACGGACACCACGGTTTTGATCACCGGCGAAACCGGCACCGGCAAAGAGTTGGTGGCGCGCGCCATTCACAATCACAGCAGCCGGCGCGAGCGGCCGCCCATCAAAGTGAACTGCGCGGCGCTGCCGGCGACACTGGTGGAAAGCGAGCTCTTCGGCCACGAAAAGGGCGCGTTCACCGGCGCCGCCAGCCGGAAGGTTGGCCGCTTCGAGCTGGCCGACGGCGGCACGATTTTCCTCGATGAAATCGGCGACGTTCCTTTGGAAGTGCAAGTGAAGCTGCTGCGCGTTTTGCAGGAGCAGGAGTTCGAGCGCATCGGCGGCACGCAAACCATCAAGGTGGATGTGCGCCTGATCGCCGCCACCAACCGCGATCTTTCCAAAGCCGTAAAAGACGGCGCCTTCCGCGCGGATCTGTTTTATCGCTTGAACGTCTTCCCTATTCACGTGCCGCCGCTGCGTGAGCGTAAAGAAGACATCCCGCTGCTGGTGCAGCATTTCGTCAACAAATTCAAACAAAAAATTTCGAGGGACATCAGCGAAATCAGCGATGAGACCATGCAATTGCTGATTGATTATCACTGGCCGGGCAACGTGCGCGAGTTGGCGAGCGTCATCGAGCGCGCGGTGGTGATGTCAACCAGCCCGGTTTTACGAATCGATCGTGAAGCGTTCCTGGTTAGTCCAGCGACAGTTAGCGGCCTTCAGGAATTTTCGGCCCTTGAAGACGTTGAACGAGAACATATTCTAAAAATTCTCAATCAAACCAGTTGGATCATCGACGGGCCCAAGGGCGCGGCGAAGATTCTCGGGCTTCATCCTAACACCCTTCGGCATCGTCTGCAAAAGTTAGGCATTCAGCGTCCCACCCACCACATTTCGTGATTCCACCGTATTTGGTGACGTTTTCCTGATTTCTACCTCCTGTCTCCATCCAATCAAGCCATTGTATTTTTAAGCTTTAAAAAGCCGCGATGTTTGTGGCACGCGCTTTGAGTAATGCCAGCGTGATTTATTGAGCTTGCACAAAACCCCAACCCTAACCTTCTCTTTAAAAGGGGAGGGAAAAAGCGGGTTCGGAATGAAAATTTTCAAATGAAGAAAGATTTCCGAAAGGAGGAGGCATCATGAATTCGACAACAACTTCCAGAATAGAATTCGAGCAACTCGCTAATCCACTCATGGGCAACCTGTACTCAACGGCCCTGCAGTTGACCCGCCAACCTCTGGACGCAGAAGACCTGCTGCAAGAGACGTTGCTGAAGGCCTGGCGATTCTTTCATCGTTTTGAAAAGGGCACCAATTTTCGCGGCTGGCTGATGCGAATTTTATTGAACACGTTCATCAGCCATTACAACACTAAAAAGCGCGAGCCGCAGCGCGTGAGTTTTGAAAAAACCCGCGCAGTCTTTTCAAACCATGACGAGGATGAATCCGAAACCAACGCACTCCCCACCGTCAGCGAGACTTACCAGGATTGGTTTGACGATCGCGTCACCGCGGCGTTGAACCGGCTGCCGGATTTTTATCGCAGCGTGGTCATTCTTTCGGACGTGAACGATCTCAAATACCAGGAAATCGCCGAGCTGATGAAATGCCCCATCGGCACGGTGATGTCACGCATCAGCCGCGGCCGCAAAATGCTGGCGCGCTCGCTGAAAGGGTACGCTGCGGCGCGCGGTTACGTTAAGCGCCGTCCACAGAATGTAATGAGTGCATCATTCGCATGACAACAGTCCACCTCCTTTGGAAAAGGAGGGACCAGGAGGATTTTTGTAGCCAAACCAGATCGAATCCCCCTAAATCCCTTTTGTGAAAAGGGAACTTAGATTAGGAGCAAAAAACGATGATCAAAACCACCGAACACAGGCGCCTCGTAGAAGCGCGCCAACAAATTCAGCCCTGGAAAAAATGGGGACCCTATTTGACCGAGCGCCAATGGGGCACCGTTCGCGAGGATTACAGCGCGTACGGCACGGCGTGGGAATTCGTCTCGCATGACGCAGCGCGCAGCAAAGCCTACCGCTGGGGCGAAGAAGGCATCGCCGGTATTTGTGACGATCAGCAACGGCTGTGTTTTGCGCTGGCGCTGTGGAACGGCCGCGACCCAATCTTGAAAGAACGATTTTTTGGCCTCACCGGCAACGAAGGCAACCACGGCGAGGACGTGAAAGAACTTTACTACTACCTCGACAGCACGCCGACCCATTCTTACATGAAAATGCTTTACAAATATCCCCAGCGGGAATTTCCCTACACTTGGCTGGTGGAAGAAAATCGCCGCCGCGGCAAAGGCCAGCCGGAGTTCGAGCTGCTTGACACCGGCATTTTCGACGACGACCGCTATTTCGACGTGTTCGTGGAATACGCCAAAGCCGGGCCGGAAGATATCCTCGCGCTCATCACCGTGCACAATCGTGGGCCGGAAGACGCGACCCTGCACGTGCTGCCGCAGGTGTGGTTTCGCAACACCTGGGCGTGGGGATACAACGGCCACAAGCCGGAAATCAAATTAGGAAAGAAGGGCGAGTTGGAATTGCGGCACTCGGAGTTAGGGGCGCGGCGATTGTATTGCGAAGAGGTTTCGGAGTTCCTCTTTTGTGAAAATGAAACCAACGGCCGCCGGCTCTACGGCCTCGCCGACGTGCGCGGATATTTCAAGGATGGCATCAACGACTACCTTGTCAACGGCAATCACGATGCCGTGAATCCCGCCGCGGCTGGCACGAAAGCCGCAGCGTATTATGAGCTCAAGGTGCCTCCCGGCCGGGCGAGGCAAATTCGACTGCGACTCTCTAACACGGCGCTCACTCAACCCTTCGCGGATTTTAACCAAATTTTCAAACAGCGTTTGCAGGAGGCAAACGAATTTTATGCAAAGCTGCAATCCGAAATCAAAGACGAAGACGCGCGCAGCGTGCAGCGCCAGGCCTTTGCTGGCATGTTATGGTCGAAGCAGTTTTATTACTACGATATCCCGCAGTGGCTCAACGGCGACCCCGGCCAGCCGCCTCCGCCGACGCAGCGCCTGAATGGCCGCAATCACGAGTGGCTCCACCTCAACAACGCCGACATTATTTCCATGCCGGACAAATGGGAGTACCCGTGGTACGCGGCGTGGGACCTCGCTTTCCATTGCATTGCGTTAGCGCTGGTGGATCCGGATTTCGCGAAAGATCAGCTCGTACTGATGACGCGCGAGTGGTACATGCATCCCAACGGCCAACTCCCGGCTTACGAGTGGGCATTCGGCGATGTCAATCCGCCGGTGCACGCCTGGGCGACGTGGCGCGTGTTCCAAATCGATCGCAAAATGAACGGCGGTAAAGGCGACCTCGCCTTTCTTGAACGCGTGTATCAGAAGCTTCTACTCAACTTCACGTGGTGGGTGAATCGCAAAGACGCCCACGGCATGAATATTTTCCAGGGCGGATTTCTCGGGTTAGACAACATCGGTGTGTTCGACCGCAGCTCGCAGTTGCCCACCGGCGGCCACATCGCCCAGGCCGACGGCACCAGTTGGATGGCGATGTATTCACTCAACATGATGCGCATCGCGCTGGAGCTGTCGCTCACCAATCCCATTTACCAGGACATGGCCACTAAATTTTTCGAGCATTTTCTTTATATCGCGGGCGCCACCGCCAACATCGGCGGCGAGGGGATTAATTTGTGGGACGATCAGGATGAATTTTTCTACGACGTGTTGCACCTCCCGAACGATTCCCGCATCCCCTTGAAAGTGCGTTCGATGGTTGGGCTCATTCCGTTGTTCGCGGTGGAAACGCTCGACCCGGATTTGCTGGAGCGCGTGCCGGAATTCAAACAAAGATTAGAGTGGTTCCTCAACTATCGCCCGGATCTGTGCGGCCTGGTTTCACGCTGGCGTGAACCCGGGATCGGCGAGCGCCGGCTGCTCTCGCTGCTGCGCGGGCATCGCATGAAGCGTCTGTTGAAACGCATGTTGGATGAAAGCGAATTCTTGTCCGACTACGGCGTACGCGCGATCTCCCGTGTGCACCGCGATCAGCCGTACACGTTCAATGTCAACGGTAACGAGTTCAAAGTGACGTACCAGCCCGGCGAATCGGACAGCGGGCTCTTCGGCGGCAACTCCAACTGGCGCGGGCCGATCTGGTTTCCAGTCAATTATTTGATCATCGAGTCGCTGCAGAAATTTCATCACTACTACGGCGATGATTTCAAAATTGAGTACCCGACCGGCTCGGGCCAGTTCGTGACAATTAACGAGGTTGCAGACGAAATCTCGCGTCGTTTAACCAAAATCTTTCTCCGCGATGAAAACGGCCGGCGCGCGGTTTTCGGCGACTACGCCAAATTGCAAAACGACCCGAACTTCCGCGACTATGTTTTCTTCTATGAATATTTTCACGGCGACAGCGGCCGCGGCGTCGGCGCGTCTCATCAAACTGGCTGGACCGGATTGGTCGCAAAGCTGTTGCAGCCGCGCCGCAGCGCCGTTGATGTGGCGTCGATGAAGAAGAAAGGAAAGCGAGATGGAAAAATCAAAGTTGCCGCCGCTGTATCTGCATGATGATTCGAGTGGTGGGAATATAGGGAGAGAGAATTCTTTGAACCAACCACCCTCAACCCCTTCCTTTGTAAGGAAGGGGCAAGATCCGGAACGAGCCACCGAATCTCCAACCACGGGTTACTACATTATCGGGTGTGAGGCATTTGGGGTGTTTATTGAATGATAGTAATATGTCAAACCTCGTTCCCACGCTCAGCGTGGGAACGAGAATGAAAAAAGCGTGCGAACGAGAAGATTATGTGTCATTTCGAGCGAAGCGAGAAATCTGGCGGATGATGAATTCGGTGATTACACATCCCAACCGATGTGTGTAGTCGTGTTTCATGCCCCGCCAGATTTCTTAACCGGACAAAAACATCGGCTTCGAAATGACAAAGTGATGATACAATATCGAACAAGAAATATCGATTAGCAAACTTTGAACAACAAAATAGGAGAAACGAATGAAAGCAGTTGCAGTGATTCCCGGTAAAGCGAATTCAGTCCATTTGCGTGAAGTGCCGCGGCCGAGCTTGCAGGACATTCCCGAAGGCCGCGGGGTTTTGGTGAAAGTGTTGATGGTCGGCGTCGATGGCACCGACAAAGAAATCAACGCGGCGGAATACGGCGCCGCGCCCAGCGGAGATGATTATTTGATCATCGGCCACGAATCGTTCGGAGTGGTCGAACAGGTAGGCAAAAATGTTTCGGAATTTGCGGCCGGCGATTACGTCGCCGCCACCGTGCGTCGGCCCGGCCAATCTTTTTACGACCGCCTCGGCACGTACGACATGACCACCGACGACGTTTATTACGAGCGCGGCATCAACTTGCGCCACGGCTTCCTCACTGAGTACTACGTCGAAGAGCCGGAATACCTGATCAAAGTGCCGGCGGGTTTGAAAGAGATCGCGGTTTTGATGGAGCCCACCAGCATCGCGGAGAAGGGCATTGTGCAGGCGTATGAAATCCAGCGCCGCTTGAAAATTTGGCGGCCGCGCAAAGCCGCGGTGATGGGCGCCGGCACGCTCGGCCTGTTGGCCAGCGCGATCTTGCGGCTGCGCGGTTTGGAGGTCACCACCTTTGGCCGCAAACCGGCGCCGTACAAAAATTCCGAGCTGCTGGCGGAGATTGGCGTGCGTTACATCAGCACGCTGGAGACCTCCATCACTAACGCCGCGCCCAGATACGGCCCGTTCGATATCATCTTCGAGGCCACTGGAAATTCCGGCGTGGTGTTCGAGGCCGCGGCCAATCTCGCCAAAAACGGCGCGCTGATTCTCACCAGCATCACCGGCGGCGGCAAGAAGCTGGAAATTCCGGCGGACAAAATCAATCTCGATTTCGTGCTCGGCAACAAAGTGATGTTCGGCTCGGTGAACGCCAACCGCGAATACTTCGAGGTAGGCGCGAAGGATCTGGCGCAGGCAAGTCTGCAATTTCCGGGCTGGCTGCCGAAGCTGCTCACTCATCCGGTGGAGGGATTGGGGAACTACGCGGAGATGATGCGGCTGCTCACCGAAGCCAAAGACGCCATCAAAGTTTTTGTAAAAATAGCGAGGGGGTAACCAATGGCAAAAACGGAGGGAAACATGGCGGCCATTTTGGTTTGCGACGGCGATCCCCAGCGCCAACTTCAGCTCAAGAGCCGGCTGCAGAAACAGGGTCACGAAGTTTGGCTGGCCGAGCGCCTCGAACGCATCAACGCGATTCTGCACGACGTGGCGATCAACGTGATGATACTGGATTTGGATCAACTCAACCTCGACGCGCTGATCGATTTTGCCGGGCGCTGGCGCGGAATTAAAATTCTGGGCGAGACCAGCGACCCCGGCCTCCGTCACGATTTTCGCACCTGGATGGCTGACGCCCTCATTAGCAAAAGCGGTGATGGCGAGCAGATTGCCGTGGTTGTTGACCAGTTATTAAACCACGGGCCATCCGTTGCAAATCCGAAATCCCAAAATCGAAACTCGAAACAAGCACCGCCGCGCAGCTAGAACGGGAAGTTTTATCATTCAATCGTTTACATTTTTTTTCGGATTTCGAGTTTCGGATTTATCATAACAGTTTTGGCAACATAACAAAATCATAACCAAATAAAGGAGGACTCAGATGTTAAAACGTAAACCTTTAATTGCCGCGATCGTCGTGGTAGTTGGCGCAGTCGGGTGGTATGCCTTCCGCCCGGAGAAGCTGTTCGTCAACGAAGCGGTGAACGAAGAATTTCCAGCGGCAAACGCCAACTCGTCGAATGCTCCGCAGGCCATTTACAGCGGCAGCTTTCACGGCGTGGCTCACGAGACCAACGGCACGGCCACCATTTATCGCCTGCCTGACGGCAAACGCGTGCTGCGCTTCACCAACTTCGCAACCTCGAACGGCCCGGATGTGAATGTCTATCTCGTCGCCGCGGACCATGCCAACGACAACGAAACCGTCACCAACGCTGGCTTCGTTTCTCTCGGCTCCATCAAAGGCAATGTGGGCGACCAGAACTACGACCTGCCAGCGAATCTGGATTTAAACAAGTACCGCTCGGTGGTGATTTGGTGCAAGCGCTTCGGCGTCAACTTCGGCACCGCGCCGTTGACAGCCACGAT
>JBBIIG010000020.1:0-70199 GCA_037446635.1 bacterium
TCGTCGAGGAAGCGTTGACATGGTCAACGCACTCCAAAGTTCCAATCATCGACTTTCGTCGAGGAAGCGTTGACATGGTCAACGCACTCCAAAGTTTAAACCCAGCCGCGATCTTTGCAGGCTTGCGCCACCCGGCTCACGGAGATCACGTACGCCGCGTCACGCATGTAGAGCTGGCGTTTGCGGGCCAATTCACTGACGGCGATGAACGCCGCGGTCATCTTCACATCCAATTTACCCAGCACTTCGTCCCGCTCCCAGTAATAATTCATGTTGCTTTGCACCTGCTCGAAATAGCTGCAGGTGACGCCGCCGGCGTTGCAAAGGAAATCCGGGATCATGAAAATGCCGCGCTCTTTAATAACTTTATCGGCGTTTGGGGCCGTCGGGCCGTTGGCGCCCTCGGCGATGATTTTCACCCGCTTGCTGATGGTGTTAACATTGTCCATCGTGATCTGATTTTCAAGCGCTGCGGGAATCAGCAGATCGACTTCTTGTTCCAGCCATTTCTCGCCGGGCAGCACTTCATAGCCCAGATCGCGGGCTTTGCTTTTGTCGATGCCGCCGAAGTGGTCGGTGATGGCCTGCAGCTGCGGCAGGTTGACGCCATCTTTTTTGCGGAAGGCATAGGAAGTCTGATCGGCTTGATCCCAACAGGATACGCAGATGACCTTCCCGCCAATTTGATGCAAAAGCTCAATCGCATACTGCGCGACGTTGCCAAAGCCCTGCACACTGGCGAGCGTGTTTTCGGGCCGGATTCCCAATTCTTTCAGCGCTTCGCGCACGGTGAAAATCACACCGTAGCCGGTGGCTTCTTTGCGGCCCAGCGAGCCGCCGAGTCCCACCGGTTTGCCGGTAATCAGCCCCGGATATTTTCCGCCGCGAATGGTTTCGAATTCGTCGAGCATCCACAGCATGTGTTGGGGGCTGGTCATCACATCCGGCGCCGGCACATCCGCCAGCGGACCGATGTCCCGCGCGATCTGCCGAATCCAGCCGCGGCAAATCTGCTCTTGCTCGCGTTGGCTCAAGTTGTGGGGGTCGCACACCACGCCACCTTTGCTGCCGCCGAGGGGAATATCGACGACTGCGCATTTCCAGGTCATCCACATGGCAAGGGCGCGCACAGTGTCGATGGTCTCCTGCGGGTGAAAACGAATACCGCCTTTGCCGGGACCGCGGGCGTCGTTGTGCTGCACGCGGAAGCCGCGGAAAATCCGTACGCTGCCGTCGTCCATGCGCACCGGGATGCTGAATTGATATTCGCGCAGCGGCCAGCGCAGCAGCTCGCGCGTGGCGGAATCGAGCTCGAGCAAATCCGCGACTTTGTCAAACTGCTCTTGCGCCATCTCGAATGAGTTAAAAGGTTTCTTGTTCATACGACTTCCTTTCGCCGTTTGTCATGGGCTGTAAAACTTGATTATTTTCGAGCATAAAAGCAACTGATTTGCACCTGAAAAAAAACTGCGGCCGGGAATTCCCAGCCGCAGATAAGAGAGGAAACAGAACATGAACCATACAATTTTCAAATTCTGAAACCCGATTAAGCCAAAAGCGTGCCGAAGTTGAACGAGAATTTTGGAGGGCGATTATCTTACTGTTAATCAAATCTTTTATACATTAAAGGGAATGCTTTCGCTATTAAGCAAACTTGCATTTTTGAGAAAATGGCGTTTCGATTTTCCGAATAATGGGAAAAAAGCGCATTTCCTAATTTTAAGATGTTTTAGCTTTGCCATTCTTATTTTTAAGAGAAAACCGACGCTTCAGCCTACCTGATCGCGGATTTTTCCCGCCACTTAAATCAATGAGAAACGATTAGTTAATCCCACCTTTACGGCGCTCCCCCACTTCTGGTATAGATTTTGACAAACTTCGTGGGAACGAAAAGCGCGAATATTCATGCTGCACAAAATTAGTAACAAACTCATCCTCGCCGTGGGCAGTACTGCCATCACCATCATCGCCATCTTTTCCTATTTTATCATTGAGTCCCAGAAGCAGGCGTTGATTTCGCAAATTGAACACAATGCCAACCAACTCAGCGAGACCATCAAAAGCAGCACGAAGTACGATATGTTGCTCAACCAACGCGATGGCGTGCACCGCATCATCGACACCATTGGCCAGCAGCAGGGCATCGAGAAAATTCGCATCTTCAATAAGGAAGGCGAGATCATTTATTCGTCGGCGAAAGAGGAGATCGGCGAGTTCGTGGACAAACAGGCCGAGTCGTGCTACGCCTGCCATGCCGTGGATCAGCCGCTCGAAAAATTGAGCATCACCGAACGCACGCGCATCTTCGAGCGGAAAGATTCCAGCCTGTCTGGCGTCCGCGCAGCGCCGCCGCCAAGCGGACAGGCAGGCAAAACCCTCGGCATCATCAATCCGATTTATAATGAGCCGAGTTGCTGGCAGGCGAGTTGTCATGCTCACGAGGCCGGCCAAAAGGTGTTGGGGGTGCTGGATGTGACGATGTCGCTGGATGAAGTCGAGGCGCAAATTGCCGCGAACGAAATGCGGATGGTGATGTTTGCGATCAGCGCCATCATCTTTATAAGCCTCATTCTTTGGTTTTTCGTGCAGCGACTCGTCGGTAAACCGGTGCGCCAGTTGGTGAGCGCCACTAACGCGGTTGCCTGCGGTGATCTCAATTATAAAATCCCCAATCATAAAAAGGACGAGTTGGGCCAGCTCGCTAAATCTTTCAATGAGATGACCCGCAAGTTAGCGGACGCGCAGCGTCAGCTCATCCAGTCCGATAAACTGGCTTCGTTGGGGCGGCTCGCGGCCGGTGTGGCGCACGAAATCAACAATCCGCTCACCGGCGTGCTGACCTATAGCAGCTTTCTTTTGAAACGCGCCAACGGTAACGCTGACATGAAGAACGATCTCGAAGTCATCGTGCGCGAGACCAAACGCTGCCGCCAAATCGTCAAAGGGCTGCTCGATTTTGCGCGCCAGGTGCCGGTGCAAAAAACGCAAGTGGCGATTCCGGCGGTGATCGATCATGTGCTGACGATCATCGAAAACCAACTGCGGCTGAAGAAGGCGCACGTGAAAAAAGAAATTGCTGCCAATCTCCCGGCCATCCACGCCGACGCCAATCAAATGGAGCAGGTGTTTATGAACCTGCTGGTGAACGCGGCGGATGCTGTGGAGTCTGAAGGCGGCGAAATTGTGGTGGCCGCCGATCGCCGTCAAGTGCAGGGCAAAGAATTTTTGGAAGTGAAAATTAGCGATAACGGCTGCGGCATCCCGCGAGAAGACCTTACCAAAATCTTCGAACCGTTTTACAGCACAAAAGGACAAAAGGGCACCGGCTTGGGATTGGCCGTGGTGTGGGGCATCATCGAAAAACACGGCGGCAAGATTACCGTGGAGAGCGAAAACGGGAAAGGCACCACATTTACGGTTCGGCTGCCGATTGAAGAACATTCAGGCTCTGCCATCATCAGGGAAAGGAAGAACGCGTGAAAACGGATTACGACCTCCTGATCGTCGAGGATGAACCAGTGGTGGTGGAATCGGCGCAAAAGATTCTCACAACCGAAGGCTACAAAATCGACGCCGCCGGCGACGCGGAAACGGCTTTGCAAAAGCTGACAGAGTATTCGTACCAGGTTGTGCTTTCGGATTTGATGCTTCCCAACCGCGATGGCTTTGAATTGCTCAAAGTGGTCAAAAAGAATTTTCCGAAAACCCAGGCGATTATGATCACCGGCTACGCGACGCTGGAGAACGCCGTCAAGTCATTCAAACTCGGGGCGTTTGATTTCATCCCCAAGCCGTTTGATTTTGAAGAATTGTTGGGAGTGACGCGGCGGGCGATGAACTTCAGCCTGCTTGCTGCCAACGCGGCGCAAGCGCATCCGCCCATTGCCGCCAATGGCAGCGAAACCCAATACTATTTTCTTGGGGAAAATTCCTGGACCAAGTTTGATCGTGACGGCACGATGGTGATCGGTGTCAGCGCTATCTTTCCGAAGCTGATTGGCGAAATTCACCGCATTGAGTTCCCGCCGGTGAACGTGGATTTGCAGCAGGGCAACGTCTGTCTGCGCATCACCGATGGAAGTGGCTTGGTGCATCTCGTGTGGTCGCCGATTAGCGGGCGGGTGATTCAACCCAACCAGGTGGTGGAGCAGCATTATCAATTGTTGTACACCGATCCGTATGATCGCGGCTGGCTGGTGCGGGTTATTCCGGAGAACATCGAATTGGAGCTGGAGAATTTATCGGTGCGAGTGAATTGAAAACGGGGTGTTGGAGTAAATGGAGTACTGGAGTGATGGAGTAATGGAGTAATGGAGTAATGGATCAATGGATCGATGGAAAGCTGGAGCAATAATGGTGTATTGGATCCAGTACTCCATTACTCCAGCACTCCAAAATCCCAATGATCCACAAATCCATCAATCCAACAATCCTTTGTAAATTCCATAAATTTTGGAGGTTACACGATGGTTGCATTACTGGTAGTTTTTATGATTCTCGCGTTCATCACCGCCGACGTGTTGGTGCGCGTGGTTGCGCAGAAGATGCGTGAAGCCAAAATTCAGAAAGAACGGGCGGCGGCGTTGGACATTGGCTTGCGGCTGGACTATACCGACGAGGCCAAAAGCCTGAAGCGCGTCGCGGTGGAAAATCCGAAAGCGAGAATTTTAGCAGTGGACGACGAGCCCATCGTGCTGGACAGTTTCCGCAAAATTTTAGTGCTGGCCGGCTACTCGGTGGACACGGTGGAAACCGGCCAGGAAGCAGTGGGACTGGTGCAGAAAAACGAATACGATTTCGTGTTCACCGATCTCAAAATGCCGGATATGGACGGTCTCGAAGTCACCAAAGCCGTTAAACATCTGCGGCCGGATATTGATGTGATCATGATTACCGGCTACGCCACCATTGAGTCCGCGGTGGACGCCATGAAATTTGGCGCGCTCGACTATGTGCAGAAGCCGTTCACCGAAGATGAGCTGGTGGAGTTCGTTAACAAGTCGCTGATTCGCCGTCAGGCCAAGCTGGAAAAGCAGATGCGGCCGAAAGTGCATCTGGTTACGCCCTCCTCCGGCGAAGAAACCTCTGAGCACGTGTTCAACGTGCCGGCCGGGCTTTTCATTTCGCCGGAACACGTGTGGGTGGGCATTGAAATGAGCGGTGCGGTGCGCATCGGCATCGATGATTTTGCGCAGAAGCTGATTGGGCACATCGAGGCCATCGAACTGCCGAAAAAAGGCCGCAAAGTGAAAAAGGGCGAGCCATTGTTCACCATCAAACAAAATTCACACACGCTCACGTTTCCCTCCCCCATTAGCGGCGAAATCACCACCGTCAACACCGAGCTGCGCGATCACATCGAAGTGCTGAAAGTGAAGCCGTACGAAGTAGGCTGGGTGTGCTGTATTGAAGCCAGCAATTTGACGCGAGAGCTGCAGGGGCTGCGCATCGGCGCCGACGCCGTGGCCTGGTATCAGGAAGAGATCGACAAATTCCGCGACATGGTGAAGCAGCTCGATGAGAAAGCCGGCAACGGCCTGCCTGCGCAGGCAGGAAAAATGCAAAACGGCCAGCTCGAAAAAATGGACGAGCGGGCGTGGGAGGCGTTTTCAAAATCGTTTTTGCATGCGTGATGAACAATGAATGTCATTTCGAGCGCAGCGAAGCGGAGTCGAGAAATCTGGTGGAGAATTAGAGGCAGCGAATGCGCTTGGAACTCAGGTGGTTTAAAAACGCTTGCCTAACCGCCAGATTCCTCACCGACAAACAACCTCCTAACCCCCTTTGGTAAAGGGGGAACGCGTCGGGATTCGGAATGACTAGTTCGGATGAAATGACACATAGAATTGGAGTGACTACATGAGTTTCGGAATTCTGACTGACTTAACCAAGTGCATCGGCTGCCAGGGGTGCGTGTGGGCGTGCAAGGAGATCAACGGCTTGCCTCGGAACGATGGCGCCAACGCGCTCTCTGCAACTACATGGACAATGATTGAAAAAATCAACGGCGTCAACATCCGCCGGCAGTGCTTCCACTGCATCGACCCGACGTGCGTCTCGGCGTGCCCGGTGGCGGCGCTGCAAAAAACCGAGCAAGGTCCGGTGATCTATCTCGAAGACCGCTGCATGGGCTGCCGCTACTGCATCATGGCGTGCCCGTTTGAGATCCCCAAATACGAATGGGACGCGGTGCTGCCGAAAGTGCAAAAGTGCATCATGTGTTTTGACAAGCGCGTCTCGCTGGGGCAGCAGCCGGCGTGCACCGCCGCCTGCCCAACCGGCGCCACGATTTTCGGCGAGCGCGATCAGCTCATCGCCGAAGCGCGCCAACGCATAGCCGACAATCCCGGCAAATACGTGGATCACATCTACGGATTGCACGAGGCCGGCGGCACCTCGGTGATGTATCTCTCGGACATCCCGTTCGAGCAATTGGGATTCAAAGTCGCCCGCACCGACGTGGCGTATCCCAAGCTCACGTGGGAGGTGCTGTCGAAAATCCCCAACATTGTGAGCGTGGGCGGCGTGCTGATGTTCGGCATCTGGTGGGTGATCAATCGCCGCATCACCATGGAAAAAGTCCGCAATGGTGAGATGACAGAAGAAGAGGCGTTTGGGGAAAAGGAAGAGGAGTAAATGAAGTCCCCCTTAGCAAAGGGGGATTTAGGGGGTTGTCCAAGCTAATGGTGCCAAAAGAACAACCCCCTAACCCCCTTTATTAAGGGGGAATACGCTTTGCTCTTTGCGATAAAACCAAAGGACAGAAAATATGGATCTCAAATTACCTAAAATTACTTTCTGGAAAGCCGTCGCGGCGATGATCTTCGCGGCCGGCTTATATGCCACCATCGTGCGTTTTGCCAAAGGACTGGGCGCGTCCACCAACCTCAGCGACATTTTCCCGTGGGGAATCTGGATCGGCTTTGACGTGCTGGTGGGCGTTGGGCTCGCGGCCGGCGGCTTTGTGATCGCCGCCACCGTGCACATTTTCCATTTGGAAAAATATGAATCCATTGCGCGGCCTACCATCCTCACCGCGTTCCTCGGCTACCTGCTGGTGGTTGTGGCGCTGATGTTCGACCTCGGACGGCCGTACCGCATCTGGCACCCGCTCATCATGTGGAACCCGCACTCGGTGATGTTCGAAGTAGCCTGGTGCGTCACGTTGTACACCATCGTGCTGGCGCTGGAATTCAGCCCCATCGTTTTGGAAAAATTCAATCTCAAAGTGCCGCTGAAATTGATACGCAGCATCTATCTGCCCATCGTGATTTTGGGCGTGCTGCTTTCCACGCTGCACCAGTCGTCGCTGGGCACGCTGTACGTTTTGGTGCCGGACAAGCTGCACGGCCTGTGGTACTCGCCGCTTTTGCCGGTGTTTTTCTTCGTCTCGGCCATTGCCGCCGGCCTGGCGATGACCATCTTCGAATCGTTTCTCAGCTATCGCGCCTTTGGCAAGCGTTTGGAACACGATATCCTCGCTGGATTGGGCCGGGTGATCGTGGTGGTGTTAGCGGTTTACTTCGTTTTTAAGATTCAGGATCTCCACAGCCGGGGCAACCTGCCGCTGGTCTTCCAACTTACGCCGCAAAGCGTGATGTTCTGGGGCGAGATGGGGCTTGGAGTGCTGTTACCGATGGCTCTGCTTTTTAGCGAGCGCATTCGCGCCAAAGAATCCGGACTATTTTTCTCGGCGCTGCTGGTGATAGTGGGCTTCATCGTCAACCGTCTGAACGTCAGCATCACTGGCATGGTGAACTCGGAAACCTACGTCCCCAAGTGGACGGAGTTTGCGGTAACGGTCTTCATCGTTGCGCTGGGATTCACGATTTTTGGCTACGCGGTCAAGCACTTCCCGGTTTTCCCAAAAGAAGAATTCGAAGAAGAGAAACCGCTTCGGCCTGCGATTGATGTAGAGAAGAAACGCCATCCTGTATTTTCCGGCAACGTGGTGATGGCGATGTGGGCGCTGGTGTTAATCGGCGCAGTCACGTATGCTTTTACCCGCAACTACGAAAATAATCACTCGACCAATACGACGAATGGAGACGCCATTGCGCGAACGGTGGATCCGCAACAGCAGGAACTGAATCTGCCAGAAGACATCACCTTTGCGCTGGGCGAGGGGAGCCCGGGGCCAGTCACGTTCAGCCACCAAAGCCACGTGTTGATGCAGGAGACGCCCACTTGCGCCACTTGCCACGCCGAGGGCGGCTTCAGCATTCTAACCGGCGAACCCAAGCCACCGCTGTTGATGGAGCCGATGTACAACGGTGAATCGTGCGGCAAATGCCACAACGGCGAACAGGCCTTTAGCTCCGAAGAGTGTTCATCTTGTCATATCGAAGAGTGATTTTTAGTACAATGGAGTTCAACCGCAAAGTGTGCCAAGAAAATTCAAATAGTGCGCATTGGATTAAGTTAAACACATGTGGGTTACTTGTAGTACGGAGACAGGACCATGACGGAGGAGCGAGCAAAAATACTAATCGTCGATGATGACAACGAGCTGCTGGTAAGCTGCTCGAAAGTTTTGAAAAACGGCCGTTATGATGTGACGACCATCGCTGACAGTGAACAAGCCGTTACTGCGATCGAAAGCGGCGAGTATGACCTCATCATCAGCGACTTAAGCATGCCGGGCATGAGTGGCATGACCCTGCTGCGCAAAGCGCAAACCGTCACCCCGGAGGTGCCGTTCGTGATTTTCAGTGCGTATGGCAGTGTGGAAACCGTGGTCGAGGCCATGCGCGAAGGCGCGTTCGATTTTATTGAGAAGCCATTCAAGGCCGATCGCCTGAAGGTGGTGGTCGAGAAATCGCTCAGCCACCGTAATCTTTTCAAAGAAAAAAAGGCGTTGGAAAGCGAGTTGCGCAAGCGCTACAGTTTCGACGCGCTGATCGGCAAAAGTCCGGCGATGCAGCAGGTGTTTGATTTGATCACCCGTGTGGCCGAAGGCGAATCCAATATCGCCATCATTGGGGAAAGCGGAACCGGCAAAGAGTTGGTGGCGCGCAGCCTGCACGCTCACAGTCTGCGCAAAGCCAAAGCGTTCGTGCCAGTGAATTGCGGCGCGCTGCCGGAGAATCTCTTTGAAAGCGAGTTGTTTGGCTACGAAAAGGGCGCGTTCACCGGCGCGTTCCGCCGCAAGCCCGGCCTACTGGAGTACGCCGACGGCGGCACCTTCTTCCTCGACGAAATTTGCGAGCTCAGCCCCGCCCTGCAGGTGAAGCTGCTGCGGATGCTGCAGGACAAAAAAATCCGGCGCGTGGGCGGCGCCGATCTCATCGATGTCGATGTGCGCATCATTTCCGCCTCCAATCGCAACCTCGAAGACGCGCTGTCCGCCGGCCAACTGCGCGAAGATTTGTATTACCGCCTGAATGTGATCTCCATCAAGCTGCCGCCGCTGCGGGATCGCAAGGAAGACATTCCGCTTTTGTGCCACCATTTCATTGAGAAATATTCCAAACTCACGCCCAAAAATATCACGGGCATCTCCAGCCGCGCCCTCAATTGTCTGGAAGAGTACGACTGGCCCGGCAATGTGCGCGAGTTGGAAAATGTCATCGAACGGGCGGTGACGCTGGCAAAAGAGCAGGAAATTACGATAGAGGATTTGCCAGAACACCTCGTTCGCGATGGCAACCGGGAGTTAGGCGTCCAATATGAGATGCCGTTTGAAGAAGCGAAGACGCAGGTGCTGCTGCAATTCGAGCGCAAATATCTCGTCAAACTTTTGGAGCGCAGCAGCGGCAACGTGACCCACGCCGCTGAAATGGGCGGCGTCACCCGCCGCACCTTCCATCGTTTACTGCGGAATCACAGCCTGCATGCAAAAGATTGGAAGCCAATCCAGGGCAAAGAAGAAAAAGAAGAATAGGTATGCCAACAATACACAAACAACAAAGGAGACGTGTATGTTAAAAAAACTGTGGATTTTGTTTCTGCTTGCGCTGGTGCTGCCGGCGCTGCTTTATTCCCAGAGTTCGGGCAACTTCTCCACCAGCCTACACGCGACGCGCGCCGGCAAAGCAACGTGGTACAGCAAAGACAACGGCGGATTTGAGACGCTCACCAACATCCCCATGGACTCGCTGGCGTGCAACAAGTGTCATGGCCCAACCTTCGCCGATGGCACCCCCATCGACAACGAAACCTATGCCCCTGGCTGCAACGACTGCCACAACTTCCCCCAGGGAACCGCGGTGCAGCAATCCACCTGTTTGGGGTGCCACAGCCGGCAGGCGGCGGAAATTAATTTGTCAGCATCGAATCCCATTTACACCGACGTCCACCGCGACAAAGGCCTGACCTGCACCAGCTGCCACACCACCCGCGAGATGCATGGCGACGGCACGGCTTACGCCTCCATGAGGGAACCCGGCGTGTTCGACGCCGCGTGCACCAACTGCCATCCGGAAGCCACCCTGGCCGACAATCAAGCTCATAATCTCCACAAAGATGATGTGTACTGCACCGCCTGCCACACCCAAACCGTCTCCACCTGCTTGAGCTGCCATTTTGAAAGCGAATTGGATGGTTTCAAGCGCTATTACAATCAAGCGCCCGTGGGCGGCTTTGTGATGCTGGTGCGGCGCCCGCAGGACGGCAAAGTGGTGACCGCCTCCTATCAATCTTTGACCCACAACGGCAACAGCTTCTACGCCATCGGTATTTTTCACGGGCACACCATCAGTAAAGAAGCGCGCGCTTGCACCGATTGCCACAATACGGAAATCGTCAACGCCTATAAAACCTCGGACGAAATTCCGGTGGTCCACTGGGACAACAATGACAGCAAGCTCGTCCATACTCAGGGCGTGATTCCAGTGCCCCCGGATTGGCAGCAGGCTCTGCAATTAGATTTCGCTACCTACACCGGCAACACCACCGATCCCCTCAAGCCCTTCGACCCGACGAAATGGATTTATCAGGAAACCGGCGCCGACGGCAGCCATATACTCTACGCCGATCCGCTCACCGCGGAACAAATGGACAAATTAGCGATGAACGTGGTCTCGGTGGAAGATGGCAGTACTCCTCTGCCGGAGAAATTCGAGCTAGTGCAGAACTACCCCAACCCGTTTAACCCCAGTACCAACATCGAATTCCGGCTGGCGAAGACCACGCAGGTAACGCTGAAAATCTACAACCTGCTGGGTGAAGAAATCCAGACCCTGCTTTCGAAAGAAACTCTGAGCGCGGGGACGCACAAATACAGCTTCCGCGCCGACGGCCTGCCCAGCGGCATTTATGTGTATAAAATAGAAACTCCGGAGTTTACCCAGGTCCGGAAGATGACCCTGCTCAGGTAGTATCAAACTGTATCGAAAAATCTGATCAGAGCGTGGATGCTTTCGTCCACGCTCTGTTATTTTAAAACACAGCATTCAAAAAAATCGCCTACCCTAATTAATTTTTGGAATTGGAAGCGTGCGCTTTAACATCAACCGATTTCTAAAACTCCACATTCGTGGGAAATTAGCCATCGCCTTTGCCGGGTTATCGATTCTCCCCGTGCTGGTGGTAGGAATTTTAGGAATTTCAAAGAATGTGCAATCGCTGCACCAGGTAGCCATAGAAGACTTAAACCATGATCTGCTGGCAATAAAAGAACGACTCCGTAGTTTCTTTCAGGGTTTGGAAGATAATATTCACATTATTACGGCATCCCCTTCATTTCACAATTTTGTTGACGCTGTCAATCAACACGATGAATTAAGAATATCGCGTGCAAGCAATGAACTTCTTCCTGAATTAATATCTTTTGCGCAGCACAAAAGAATCTTTTATCAAATTAAATTTATTAATTGCGCGGGCGATGAAATCTTCATTATCGAACAAAAGGACGATCAGTACGCAGCCTTACCGACTGAGGAGCTGAATAATTCAGGTACGATTTTTTATCTTTATCTTGCACAAAATATTCCGGCCAATCGCGCAACTTTCATTCCGGTGGAACTGATAAGCAGAAATTTTCAGAGGCTGCTGCCAGCGGTTAGCTGTATTTACCCACTTTATTCCAAAAACTTTACCGGACTTCTTATCTTTCAAATCTATGCAGAACCGTTTTTTAAGATTTTTGAACAACAAACGCCCCATTCCACAGCTGGTAAAGTTATGCTGGTGAACGCCGACGGCTATTATCTCTACCATTCCCAACAAAAATGGAATCAACTTTTGGCCTCTAAGGACATTCTCAATCTTAAAGCGGATTATGGTGAGGAAAGGACCGGGCATCTGCTTTCTCATACTTCCAAATCGTTCTTTGAAATTGAGGAAGAAATTGTAGCTCACGCGCCGCTCTTTGATGAACATACCGGATTAGACAGTGAATACACCATCTTGAAGAGTGTCTCAAAGGCCGATATTTTCAAACCAGCGCAGAACTTCCAAAACCTCTTTTGGGGGTTTCTGGGATTGTTTTTGGCAACATCTCTTTTACTCGCTTATTTAGCGACCCGACAATTTACTGAACCCATCCAGAAACTACGAAGAGAGGCTGAGATCATTGCAAGAGGGGACTATCACGCCCGAGTCTATGTGCAAACGTTCGATGAAATTGCAGAGCTGGCACATCAATTTAACATCATGGCGGAGTCGTTAGAACAACGGGAGGGCGAAATTGACCGACACCGGCAACAATTAGAACAGTTAGTAAGAGCACGCACAAAAGAATTGGAAAAAGAGAAGAACAAATTACAGGTAATTTTGGATAATGTGCCAAGTGGGTTTGTTTTGTTGGATGAAAAATACAAAATTCTTACTGCCAGCGCCGCCTTGAAATCTATCACGGGACAGCCGGTTGAAACACTCCTTGGCAAGTCGTGTTACGAAGTGATTGGCAACGACCATCTCTGTTCGGGTTGCCCCACCGAGCAGGTATTTCGCAGCGGCCAAATGACCAGCCAATTAGTTCGTCGCCTGAATGCAGATGGTGATGAGCGTTATTTGGAGTACCTTGCGGTGCCGCTTAAGCGAGACGGCCAGGTGGAAAATGTATTAGAAATTATCACCGACGTCACCGAGCGCCAGCGGCTGCAAGATCAATTGCTGCGCTCCGAGCGCCTGGCCGCCACCGGCGAAATCGCCGCGGTAATCGCCCACGAGATGCGTAATTCCCTGACCTCCGTGCGGATGATCTTACAATTATTTAGAAAAACCGAACCCACGGTTACTGCCGACCCGGAGTCGCTCGATGTGGCGCTGGATTCTTTGAGTCGAATGGAGCGGGTCGTCAACGATCTGCTGCAACTGGCTCGTCCCGCGCAATTGGAAAAGCGTCCGGAAAATATCAACGCGATTTTGCGCGACAGCATCGATTTTGCTAAACATCAGATCACCCGTAAAGGAATTGAATTGGAGGTTGAGCTGGCGTCGGATTTGCCCGCGATCGATTTAGATCATGAACATATAAAAGAAGCCCTCGTCAATTTGATTTTGAACGCCGCCCAGGCGATTGCAGCAACCGGGAGGATACAAGCCCGTTCTCGATTGACGACCTTAAAGAAAAAACTTCGCGACCTGGGGGAAGTACGCATGGTGGGTAACGAAAACGTGGGCATGGGGGTAAAGGAGGTCGTGCTTAACAAAGGCGCTCGGGTCATCGAGATGGAGGTCAAGGATTCGGGCTGTGGAATTTCTCAAGGGCATCTCTCGCGCATTTTCGATCCTTTCTTCACCACCAAAGTCAATGGCACGGGTCTGGGTCTCTCGTTTGTCAAGCGGGTCGTTAATGAACACGACGGTATAATCACGGTAGAAAGTCAGGAAGGAAAAGGGAGTTGCTTCACGATATATCTTCCGCTGAGAAACAGTCTGAGTTAACAGGAGTCACGGGGCACGATGGGCAAAAATAAAATATTGGTCGCCGACGACGACAAAAACATTCAATTTGCATTTCGCAAAACTTTTGAGAGGGATGGATTCGTCGTGACCACCGCCGCCACGGGTCGGGAAGCCCTGCAGAAACTGGAGTCGGAGAATCCCGCGCTCGTCTTCATGGATGTGGTGATGCCCGACCTTTCCGGTCTGGACGCTCTAAAAGAAATAAAAGATCGCGGTCTCACCGTACCTGTGGTAGTGATTACGGGCGTTGGTACCATGCAGACCGCCGTCAAAGCCGTGCAGTTGGGCGCCTACGAATACCTCACCAAGCCCTTAGATGTGGACAAAGTGCGGGTGGTGGCCCAGCGAGCGCTGGAGATGGTGCGCCTGCGCCGGGAAGTGGAAGAGTTAAAGGCCAAACTCAGTCATCCCACGCCAGATTACGAACTCGTTGGCAATGACCAGCAGATGCAGGAAATTTATAAGCGAATTGGGGTGATTACCACAACCCCTAACTCGACCAACGTTCTAATTGTGGGCGAAAGCGGTACCGGCAAGGAGCTGGTGGCGCGGGCAATTCACAATAGCGGACCCTTTGCCGCAGAGCCGTTTGTGGCTATCAACTGTACGGTCTTGCCAGAAACCTTGTTAGAGAGTGAGCTTTTCGGGCACGAAAAAGGCGCCTTTACCGGCGCGGATAAGCAAAAGTTGGGCAAGTTTGAAATTGCCAAAGAAGGCACGATCTATCTGGATGAAATCGGTGATATGTCTCCCAAACTGCAACAGAAACTTTTGCGGGTGCTGCAGGAGAGGGTTTTCGAACGCCTCGGAGGGCAGGGACTCATCGAAGTCAAAGCCCGCTTTCTCGCTTCTACCAACAAAGATTTGGAAAAAGAAATCCGTTTGGGAAATTTCCGGGAGGATCTTTATTTCCGTCTGAATGTGATGACGATAAAATTACCCTCTTTACGTGAACGCCGGGAAGATATCCCAATTCTGGCCCGCCATTTTCTGGCTAAATACAACCAGCGGTTCAATAAAAATATGCAAGTCATCTCCGATGAAGTGATGCAATTATTGCAAACCTATCCTTTTCCGGGAAACGTAAGAGAATTGGAGAACGCCATCGAACATGGAGTAGCGCTTGAAAAGGGCCAGATTTTACTGTCCGATTCTCTACCGGCTCATCTTAAAAAAATCGAACGCGGCTCATCTTTTGATATTCCCCTTACCAGTCCTGTCCTGGCGCAGGCCCGGCGGGATGTGTTGGAAGCGTTCGAGCGAAAATTTCTGATTGAACGTTTGCGCGCCCACCGCGGCAATGTGACCGCCGCGGCCCGCGAAGCGCAAATCCAACGCCAGAGCTTCCAACGCCTGATGAAAAAATATGATATTGATTCCAGTGAATTTCGCTGAGCTTCACTTGAAATCATCACCGCAATTTTTCTCCTTCTCAAAAACCTTGACTGAGTAAAAAGTCCTTTTTTATTCCCTGCTAAGCGCCACCTAATAGGTGGCAGATTGTCACCAGACGAGTGACACTTCAGGAAAAATTTCTCGCTGGTATTCTTTCCCCTTTCTTAAGCCACGACCATATAATAACAGGCACTTACTAATAGATGGGAGACCGCAACTTTTTATGGCATATCTTTTGGATACCTCCTATCATCAAAGCTAAATCCAACCACCGCTTCAACCAGTCACAAAATCGGAGGAAAGTAGCCATGAAAAAAAGAATTTTAGTAAGTGCAGCTGCGACCTTCCTGGTGTTGGTTTTGGTTCTTGCCATCAGCTCGATTTCAGTAAAAGACGCGCAGGCCATTCCCGCCTGGGCGCGCAAGTACCAAACCAGTTGCTCCACCTGCCATTATGCCTTCCCAATGCTTAACGGCTTTGGGAAAGCTTTTGAGAATAATGGCTATCGCTATCCGGGTGGGGACGAGAACTATCGCAAAGAAGAACCAACCAGCTTAGGTTCCGAGAGTTATAAAAAAGTGTGGCCGGACGCCATTTGGCCGGCAGACATTCCCGGATTACCCCCACTGGCCATTCATGCCATCGGGCGCATTAATTACGAGCCCGATGCGGATGTCAAATCCAGTTTTGAGCTCCCCCATGAATTGGAGATTCTTTATGGTGGAACCATCGGCGAGACTGTTTCCTTTTTTGGCGAAGTGGAAATCGAAAACGAGGACAATGAAATCGAATTTGCCTTCCCGTTCTTTTTACAGTGGGATTTTAATCCGCGCTGGCACATCAGAGTTGGCAACGTTTCACCTGACCCGACGCCGACCCACATGCGATTAACGCGCAACCACTACAATGTCGCCAGCTTTAGAAGTCGCAACCGCGTGCGTTTGCGGGACGAGCATTCGGGCATCGAGTTCTGGGGCGCGGGCAATGGCGCCGGTGGTCGGGGCGGCTATCGTTTCCAATTGGGGGTAGTGAACGGCCAGGGGAGAAATGACGTGAACAGCGAAAAAGATATTTATGGCCGAGTCACCTACAAAATTGGCGGTCTGGGGGAAATTGGCGGTACCGAGGGTCAGGAAAGCGAAACCGCCGAATTTTATGTGGATAATAATTTGCGTCTCGGAGGCTTCTTCTATATTGGCACGGCCACCCAAAATGATGTCGATGAAGATTTTCAAATATTCGGCGGCGACGTGGATTTTTGGTGGAATCGCTTGATACTAAATGGCGCGGTCCTGTATATGAACTCGGAATTGCCAGGTACCCCGGACCGCCAGTCTCTGGTCTGGTACGGTCAAGGCAACTATGTGATTTATCCCTGGCTTATTGGCCTGGCGCGGTTTGAGTTTACCGATTCTAATTTAGATATCGACGTACCAGAAGCGCAAAAATCGCTCATTCCCGGGCTGACATTTGTGGCCAGGGCAAATGTCCGCTTCACCCTGGAATATTTCATACCTTTGGATGACCCCAGTAAGGATGCCGACCTGTTTGTTATGCAGGCGCAGTTTGGATTTTAGAAAAGAACACATTTAGGAATTCAAACATCAAGGAAAAATAATATGAAAGCGAGAAGTCTTTTCTTAGTGGTATTGATGCTATGTTATCCGCTCACCTCGATGGCGGGAACGATTAAAGGCAAAGTCACCGCCAAAGGCGCGCGCGACGCCAGCGACGTGGTGGTGTTTATCGATGAAGTGGCAGACGGATTCAAACCACCAAAAGAACATGCCAAAATGGATCAGAAGAATCTGACCTTCATCCCCCACGTGCTGCCGATTATTCAGGGGACCATCGTGGATTACCTCAACAGCGACGATGTGCTGCATAACGTGTTCACACCCGATAAATGCGCCGAGAAATTCAATCTGGGTACCTGGCCCAAAGGTGAAACCCGATCCTATACATTTAAAGAACGCGGCTGCGTTTCGGTGATGCTTTGCAACGTGCACCCGGAAATGGAAGCCTGGATTGTGGTGCTGCAAAACCCCTACTTTTTCAAAACCGATAAAGATGGGGTCTTCACCATCGAAAACGTGCCGGCGGGAAAATATACTCTGCGGGTCTGGCATAAGAAGCTCAAAGGCGAACCCCAGGAAATCGAGGTGCCGGAAACGGGTGACATCACCGTGGATTTTGTCATCAAAAAATAAGTGACTCGCTAGATTAACGGAGTATTGGAGTTCTGGAGTTTTGGAGTAATGGGTTTTGGATTGATGGATTAATGGATCATCTCAAAGCGGAGCTTTGACTTACAATCCAATATTCCAGTACTCCATCCATCCACCCTTCGTGAGATCTCGAATATGCTGACTAAACCCGTAAACACCGATTGGCTGCAAAAAAATTTCCCCTGCTACTGGGCTTGTCCCGTGCACACCGAAGCCGGGCGGTATGTGAACTTGATTGCCCAGGGGCGGTTTGAGGAAGCCTATCGCGTGGCGCGGGCACCTAATCCATTTGCCTCCATTTGTGGTCGCATCTGCGCGGCACCGTGCGAAACCGCCTGTCGTCGCGGTCAATTGGATAAGCCCATTGCCATTCGGGCGCTGAAGCGATTTGTCTGCGAGCGCTACGGCGTGGAAAGCATGATCGATATTCGCAAAATTTATGAAGCCCTTGGTCCTAAAATTAAACCTAAGAATCGTTGGGTGGCCGTGATAGGTTCCGGTCCGGCGGGCATGTCCTGCGCTCATGATCTGGCCCTCCTGGGGTATAAAGTAACCGTCTTTGAGAAACAAGAACGACCCGGCGGCATGTTGACTCTGGGAGTACCCGAATATCGACTGCCGCGCGAGTTGGTGCGAATGGAGATCAATGCTATCCTGAGCCTGGGCGTTGAGCTCAAATTGGGCAAAGCCTTGGGCCGGGATTTTACTTTGCAGGATTTAAAAGAAAACGGCTACGAGGCGGTATTTCTGGCGATTGGGGCGCATAAAAGTCGGGATCTGCAAATCGAAGGCGTGGAATTGGACGGGGTTTTGCGCGCAGTGGATTTTCTTTTGAATATCAATATGGGCTACAAAGTTGAATTGGGTGAAAAGATCATTGTGATCGGAGGAGGGAACGTCGCCATCGATGTAGCCCGTACCGCGGCGCGTCTGGAACGCATCGAGGAAGTGGCTTCCGATATCACCGAGGCGTTGGATGTGGCGCGTTCGGCTGTCCGGTTCGGCGCCAAAGAAGTGCACATGGTGGTTTTGGAAGCACGCGATGAAATGCTGGCAACCGAGGAAGAGATTGCGGAGGCGATAGAAGAGCGCATTCAGATTCACAACTCTTTGGGCCCCAATCGAATTCTGGGCAAAAATGACAAGGTCAGAGGATTGGAGACCATTAAGTGCGTTTCCGTGTTTGATGAAAACGGCCGCTTTAATCCCAAATTTGCGCCCGGAACCGAACAGGTTTTGGCGGCGGACTCCATCATCATGGCCATTGGCCAAACCTCCGATCTGTCATTTATTCGGCCGGAAGATGGAATTGAGATGACACCGCGCAACACCATAAAAGTGGATCCGGTGACTCTGGCCACCACCGCTCCCGGCATCTTCGCTGGCGGCGATGTGGTGTTTGGCCCGCGCATCGCCATTGATGCCATCGCCGACGGCCGACGGGCTGCCCGCGCCATCGATGAATATCTCACGGGGCAAAAACAAGAAGAGCGGAAAATTTACGTCACGGTTTACGATACCTTTGAATATGAGCAGCAGCCGGATTTTGAGAAAGTTGATCGCGTGCCCATTCCCGTGCTGCCAATCGATCGTCGCGTGGGCGTGGCGCAAGTGGAATTAGGCTATACCGAAGAGCAGGCGGTTTTAGAGTCCCGGCGCTGTCTGCGTTGTTGGATCAATACGGTCTTTGAACCACGGGAAGAACTGGGAACCGAATGCATCCTCTGCGGCGGCTGCGTGGATATTTGTCCTGAAAACTGCATTGAACTGATTTCAATCGAGAGGCTCGTGAGTGATCCGGAAACCATGGCCGTGTTGGAGCGCTCCGAAGATTTCATCTTGGGACGCAGGCAAACGGTCACCGGCGAAGAAATCGAAGGTGCAGTGATGATTAAAGACGAAACCATCTGCATCCGCTGCGGCTTGTGTGCCAAGCGTTGTCCGGTGAGCTGTATAAAAATGGAAGGATTTGAAATGGCAGAAAGGGTCCTCTATGAATGGGAATAAACCTGACAAACAAAAATTGCTCTCCCGACGAGAATTCTTGAACACGATGGGTACCGGCGCGTTGGTGATCGCTGGGGTAGGCGGCACCGCGGTCTCCTGGGATTACCTGTCGCCCAAGGTGCTCTTTGAACCCCCGCTAAAATTTAAGGTGGGAAAGCCAGAAGGCTATGCCCCGAATTCAGTAACATTAGATGCTGAGAAAAAGATTTTTATTGTTCGGGAAGAGCAGGGGTACTTTTATTGCCTGTCTGCAGTGTGCACCCATCTCGGCTGTCTGACCTATTGGAGGGGTAACGAAGAACGGATTGCCTGCCCCTGCCACGGGAGCAACTTCACCCGGCACGGTGAAGTCTTAAAACCGCCGGCGCCGCGCGACTTACCCCATTTTCTAATTACTCTCGACGATAAAGGGGAGCTGGTGGTGGATAAAAGTGAAATGGTGAGTGCGGATTATATTTTAAAGGTATAAAATGGCCCGGAATCTGATTGAAAAAGTGGTTCAGTCGCAGCCTTGGAAATCGATTTTCCGAACCGGCGTTCCCGAATCCAATTTGGATAAGTCGCTGTTGATTTTCAATAACTTTTTCTTTCATATTTTCCCAGTTAAGGTGCGGCGGGATTCGCTAAAATTTTCGGCCACCCTGTATTTAGGGGTTGCGGCCTTTGCGTTATTTATGATACTGGTGATCACCGGCATCTATCTAATGTTGTACTATCATCCCTCGGTGCCGCAAGCTTACAATGATATGAAGGATCTAGAGTTTGTGGTGGCGAATGGCCGCTTCATTCGCAATTTTCACCGCTGGGCCGCCCACGGTATGGTAGCCGTGGTGTTTTTACATTTACTGCGCGTATTTTTTGCGGGCGCCTACAAACCGCCCAAGCAATTCAACTGGGTGATTGGCGTGATGCTTTTTCTGCTGACGCTGCTGCTCAGCTACACTGGATATCTTCTGCCCTGGGATCAGTTGGCCCTGTGGGGCATTTCCGTGGGAACCAACATGCTGGGGTACGCCCCATTACTGGGACAAAAGCTGCGCTTCCTGCTTTTAGGGGGAAACATCGTCGGGGAAAATGCACTGCTGCGCTTCTACGTGCTGCATGTGTTCATTTTGCCAGTGGTCATGACCGTTTTGATAGGCATCCATTTCTGGCGGGTGCGCAAGGACGGTGGAATTACACCTTTGCTGAAACGGAGGCCGAAAGGGTAAGAGTCATGAATCTGGATCAAGATTTTAAACTCGAAGAAATTGTGGAACCGCTGCAGGTTCCGAAACGGGTGGCTTTTGTAAAAAAAGACACCAGCGCTCTGGTTAAAGAAGCAGCAGAAAAAGACCAGGTATTGAGTTACCCGCCGCTTCTGCTTAGCCTGCTCATCGGCTTTGAGATCTTGGTAATTATTTTAGCGATTTTTTCCCTCATCATCGATGCGCCGCTGGAGGAGCTGGCCAATCCCGAGCATACGCCTAACCCGGCCAAGGCGCCGTGGTATTTTCTCGGATTACAGGAACTCCTGCACCTCTTTCCACCTTTTGTTGCCGGAGTGTTGATTCCTACTTTGGTCATTATCGCACTGGTGGTCATTCCCTATTTTGATATCAATCTCAAACGTGAAGGGTTGTGGAAAAGTCAGCAGCAGGCAACTTTCCTTTGGTTAACAGGGGTGGCTTTGGTTCTGGTCGTGGGATTGGCGTTTTTTTCAGCCTGGTCGATCGCGATTCCAACCATTTTGATTTATGGTCTTATGATTCTTCCTTATGCGATCAAAAAAGAAACGAGATTCAGCGCATGGCTGAGTCGTCTTTCATTAGCCGAATGGGTCATGATTTGGTTTGTCCTGGTCGCCACCATCTTGACCACCATCGGAATTTTGTTCCGCGGCCCGGGCTGGGAATGGACCTGGCCGTGGCAGGGGATTTATTAGTCGCATGTAAAAATTTGACCGATATTTTTACTGTACAAAACGGGAAGAGGAATTAATCAATCGGAGTATTGGATTAGTGGATTAATGGAATAAAAGACAGATGAGTTTGAACAAAGTTGGGTCAATGAATTTCTAATGATCCACTATTTCAATATTTCTCGGGGTAATTAATAGTCTAATAAATATATCAAAAGGAGGGAAATCCCATGGGACTGTTTTTCTCGGCCTTCGTTGGTGGCCTGGCAGGTACCGGTTTGATGGACATCGTGGAAAGCCTTATGAAGCGATTCGGGATCACGAGTGGGAGCGGTTGAGGAGGCAACCGGGCCATCGGTCGATGGCTCTTGCATGCCGTTCGTGGAACGTTCGTACACAAGAACATCATTGAGGCTAGGCCCGTCAAACATGAGTCCACCGTTGGCCAGGTGACTCATTATCTTCTCGGTGGTAGTCTCGCACTCTCGTATCCTGCCTTCTACCTCGTCTCTAGTGCACCGCTACCAGACAATCACGTGCTTCCTAGTCTCTTATGGGGCCTGGCGACAACGCTTCTGCCATGGATCATCTTCTATCCTGCGTTCGGTTGGGGCCTCTTCGGCGTAGGAGCCCCTCAGGGCACGAGACCTGTACTCTCGCCGACGATTTCCCATCTGGTTTACGGCCTTGGATTGGGAATCGTTTTGAATATAACGAACTTTCTTCGGGGTGCTGTCTAACAAGCGGATGAGCCGCGACGACAAAACATGAAGGGAGTGAACAGTGGATACAACCGGATACTTTGTCGAAATGCAAAACAAGTTGCTTTTCAAGCCATGCATGCAAGATTCCAGGCAATAGAGGAAACATGCATGAATTGTCATGATACGGAAAGACACTACTATGTTGATGAAAGCGTTAAGGCAATGATCGATAAGCTGGGACAAACACTCAGTGCATCTCCAAGTTGATCCGAATATGGTGGACAAGTTGAGTCAGGAAATTGGGATGAGAATTGTTTCAAGTGCCATCTGGTTCATGTACCCGCAGCAGCAGCGCAACTGCAAATGGCTAATTTAATTAATTAATGCAAATGAAAAAGCTAAATCAAATCTACGCCGTGGCCAGCCTAATCTTTTTTATGGTGTTGGCTATCTCTCCTGCTAAGGATTATTTTAGCGAATGGCGTCGTTATCAGAAAGAATATAACCAGCTTTTGGCAGCACAACCCCGACGGTTAAAACCCATAGAAATTGCCATCAAACAAATTTGGAATCCAGAGTTAGGTCGCGTTGACCGCTGTACCTCCTGCCATTTAGGTTTGGAAGAAAAAAATCTGGTTGCAGCCAAACAACCCTTTACGCCTCACCCTCAAATTTATCATGACATGAACGAATTTGGCTGCACCACCTGTCACAGCGGCCAGGGTCTGGCCACGACGGCAGAGAAGGCACACGACGGTCAACCTTATTGGGAAGAACCAATTTTGCCGAAAGCATACATCGAGTCCTCCTGCGGCAAATGTCATAAGGAACAGCAAGCGCCGGAAGCCCCTATTCTAACTTACGGCCGCCAGCTTTTGAAAAAGTATAATTGTGTTGGCTGTCATGTAATTGGGAATTTACCCAAAGAATACGCCCCTATATTAGACGGCATCGGAGATAAAACCACCTGGAGCTGGTTGGTGCGCTGGTTGAAGGATCCCAAAGCTTTCCGACCCGAAACCAGGATGCCGGATTTCAAACTCAGCGACGAAGAGGCCCGATTACTGGCGGATTTCCTTGTGAGCTTCAAAAACTATCCCAACAGCAAAAAACTGGCGCCGCTGCCGCCAGAGCTGCAACAGGAGTTCCCTCCCGATGAATGGGTGGAGTTAGGTAAAACCCGTTTTCGCGAAGCCCGCTGTATCAGTTGCCATTTAGTGGAGGGAAAAGGCGGCCCCCTGGCGCCGGACTTAATTAAGGTCGCCAGCAAAGCCAAGCCGGCCTGGTTGTATTCCTATCTGCTGGATCCCAGGGGCTTGCAACCGGAAGTTGAAATGCCGCAGTACGGATTTACCCGCGAAGAAGCCCAAGCCATCACTGCTTATATGATGAGCGAATTTGTGGATTGGGACGCGCCGCCGGACACCGCGCTGCATTCCCCGGATCCTAACTTTTATGAAAAAGGCCTGAAGCTGTTCAACCAGTACAACTGCGACGGCTGCCACGAACTCACGGGAATCCCGAAAGTCGAAAACATGGGTCCAGACCTCACTGACATTGGGGACCGTCACCTGTATCAATTGGAATTTGGGAAATTAGAGATTGCGAAAACCCTACCCTCATACATTTACAACAAGTTGAAAAATCCCCGTCAATTTTTGGAAACGGCCAGGATGCCGGTCTATGACTTCAACGAGGAGGAATTGCAGGCTCTCACGACCGCCCTGCTCGCCATGACAAAAAAAGAGCTGCCGCCAAAATACCTCGTTCACCAAGATCCCCCCGGCGCCTATCAACCGCAAGGCGAGTTTGGTCGCATCGTAAAAAAATATTCGTGCTTTTCGTGTCATGTCATAAACGGTAGGGGTTTTCTTTTGGCTACCGATTTATCCAGAGAAGGCAGTCAAACTCAGCGCCAATGGGTGGAAAAGTATTTCAAGATTCCTTACTCCATGCGGCCAATTTTAACCGAACGGATGCCCAATCTCTTCATGTCTGAAACAGAAATTGAAACGGTAGTGGACTATTTCCACCTGGTTCTCAGGGACGATGCTATCGACACGGTGCAAATTACTCTGGAAACTCCGGAATTGATCGCCAAGGGCAGAACTCTGTTTTTTGAAAAATATGGCTGCCAGTCTTGTCACCAAATCGAAGGCCAGGGAGGATATGTTGGTCCACCCCTGGACAACAGCGGAACGCGCCTCACCGCCGGCTGGGTGTATCGGTGGATTAAAAATCCACAACAATATAATCCCCAAACCCTCGATCCCAACGCTGGTTTGAGCGATGAGGAGGCTCGTGCCATCACGATATATTTAATGAGTTTGAACGGAGAATAAAAGCGATGAGGATTTTAAAATTAGGGATCGGACTACTTTTTTTCGTATCTTGTCGGCAAAGCCAGAATATCCGACAAGAACAAACCACCCCGGCAGATACGTTAATTAGCGCACAGGTGGAATCGAAAAAAATAAATTTGTTGGATTTATCTTATTCTCAACGAAAAGGTAAACTTCTTTATGACAAATATTGCGCCGTATGTCATGGGTTAGAGGGAAAAGGCGATGGCTTTAACGCATACAATTTAGATCCAAAACCCAAAGACTTTAATGATGCCGATTACTTAGAGTCTATAACCGATGCCTGGTTGGTAGAAGTGATCACCCAGGGCGGGCGCGGGGTAAAGCGATCGGTCTTAATGCCAGCCTATGAAAATACCTTGACTCGCGAAGCCTCTGAAGACATTGTTAAATATCTTCGCTTTCTTGCGAAGAAAGAACAGAGCAACAGCTCTTTCATTGAACCCCACCGCGACCCCTTCTAATTCAAAATCTCCCCAAGTGAGTCATCGCTGTCTCTAATGAACCGTCCGTGTCTCACCTTCTGGTTTCTATAAAAAACAAAGAATTACCTCTGTTCGAATCCTGACAAGTGAGACACGGATTTCTCACTTTTTCCAAAGTCGTTGGGCTTGAATTTTGAGCGATTTTTGAGCACACGATAACCATCCAAATTTATTGATACTTAATCAACGAACAAAAATTCAGAAAAAGATGATGTTTGTGGTATGCCGATTGTAAAGATGAAAAGAACCGAGTCGAAAGTCACAGATGTTTCCAAAAAAATTAACCCAAAATTCAGGAGGTTTTATGAGACCGTTGCGACTACCAATCTGGGTTGCCCTGCTGTGCATGCTCGCGATGTTTGGCGCGGCAGCGGCCCAAACCCCACAGGCAGTGATTGTGGTGGAGGCCTGGAGCCCACAAGAGCTGCATGACCTGGGGTGGACCACTCACCCCTCGACCGGATTGAAAGTGGTGGGAGTAGAGGAACTGGTTTATTTATTTGTGAAGGAAAACGCCGGCCAAGAAATTACCTCTATCACCTGGACATTCACCTCAAAACCGGCCACGTCCGCCACGACGTTGGATAGCACGAACACCCGGCGCACGACCTTCCGCCCGGATGTCGAAGGCCAGTTTGTAGTGAACGTGGAAATTACCACCGCCGGTGGAACGGCCAACTCCAGCGTGACCATCACCAGTGCAAAATACGTCGGGGTGGGAACGGTGGGCGGCGCCACCCCCAATATCGCTCAGGGGCAGTGCGGCATCTGCCACTCCGGCAACACCCAGCAATGGAACCAGACCGGCCACGCCACTATGTTTGAGCAAGCAATTGATGGCTTGAAAAGCTCTCATTATAATGAAGCCTGCATCGAGTGCCACACCGTAGGATTTTTTGAAGACGCCGCGAACGGCGGGTTCTGGGATGTCGCCAATCAATTGGGCTGGCAGTTCCCGGCCACTTTGCAACCCGGCAACTGGGACGATATCGTGACCAATTTTCCGGCGCTAGCAGCGGTTTCCAACATTCAATGCGAAAACTGCCACGGCCCCGGCAGCCAGCACAAAGGCGATAAATCAAAAATTGAAGTTTCGCTCGAGGAAGGCCTTTGCGGACGCTGCCATGAGGAAGAACCCTATCACGTCAAGAACCTCCAGTGGAAAAACTCTGCCCACGCGCAGGGCGAGACGTTCGCAGAGGAAGGAGACAACCCGACTTGCGCGCCCTGTCACAGCGGCTGGGGCTTTGTCGCCAAGATGGATCCGGCCAGTGACCTGGAGCAGAAAACTGGCGACCAGAACATCTCCTGTGCGGTGTGCCACGACCCGCACGATGCCACCCATGAGTACCAACTCCGCCTTACCGACAATGTTGTGCTACCCAGCGGCCCGACCCTTAGCAAAGGCGGCCTGGGCCTGTTGTGCATGAATTGCCACCATGACCGCCGAGTAGGCGGCGGCGAGGCCTATGCGCTGAACCCCACTCGCACCTACCGCGGCCCGCACCACAGCAACCAGACGGAAATGCTGTTTGGGGTGGTAGAAGACGTTATCAGGTTTGGTCGCATTCTGCCTAACTCCACCCACAAGGATGTTATTGAGGATGCCTGCGTTGGCTGCCACATGGCCGAGAGCAGCCGCGATGACCTCGGCGAGCACAGTTGGGCCATGCATACAACTGAGATCGTTGGAACCGACACCACCGTAGTGGACAACGTAGCGCCGTGCCAGAAGTGTCATGATCCCAATATGACCTCGTTCGACGATATGCTGGCGCGTGCCGATCACGATGGCGACGGAAAGATCGAGGCCGTCAAGGCGGAAGTCGAAGGACTCATGCACGATGTGGCGATGATGCTGCCGCCGTTTGGTGAGCCAACGGTGAACATTTCAGATCCAATCTGGAATACCAAAGAAAGTCTGATGCTGAGAAGGGCTGCCTGGAACTACTTCTTTGTAGATTACGATCACAGCCACGGCATCCACAATTACCAATTTACCGTGGCGTTACTTCAGATCACAAGAGACGTACTTAGGTTTGGCGCCCTGTCTGAAGGCGTCATCTCTAAAATTGAGGACGTGCCCAACGATCAAGGCAAACAAGTTCGTGTAAACTGGACGCGTTTCGGCGGCGACGGCGTCAGCGATAATCCGGTGATCAATTATGGTATCTGGCGCCGGGTCGATGAGCCCGCGGCCGGCAACTCCGTCAATTCTACAGCCTTGACGAACCTCAATCTCAGCGCGGCTGAAATTGCGAGCCTCGGCAGCGGCGCCCGCCTGCAGTTGGACGCCGCCTGGGATTTTGTCGGCTCAGTTCCCGCAGCCACGCTGGACAACTACAGCGCCGTGGTTCCAACTTTATACGACTCAACCATCGTCGCGGGCCAGCACTGGTCGGTGTTCATGGTTTCCGGCCACACCGCTATTCCGGCGGTTTATGCCGTAACCACTCCGGACAGCGGCTACTCTGTTGACAATCTCATACCAGCCGCGCCGGCCAACGTTGCCGGGTCGGTAAAATTCAACTCCATCATCCTGTCGTGGAATGCCTCCCCGGATGAAGATTTTAACTACTTCACGATTTATCGGGCGACCACCCCTAATTTCGATCCCAAGTCTGTCGAACCCCTGGCCAGGCTGACGGAGAATTCTTATCAGGACAGCGACGTCGCCGTCGGCACCACCTACTATTATCGCGTCTCGGCCTTTGATTTCTCCGGCAACGAAAGCGCCTTCTCCGATGAATTCTCACTGCTGGTTACCTCGGTGGCTGGCAATGGCGGCGAAATGCCAAAAGAATATGCCCTGTATCAGAACTATCCCAACCCGTTCAACCCGACAACGATGATCAACTTTGATCTGAAGGAATCGGGTCACGCGGTGGTGAAAGTTTACAACATGCTGGGCGAAGAAGTGATGACGCTCGTGGATGATCATCTCGAAGCCGGCCCCCATCGGGTGATGGTCAGCGCCAGCGACCTGAATTCCGGAATCTACTTCTACAAGATTCGAGTTAATGGGTTCACGGCGGTGAAAAAGATGATCGTGATGAAGTGAAAGAATCTGTCTTCAAATTTCCCTTCCAGTAAGCCCGGTACCGTAGGGGGGAAGCGCCCTGCTTCCCCCCTGCCAATTTTAGCCCCTCTTAAAAACCGGAGTGTTCTATTATTAATTTTTTTTTCAGAATACTTGCAGGTCGTATTTTCCTTAGTACTTTAAATTCAGGAAAAATGAACTTAGTAAAAAAGTGGGTCAAACTTGTCTCAATCAGTAAATTTGTGTCACACTAACCTATTTATTTGATTTTAATATTTTAATCACAAATTGCCAAAATCAAAACTGGGACACGGATGTCCCACTTCACTTTTGACGCGATCGCAAGGGCAACTGAAAAACTGGGGCTTTGCATGATTCAAGATAAAATATATTAAAGGTTTATAGGGTTATCGTCTTTGGACCGCTTCCCACTGGTACAAATCTTGATAAAAAGAACTCAAATCATATCAGGGTGATGGAAAAGTGGAAGGCAAAGTGCTGGTTGCCAGTCGCGATGAAGGCTGCCAGAAAATTTTGTGCGACCTGTTCAAAAGTCAGAAGCTGACCGTTAAAGTCGTTGCCGACGAAGCAGATCTCCTGTTGGCGATCCTCAATGACGATTACGTCGCTCTGATATACGATCTCGACTTCTCGCAATTGAATTCTCTGAAAATGGTCAAGATCTTGAGAAAAATTCGACCCAAGATTTCTCTGGTCGTCCTCTCAAACGATCCTTCAAAAGAGTTGGGTGGAAAAATTCTGCAGGAGGGGGTTACCTATTTTGGAACAAAACCCATTTACCCGGAAGCCATTAGTAAAGCAGTTTTAGGTGCAATGTCACAAATAACACTGTTTGAAAAACCTTAATCAAGAAAGGAGGTCTGTATGGCAAGGTGTTACTATTTGTTAGCCGTATGTGTATTGGTGTGCCTCGGTTTTTTCTTCATCCCGCAAGCCGGTTGGGCGCAATCCCCGTACGCCGGCACCGAGAGGTGCAACGACTGTCATGGCAAAGAAGCCAATTTATTGCCTCAGTTTGGTAACCCCTGGGCAAACTGGCTGAACACCGGACATTCGCAGATTTATCGCGACCCCGACCAGCCGGCGACCGGCCGTCCCAATGACACCACCGGAGTGGTTCCCGCTGCCGACTTTAAGGCCAGTCTCGATCTTTCCACCCATCCCAAGTTCTCTCGTTACGGAGCGAACGCACCTATTTTGGGATACGACCCGGCCGCAGGAACCAGCAAAACCGACACCACCAGCGGCTACACCGTCACCATTGGCGCCGTCACCTACACCGTTCACCGCGCACACGGCGGCACGCGCGACGAATGGAAGCAGCGCTTCCACACCAAAATCGGCAATAGCTGGTACGTGCTGCCAATTCAGTACAACATCAAAACTCAAGCGTGGACCGATTACAACCCGCAGCATTGGTACGACCTTAACACCAACTTGCCGCTTTATAACGATCCGGCAACCCTGACCACCGACGTCATCAAAGCCAATGCGGAAGATCGCAACTGCATCGGCTGCCACGGGGTCGGCCCGCAGGTGGAATTCAACGCCACCACCGGCGAGTGGATCGGTAACCCCAAGGAATGGAACATCGGCTGCGAATCTTGCCACGGGCCGGGCGGCCCGCCTTCGCATGTCAACTTCGGTCTCAGCGGTCAGGGCGCGAATCCGGCGAAACTTACGGACCTGGAACGCCAGGTGGAAGTTTGCGGCCAGTGCCATTCCCGAGGCGCCAGCACCGCCTCGATAGGTGGCAGAACTTTAGGTTATCCTTACAAAGAGGGTGAGGGGGTTTACAAAATCGGCCAAATTCTCAGCGAATTCTTCAACCTGGTCAATCCCATCGCCAATCCCGGTGATTTTTGGTTCGATGCGTTTCCTTATGGGAATACCTCGAAATCGCATCACCAGCAGGCTCAGGATTTCAAACTCAGCGCGCATGCCCAGTTCGATCCCAACAAACCCTGGGTCAACCTGACCTGCTTCACCTGCCACGAACCGCACGGCAACACCAGCAACAAGTGGATGATTCGCGATCAGCTCGTTGAGGATGGTGTGACCATCGCGACCGAGAACGACAACAACACGTTGTGCCTTGCTTGTCACGCTGAACACGGCCCGTTCGCGACATTGACCAAAGACCAAATTGCGAACATCACCGACCCCGTAAACTTGGCGGCCGTGGCGCAGGTGGTTTCCGAGCACACCCGTCACAGCTACGATCCCGAGGACAACAACACTACCAGCGGCGCCAGCCGTTGCTCAAAGTGTCACTCGCCTAAGGTGCAGAAAAGCGCCATCGAATACGACATTCACGCCCACACCTTCTGGACGATTGCGCCGTCGCAAACTTTGAACTCGCAAGCCCAGGGCGGGATGCCCAATTCCTGTGCCGTAAGCTGTCACCGTAACGGCACAGGCAACGTGCCGAACTTCGGCATTGCCGATGCCAGCCTGGCCGCCTGGAATGAACCGACGGATGTGGAGTTGGCAACGGAACTCAAGTTCTGGGATGAGAACATGTTCTTCAAAACGCGCGGTAATGTGGGGGTCGCGGTAAGCGCGTTGGCAGCGGCCATGGCGCCGGTGATCGATGCCGACACCAGCGATTGGAACGATATCGACTGGGTCGAAGCAGCGCTGGCAAATAACCGGTCTGTATCCATGAAAGGAAAAATCAGCGGCAATAATCTTTATCTGCTTTTCCGCTGGGCCGATCCAACCATGAGTATGGTGCGTGGTGGTTCCTGGATTTGGGATGGCAGCACCTGGTCAAATACCTCCGGACAGAGTGAAGACCGCGTTTCCGTCATGTGGAACATCGATATCCCCGATGAGCAGTGGGAGAAGGACGGCTGCATGAACAAGTGTCACTTTGACGTCAATAACCCGGTGGCGCCCGATGGCGATCCGGAAGACGACTCCTATCTCGCAGCCGGGCAACATGCCGACCTCTGGCACATGAAGCCGGCGCGCGGGCTCGCCGCCATCAGCGCGCAGCAGTCCGGTTCGGTGGTGATTGATCCCACCACTCATCAGGCCACGGCCGGCACGTTCCAACTGGTTGGCTTTTTGGATGACCAGAACATGCGGGAGTATGTGGGCAAACCCGACGGCGGCCGCGTCGGCGACAGTGGTTCCAGTGCGGAAAGCCGAAACCGCAATGCCGCTCAGACCGGCCCACTCTACATCGAGAAAAGCCCTGTCAACTACATCGACGCCATGGTGCTGACCCAGGCGGAAATCGACGCCGGCGAAACCGCTAAGGTGGATTCGATCACCACAACGGAACTCGATGGATACTGGGCGAATTACGCCGCACTGAACGCCGTGGTGCCCGAGCGCGTTGTGAAGACCCCAAGCGGCAGCCGCGGCGATGTCCATGCCGCGGGTTTGTGGCACGAGGGCATGTGGTATGTTGAAATCGAGCGCGCCTTGAACACCGGCAATGCGGACGATGCTTTGTTTGTGGCCAACGGCGTGTCCAAATTTGGCGTCGCCCTCATGGATAACGCCGGTGGTGAAGAGCACTGGACGCAGGGCAGTGTGCTCAACAAATTAGGTGTGGGTATTGTGGTGAGCGTACCGACCACGCCCCCCGAGGTGCCCAATCAGTATACACTTTTCCAGAACTATCCGAATCCCTTCAACCCCTCCACGAACATTCGGTTCGAGGTCAAACAACCCGGACATGCCACCCTGAAGGTTTATAATACCCTCGGACAGCAAGTCGCCACACTGGTCGATGAGCGATTGGAGGCGGGCATTCACGAGATCACCTTCAACGCGGCGAGTGTTCCATCGGGGCTTTACTTCTACCGGTTATCGGTGAACGACTTCAGCGCGGTACGCAAAATGTTACTCATCAAATAGTGCCAAATGACACTAAGGAATTAAATCATTAATCCACAAGGTGTGTAGGGTGCGCTTGCAAAAGCGCGCCTTATACACCTTAAATTTATAAAGAAACAAATCTTAAGAAAGATTTACTTGCAATTGATTCCAGCATTTATTAAATATAATTCCCAATCCCAATTGGGCCGATCTAAGGAGGGAGAATGAAACGCTACTGGTTCTTAACACTTCCGTTTTTCTTCGCTTTTTCATCCTTGGTTCAAGCTCAGCAATGTGTGGATTGTCACAAACAGGCGACGCCTGGTATTGTCTCCGATTGGCAGTTGAGCAAACACAGTCTTAACGAGATCACCTGTTCGGTCTGTCATGGCGAAGACCACACCTCGGCGAACGATGTGGCCAAAGCGCAAATTCCCACCCCGGAAACCTGCGCCCAATGTCACGAAGAACGCGTCGAGCAATTTAAACGCGGCAAACATGCTTTCGCCTGGGCCGCGATGAACGCCATGCCCACCACGCACTGGCTGCCCATGGCGCTGCGTGAAGGTATGAAGGGCTGCGGCGGCTGCCACAAAATCGGTCTAAAAAGCGCAGACGAAATCAAAGCTCTGAAGCAGCAAGGCGCGGGCTTCGGTGTGGCTTCCTGCGATGCCTGCCACACGCGCCATACTTTCTCGCTCGCGGAGGCGCGACAGCCGCAGGCTTGCCAAACCTGTCACATGGGATTTGATCATCCGCAATGGGAGATGTATTCTGCCTCCAAACACGGCGTCCGCTATTTGTTGAAGCAAAACGGCGTTCTGCCCGAAACCGCGGCGGCGCCCACTTGTCAGACCTGCCACATGCAGGACGGCAACCACGCCGTCATGACCGCCTGGGGATTTTTAGCGGTGCGTTTGCCCCTGCCCGAAGACCAACAATGGAAAGATGATCAGGTCACGATTTTACAGGCGCTGGGGGTGCTCGATCCTCAGGGCCAGCCCACCGCGCGCCTGGAGGTGGTAAAAGGGGCCAAAGTCGCTCGACTCAGCCAGGAGGAATGGCAAGAACAACGCGATAAAATGCTGGCTGTGTGCAGCCAGTGTCACTCCGAAAACTTTGCCAGGGCCGAATTGGCAAAAGGCGACCAGATGATTCGCGAAAGCGACCACCTGCTCGCCGAAGCCATCCGCAGCATTGCCGCACTTTATAAAGATGAAATTTTGAAGAAACCCGAAAACTACGCTTATGCGTTTCCAGATTTGTTGACCTTCCATGACGCCCCCACGCCCATTGAGCAGAAATTGTTTGTGATGCACCTGGAACACCGCATGCGGGCGTTTCAGGGAACCTTCCACGCCAATCCGGATTACGCCCTTTGGTACGGCTGGAGCGAGATGAAGCGCGATTTGACGGAAATCCAAACCCTGGCGGAAGAACTACGAAAAAATCATCAAACCAAGAAAGACTAAACTATGCGAACCACGTTTCCATTTGCCGTAGTTGTTGTCTTCGCGATGATGTTGTGGAGTAGCTGCAGCGAGCTGCGCGATCCGCTTCCCACCAACTCGCCGGCGGTGATTTCGGGGGTGCACCCAGCGGGCTGGGTGCAGGTGGGCGCGCAGAATTTCCACGGGCTTTTCATCGCGAATTCGCTCCGTTGGGATTTGCGAAATTGCCAGGCCTGCCACGGCCAGAATTACGCCGGCGGCATCGCCAACAGTTCCTGCTTGACCTGCCATCCCAATACGCCGGAAGATTGCACGGTCTGCCACGGCGGAACGGACAACCAGACCGGCGCACCTCCAAGAGACCTGGCTGACAACACCAACACCACGGCCCGCGGCGTTGGGCAGCACACCCTGCATCTCGCCGGTGGAGATATCGCAAACCCTACGGAATGCACCACCTGCCATGTGGTTCCAACCTCGCTTTATTTCGCCGGCCACATTGACTCCGACTTACCGGCCGAGCTGACTTTTACCGGCTTGGCGCTTGCAGACGGCGCCGCACCCTCCTACAACAGCGGCGCGGGAAGCTGCGCCAACTCCTACTGCCACGGCAACTGGAGCCTCCCCCGAGCGCAATCACAATTGAGTGGGTTTTACACCGCTGATTTCATTCAGGGCAACGCCCTCGCCCCGGGCTGGACCGACCCCGCCACCGGCGCGTGCGGAACCTGCCACAGCCTGCCGCCGACCGGCCACATTCCCGCCGACCTCAGCGGCTGCGATAATTGCCACAGCGGGGTGGTGGACAACGATGGCAACATTATCGACAAAAGCAAACATGTGAATGGAATGGTGAACGTGTTCGGACAGGAGTATCCGATGTTTTGAATAAAAGAAATCAATAACAGAAAAGGAGATGCATCATGCGTAAATTTCTTTTGTTTTCGTTTTTGGTTATCTTAAGCGTTGGGCTGACTTTCCAGAATTCGACCGCCCAGCAAAAAACCGATGCCGCTGATTTCCAGTACGGCGGTGTGATCACTTGTAAGCCCTGCCACCTGACTCCTAAAAGCGGCGCGCAATTTAAAATCTGGTCCACCAGCGCTCATGCAAAAGCTTACGAAACGCTCAAGACTCCGGCAGCAAAAGAAGCCGGCAAAAAATTGGGCATCGATGATCCGGCAACTTCAGATAAATGTTTGAAGTGCCATGTCACGGCGCACGGCGTGGACGCCAAGCTCAAAGGTCCGAAATTGACCCTTGAAGAAGGGGTGAGCTGCGAAGCCTGCCACGGCCCCGGTTCCGCCTATAAAGGCCAGAAACTTATGAAGGACATTTACGACGGCAAAGTCGATGGCGCCAAATATGGTTTAATTGAACCCACGGAAGAAGTCTGTGTGAAGTGCCACAACAAAGAGAGTCCGACTTTTAAAGGGTTCAATTACAAAGAAATGGCAGCTAAAATTGCGCATCCGGTTCCGAAGGCTCAATGAAGTGAGATGGCAAAGGGCAGACGGTAGGGGGTAGGGTATAGAGGTATAAGGTATAGGTCAACTACCTTATACCTTATACCTTATACCTCTATACCCTCTACCTCCCAACAAGCCTGCCATCTAACTTTCTGCCGTTTCACGTCTTTTTCTTAACTTCCTTTGAACAATGAACAGTGCACAAAATCAGGCGCAAGAACAACCAACGTTGCCGCGCCGAAAATTCGTCAATCTTTTGTTGGGCGGCGGCTTGTTGACCACCATTGGATCGATCTTCGTTCCCATCATTAATTTTATCATTCCACCGAAAATTCAAGAAGCGGTGCAGAACAGCGTGGTGGCAGCCAAAGTGGGCGAACTGCCCCTCAATTCCGGCAAAATTTTTCGCTTTGGCGTCAAGCCCGGAATTTTAATTCATACCCAAAACGATGAATATGTTGCCTTTTCCGCTATCTGCACCCACCTCGATTGCACCGTTCAGTACCGCTCCGATTTTAAACATATCTGGTGCGCCTGTCATAACGGACACTTTGACCTCACCGGCAAAAACATCGCCGGGCCGCCGCCGCGGCCATTGGAATCTTATAAGGTAGATATTCGCAATGAGGACATCGTTGTCACCCGAGAAGGATAAAACTGCCCAACGTTCCGGGCGCGGGCTGGCCGCCTGGCTGCGCGAGCGATACGATCTCAGCGCTCTGGAGTACTTCATCAAAAAGAAGGAAGTGCCGCTCCACCGTCACAGCATCTGGTACTACTTCGGCGGCATCACCCTCTTCTTTTTTATGATTCAGGTGGCCACGGGCATTTTGCTGCTGCTTTATTATCGCCCGACTGCCGAGGCGGCGTTTGAGAGCGTGCAATTCATCATGACCGAGGTGCGCTTTGGCTGGCTCATCCGTTCCATCCACAGTTGGTCCGCCAATTTGATGATCGCCGCAGCGTTCGTTCATCTGTTCAGCGTGTTTTTTCTGAAAGCCTATCGCAAGCCGCGGGAGTTGACCTGGGTGAGCGGCGTGTTTTTGCTTTTCCTCTCGCTGGGGTTTGGCTTTTCCGGTTATTTGCTGCCCTGGAACGAGTTAGCGTTTTTCGCCACCAAGGTCGGCACCGAAATTGTGGCGGTGGTGCCGCTCATTGGCGGTTTTTTGTTGAAGTTTCTGCGCGGCGGCGAAGATGTCACCGGCGCCACCCTCACCCGCTTCTTCGGTTTTCATGTGGCCGTGCTGCCCATGATTTCCACTGTGCTGCTGCTGTTCCACCTCTGGGCCGTTCAGAAACAAGGCATGAGCGTGCCATTAAAATTGGAAAAAGACGGCGCGCCCTACAAAACCATGCCCTTCTTTCCCAACTTCCTGCTGCGCGATCTGTTAGGCTGGATTTTGGCGCTCGGCGCGCTGGCAGCAATTGCCGCCCTCTTCCCGTGGGAATTAGGAGTCAAAGCCGATCCCTTTGCCCCGGCGCCCGCCGGCATCAAGCCGGAATGGTATTTCGTGTTTATGTTTCAGACGCTCAAATTCATACCGGCAAAAGTTTTGGGATTGGACGGGGAAATGTTAGGGGTACTGGCTTTCGGTTTGATCGGCGCTTTATTGGTTCTGGTGCCCTTTCTGGATCGCAAAGGCCAAATTGGCGAATCCAGCAAAATACTCGGGGTGCTGGGAATCGTCAGTTTGGTTTATATCATCATTATGACCATTGTCTCGTACGTCGTGCCGCAGACGTTTTGAGCCTGAATAATTCACGAAGCACTGCCATTCAGGATAAGATATTAATCAAACCCGATCTTGACATGAAAAAAATCGGATACATTCTTTCGTTTATACTAATCGGTTGCGGCGCAACAGCTTTCGCTCAGGAGCCGGCTCGCGCTGAAAAAGTAAACAGTTGCGTCTCCTGCCATTTGGAGATGGGAGACGAACTCGCCGTGCCCGTGGAGGGCATGAAAGAAGACGTGCATGCCCAACAGGGACTCTCCTGCGCCGACTGCCACGGCGGGGATCCCACCGCTGGGCTCGATGGCGATATGGAAGCGGCTAAGAATCCAGCCAAAGGTTTCGTCGGGAAGCCCGAACGCACGGCCATTCCACAGTTTTGTGCCCGCTGCCACAGCGATCCGAACTATATGCGGCGCTTCAATCCCAGAGCCGCCACCGATCAACTCAGCGCCTATAAAACCAGCGTTCACGGCCAACTCTTGCAAAAAGGCGACACCAAAGTCGCCGTTTGCACCGATTGCCACGGCGTGCACGGCATCCGCAACGCCAAAGATGCGCGCTCGTCGGTTTACCCGCTGAACATCCCCGCGACCTGCGGCCGCTGCCACGCGGACGCCGAGTACATGAAAGATTACAGCATCCCGACAGATCAGATCGAGCAATATCAAACCAGCGTTCACGGCAAAGCGCTGTTGGAAAAAGGCGATCAGGCCGCGCCAGCCTGCAACGATTGTCACGGCAATCACGGCGCGACGCCGCCGGGCGCGCCCACCATCGCGTTTATTTGCGGGCAGTGTCATCTCAACAACAGCGAATTATTTTTCGCCAGCCCCCATCGCGCCGCGTTCGATGAAATGGGTTTGCCCGAGTGTGAAACCTGTCACGGCAACCACGGCATCCAACACCCCACCGATTCAATGTTAGGCGCGGGCCCGGAAAGCATTTGCACCGACTGCCACGAAGAGGGTTCGCCGGGATGGCTCACCGCCGCCGCCATGCGCGAGCAAATCGAAAATTTGAAAAGCCAGATTTTTGTTGCCGACAGTCTGGTGGCGAAAGCCGAACGCGCCGGCATGGAAGTCAGCGAAGCCAAATTTCAATTGCATGACGCCGACGACGCCCTCATCAAATCCCGCACCATGGTGCACAGCCTTTCGGAGGAACGCATCACCGAAGTTACCAGCGAAGGAATGAAATTAGCCGAAAGCGCTTTGACCGCCGGTCGAGCGGCGCTGGCAGAATTGCAATTTCGCCGCAAGGGTTTAGCCATCTCGATTATCTTCATTTTAATATTGGCCGCCGGATTGTATCTCAAAATCAAAGAAGTCGATCAAAAACATCCGATTCGGAGCGCGCAGCGTGGCGAGTAACATTGCACAAGATCAATTAACCCAGATTAGCGAAGCCCTGCGCCGCCTGGAGACGCGGGTGAATCGCATCGAGGAATATTTAGAAATCCGGCCCGAACGCGCCGCCGCGTCTGAAATTCGCACCGCGCCGAATGGCAAGAAGGCCACCGCCGAGGACGAGTCGCTGGAATTCAAAATCGGTGAATACTGGCTCGCCCATCTGGGAACAGTGGTGCTGCTCATGGGAATTGCCTTTTTTCTCAGCTATCCCTTCACAACTTTTCCGGCCATCCTGGTGAGTTTGATCGGTTTTCTGGCGGTGGGCGCTATTGTCGGCCTTTCGCGTTACTGGCAGAAAACCTATCCCTATCTCTCGAAAATTCTATTTGTCGGCGGCTTAGTTTTGCTCTATTTCGCCACTCTGCGCATGCACTTTTTTAATCCAAATCCGGTGCTGACGAACAAGATTGTAGCCTTAGCTGCGGTGGTGGCGATTTTAGCCGTGATGTTTTATCTCGCCACGAAACGGAACAGCGAGCTTCTAACCGGCATCACGTTATTTCTCTGCTTTGCCACGAGTTTGATGAGTGAAACCACCAATTTTGCGCTGATATTCGTCGCCATTTCCGCCGCCGCGGGCGCGTATGTTTTAACCACCCGCAATTGGCAGCGGGTCGCCCTGATGAGCATCGTGCTGGCTTACTCGGCGCATCTGCTCTGGATGCTCAACAACCCGCTTTTAGGCAACCCGCTGCAGGCGATTGCCGAGCATCACAACAACCTGATTTATGTTTTTCTCTACGCTGCTATTTTCGCCCTCGCCAACCTGTTCCGCGATAAATCCGCCTACACCGACTACAGTGAACTGCTGCTCACCCTCACCAACGGCCTGGGCTTTTTCGTGGTGAGCGCGCTGGTGGTGCTGACCTACTACAAACCTCAGATTGCATTTTTAAATTTGATTATTGCAGTTTTTTTTGTTAGCTTGGCCATTGTGAACTGGCAGCGCCACCACAGCCGATTTGCTTCCGCGCTCTACACCTGTTTTGGAAATTTAGCACTGAGCATCGCCATTTTTTCGCAATTCAAATCTCCCGATTATTTTATCTGGCTGGGGTGGCAGAGCTTGTTGGCGATCTCGCTGGCCATCTGGTTTCATTCGCGCATTATTACGCTGGTGAATTTTCTCATTTATTTTGGGATTTTTTTAGCTTATTGGCGTTTGTCGCCACCCAACGATTTTGTGAATCTAAGTTACGCAGTAGTGGCGCTTTCAAGTGCCCGGCTTCTGAACTGGAAAAAGGAGCGGCTGGAACTAAAGACCGACATGATTCGCAACGCCTACTTAGCCTCGGCGTTTATCATCGTGCTTTATGGCTTGCATCACGCGGTGCCGAGCAGGTTTGTCAGCTTGAGTTGGCTGGCGGCGGCGCTGTTCTACTTTGGCATGAGCGTGCTGCTTCATAAAAACATCAAATATCGCTGGATGGGAATTTTGACTATTTTTGCGACCCTGCTGCGGGTGATTTTTATCGACATGGCCAATTTGAGCGCCGAGTTTCGCATCATTTTGTTTTTAGCGATGGGGCTGGTTTTGTTGGGGGTGTCGTTGATCTACACCCGGTATCACCGCGCGGCAACCCGCCCGCCGGCGCGGCCAGGCCATTAAAAGTAATCAGCAAAAATCCGAAATCCGAAACTCGAAATCCGAAACAAACTCAAAATAGCAAAGTCAATCAAATTCAAAACATGATACCAATTGACGCCGTGAGCAGACCGCGATAAAAGTCCACTGGGAGCTGAAGGGACGAGATGACGACGCTCTTATTCGATATTTGAAATTCGTATTTGTTTCGGGTTGCGGATTTTCCGCCAAAGGCGGATTGGCCTCCGGCCGACGACATTCAAATTTTCAAACTATCCCCAATATTTGAGACACACAAAAGAAAGTGAGTGTTATGCAGAAGCCCAAACGGTTACCCAGTCTTTTTTATAATCCAATCAGCATGTTTGGCGCTGTGTTCGCCATCGTCAATTTTGTGGCGATTGTGACGCTGGTTTTGTTGGACGCGATTTTGGGCCTCGCGCCGTATGCCGGCATCATCGCGTTTATCATTTTGCCGGCGTTAATGATTTTGGGGCTGATTTTCATTCCCGGCGGAATGTTTGTTGAGCGTCGCCGCCGCACCCGCCACGCCGGGGAAGAAAAGCCCCGCGCCTTTTACATCGATTTCGGCCGGCCGTCACATCGTTTTGCCAGTATCATCTTTGCTTCCGGCACGATCATTTTTATTTTGTCCACCGCCGTCGGCAGTTACCGCGCCTACGAATTCACCGAATCGGTCACCTTTTGCGGGCAAATTTGCCACTCGGTGATGGAACCGGAATTCACCGCCTACCAGAATTCGCCGCACGCGCGCGTCACTTGCGCCGAGTGTCACGTGGGGCCGGGCGCCGGCTGGTTTGTGCGTTCCAAGCTTTCGGGCGCTTATCAGGTTTATGCCACTACCTTTAATTTATATCCCAGGCCCATACCCACTCCCATCAAAAATTTGCGCCCGGCGCGGGAAACGTGTGAAGCCTGCCACTGGCCGGAAAAATTTCACGGCTCCCAGGAAAAAATTTTCGACCATTACATGGTGGACGAAGAAAACACCAAGTGGAGCATCCGCATGTTGATCAAAACCGGCGGCGGCAGTAAAGAAGCCGGCATCGCCGAGGGCATTCACTGGCACATGAACATCGCCAATGAGATCGATTACATCGCCACCGACGAACAGCGCCAGCAAATTGCCTGGGTGCGCATGAAAGACATGCACGGCAACGTGCGCGAATTCATTAACCAGGATAATCCCATCGCGCCGGAAGAGATGGGCAACTACGAAATGCGTCGCATGGACTGCATCGATTGCCACAACCGCCCGACGCATATTTATCACTCTCCCAGCAAAGCGCTTAACCTGGCGTTTAGCGGCGGCAAAATCGATCCAACTCTGCCCAGCGCCAAGCGCATCGCCATTGAGGCGCTGATTGCGGAAGAGTATCCCAGCGCGGATTCGGCGGCCATCGCCATCGCGCAAAAAATTCGCGCCTCGTACGAGAGTGAGTATCCGGACATTTTGGAAACGCGCGCCGGCGCCATCGACAGCCTGATTGCTGCGGCGCAGGAGATTTATCGCAAAAACTTTTTCCCCAAAATGAAAGTGCGCTGGGATGCTTATCCCGATAACATCGGCCATTTTTTGAGCCCCGGCTGCTATCGCTGCCACAACGGCCGCATGGTGAGCGAGGACGGCGCGGTCATCGCCAATGATTGTCGCAGCTGCCATATCATTTTATCTCAGGGGCCGCCTTTGGAAACCGACAGCCAGAGCATTAGCCCCGAGGGTCTGGAGTTTGAGCACCCGGTGGACATCGACGAGGCGTGGAGAGAGATGGCGTGCAGCGATTGCCACACGGGGACATCGCAACTTTAAATAAAAGTGTATCGGGGAAAGGAGGTGAACCCAAAAAATTCTGATTACTAAACTTTAATCAAACAGGAGGTGAACCCCAAAACATACTTTTTTTATCACTCTGTATTTTAAAGTTAACGGATGAACTTCCAATCAACTAATCTTTTCTTCGAAAGGAGTTTAACCATGAAAAGGGGTTTTGTTTTTTTGCTAAGCACAGCCTTCTTGCTTGCATGGTTAAGTGTGAGTCCCGCACAGGATTTGACCTACAGAGGAGTGGCCGCTTGTCAGCCGTGCCACTCGGGACCGCCAGGAGGCGACCAATTTAACTTTTGGAAAAACACGGCGCACGCTGAGGCCTATGATTTAACAGGCGCTTTCGTGCAGAGAACCGCCCGCTGTTTGGAATGCCACACCACCGGCTGGGATACCACCGCCACTAACGACGGCGCAGATGATTTTGTGAGCGTTACCGAACCCTACAGCGGCAATTTCAACGTTACCATCACCGATTCAACGGAGTTTTTTAAGAAGACCAACGTCCAATGCGAGTCGTGCCACGGCCCGGCATCAGCCCATGTGGCCGGAGCCTTTCAACAACCACCGGTGCTCCCTCCTTCTGACCCTAGACCAGCTGAAACCTGCGGCGAGTGCCACCAGGGCGAACACACGCCTTATCTCGAAAACTGGTTGGCATCAAAACATGCGGTTTCGGACACCAACGCCAGCGCCTTTTTGCAGGGCCGCTTTCGAAACGATCCCAACTGTTCGGGCTGTCATACCTTTCAGGGATTTATACAATTTGTTGGCACAACCCCGGAAGATACCACCAACATTATCCCAAATGTTGACCCGCCCGGCAACGCTTCCCTGCCGCTGGTGTGCGCCGCCTGCCACGACCCCCACGACGCCAAGCACGAAGGGCAACTGCGGTTGGAGGTGGTGGATTTGTGTGTGAAATGCCACAATCCCGAGGATGCCGAGCCGCCGGATAACCCGCATCACTCCACTTCTTCTATGTTTGCCGGGAGCGGCGCGGCCGAAATTCCGGGATTTGATTACACCCGGCAGTCAGCGCACCAAGTTTTGCCGTTGACTCAAGAAAAAAAATGCGTGGCCTGCCACGTATTCATGACGGAATTCAGCGACAACGGCACGCCAGGCGATCCCTCGGATGATATTCTGGCCAACACCGGGCACACTTTCTTCCCGCGCATCGAAGCGTGTTCACAAGCAGGTTGCCATGAAACCGGGCTGGATATTCCGCCGGGCTCGCCATTCGAATTTGACCACCGCGGCCGGCGCACTTTTACCCAAGGGCTCATCGACAGCCTGGCCGCCATCATTGCCGAGATCGAGCAAAATGTGCTGACGCCGGAAGATTCGCTGGATTACCAGATCGGGCTGTTTAACTTGCGGTTCGCTCAGAATGAAGGCAGCATCGGCGTGCACAACCCGGAATATGCCCAGGATATTCTGGAAAGCACCATCGCTTTTCTCGACACCGCCATCGTCACCTCGGTGGAACCGTTCCCGGATCCCACCGCCGGCCTGCCGCAGCGGTTCGATCTCTATCAAAACTACCCCAACCCGTTCAACCCCAGCACAACTATTCGTTTCGACGTGCCGGAACGGGCACACGTGAAATTGGTGGTGTACAACGCCCTCGGCCAGGAAATCGAGACGCTGGTGGATCAGGAGCTGGCGGCCAACAGCTACAAAGTCGATTTCAACGCGGCCAGCTTGCCGTCCGGAATTTATTTCTATCGCATTATTGCAGACCAATTTGTGACCACGAAAAAGATGTTGCTTTTGAAGTGACCATGTTACGTGACGTGCCAGGCACTTGTGACGTGCCTGGCACGGTTACTTTAGACTGAGGAGGAAATTTTGAAAAAGCTTGCTCTTCTTCTCGTTGCGGTTGCAGCTCTGCCGATGCAGCTTCCCGCGCAATCGCTCAATGCCCGTTTCTCAACTTCGCTCTATTCCTATGAGCGTAACCTGTCGGAAAATGCCACCACGAGTTACTTGCGCCTCTATCAAACCGCGCAGTTCACCGTCGGGCAACTGGCCAACAACCGGCTTTCGTTTCACTTCTTCGGGCAAATCTCGCAGGATTTGTCCGAAAAAGCCGATGACGATCCCATTCCGCGGCTGTACAACGCCTACTTGCAATGGCAGGAACGCAATGCTATTGTGAACCAGGTGAAGCTCGGGCGGCAGCGCGTTTACTCCGGCGTAGCTTATGGCGCCATCGATGGCGTCGACGTCACCGTGCGCGCCGGCAATTATTTCAAGATTGGCGGGTTTGCGGGTTTCCTCGTGCCCACCTCCAACGAAATTGAAATCGACAGTTGGGACGCCAGCCACACCTTTGGACTGCGCGCCAGCACGGACCGACTTTTAGGTTCGAAAATCCTGATCAGCTTCATGCAAAGAAACCGCCAGCCGGTGAACTACACCGAGCCCGGACAATTCACCCAAAAAATTTTAACTTTTGAAAGCCTGGAGCAGCGCCTGGTGGGAGTGGATATTTACCGCAGCTTCTCCCGGCGGCTGAATGTTTACGGCCGCTTCGACTACGATCTCGAGCACGATCGCGTGCGGCGCACGCAGGTGGAGCTGCGCGTCTCGCCATCTCAGAAATTAGAACTCGCCGGCGAGTTCTTCCACCGCGCCCCGCTGATTGAGGCCAACTCCATTTTCACGGTGTTCGAGCAGGGCACATCGCAGGACGTGGGGCTGCGCGCCAATTATCGCATCCATCAAACCTGGTTTCTCGACGGCAATTTCGGCTATCAAATTTACGACGGCGATGAGTCCGTCCGTTTTGGATTGGGGCTGCGCTGCAAGTACGGCTACTTCGGTTACAACTTCCGCCGCGGCTACGGCGGCCAAAACAACGGCGCGTACGCCGCATTCAATTATCAGCTCAACTCAAAATTTGGAGTGGTGGCCAGCACCGGCCTTTCGCGTTACAGCCTCTTTAATGAAGACACTGACGAGTACACTTCCATCACCGGCAGCCTCGGCGTGAATTACCGGCCGCACAAACTTTTTTCCGTCGATGCGCTGGGGCAGGGCGTACGCAACCGGTTTTTCAACAACGATTTTCGATTTTTTGTAAAAGCGAATTACTGGTTCTTCACGACGAGAGGCGCTGGAGGGCAGTGATGGAGTTTGAAGTGATGGATTACTGGATCAATGTAACTCAAAGCTCCGCTTTGAGAGGCGCAAACCAGAAGCTTGCGTACGAATCTCCACCACTCCAACAGCCCATTGATCCAATAATCCATTAATCCACTTTCGTCTATGAACTAAACTTCGAGCTTAGTAAGTACCTGAAACGTCAGAAATTTTTTGGAATACATTATCATTTGCGCCGCTGCGCTCATCACCTCCGGGTTGACGCTTTTCTCCGGATTCGGATTGGGCACGCTGTTGTTGCCGGTGTTTGCCATTTTCTTCCCAGTGGAGGCGGCCGTGGCCATGACCGCGCTGGTGCACTTGTTCAACAATATTTTTAAGCTGACGATTTACGGCAAACATTGCGAACGGGTGGTCTTGCTGCGATTTGCGCTGCCCGCCATCGCGGCGGCCTTTGGCGGCGCATACATTCTGACATGGGTCTCGAATTTTGAACCCCTTGCGATGTACGAAATTGGTTCGCGGGTCTTTGAAATTTTACCGGTCAAAATGTTGATCGCCATGCTGATGATGGCGTTCGCCGTGTTGGAGATACATCCGAAATTTCAGCATTTGGAATTCGACCGAAAATATTTGACCATCGGCGGTTTGCTAAGTGGTTTCTTCGGCGGGCTTTCGGGACATCAGGGCGCGCTGCGCAGCGCTTTTCTGGCGCGCGCCGGTCTCAGCAAAGAGGCGTTCATCGGCACCGGGGTGGTCATCGCATGTCTGGTTGACATCACACGTCTTTCTGTGTACAGCCGCCACTTGACGCATAGCGGAGCATTGGCAAATTGGTCTCTGCTGACCGCCGCGACGCTCTCCGCTTTTTTGGGCGTGTTTATTGGCGGCCGGCTGGTCAAAAAAATTACCATGAAAACCATTCAAACCGTGGTGTCGGTGATGCTGTTTCTGCTGGCGTTGGGTTTGGGAACGGGGCTGGTTTAATTCACAAATTTTCGAGTAGGACAGAGCTTCATGTTTCAGCGCAGCGGATTAATGGATTGATGGATCAATGGATCAATTTAACTCAAAGCTCCGCTTTGAGAGGCGCAAACCAGAGGTTGCGTTACGAGTCTCCAGTGCCTGTCTGCAAGGCAGGCAATACTCCAGCACTCCAACAATCCATTAATCCAATAACCCATTGTGATTTCGTTTGTGAATAATGCAGATTAAAATGGAGCGAAGAAAGCAATACAAATTTTAGAAAGGAAAAATATGAGAAAACTGATCTGGTTGACAACGGGCAGCGGCGTGATTGCATTTTCCTTGATCATCTTCTCGTCGGATACTGATCCGCTTCGCCTACCCGCGCAGGCAAGCGGACAGGAAAAGCCATTGAAGCGGCAGGAAGCCCTTAAGTTCTCGCACAAATATCATCAACAGGAGTTGGGCACCACCTGCGACGCCTGCCACAAAACCGCTGCGACCAGCGAACTGGCGTCGGACAAACTCCTGCCCGGTCACGACGGCTGCGCCGACTGCCACAGCGTTGATGACGAAGAGCAATGCACTACCTGTCATTTTGATGACGCCAAAACCCGCGTGGCTTTGCAGCCCACAGATCGTGAGCTTGTTTTCAGTCACAAATTTCACCTCGAGCAGGCGGGGATGACTTGTGAAACCTGCCACAAAAATCTCAACGAAGTGGAGTTTGCCAACGCCGAAAGCATGCCGACGATGGCCGACTGCAACGCCTGTCACAACAATCAAAAGGCGACGCTGGAGTGCGTCTCGTGCCACACGAGCACACTCACATTGCGGCCGGCGGATCATAGCGCGGATTTTCTGGTGACGCACAAAAACATGGCGCGCATCGATCACGAGGACTGCGCCGTCTGCCACTCCAACAACGATTGTTCCGAATGCCACGAAGGCGCGTCCCTGCTGTTCACCACTTCCGGCACGGCGGTAGACGTGCAATCGCCGAAATATGCCACGACCATGGGCACGCGCGGATTGGTTTTGCCGCGTGTTCACGAATTGAATTTCCGTTTCACCCATCCGTTGCAGGCCACTGGGCGCGCGTCCGAGTGCGCGGTGTGCCATGAAGCGCGCAGCTTCTGCCAGGATTGCCATGAATCCGAAGGCGTGGACGTGGCTGCCAAACCGCTTTGGCACGGCGGTCCGGATTGGGGCGCGCTGGCCGGCGTGGTCGGCTCCGGCGGCGGGCGCCACGCTGAGTTGGCCAAGCGCGACATTGAAAGCTGCGCCGGCTGCCACAGCACCGAAGGCGACGATCCAACGTGTCTGCTTTGCCACACCGACTTTGATGGCATAAAAGGCACCAATCCCAAAACGCACGAAAGCGGCTTCGCCAATCGCTTCGACGCCGGCTCCAACTTCCACGATGACGCTAGCGCCTTATGCTATTCGTGCCATACCAATACCAATCAATTTGGCAACGGATTCTGCGGGTATTGCCATGGGCCACGACCAGAAGATTAAAATGAATGGCTCATCTAACAGGAAGTGTTGGAGCTTGTAATGGAGTGTTGGAGTGTTGGATTAATGGATTAATGGCATTCATCAACTTCTTTTACATTGATCCATGAATCCACTACTCCACTACTCCTTCATCTAGGTTGTCAGGCCTCATTATCAACGCGCCGCTTTAATTCAGACAAAATTATCTTAAAAAACTGCTTGCTTTTCAGCGGCGAAAATTTATATTTAGACCATTTCGTCTGATTTAAACAGCCCCACCGGGCGTGTCCAATAATCAAATCGTCATTGAGGGAGATGAGCGTGACTTCTAAAACAGAACAAGACTCCACAACCCGCCGCGGCTTCTTTAAGCATTTGGCGATGATCGGCGGCCTCATTTTGAGTTACGGCACCGGCGCGGTTTACGCCCTGCAATTTCTCTTGCCGAAAAAGAAAGCGATCAAGTACCGCCGAATGCTGGTAGCGTCTTTGAATGATTTGCCGCGCGACGGCAGCACCACCTTTAAAGACCTCGCCGGCCGCGAGATCGTGCTGGTCAACACCGAAAAAGGCCTGCGCGCCATCTCCACCACCTGCACTCATCTCGGCTGCAAAGTTTACTGGGAGCCGGAAAACGTGCGCTTCTTTTGTCCCTGCCACGACGGCGTGTTTGACGTCAACGGCGGGGTGGTTTCCGGGCCGCCGCCGCGTTCGCTCGACAGTTATCAAGTCGAAGTAGATGAGAATGATAATGTGTTTGTGATGGTAAAAGAAAGCTGAAGCCGAACTTCAAATTCTCCTTCCCCCAATTCCGCTGTTTGGAATTGGGGGAGTCGGGAGGGGTCGGCGTGATCGATGATCAATAATCGACGATTGGATAAATTGACGATTCACAATTAGTCGTTCACCATCTACAATTAGCTGGGGAACAAATCAATTGTGAATTGTCAATTATCGAGCATCGATTCACAAAACGCCCACCAAACAAAAGAGAGGCCAAAAGCGTCAAGTTCCGAAATGACATTTTATGTGTGTTCCAATGAACGGAGTCCCCATGCAGAAACTCACTGCCGTCAAAGAATGGTTCGCTGAATCCTTCCCATTCGATCTCAACGTCCTCAAAGAAATTTCCAGCGAGCCCATACCCAATCATCTCAAACGCTGGTGGTTTGCCATTGGCGGCACCCCGCTGTATTTGTTCATCATTCAGGCTACCACCGGCATCGTGCTCACGTTTTACTACGTCCCCAATCCGGCGGAGGCGTTCAACAGCGTGGCGCACATCACCAGCGAAGTGCGCTTCGGCTGGTTCATCCGCAGTGTGCACCGCTGGTCGGCGCATCTGATGGTGCTCACCCTTTTTCTGCACATGATGCGCGTGTTCTTCACCTCGGCCTATCGCCGGCCGCGCGAGTTCAACTGGATGATTGGCGTTGGCCTGTTGATGACCACGATGGGCTTCGGCTTCACCGGCTACTCGTTGATTTACGAGCAGCTCTCGTACTGGGCATCGGTGGTGGGCACGAACATCGCGGAAGCCACGCCGCTTATCGGCGGGATATTAGCCAATTTTATCCGCGGTGGGCCGGAAGTCGGCCCCAACACCCTCACGCGATTTTTCGTGCTGCACATCGGTGTGCTGCCCACGGTGATGGTGATTTTGTTGGGGCTGCACGTGGTGCAGGTGCGCTTGCACGGCGTCACGCGGCTGCGCTTCGAGGGCGATGAAACGCCGTCGGTGGAAGTGTCGCTGCGAGTGTCGGCGCCGGTGTCGCCGGTACGCTACCAGGGCAGCGAGTCGCGCGCCGCCAGCGAGGAAGAGAAAGTGAAGGAAGAGTCGTACCCATTTTATCCCGATCACTTTTACACCGAGCTGATCGTCGGCCTCACGCTGACGTTCATCCTCACGATTTTAGCGCTGGTCTATCCCGCGCACATGGGCGAGCCGGCCAATCCGTTTGTGACGCCCGAGCACATCAAACCCGAGTGGTATTTCTTTGCCATGTTCCGCTGGCTGAAGCTGACCTCGTTTCAGGTGGGCGTGGTGGGCACGATGTTCTTTTTGGGAATTCTGCTGGTGTGGCCGTTCATCGATCGTATCTTTCAGAAACGCTTCCCCGGCCGCGACGTCAGCTTCTGGATCGGCGTCGTAGGCTTCCTCATCTTTTTGACGTTCACGGTTTGGGAAGCCATGGTGTAACCCAACGTTTTCGTTAGGTGGATGTTTTGTTGGGTTAGCGAGGTATGTGCGAAATCGAAGTGGTGTTGGAGTAATGGAGTGGTGGATCAATGTAACGCAAACGTTTCGTTTGCGATTTGTTAGATAACGACTCACTTTGGGAAGCGCGGTTGGTATTCGAAGCGGAGTGTTAGAGTATTGGAGTGATGGAGTAATGTAACTCAAGGCTCCGCTTTGAGATGCAAACCAGAGGTTTGCGTTACGATCCATTGATCCATCACTCCATTACTCCAACACTCCAACACTTCAATCGCTCGAACAGATTCAGAAACACGAAAACTGAAAATAGGTAAGGAGGCAACCCATCATGATATCGCTTGATACGAAACGCATTATCATCGCGGGGCTCAGTTTCTTTCTACTGGCCGCGCTGCTGATCGTGGGGTACATCGAAGGCAAAAAGCAGATTCCCGGCGCCAAGCCGGCCATCGTGGTTTCCGATGAGAACAAAAAGTGCATCGAGTGCCACTCGCAGCAGAGCAACGCCACCACGCTGGTGGCGCAGTGGAAAGAGAGCCAGCACGCCATCAAAGGCGTCGGCTGTTTGGAGTGCCACGGCGCCGAGGCCGGCGACATCGATGCGTTCGATCATTACAAGCACACCATCGCCACCATTGTTTCGCCGAAAGATTGCTCGCGCTGTCACAAAAAAGAGTTCGCGGAGTTTCAGCGCAGCCACCACGCGCAGGGCGGCAAAATTCTCGGCTCGCTGGATAACGTGCTGGCGGAGGTGGTGGCCGGCAGCGTGATGCACGGCAATCCGGTGGCGGTGAGCGGCTGCAAACAGTGCCACGGCTCGGTGGTGGATTTTGTGCGCGACGAAAACGGCAACGTGATGAAAGACCGCAATGGCATCGTGATGATCGATCCCGAAACCTGGCCCAACACCGGCATCGGGCGCGTCAACCCGGACGGCAGCCTCGGTTCCTGCGCCGCCTGCCACAATCGCCACTACTTTTCGGTGGCGCAGGCGCGCGAGCCGGACGACTGCGGCAAGTGCCACCTCGGTCCCGATCATCCGCAGTACGAAATTTACCGCGAGTCGAAACATGGCATCAATTTCATCGCTCATAAAGAAGACATGAATCTGGCGGTGCGGCCGTGGGTGGTCGGCAAAGATTACATCGCCGCGCCAACTTGCGCCAGTTGCCACATGAGTGCAACCCCCAATCAGAGCGTGACTCACGACGTCGGTGAGCGCATCAGTTGGACGCTGCGCCCGGCGATCTCCGAGCGCATCGACGCGTCGGACCTCAAAGCCGGCAAAGAAACCATTCCCTGGGAAAAGCGCCGCGAGAACATGCAGGACGTGTGCTTTCAGTGCCACAGCAAACAGTACGTGCAGAATTTTTACAAACAGTATGACGACGTGGTGAATTTGTACAACGAAAAATTTGGCAAGCCCGCGACGGCGATTTACAAAAAGTTGAAAGAAGCTGAACTGATCACTCCCGACGTCGAATTTGATGACGAGTTCGAGTGGACCTATTATTACCTCTGGCATCACGAAGGCCGGCGGGCGCGCATGGGCGCCGCGATGATGGGACCCGATTACACCCAGTGGCACGGCATGTTCGAAGTGGCAGATCGTTTTTATGTGGAGTTTGTGCCGCAGGTCCGGCATTTGATTGCGGAAGGCAAAACCAACGGCAAGGCTGCCGGCGCCCGCGAAGTGGAAGCGCTGTTAAACGAGGTTTTAAATTCGGATTGGCACAAGTGGTCGGTTGGCAAAATGAGCGCCGAAGAAAAAGCGGCGCGCCAGAAAGCGCGGGAAGAGTTTAAGAAGCGGTACGCGGGAGATTGATAAAGATGGAGGATAGAAAATTGAAGTTTGTAGTGAACGCATTTATGCGTTCCCTGCCTGCATTGCTCCTCTGTGCGATAGCTTGTAACAAGCCAATGCCCCCCGACGCGCTGACCATCACGGCTGAGCAAGTCCACACGATTTTAGAACGCAAGGACGATGTGCTGTTGCTGGACGTCCGCACGCCGCAGGAATTCAACGGCGCGCTGGGGCATCTTCCCAACGCCCAGCTCATTCCGGTACAGGAATTGGAGTCGCGCTTTGAAGAATTAGAACCCTATAAAGATAAAGAGATCGTCGTTTACTGTCGCAGCGGCAACCGCAGCAGCCGCGCCGTCACTTTTCTTTCTCAACAAGGATTCAAGGTGAAGAATATGACCGGTGGGATGTTGGAGTGGCGGAAACGGTTCGGTGAAGCGGATTAATGGATTGATGGATCAATGGATCCATGGGCGCGTTCGTGGAGCGAAGAGCGTAGAGCGAAACAATAACATTCATTGATCCATTAATCCAGTAATCCATTTGACTGGTTAGAATAAAATGCAAATCGATGGTTGGCTTAGATATTTAGTACCGAGAGAACACGGCGCGTGGGCGATGTGGCTGCTGCCGTTCGTCATCGGCGCGGTGGCGGCTGGAAATTGGACGAGCGCCACATGGCGGCTCTTGATCGCGTGTTTGCTGATCTTCGCTGCTCGCACCGCATTGGGGTCGGCGATTCGGATGCGCCGAAGAAATGGGACGATTTCCATTAATTGCACATTGGCTGGCATGGCCGAGAGTTTGATTGCCTTGGTGTGCGCGTGGCCGCTGATCATCGACGGCAATCGTATTCTGCTATTGCTCGGCGCGGCAGCTTTCGTCCTTTTTATAGTGGATTTGCTATGGATCAAAGATCGCAGCGAGCGCACCGTAAGCGCCGAAATTCTCGGCGTGGCCGGGTTCACGTTGACCGCACCGGCGGCCTACATTGTCAGTGGGGGCCCTTCCGGTCTGAACGCGCTGGTTCTTTGGCTGGTGGTTTTTGGCTTCTTCGCCGGTTCTATTTTTCATGTCAAACTCCGACTCGCCCGGTTAGGCAATAAAGGAGACGAGGAAAATAATCGAGCACAAAAATATGAGCGGTGGGCGATTGTTTATGTGATTGCCATTTCTGCGATCACCATTTTGATTTCGATGCTGCGATGGGCGCCCGGCTGGTTGATCGCGGCTTTCGTGCCGTGGATTATTCACATCCTTTGGGATGTGTTTAACTTTCGTCCTCAGAAAAACCTCTATCGTGTTGGTTGGACGCTGGTAGCGCATTCGCTGTTTTTTACAGGGATGGTTTCGCTGATCTTTGCATTGAACTAACTAATCCTAAGCAATGCTCGACAAAGGATTTGTATTCCTTGTTGGAGCGTTATGTGAGGAATTAAAATCCCTTCTCAGAGCACGAAGAAAAAAGTGCCACGCACTTCAAAAGTGTTTGGCACTTCGCACTGACACTCCAAACTAAAATCATATCCGGAGGTTTTATCATGAAATTTTCTCGTCGTGAATTTCTAAAACACACCGCAGCCGCCACGGCTTATGCTTCGCTGCCCATCACTCTCTTCAACTGCTCCAACGGCAGCTCGGCGTTTCCGGAAAAAGTCGAGTTAGATCCAAGCTTGAAGTGGGACAAAGCGCCGTGCCGATTTTGCGGCACGGGCTGCGGCGTGATGGTGGGGGTGAAAGACGGCAAGATCGTCGCGGTGCAGGGCGACCAACTGAGTCCGGTCAATAAAGGCTTGCTGTGCATCAAAGGTTACAGTTTGCCCGGCATTCTTTACGGCGAAGACCGGCTCACTAAACCGTTGATTCGCAGTAACGGCAAGTTTAAAGAAGCATCGTGGGAGGAGGCGCTGGATTTGGTGGCCGGCAAATACAAGGAAGCGCTGGAAAAATTTGGCCCCGAAGCCGTGGCCATTTACGGCTCCGGCCAGTGGACCATCACCGATGGCTATGCGGCGCTCAAATGGTTCAAGGCGGGTCTTGGCTCGAACAACATTGAGGGCAACGCCCGGCTGTGCATGGCCAGCGCCGTGAGCGGCTTTATCACCACTTTCGGCGCGGACGAACCCATGGGCTGCTACGACGACTTCGAAAAAGCCGACGCCTTTGTGCTGTGGGGCAACAACATGGCTGAGATGCACCCGGTGCTGTTTTCGCGAATTCTCGAGCGCAAACGCACGGCGCCGTGGGTGCAGATCGTCGATATTGCCACACGACGTACGCCCACCACCGAGTTTGCCACCATGCATTTGTCGATGGAGCCGCAGTCGGACCTGGCGCTGGCCAACGCCATCGCGCGCATCATCATCAACAGCGAGCGCTACGATCGCGATTTCATCAACAAACATTGTCTCTTCCAACGCGGCAAAGAAAACATCGGCTACGGCCTCGAAGACAATTTCCAATTTCAGGAAGAGCCGAAATCTATTTCGTTTGACGAATACAAAAGCTACGTGCAGAAATACACGCCGGAATATGTCGAAAAAATCTCCGGCCTCCCGGCGGGAAAAATCCGGCAGCTGGCGGAAATTTACGCCGACAAATTCACCAAAGTGGTGTCGCTCTGGTGCATGGGATTCAACCAGCACAATCGCGGCACCTGGATCAACAACCTCGTTTATAACCTGCACCTGCTCACTGGCAAAATTTGCCAGCCCGGCAGCAATCCGCTCTCGCTTACTGGTCAGCCCAGCGCCTGCGGCACCGTGCGCGAAGTGGGCACGCTGTGTCATCGCCTGCCGGCGGACATGGTGGTCACCAACCCCGAGCACCGCGCCAAAGCCGCAAAAATCTGGAACGTACCGGTGGAGAAAATCAATCCCAAGCCCGGATACAACACCGTGGAGATGTTCCGCGCCTTTGACCGCGGCGACATCAAAGTTTTGTGGACGCAAACCACCAACCCGATGGTGACCATGCCGAATCTCATCCGCTACCGCACAGGCGCGCAAAAAGAAGGACGCTTCCTCGTGGTGTCGGATGTTTACCCGACGCCCACCACCGAGATTGCGGACGTGGTGCTGCCGGCCGCGATGTGGGTGGAGCGCGAGGGCTTCTTCGGCAACACCGAACGCCGCACGCAGCACTGGCACAAAATGGTGGAACCACCGGGCGAGGCGCGTCCCGATTCCTGGCAAACCGTGCAGGTAGCAAAACGTTTGGGATACGGCTATCTCTTTCCTTATAATGAAGCCACGCTGGACAAAGAGCTATTTGAAGAATACCGACTTTTTACCCTCGGCACGGGACACGACCTCGCCACCTACGAGCAGTTGCTGGCAGCGCGCGGCTTGCGCTGGCCAGTGGTGAACGGCCGCGAGACGCCGTACCGCTACACCGCGAAATATGATCCGTTCGTGGCCAAAGGCAAGGAGATTGATTTTTACGCCAACAAAGCCAACGGCCACAAAGCTGTGATCTGGGCGCGCCCCTACGAACCCGCGCCAGAAGTTCCGGATGCCGAATATCCGTTCTGGCTCACCACCGGCCGCGTTTTGGAACACTGGCACACCGGCAGCATCACCCGCCGCGTGCCGCATTTGCATCGCGCGGTGCCAGAGGCGTATGTGGAGTTGAATCCGGAAGACGCAGCGGAATTGGGAATTCAAAACGGGGAGAAAGTGCGCATTCGTTCGCGCCGCGGCGCCATTGAATTGAAAGTCGTGCTGAACGGCAAAGGCTCGCCGCGCCGGGGCTCGGTGTTCGTGCCGTTCTTCGATGAGAGCAAACTCATCAACGAGCTGACGCTGGATTCGTATTGCCCCATTTCCAAGCAGCCGGATTACAAAAAGTGCGCGGTGAAGATTGAGAAGCTGCAAGCGATATAGAATCCCCCTTCCGCGAAGCGGATCCGCTGGGGCGGAAAATCCCCTTTTGCCAAAGGGGGACTTTGTTGAGTCACTTTTGTTGAAAACTGTGGAAAAGCCAAGCCCTTTTAGATGTTCTCTGCAATCGCAGTCCCCTCCTTTGAAAAAGGAGGGACAGGGAGGATTGCTTTTTGCCAAACGATTGTGCTATTGAATCCCCCTAGCTTTTCGAGCGAGGTTCACAAATGAAAAACTTTTTTTTGATGTTGAGCGGTGCTCTACTGCTTACCTATTGCGCCAAAGACAAAAATTCCAATTACGGCAACTACACCCGCGCCGAGCTGCGCTACTACGCCTACGCCCCACCGTTCATTCCGCACGAGGTGGTGAACAACGAGTGCCTCGATTGCCACGCGCAGGGGATGGTAGTGGAGGGTTTCACCGCGAAAGTCACGCCGCACCCGGAGTTGGTGAACTGCCAGCAGTGCCACATCCGCGCGGATGATAAAATCAAAACATTTCGGCGCAACACCTTTGTTGGACTGGCGGAACCAAAGGCCCTGCCGCGGCCGCAGCCCGCGGGGCCGCCGCTGATACCGCACCGTCTGTTCATGCGCGAAAACTGTCTGATTTGCCACCACGACCGGAGCCGGAAGGAGATCATTCAAACAACTCATCCGCAGCGGTTGAATTGCCAGCAATGTCACGTGCCGCAAAATGAGCAGATCGATTTGTTCGGATCCAAATGAGACTCATCTTAAAGATGAGTCTCATTTTTCTCATTTTTGGGGTACGACTACAAGCTTTCCCAGCTCCCGCAGCACTTGTTTTAGAGGCAGTTTGGTTTTGCTGGCGATTTCTTTGCAGTCGTCAAATTCCGGAACGGCATTGATGATCTCACCATCCAAACACGAGAATTTGACCCGCACCTTGCCAAATATCGTCTCCACCTCTTTAATTTCGCGATCGAGAATCTTTCGGCACTCCTGTCGAATGCGCAAGCCGATGGTTGTTGTTTCTTCAAAACAAATTTTGACCAACCGATCCTGATCCGCTAGATTCGCCAGCACGGTCAGCAAAATTCCGGGGCGATTTTTTTTCATCATGATATTGGTGAGAAACACCTCCAGCGCGCCGGCCGCGAATAACTTCTCTATGACGTGCTCATACAACTGCGGATTCATATCGTCGATATTCGTCTCAATCACCGCAACCTGATCGAGGTTAGGTGATGGTTCCTCCGTTCTGCCGATGAAAACGCGCAGCAAATTGGGCTGCGGCAAATCCCGCGAGCCCGCGCCGTAGCCAACATGCTCGGTAATCAACACCGGCAGCGGGCCGAATTTTTCGGCGATGGTGCTGATAATTGCTGCGCCCGTGGGGGTCACCAGCTCGCCATTAATATCGCCGGCATAAACGGGCACACCCTTCAGGATTTCCGCCGTCGCCGGCGCCGGTACCGGAAAAGTGCCGTGGGAGAAAGTCACAAAACCGCTGCCGACGTTCAGTTTTGAACAATAGACTTTTCCAATGCTCAGCAGCTTCAAAGCAATCAGCGCTCCCACCACATCGATAATGGTGTCGAGGGCGCCGATTTCATGAAAATGCACTTTCTCGATGGGCTGGTTGTGAACCTTCGCCTCGGCCTCTGCGATTTTGTGAAAGATGCGTTTGGCATCAAATTTTAGTTTTTCGTCAAGAGACGAGCGATCAATAATATCATTCAAGTTTTTGAGGTGGCGATAAGGCGCCGCCTTTTTTCCTTCCTGTGCCGGGGGAAGCACGACGTCAAACTTGCTGCCGCTGATGTGATTCTTGACGACTTTCTCACACTTCAGCTCGTAGTCGGTGAGATTCAGTTTGGCAAGCTCGTTTTTCAAATCATCAAACGGCAGGCCGGCGTCCAGCAGCGCGCCGATGATCATGTCGCCGCTGATGCCAGAGAAACAATCGAAGTATGCGATTCGAGACATCTTGATCTTTAAAGTAAAAAATTCGGAAAAATCCGAAATTCCTGCTGTTGGCAGACAGGCGAAACAAATTCAAAAAATCAAATTCAAATAGCCTAAGTACTCCATTTCAAAAATGCTTGTATGTTTAGGATCGTGACGGCGTTCTGCAAAAAGCAGACCCCATCCTAACCTCCCCCCCTGCCTGCGGCAGGCAGGTAAAAGGGGAAGAGACTAAATGCCCTCTCCTTTCAGGAGAGGTTTCCGCCAAAGCGGATCCGCTTCGCGGAAGGGTGAGGTCATCCTTAAAAGGATTTTATGAAACGATGCGCTAAGCCTATTTATTAATCAGCGCCGCAAAATACCCCGCGCCAAATCCGTTATCAATATTCATCACCGCGACGCCCGGCGCGCAAGCGTTAAGCATCGTCAACAGCGGCGCGATGCCTTGAAAACTGGCGCCGTAACCCACCGACGTGGGAACGGCGATCACTGGTTTGTCAACGAGTCCGCCCACGACCGACGGCAGAACGCCGTCCATTCCCGCCGCCACGATCAACACGTTGGCGCTGTCGATCTTTTCTTTGTTGTTGAGCAAACGGTGGATGCCGGCGACGCCCACGTCGTACAAGCGATCGACGGTCTGGTTCATCACCTCCGCGGTGACCGCCGCCTCTTCCGCCACCGGGATATCGGAGGTGCCGGCGGTGACGATCAAAATGCGCTTTTCGCTGCGAGGTCTGCGGGGAAGATCCCCATGCGCGATGAAAATGGTGGCGGCCACTTCATTGAATACCGCTTGAGGCTGCTGCGCGGCAACGAGTTTAAAAATTTCTTGCGATGCCCGCGTGGCGAGAACCTGGTTGTGCTGCGCCAGCCGCAAAATGATTTCCGCGGCTTGCGCCGGCCGCTTCTTTTGACAGAATACCACCTCCGGAAATCCCCTGCGCAGCGCGCGGTGGTGATCGACTTTCGCGAAACCTAGATCTTCATAAGGCAAGTTTTGCAGCTTGAACGCCGCCTCTTCAATTGAAAGCTGCTGCGCCTGAACGGCCTGCAAAAGTTGTTTTATTTTTTCATGATGCATTTAATGCGCCGCTGCGGAATTCCGCCAGTTCGATTTCCTCAAAACCAAGTTGTGTAAATTTCTCACCAATCACACGGAAGTTTTGCTGAACGATGTGGAAATCCCGCGGGTTGGTTTCGATGCGCGCTTTGCCGCCGAAGTGCCGCACCCGCAGCTCGCGAATATTGAGCCCTCGTAGAAAATTCTCGGCGGTTTCGATCATCGCCAGCTTCTCCGGCGTGACTTCACTACCGTACGGAACGCGCGACGACAAACAGGGACTGGCCGGCTTATCCCAAATTTCAAGCCCGAGCTGCTGCGCCAACTGGCGGACGTCGGCTTTGGTGAACCCGGCTTCTTGCAGCGGGCTGATCACTTGGTATTCCAGCGCCGCTTGCAAACCGGGGCGGTAATCGCTGAGGTCATCGTGGTTCGTACCGTTGGCCACAAATCGAATGCCTTCACGTCTGGCGATCTGCGAAAGCTTGGAATACAATTCGCTTTTGCAGAAGTAGCAGCGGTTCGCGGGGTTGGCGGTGTAGTTGGAATTTTGAAATTCTTCGGTGCAGATGATTTCATGGCGCGCGCCGATGGTCTGCGCAATGCGGATGGCTTCCGCGATTTCCCGGCGCGGCACGGAGGGCGAATCCGCTGTCACCCCAAGCGCTTTGGAGCCGAGAACCTCGTGCGCCACTTTCAACACCAGCGCGCTGTCCACGCCGCCAGAATAAGCCACGATTACCGAACCGCACGACTCGATGATTTTTTTTAGCGCGCCGTGCTTTTGTTTTAAATTTGCCATGGCCAATTTTCTCGGATCACATTCAAACCGATGGCGATGGTCGCCGCCGCCGTCAAAATCGTAAACGAGAGATTCAGCCGCTGGAATTTTGCGGCGGCGCGAAAGGGTAAGCTGATAATCATCCCGCTGATCATCATTCCCAAAATCGATCCTAAACCGAATATCAAAGTAAACAAAAATCCCTGCGCCGCCGAGGACATGGCGGCCGTGATCAGCAACATGATGCCAGCGCTGCCAGCGAGGCCGTGCACGACGCCAATCAAAAACGGCTTATGAAAATGCTCGTGCCGGGCGGAGATTTGATGGGAATGCAGATGCACGTGCTCAAGGCCGCCGTGAGAATGTTTGTGAATGTGAACTTTTCCCATGGCCGCTTTTTTCAGTAATCCCCCGCCGAGGTAGAGCAGCATCAACCCGACGATCAATTCCAATGTCTGCGCCACCGGTTTCGGAATCTCAACTTTTAACAACATCAATATCGCGCCGGCAATCAGTAAAACCGCCGTATGGCCGATTCCCCACACGGCGCCGGCCAGCGCCGACTTTCTAAAATTCTGGTTTTTGCTGACGAGGGTGGAAACCGCCGCCACGTGATCGGGATCGAGGCTGTGCTGCACACCCAACAAGAAACCGGACGCCATCAAACCAAACAAATTTAGCCACATTTTATAACCTTTCGGTGAGGGGCAATTTAAGGACGAACAACTACTTTGTCAACTTTTAAATTGGGGGCGAATTTTAGTCAAAAATTATAGGAACCTTTTTGCTCAGAAAAGAATATTTAAAGATACATATTACATGAGTTATGTCGATATATTTACTTGAAAAGCGCGCCAGAAATATTTATCTTCACTTTGCCAAATCTTTAACTGGAGAATACAATGGGATCGTTCACAGGGACTCGCCGATATATTTGTAAAATGGTTCTCGGCGTCGTGGTTTTTTTGTTCGCGGCGCAGGTTCATATCGATACACTTTATTCCTCCGGAAATCTAACCCCGGAAAAGCAACACCCCATCGTCGCGCAATACATCACCAAGCTGCTTAAGCAGTACCACTATAATCGTCAGGAGATCAACGACGCCGTCTCCTCCGAAATGCTCGACCTCTACCTGCAAAACCTCGATCGCCAGCGGCTCTATTTTCTGGCCTCCGATATCGCGGAGTTCGAAAAGTATCGCTACAGCCTGGATGACAAGCTGACCAGCGGGCAATTGGACGTCGGGTATTTGATTTTCAACACCTTCATGTTACGAGTGGAACAGCGCATGCAATATGCCATCAGGCGCGCTGAACAGCCGTTTGACTTTTCAACCGAAGAGTATTATCAGATCAATCGCGAAACAGCGCCGTGGGCTAAAACCACCGCCGAGCTAGATGACATCTGGCGTAAGAAAATCAAACACGAAGCCTTGAATCTAAAACTGGCTGGCAAGGATCAGGCGGGCATTTCCAAAACTCTGGTAGATCGCTACCGCGCCATCAGCAAACGCGTTCAACAATACAACTCCGAAGAAGTTTTTCAGAGCATCATCAACGCGCTGGCCGAAACCTACGACCCCCATACCAGCTATCTTTCGCCGGTCGCGGCTGAGAATTTTGAAATCGACATGAGCCTGTCATTTGAAGGGATTGGCGCGCAATTGGTGACGGAGGATGACTACACCAAAGTGGTGCGCATCCTTCCCGGCGGCCCGGCCGATCGCAGCAAAGAGATTTGGGCGGATGACAAAATCGTCGGCGTGGCGCAGGGCGAAGGCGAGATGATCGACGTCATCGGCTGGCGCCTGGATGACGTGGTGAAACGAATCCGCGGACCTAAAGGCACCGCCGTGCGCCTTGAAATTATTCCGGCGCAAAGCGTGCCCGGCAGCCCCACGAAAATCATTCGGCTGGTGCGCGATGAAATCATCCTCGAAGAGCGCGCCGCCAAAAGTGAAACCGTCGAGGTGACGCTAGAGGACAAAAAATACAAGATCGGGATCATCGACATCCCGACTTTCTACTCCGATCTCGACGCCCAAAGACAGGGCAAGAAAGAATTCAAAAGCACCACCCGCGACGTTCGCCGTCTGCTGGCGGAACTGAAGGCCGCCGGCGTCGATGGCATTTTGATTGACCTGCGCCGCAACGGCGGCGGCTCACTGCAAGAGGCCATCGAGCTGACGGGACTGTTTATCAAAGACGGTCCGGTGGTGCAAGTGCGCTATTCTTCCGGCTCCGTGCGCGTCGAAAGCGATCCAGACCCGGAGCTGATTTATGATGGACCGCTGGCGGTGCTGGTGAATCGCTTGAGCGCATCCGCCTCGGAAATTTTCGCCGCCGCCATTCAGGATTACGGCCGCGGCCTGATCCTGGGAGATCGCACCTTCGGAAAGGGCACTGTGCAAAATCTGTTAAGTCTCGATCGCATCGTTAATTTCCCGGAACAGCAGGCGGGGCAGCTCAAGGTCACCGTGGCAAAATTCTACCGGGTGGCCGGCGGCTCCACTCAACATCGCGGCGTGATTCCCGACATCACCTTCCCCTCGGTTTACGACGAAACCGTGTTTGGCGAAAGCACGGAAATTCACGCCCTGCCCTGGGATGAAATCGCGCCCTCGATGTTCCAGCCCGACGACCACGTTTCAAAATATCTCTCAACTTTGCGAGCGAATTCCAAAAAACGCCTGGAAAAGGACCTCGAGTTCAAATTCCTGGCCGAGGAACTGGAGCGCTTTCGTAATGAGCGCGCCAAAGAGTATATTTCGCTGTTGGAAACGGAGCGCAAAGCCGAGCGCGAATCGCTTGAAGCGCAGAAGCTGAATCGCATTAACGAACGGCGCAAAGCCAAAGGCCTCAAACTGTTAAAAAGCAGTGAAGAAATCCCCAAAGATGAAGAAGAGCCGGACGCGATTCTTCTGGAAAGTCAGCGGGTGCTGGCCGACTTAATCGCCCAAACCAAAGCCAGCCAAACCGCCAAAATCACCGTTGACGAAAAATCCGATTCCAAAAAAACGCCCAAAACACGCGGCTCTGCCAAAACCGACAATTAATAAATTTCAGAATCTTGCAATCAAGCCTTCATCCTAAAAAGTATGAAGGCTTTTTTTTGACTTAATTTTGATTTTTTTTATATTCAGCAAATCAAAGATAATCATGGAGGCCTGCTATGAGAAGGGTACTTCAGAAAATCACCCGTCTAATTCTTTTGGCGTTTGTCTTTCAAGCGCTGAACACCTGCGCTACTAATCCGGTGACCGGCAAGAAAGAATTGAGCCTGTTGAGCTTCGACCAGGAAGTGCAATTAGGCGCCGAGGCCGATAAAAGCATCGTCGCTGAGTACGGCCTGTACGATGATCCCAAAATCGCAGAATACGTGAACAACCTCGGCCAGAGCATGGCGAAAGTCTCGCACCGCCCGACGCTGCAATTTCATTTTCGGGTGCTGGACAGCCCGGTCATCAACGCCTTTGCGCTGCCGGGCGGCTATGTTTACATCACCCGCGGCATCCTCGCTTACATGAATTCCGAAGCCGAATTGGCCGGCGTGATGGGACATGAAATCGGCCACATCACCGCGCGGCACGGCGCAAAGGCCTATACCCGCGCACAACTGGCGCAAGTGGGGTTCGGCGCCGCGTTCGTGCTTTCCGAAACCTTCCGACAATTCAGCGACGTGGCGCAGGTGGGGGTCGGACTCCTCTTTCTGCGTTTCAGCCGCGACCAGGAACGGCAGTCCGATGAATTGGGCGTGCAATATTCCACGGCGTTAGGGTATGACGCCTCGGACATGTCCAAGTTTTTCGGCACCCTCGACCGTTTGCAGGAAGAAAGCGGACAAAGTTTGCCCGGCTGGTTTTCCACTCACCCCAATCCCGAAGATCGCGAGGCCAAAACGCTTGAGCTTGCCAAAGCCGCCCAGCAAAAATCCAATTTACAGAATTTCAAGAAAGAGCGCGAAAAGTACCTCGCCCTCATCGACGGCATCGTGTTTGGCGAGGACCCGCGCCAGGGCTTTGTTGAAAACAGCATCTTCTACCACCCCACGCTCGATTTTCAATTCCCGGTACCGGCGGATTGGCAAGTGGTGAATACGCCGCAGGTGGTGCAGATGATGAACAAAGAGCAAACCGCCGGCATCCAATTTACACTGGCGCAGGAAGCCAGCGCGCGCGCCGCAGCGGATAAGTTCGTCGCCGATTCAAAAGCACAGGTCGCGTTCTCCGATTATACTCGCATCCACGGCATGGTCGCTGAAATCCGTGAAACCCTCATTTCGACTCAGCAGGGCGCGTTGAAAGTTCTCTCTTATTTTATCGAAAAAGACAAGTACGTCTTTGTTTTTCACGGCTTCAGCGCCGTGGACAATTACGGCAAATTTCAAAGCACGTTCAAACACACGATGTCAAATTTTGATCGCCTCAGAAATGAAAAAGCGCGCGCCGCCAAACCGGCGCGGGTTAAAGTTGTAACGGTCAGCAAAAGCAGCACCGTCAAAGATTTCCTGGCGCAGCATCCGCATAAAAGCGTTACAATAGACAAGCTGGCGATTATCAACGGCCTGGAATTGGGAGATGCGGTGAAGCCGGGGGATAAGATTAAGGTGGTGGCGGAATAGAACAATCGCGCCTTAGTACATCATTTCAGAATTACTTGTAGGGATGACTTGGTGACCTCACCCTTCCGCGAAGCGGATCCGCTTTGGCGGAACCCTCTCCTAAAAGGAGAGGGAACAAGTCCTTTCCCCTCCCCCCTGCCTGCCGCAGGCAGGGGGGAAGGTCAGGATGGGATCTGCTTTTCTCTCAAAAAAAGTAGAGGCTCAGGCGCGCAAGCGGGCGATGAGTACTGAAACGATTTTAGAATTCTGGATGGCAGAAAAAATAATTTCCCTGATTTAGTTAGGAGTGCAAAACTTAAGTTTTGCACTCATCTAATTTCCCCCTGCTTTCTCTTTCATCTCCTTGTTCAGCTTCGCCAGGCGCACCAGCAGCGTCTCCAGTTGGCGGCTGTAATCATCGGCCGCCAACTGCGCTTTTCTCGCTTTCAAATCTTCAATCTGCTGCTCAACGGCTAATTTCTCCAAAAGCAATTTATCGGTTGGCGAAGCCTGCCCCGATTCCGCCTTTTTAACAACCGCCTGCCACTCCGCGGACAGCGGGCCAAGATAGACCCGGCTCGCCCACTGGCCGTCAGCCGCTGAGCCGTCCAAAGTTTGGCTGCCGTTGCCGTCGCCGTTGTCATCCAGCAGCGGATGCTCGGAACGAATTCGCCGTTTCTCGTCGAACCATTTGTCCTGATTAATTTTGGCGAAATTAAACGCCTCCGACAAACTGATGCGCTGGTCTTTGTTCACGTCCGCTTCTTCGGAGGAAAGCGCATCTAAAAAGAAATCCGCGAAGTTAGCGGCGAAACGTTCGTGGCCGCTTTTGGTAGCGGTGATGATCACCCGCTGCGGGGCGCTCAATCTCTCCACGAACGGCCCGCTGGCGCTGGCGGCGTTCACAAAAATGATTTTTTGAGTTGGAAGCGAATTCAGAAGCTGGACGAAATCGATATCCCGCAAATCCGCGCCCACCAAATTGAATTTGGCCCAGTCGCCGTCGTAACTGCCGTGGCCGGCGAGGAAAACAAAAAGCTGATCGTTTTCTTTCATTGTGCGATTCAGCTCCCCAAAAGCTTTGCGGACGTTTTCCGCCGTCGCCCGGTAATCGATTTTCGCCGAATCGAGTTCGGGCCGTTCAAACAAGTAAATAATATTTTTGCGATCGTAGCTGAATCGTTCCACCAGCAGATCGTACATGCGGCTGGTCTGCTGCAAAAATGTTTCGGTGAATGCCGGCTGCCCGCCGATGCCGCCGACGATCACGGCGTAGCGCTCGCCGAACATCGAAGATTGCGGATAGAGGATCGAAGATAGCAGCGACAGCGGCAGAAGAAAACCAAATAATTTCAAACGTCTCAATTTATTCATTAGACAATAATCAATATGCAATAATCAATTTATGAAAGGCCTTTGCTGCGCCGGACATACCATTCGATCGCCAGAATCGCCACGGCCAACAGAAAAACCAGCGGCATATCCCACAGATCATACTCCACTAATTTTGAATAACTGCTCTCCCTCACCGAAATTTCGTCCGCGAGGGTTTTGGCCTGATCCTGGTGATAATATTTTCCGCCGCTGATCTCGGCCAGCCGTTTCAGCAGCCCCGCTTGCAACTGCGCGTTGATGAACTCGGCTTTCGACTCTTCCACAAAAAATCCGCTCTGGGTTTTTCCTAACAATTCGCCCTTCGCGGAGTAGGCCGAGACCTCCACCAAATACAGCCCCTGTTCATCGGTCTGAAACGAGCCGATATATTCCACTTTGCCGTTGGACGACCAGTTGAAGGGCACGTCCACCACCTTGCCCGAGGGCGTGGTGATGGTCGCCTTAACGTTGGCGTCCTCGATATACTCGTAGGTGCTATCGCGCACCTCCACTTTGAGGGTGACCTGCTCGTAGGGCGCGTACGATTCTTTGTCGGTGTGCGCCTCGATGGGGCGCGGCGAGGACAGCGCCAGCCAACGCAGCATCTGCCGCCAAAAGCGCTCGTGGCTCATATCCTGATGCGGCATGCTCATTTGCCAGTGCCAGGAACTGGAGGTGGCAAACGCCATCGAACGGCCGCTGCCGTAGCGCTGCAGCGCCAGCAGGATTTTCGGATTCTGAAATTCGCTGAGCGGGTGCACTGCTAAAATCGTGGCGCCGGGTTTTGCCCGTCCCAGTGGGTTGTATCCTTCTAATTCCGGGAGATTTTGCCAAAGCTGCGCGTTGTCCGACTCCACGGCTGAAAGCTGCATAATGGGGTGCGCCAGCCCTTCCGGAGTCAACACCAGTTTAAACTTATCTTTGAACGTGGGAACGGCGTCCAACCCGCTGTTTTGAAACGGCAGCTCCGCCGGCAACAATTCTTCGATTTCGGTATTGGCGTAGCCGCCGGCGGCAAACGAATTGAATCCACCCAACATCAAAAAACCGCCGCCGCGCTGGGCCACAAAGTCCAAGGTGTTTTGCAATTCCTCTTTGGAGAAAAAGTCGGCCTCGATACTGCCAAAAATGATGGCGTCGTATTTGAACAAATCCTTTTTCGATTTCGGATAGCCGGCGCTCAGCTCCTCCTGGTTGCGGATGCCCTGGCGGTAAAATTTGTCCACGCCGGTACGCAGCAGCGACACCAGCTCGATGCTTTCGTCGCCGTGAAACGCCCGCCGCAAATATTTAAACTCGGCGCGCGGGTAGCCTTCGACGTACAAAACGCGCGCCTGCCGGCTGCGGTTGTCGATCAAAAAACTTTTGCTGTTATTTTCTTTGATGGCCTCGTTGGCTTTGGCGATAGCGTTGAGGGTGTAGCGCACAAAGCCGCGGCGGGTGGGAGAAAACTTCATGGCCGTGCGCGTACTGGCACCCTGTAGTTTTTCCGTCTGCCGTTTGATAATTGCGCCTTCTTCCCTCAGCTCCAGCTCGATGAGCTGGTCATGCATATTTTTATTTTTGATGAGAGCGGAAATCTCCACCACCGAATTTTCAATGGCAGAATGATTGGCGGTTATTTTGGAGATTTCTATATCCTGCGCTTGCTCGCTGCCGATGCCCACCACGTAGAGCGGCGCTTTTTTGCTATTCAGCAGCGCCGCGGTTTCCAACGGATCTTCCTCGCCGTTGTTGGCGCCGTCGGTCAACAGCACCACGCCGGCCAAGGCGGTCTGATCGGCTAAATCCGCCGCGAAGCGCAAGCTCTTTCCCAAATCGGAAGCGGCGCCCTGGCCGCTTGCGCCGTTGACGTCGCGCAGAAATTCCACTTCGGAAGAAAACTTGAACGTTTGCAGCTTAAAGTTTTTCCCCAGCTCGGCCAGCAGACCGGGTTGGGCGGCGTCCCCCAAAAGACGCGCCGCATAATTCAAACGCGAGGATTGATTCGGCGCGTCTTTAATGGACATACTTTTGGAATCGTCCAGCAGCACCACCAGCGAGCTTTTTTGCGGGACCACCGTGCTCACGGTGAGAATGGGTTCCAGCAAAATAAACAGCAGCAGGACGATGACCACCACCTTAACCGCCATCATCGCTGTTTTGAAGCCGCGGCTGAGCTGCAGGGTGGTTTTGCGATAACTCGCCCACACCGCGGCCGCTAAAATCAAAACGGCCGCGATCAAAATAAAAACCGGCGGCAAACTCTTGAATGCGAAGCGGCCTTCGCTGATGACTACTGGACTGTACTTTAAAAGAAATTCAAGCATAATACATTTGTGCAATTCGTGTAATTCGTGGTTTACTTGGTCTTCGCCAACGACTCATAATATTTTTTCACCAGCTCTTCGTATTCGGCGGGCACTTTCTCGTCGCGCGCCAAAAACAATTTCTCTCTGTTTTGCAGCAATTCCAATTTCTGCGCCAACTCCGCTTCAAGAGTACGCAGCGGATTCAAAACCTGCGCCTCGATTTCCGTCAAACGATTGGGGTCGCCGCCGATGAAATTCCGCACCACCCCGTGCAAATTGCGATTGATATTTTCCAGCCGGCGGGAAAACGAGGTATCCACCTCCAGCGATTGCTGCAGCGTTTCCAAATCTTTGAGACTGCGCGAGAGTTGGTTGTTCAGCCGATCTCCCCGCTCGCGATCGAATTCGTGCGGCGCCTGCCGGGATTCGCCGGGGCCGGCCTGCGTGATTTCCTTGCCAGACTCACCCTGGGTTTTTCCACTCTGTTCGCCAGCGGCGCGGCGCAATTCTTCCGCCTCCCGCTCCATTCTTTCCAAATTCTCCCGCAGCTTGCGCGTTTGATCGAGCGCAAAATCCAGCTTCTCCTCTTCGGATTCCGCCAGGCCGCTGCGCACATGCGTGAACTTATCCTTCATGCGCTCGAGGGCGTTCTGAATGTCGCGCTGGGCTTGCGCCGCGGAATTGAGTTGCTTTTCCTCCAGCAGCTTTTCGGCGCTTTCCATCTTTTGGTCGATGCCGCTGCGCTCCAGCTCTTGCTGGAATTTGCGCAGCTCCCTGGAAACTTGGTTCCTCGCCTCCTGCGCTTTTTCGGTCAGCCACTGAAGCGCTTGTTTGGCGTCGGCGAGATCGTCCTGCAAGCGCTGCTGATCGCTGCGAGCCTGCTGCAGTTGTTGCTGGCGATTTTCTCCGCTGGCCGCGAGCTGCTCCACCTTCTCCGTCAGTTGCCGCTGCGCCTCCGCCAGATCTTGCATTTGCTGATCGAGGGCGTCGAATTTTCGGCGCAGGGATTCCTTTTGATTGCGCTGCAGAGAATTTTCCAGCCGCTTCAAATTATTCAACGCGCGCTGGCCAGTGGCGGCGGCCTGCTCGGCGTTGTGCTGGCGCAGGCTGTTGGAGCTGTTGTTCATCTCGGATTCGGTGCGGCGCAGACTATCCTGCACGTCGCGGGGAATGCTGGCGTTTTGCCGCTGCAAATTTTGCATTTGCCGGCTCAACTCCTGAGTTTCCCGGCGCAGCTCTTCCTGCTGCCGCCGCAATTCTTCAATCTGGCGTTTGCGCTCTTCCTGATTCATCTGATTGCGCGCCAGCTCGCGCAAACGCTGGTTGTACTGCTCCTGGCGGCGCGCCAGTTCCTTCACTTTCTCCAGCGCCTCATTGACTTCCTGCTCGCTCTGCTGTTGCTGGACGTCGCGCAGGGTTTCGTATTTATTTTTGAGCTTGTCCATTTCTTCATTAAACAACTCGGAAAGTTCTTCGAGGCTGGCGGCATCCCCTGCGCCGGCAGCCTGCGCCTGTTGCAATTGTACCTCGGTCATTTCGGCTTCGGCGCGCAGCAAATTCTGGTACGATTCCCGCTCCGGCGTGATGGCCTGTTGAAGCTGATGGTTTTGCAGCGACTTCACGGCCTCGCGCATGTGTTTGATGGCTTCCGAATAAAATTTGCCGATCTTGTCGGCGCCTTCGCCGGAAAGCAAAGAACGCTGCTGCATTTGCAGGAGCGTGCTCTGCGTGACATCCAGGAGATTTTTCTGGCTTTCCACCAGCACATTGATGTTGTCCAGCCGCTCGCTTTCGCTCAGTTTATCTTTTCTGCCGATGAGCTTCCAGGTGGCGATGATGATGTCCTTTTGCACTTGCGAGAGCCGGCCGCCGGCGCTGCCGCCTCCCATTCCGTCCTGCGACAGCGGGCGGAAAAATTCCTGCTGGAACGGCCGGATTTCAATGAATTGAATTTCAGAGGTCGCCGGTGTTTTGGTTTCAGCGGTGGTGCGATCGTTGGCCTGCACATAGTAGGTCAAAAAATCGCCGGGCTGGAGCTGGAGATCTTCCAAATAAAAAATATGCTGCGAAACGATCTCCTGCAGCTCGTTGACGCGCTCGCTTTTGACGGATTTGCGCATGGGCAGCGCAACCGTTTGTTCGGCCTCGCCGTTGACGGTGTAAAATAATTTCAGCGACGTCAGTCCGAAATCGTCCTCCACCCGGATTTCCACTGGCGTCTCTTCCACCATCGTGGCTTTGATGTCGCGCCCCGGCTTTTCGATGGTGAGCATTGGCGGCTGATCGGGCAGGGCGTGCACATAATATTCGGTCGGTGGATCGTTGGAGAGGCCGTCGCGATCGGTGATGGAGATTTTGTAGTAGGTGTCAGCGGTTACTGTGAACGACGCGCTGAGCAGGGTGTCAGCGGTGATGACGGTGCGGAGCCGCTGGTTTTCGCCGAGCAGAATTTGTCCCTGTTTTAACGGTTTGTCGGCGGTCGCAGTAATTTTAACCGCCGTGCCTTCGGGCGCCCAAATGTCGCCGGCGTCCATTTCGGTTTTGGGCTTGAGCCCGGTGTATTCGGGGAACGTGTAGCTGACATCGACGCGGGTGATGCGCGGGGCATCATAAATCGAAATGGAGTAAATTTCGGAAAGGCGCTCGTCGGCTTTGACGTAATATTTCGTGGGCGCCTGCACGTCGAAAAAGTTAAACAGAAACTGGCGCCGGCCGGCGGCGTCCATCTCGCTTTTTTGCCAGGTGGAGTCGTCGGTGGAATAGTAGAGGGTCACGCCGTCGGTTTCGAAATTCAAGGTTTCGACGCGAATTTCCTGCGGCGCGCCGCGCTGGATGCGCACGTTTCCGGGCGCAACGGAAAGCCGCGGCGAGAAATCGACCACCGGGATTTTCCAGGGCGTGAAAACCCGCGGCGAGTGTTCGAGAAAATAATCCAACTGGGAGAACAGCAGCGCGCCGGCCACCACGGCCAGCGCGGTTGCCGCGCTGCTCCACAGTAGAGCGCCGCGGGCGGCCAGGGTTCGCGGCAGGTTGATCGGCTCGATGTGAAAGCGGGCGTCGTCCAAAAGCTTATCGAGGATTTGCTGCGAAATTCGAGGATCGTGCGACTCGCCTAATTCCACCGCCGTCACCAGCCGATCTTCCAACTGCGGATGCTTTTCTTCGATCAACCGCGCGACGCGATCGGCGGAGGGAGTTTGCAGCAGCGGCCGAACGAGCGCGAAAAACAGCGCGGCGCCCAGCCCGGCCAGACTCAGCGCCAGCCAAATCAAACGCGCGGCGTTGCCCAATTGCAAAAGGCTGTCGCCGGCGAAACCCAACGCAAATAAAACGGTCGCCGCAATGACCACAA